>CAZSUV010000004.1:5027-50266 GCA_964610125.1 uncultured Candidatus Saccharibacteria bacterium | reverse complement strand
CAATAAATCCGAATAACGTTTGTACCCTACGCATCACCGATGCTTCTGGCACGTAGTTAGCAGGTACTTATTCATATGGTACAGTCATTTATTCTTCCCATATAAAAGGAGTTTACGATCCTAAGACCTTCTTCCTCCACGCTGTGTCGCTACATCAGGGTTGCCCCCATTGTGTAATATTCCTAATTGCTGCCTCCCGTAGGAGTATGGACCGTGTCTCAGTTCCATGGTGGCTGACCGCGCTCTCACGCCAGCTACCCGTCTTAGCCTTGGTGAGCTATTACCTCACCAACTAGCTGATAGGATGCGGACTCATCTCAAAGCACCGGAGTTTTACATACAAAAACTTTATGATTCTGTAAGACTATCAAGTATTACCCCGCCTTTCGGCGAGCTGTTCTTGACTTTGAGGGAGATTATCCACATGTTACTCACCCGTTTACCACTATCCCAGGCGAGAAATCATCAACCGAAGTTTCAGAAATCTCAAAGGGATCGTTCGATTTGCATACCTTAGGCACACAGCCAACGTTCATTCTGAGCTATGATCAAACTCTCATTGAAAAACGCTTGACTTTGCAATTTGCCGAAGCAAAAAGACCAACCAGCGTTGGTTGGATTTAATTTTTTTGACTAAATGAATTGTGTGACCAAATCACACGATATTTAAAAAGCCTAATTGTTTTAGACTTCCTATCACTCTTCAACTTTTAAGGAGCTGAATGTGGTAATAATACGAAGATAAAATATTTCACGAACTGCAGGTATTCGTTAGAGCTATTCTCTAAGAGGATTCCCGTATCTCCTTAAGTATCCCAAACTCGTGACAGGATTCTAACACAAGAAAAACATATATGCAAGAGTTATTTCTTACCTTTTTGTACTATATATAGCCTTTTTAATTCCTCTATAGTAGTAGCCTCCTCAGAAGTCTTGTCCCTACTCCATTCTACGAGCCTTGGGAACCTTAAAGAAAGCCCACCACCTATATTTAAATCCGCCTTAATATTCTGCGTAATTTCATCAGCTTCTACAGAAAATACAATCTTAGGATCTACCCATACATCTGGAGCAAGAATATCATTCACTTCTACATTCTTAGGTTTCTTGTTTACAATATCATCTTTAAAGCCTTCACCTATGCTTTTCAACTGTTCATCACTAAAACCAGTACCAACTTTACAAATAGCCTCATATATATCAGATTCAGGATTGTAGAGTGCACCCAATATAGCGCCAACTCCTAGCTTACTTCGTCTTCCAGACCCATTGTAGAAGCCTACAGCTACCAAATCTATAGTATCTACCAACTCTTTTTGCATAGATTTCTTTAATTTAATCCATTCAAAGTTTCTAGCACCAGGATAATATGGCCCTGCTAACTGCTTCACAATGATACCTTCCAGCTTCTTTCCGACATTTTCATCAAATATCGCCTTCAGATCCTCAATATTACTAATTACAGTCGTGCTGCACACCTCTATACCCCCGTGGGTATAGGAAAATCCCTTCTCTAACTGGAATACTCGCTCAGAAGTATCAATTTCAGATATGTCTTTTCCATTTAAATACAGTAAATCAAAGGTTTGGGCTTTCACTGGAATATCAGCTTGCATTCCCTCTACCCCATACTTCCTTCTCCTCTGCATAGTCTCTTGGTAACTTAAGAATGTATTCTCTTTGTAGTTCCACCCTAATACCTCCGAATCCAATACAAATGATTCTTGTTTAAATTCCATAGCTGCATCAACGATTTCTGGGAACATATCAGTAACATCCTCTAAATTTCTAGTAAACAATCTCACTTCATATTCCTTGGCTTTAGATTCAAAAAGCCCGCCCTGAGAGGCCTCCTCTGCAAAGTTTTCCCACATCATCCTCTCTTCATACCTTGAATCATCCTTCTTGAATTTGTGAATCTGACATCTCAAACCATCGAATTTTGGTTGAACCAAGAATTCATTTCCAAATCTTTCAATAACTTCTTCAAATGAGCCTACTCTCTCAACTAACCTAGATAGTACAGGTACTCCTGGGGTTATATGTAAATCCAAGATCTTTTCATCGCCCCCATCTCTAACCTTCATAATCAAGGAACATATATATCCCAAATCAGCGCTTACACCGTATGATCTATCCAATCTTTCTCTTAAACTCTTGTCTCCATTTAATACAAATGAGAAAGCATCTAATACCGTCTTAGAGTTCAATCCCATTCTCAACTCTCCACAGATTATCCTACTCAGATATTTAGCTTCTAATGGATTCATGATCTGCAGAAAATTCATTACTAAAGCTTTTTTCTTCTCAACAGAACCTGTTCCAGAGGCCTTCATTATTTCCCACAATCGATTGTATATTTCCTCTAATGATATTTCCTCAGACTTAAATCCTAATTCATTTGAAAGAAATTCCGCAGCGTCACCGATATCTCCTAGTTCAGTTCGCTTCTTTTGCATATCAAACTTACGTCCTTTTAGCTTACACAATGCATCAAAAAGCGAGGTCAAACTCTTCTCAGAGAAGTTAAATTCACTTACTACAAAGAATGGTGCCAATCTACCTTGCACAAGATATGCCACGATCTGTGCGTCCTTGCTGTCTAATGTTTTTAAGAAGTCTGCAAGTATACCAGTCATGTCATTCCTCGAGTCAGTTACCTCTAATTGCTGAAAAACTTCACATACTTTTTTAAATGTTATTCTTTCCATATTACCTCCCTATGTATTTGTAAAATGTTGATTTAGTACTACCTTTCTGTGATATGTACTTCTCTTTGGCAAGTACATCCATATCTCTTCTGAGTGTTCTCGATGACACATCTGGTACTAAAGTTTGAAGATCTTTTGGAGTTATTATCCCCTTTTCTTTTACAACCTTGAGTATCCTAACCTGCCTTTCATTTAATCCTAAGATTTTTTCTTCAGCCTCTTTTTCAAGGTCTGCCCTAGGGCTGCCCTTATCGAGGAGATTTTTCTTTTCGCCACTTTCTTTACTCAGAGGGGTAGTAGATGTTTCTTGATGTGTAAGTTTTGTTATCAAAAATGCGCCTAAAAAAATTCCTCCAAGAGTTAGTATTGTACTCAATGCATGATTTTCCTTTTTGGGGGTAGTTGCCATATAGTTATCCACATGGGGCTTAAATTTATTCTCTGTTACAATTATACATGCCTATTTCAATTCGGACAAATCTTTCCCTACGCTATCGTGAACTTCTAATGTGGTTTCTAATGATGCTGCGTTTCTAAGTATCGTACAAGCTTTCTCTCTAAACTCCTCTGCTCTCTTTTCCTTAACCTCGAAGACAAATTCGTCATGGATCTGGAGCAATATGTATGCATCGCCTTCAAATTCCTTTTCAATTAACTCATTAAGTTTGACCATACCTAGCTTCATAATGTCGGCTTCTGTACCTTGGATTGGCATGTTTACGGCCTCTCTTAATGCAGCTCTTCTAGCTGTAATATTCTTTGATTTTACAGCAGCTATTCTTCTTGTTGTGCCAAGCATGCTTTGTACATATCCATATCGGTATGCATCTTTTTCTAGCATACGAATGTAGTTTTCAACTCCTACATAGTGCTCAAAGTAATTTCGAATATATTCAGAAGCTTTCTGAGCATCAATATTTAGTAATCTTGCGAGACCAAATGACGTCTGTCCGAAAAGTATTGCGAAGTTAACTGTCTTACCAGCATTTCTTTCCGCTTTGGTTACATCTTCTACTTCTTTTTCCAATATTCTTGCTGCTGTGGCTTTGTGAATATCTAATCCATCTCTGAAGTCCTTTATGAGCAAGTCATCTCTCGACATATCCGCCATGATTCTTAATTCCATTTGGGCATAGTCCATTCCTACAAACTTGAATCCGTCATTAGGTACAAAGGCTTTTCTTAATTTCTCTGACCATGTACCCGATGCTGGGAGATTTTGCATATTTGGATTTACAGATGAGAATCTACCAGATGTTGTACCTGCTTGTTTAAAGTCTGTATGGATTGATGTGTTGGAGTCTTTCTGAGCCATTTCAAGCAAAGGTGCAGTGTATGTACCGTAGACCTTTGAGACTTCTCGGTATTCTAAGAGCTTCTCAACGCATGGATGTGCTCCTACTAATCCAGCAAGGACGTCTTCTCTTGTGGATTGCTTTCCTACTACTGGTAATTGCAACTCGTTGAAAAGTACATCTCCTAACTGTTTCGGGGAATTAATATTGAATTCATGACCTACAGAATCATATATTTCCTGTGCTAACCTATCCATAGTTCCTTTAACCTCAGTATCTAATGCTTTGAGATATCCCGCATCTATTTTAATTCCTCTTCTCTCCATCTTCCCAAGTATCTCTGCTACTGGCATTTCAACCTTTTTAAGAACATTCACTAGGTAATCACCATCTACTTTTAGATATTCTTTGATGCTTTTCTGAGTATATTCATACAGTTCAGTTTCATTCGCTTTCTTTGTCTCCTTCTCCCTTATCTCCACAATTGCATCCAATATATCAGTCATTCTTAATGGAGAAAGCTTTTCTTCAAATATCTTTCCTGCATAGTCAAAGGCCAAGTCTTTAAATGTTAATGTCTTTTTCCCAGAACTAATTGTATGAGCAAAAAGCATTACATCAAAGGATTTGTCGTAGTTTAATACAATATGTTTTTGTGCGGTTAATTCTTCCCAATTGTAGAATGTGGTTATGCAGTCTTGAGGGATCATTGTATCAATCTCTTTAAAGAGACCATCCTGGAATCCACCGCCTACAAAATCAAATCGGACAACATAGTATGGTTCGTGATTGTAGGATTCTTCCTTTGATACATACCCAATTACCATCTCCTTTGATCTTCCGGTTAATTCTTTAAATGTATCAATACTCTGCCAATCTATTTCGGCATTTGAGTTCGTTCCAAAGATACTTAATTGTGGTGAATCCGATGATTCTTCTTTTCCAAAAAGGTCGTCTAATTTTGTCATTAATGATCTGAAACTGAACTTCTTAAACATTTCCAATACATTGCGTCTGTCAAAATCCTTTGTTCTACAATCCTCAAGATGTATATCTACGTGCATATTCTGCTCTATGGTAGCCAACATCCTACTCATCTCCGCTTGTTCTATGCCTTCTCCAAAGAGTACCTGTAATCTTGGTTTTAGTTTAGATATGTTTTTGTAGATTGTATCTAAGTCTCCATGCTCTTTTAGTAAATCTACAGCTGTTTTGCCTCCAATACCCTTAATTCCGGGGATATTGTCTGATGCATCCCCTACTATGGCTTTGTAATCTATGATTTGGTTGGGATATACTCCCATGTATTTAAATACTTCATCAGTATCATACAATACTAGGTTTTTGAAATTTCCCACAGGTAAGCATACTCGTATATCGTTCTTTACTAACTGTAGCAAGTCCCTGTCCCCACTTAATATGTAGAAATCCAGATTCTCGTTCTTCCACTTTCCGCTATCTACCATCTTGGATACTGTTCCGAGGATATCATCAGCTTCGAAGCCTTCTTGTTTGATGATTGGGATATTGAATGCTTTAAGGACCTCCTCTACCAATGGAAATTGATCTAAGAGTGATTGGTCTGTAGGTTTTCTAGTACCTTTGTATTCAGCAAATTCAATATGTCTAAACGTTGGAGCTTTGGTATCAAATGCGCAAAAGACATATTCTGGGTGGAATTGTTTTAGGGCTTCTAGAAGCATTACAGTGAAGCCATATACCGCGTTTACTTGAACACCATCCTCAGTTTGAAGAGTAGATGGGTATGCATGAAATGCTCTATGTATAATGGCATTAGCATCTATTGCTAAGAAGACATCCTTGGATGTTCTTTGTATATTCATATATTGATTTTACTACTTAACAAGAAGTGCTTCAAACTCCTCACCTGTAATTACCTCTTTCTCAATCAAGAAGGCTACTAGTTTTTCAACATATTCCTTCTTGTCTTTCAAAAGTTTCTTTGAATATTCATATGCTTCATCTGTTAATCGCTTAATCTCCTCATCAATTATCTGCGCTGTCTTTTCACTGTAATCTTTACCGCCACCGTAGGAGTATCCAAGGTTCTTTGTCTCCTCTCTGTCTCCATACTTAATTAATCCTAACTTCTCACTCATTCCAAGTTCCATAACCATGCTCTTTGCGGTTTCCGTTATCTGTTCAATATCGCCAGATGCACCTGAAGAGATATCTCCTAAGAAGACTTCTTCTGCAGCTCTTCCTCCAACACCTGTTCTCAACCATGAAAGCATCTGCTTTTTGTGCATGAATGTTCTCTCTTTTTCTGGTAAATATACTGTTACTCCACCTGTCATTCCTCTTGAGATGATAGATACCTGCTCTACTGGATCTGATCCTTCAGTAAACTTCGCAACAATTGCGTGTCCAGCTTCATGATATGCGGTTCGTTTAATATCCTCCACATCCTGTTCCTTACCCTTCTTCTTTCTTCCGAGTTTTACCTTCAAGTAGGATTCCATTAGGTCATCATGACTAATTTTCTTTCTGTCTTCTTTTGCTGCCATTATAGCTGCCTCATTTAGAAGATTTTCTAAATCTGCTCCAGAATATCCAACTGTCTTCTTAGCCAACATTTCAAGATCAGAGATATCATCAAACTTTTTGTTTTTTGCATGTACATCAAGAATTGATTTTCTTCCCTTCATATCTGGCATTTGCACTACAACCATTCTGTCGAATCTTCCTGGTCTTAAGATTGCAGGGTCCAATACATCTGGTCTATTTGTAGCTGCAAGTACAATTACGTTCTCTCTTCCTTCTAACCCATCCATTTCTACCAATATCTGATTCAATGTTTGCTCTCCTGCTCCAGAGTGTAGTACTGTTCCTCTCTTCTTAGCTACTGCATCGATTTCATCTATGAAGATGATACATGGTGCTACATTCTTAGCTTTTTTGAAAAGGTCTCTTACTCTTGATGCTCCTGCTCCTACTAACATTTCTTCAAATTCAGAGCCTGATGTGTGGAAGAATGGCACACCTGCTTCGCCAGCGACGGCTTTTGCTAACAAGGTTTTTCCTGTCCCTGGAGCGCCTGCAAGTAATACTCCCTTAGGGATTCTTGCACCTGCGGCTAGATATTTTTTAGGGTTCTTAAGGAAATCTACTATTTCTGTTAATTCTTCTTTTACCTCTTCGATACCAGCTACATCATCAAACGTTGTACCTGTTTTCTTTCCAAAGAGTAATTTAGCCTTACTTTCTCCAAAGTCCATGATCTTTCCACCTGATGCCTGCATATTCTTTATCATTATGAATACCAATATTCCTCCTACTACTAGGAATACAATACTGATGATGTCACTGAAGGATACTCCAACTGCTGGTTGGTAGAAATCGTTTTTTAGATCTTTGATATTTATACCTGCGTCTGAGAGTATTTGGTAAAAGTCTGCTCCATTTGGTAGTAATGCATATTTCTTTACAATGAGGTTGTTGGAATCTTTTTCTTGTAGTATTACTGTATCATCTTTCAATGTGAGGTTTTCATACTTTCCATCTGCGATATTTGTTACTATCTCACTTATGGAGACTTCTGTTCCTTTTGATCCTAGTCCTCTAATCCAAAAGAATCCTGCGGCTAATGCTGCAGTTAATACTAACGATACTACAATACTTGGTATATTTATCTTCCTTCCTGTTGGCATTTTTCTAATATCTATCTTTACTTCTTTTTTCTTTGGTTCTTTGTTATCCATTTTGATGTAATTATCTAAATTAGATTGGGAATGTTTTAGATATGTATGTATATCTGGTGATTTGATTCCTAATATATATGATTATATCAAAAGGGATGAGTATTCTAAAGGAAATATTGGTTATGTTTTGAACATACGACAGGTGTATAGATTACATACACCTGTCGGCTGCTCGTCCTACCATTACATATTCTCAAGAATAGGCTTAAGCCGCTCCTTAATCTCCTCATCCTGAACCACAAATGGATGCACATCATCAGAGACAAGACCACCTACTCGCATCACATGGAAGATAACTACAACTTTTCCTGATGGAGAGGCGATTAAACCAAGGTAGTCATACGACTCAGGTTCATTCTTAACAAATCGGAGCAGACAATCCACGATATCTCGATGAGAATGCGCTATTGAAGTTTGCTTCAATTTGTTCCCTACAACCCCGAGAAGAAAACGGCCTGGTGCTTCACGAAGGTCAGCCATAACATATGTTGCGTTGAATTCGTCACTTGGCTTAATTGCTTTTCTGATACGGCTTTCGAAGTCTTCAATTTTCGTCACCGTTTGAGAAGAAGTTTTCTTCCCAGGTCCATCCTTACTATCGTCATCATTAAAACCCATCGTTTTTCCTCCTTAAAAATATGACCTAATGTTGGTTAATTTCCCATCAGAACAGGGACAAGCTGATTCCAGAATAACTCCAGAAGCTCTTTTGCTTCTGGGGAATCTGCGATTCCATCAACCGTCAGAGCTACAAGGATATTGAGCGTCGGACTGTATTTCCCAATATCTTTGAACTCTTCCCACTCTATTGGTTCTCCTTTTTGATGTCGCAAAACTGAAAAAGATCTGTATTCCTTATGCTTACCAAGCGGAATGTATTCAAACTTTTCCCATTCTTTAGGGTAAATACAAGAAATAAGCATTTTGCCCTTCAACGAGACTTTAATTCGTCCAGAATCTTCCTTCAGGGTTGTTCTCTGTGAAGACATTACAACAGTACTAATGAACTGTTCTGCTGCAAGAGCAAAGTCACTTTTGAAATGTTCTGCTAAACTTATACCTAACGAATCCATTTTTCCTCCTTAAGAATATGACACAATGCGAAATTGCATTGTGGTAGAACGAGCTATAATACCTATGTATTTAGCCGTTATTATACTATAAGTCTGTTTGGAAATAAATAACTGTTTATTTATGCTAAGTCCTACAGGTATCCAATTAAAATTACAGATACCTGTAGGCTCAGCTCGTTCTACTTCAAATTTTGCCGGAATTCTTGAACTAACATCTCTAACATCTCATTGAGAAACTCCTTACTGATCAATACTTCTCCAGCTAGGGAATATGTAAAGAAAATATATATATGCCATATAGGCAGATATTTTTCTACATACTCTGGACCTAAGTGAGTATCCAAATGTGGAGGTTCGTCCCCTCTCATCTCAAAGAATACCTGAGATGATTTCCTCCCCTCAAATGGTTTAAACGGTTCTGTATCCCAAGTCTTTGGGTAAAGAAATAGAATTTTGTATGTACCATTTTTTCCTTTAATATCATATTCTATTTGCCCAGCTTTCTGAGATACCATCGAATCATCGATTTTGTAGGGATCAAACTTTGCGATGGTATTCCTTACAGACATATCTACTGGCGCAAGTAATGATTGCCCTACATATTCACGGGTCATGGTTCACCTTTCCTTTCCGGTATTTTGAATGTATTACGAGCTAATGATACCTTATGTATCTTAGCCATATTGTACTACAGGCCAATGAGGAAATAAATATTGTAATTTCATTCTCTTGAAGCATCCGGACAGGTATATTTTTACATATACCTGCCGGTTGCTCGTTTTGCTCATAGTTCATTTCATCATTTTTTGAATTAGAAGATTCTCAAACTTCTGATCCATTGGGCTAATCATAATACTGGCCGCAGTACAGGCATCGATTATATAACCACAAGAGGCGTTACCACTTAATGCTAAATCTGCGTCGTCGCAATCATCCTCTTCTGCTTCATCACTATGATGATTCATGTCAAAGAAGAGTTGTCCAAGCGTGATAACAGCATCTTCAGTGGCAAAGAAAAGAAATTCTTTTTCCAGGGAATCAAGGTTAAGATCGGGCATTTTCTCTCGAAACCTATTCTCATGTCGAAATTTCTTGCCCACGTTTACGGGAATACAAATCACTTTCAAACCGCTGTCTGTGAGACAAGCAACTGCCACAGCACCTCGTAAACGAGTCATCTTCTCCGTTTTTTCTGCAACAGTATTTAAAACCTCATCGAGATCCATGCTATCCTCCTAAATGAATATGATCCATCAAATAATTGATGGTTGAAAAACGAGCAAATTGATATATCTATATCAAAAGCTATTATACTACAGGGTAATTGGGAAATAAATATGGTGGAAGGTGGAATCGAACCACCGACCTTAGGTTTATGAATCCTATGCTCTAACCTTCTGAGCTATTCCACCAAGTTGTAAAAGATTATATCAAAAACTAATTAGCTTTTCCTGAATATGTACCAGAATCTGTATTGATTTTGATCTCGTCTCCTTCTTTGATAAACATTGGGACTTGAAGTTCAAAACCTGTCTCTACCTTAGCTAATTTAGTAGCACTGTTAGCAGTATTACCCTTAACCGCATCAGATGTTTCAGTAACCGTTAATACAACAGTAGGTACTTCTTTAATATTCAATATCTTACCCTCATACATAAGGATTAAGGTTGTAGAACCCTCCTTAAGGAAGTTAACATAATTCCCTATTGTATCCTTAGGGATATTGATAGTCTCATATGTTTCAGAATCCATGAAGTAAGAACCCTTCTCATCAGAATATAGATATTGCATTTCCTTAGTCTCAGGTTCAATATGCTCTACCTTAGCACCAGATTTAATAGTCTTAGTAATCTGATTACCTGTTTCCATAGATTGTAATCTCATGATTATCAATCCACCTTGTCTTCCTTGTGTTTTCAATTGTCTGTCTAGAAGATAATAGATTTTATTCTCTTCCATTATGTACATTCCTTTAACTGGTTGATTTGTTAATGGCATATTAGTATATTTAACATATTATTAGGAAATGCTGTATTAGAGTCGTTTCTGGCGTAATTCTAGCACAAAAAGTTCTTAAATCCAAGACAACACTCCAGGGAAATTTTTAAATGGTTGCGGGGGTTGGACTCGAACCAACGACTTTCAGGTTATGAGCCTGACGAGCTGCCACTGCTCTACCCCGCGTTAACACAGTAATACGGATTATACTACATACAACAACATATTCCAACATTAGAAATTACACACCATGTATTAAAAGCTCGCCCCACTGTTGAAGAACGGACTTTTCACTTTCTACTGGTTTTTCGTTTAGTATTCCATCTAATCTTTCCTTAGCCGTACTTAGTAAAGACTCCGGTATTACAAATACCAAATCCTTGTTCCCAGAGAAGTTAAGCCTATCCCTAGCCTCCACCTCAATATATTCAGGAGATTGCATATTCTGCAATTGAGTAGCCAATGTAAGATTGGTAACCCTCAATTTCTCTACTTCCAATCTAGCATTCTTAAGAATATCAACCTTCTGAACCGTAATATCTATGGAGTGAGTAACATTGTAGAGAAGAAAGGCGGAAATGAGTATAAAGCCTACTTTAACAAAGGAATTACTAAACAAGGCAGGTGCAATTGTCTTCTTAACCTCTCTACGAGGTATACCATTAGATCTATATGATACTTTATCCATGGAAATATTATAAAACAGGGAGAAATATTAAGAAAGTTATTATCCAGCCCATATACAATTATTATTGCCCTTCACCCCTAGTAATGATATAATTTGCCTATAGACATAGAGGCCTATTAATAAATTAAAGGTTTAATACAGTGGGAGCAATAAATAATCCAAATTTTGAAGAAAAAAGAAATAAGTTTATAGGTGATTTAAGATCTAAAGGTAGGTCTGAAGCAACTGTTATAGCCTATGCTAAAGATATCGAGCAGCTTTTGAATTTTTTCTCTAAAGAAGGATGTACCACAATAGAAGATACCAAGATTGAAGATTTGGAAAAGTACAAACAATCCTTACAAGACAACAACTATACACCAAAGAGTATTTCAAGAAAGATAAATAGCACTAGAACATTCTACAGATATCTTATAGACAACTCTATAATCTCTGATAATCCTTCTGAGAAGTTAGCTCATCCAAAGTTTGAGACCAAACCTCCTAGAGTTTTAACAGAGATGGAATACAGAGCATTGAGAGATGTTAGTAGAATTGATATTAGACTCTACTCTATTGTCGAAGTATTACTTCAAACCGGTATCAGAATTGGTGAATTAGCAGCATTAGCATTGGAAGATATTAGAAAATCTAAGGATGGCAAGATTGATTACCTCTACATTAAAGCAGCTGGTAGTCATCCATTCAGAAAGGTTCCTCTAAATAAATCAGCTAAGAAAGCTATTGATGAATATTTAGATGTTAGACCAGAAACAGAAGATGACACACTATTTGTTACTAAGAATGGGAGACCTTTGTTAGTAAGAAATATTAGAACAGCTATAGATAAGGCTTTTGAAAGAGGTGGTATTAAGAATGCTAAGGTTAATGATTTAAGAAATACATTTATTGCTCATCACCTTTCTAATGGTGTTAGCTTAGTTGTTGTTTCTAAGTTGGTTGGTCACAAGAGACTTTCTACTACTGAAAAGTATCTTAACCTTGTTAAGATGCAAAAAGAAGATCAGAAGAATCTTAAGGAGTTATAATCCCCTATTGAAATAAGTATATAGCTTAGAAGCAAGCCTTCTATTAACGTATCCATTTGAAAATGAGAATATGGGAGTAGATGGAATCGGACCATCGACCACGGCTTTATAAGAACCGCGCTCTACCAACTGAGCTATACTCCCATGTAAAGTAGCCTATTCTATCAAAATAACAACTATTTTAGAAGATACCAAGCTTAATGATATAATATTTCAATAACTTCTTTAAACAATCATATGTCTAAAGTTTTTGATTACAAAGGTAGAATTATTGGAGTAGAACTAGAAGATAAGGAAATAAATGGGAAGATTGTGAAATTTGAAAAGGCAGTAAGATCCCCAGGAGTGAGAATAATTGCATATAAAGAAGGAGAAATACTTCTAATGAAAGAATTTCGCTATGAATTAAATGGACTTGATTATAGATTAGCAGGAGGAAAAGTAGTAGATACATTAGAGGAATACTTGCTTATTCGTGAAGACAAATCCAAGCTTAACAAAGCTATAGAAGATGCCGTCCATAAAGAAGCAAGGGAGGAACTGGGTTTAGATATTCATTCGCTTGAGTTTTCCAAGAAATCTACCTGTGGGGCAACCATAGAATGGGATTTATATTACTACACTACAAATGATTTCATAGAATTAGAAGATAATGAACCTGGTGATGGAGAATATATAGAGAAAATGTGGGTTCCTTTTGGTAAAGCAGTAGAGATGTGCAAAGATGGAAGAATCTCTGAAGAAAGATCCGTAGTTGCACTATTGAACTTCATACATTCAAAAGAGAATTAGCTTCTAGAATCCCATTGGTGGAAAAGGAGAATTCATAGGATTAGGTTCAGGCTTCCTATCAAGTTGTGACCTAATCTTAATATCCTCATTAATAACCGCAATATCCCTACCATACTTAGCTCTAGAGTACTTCTTAATAATATCAGCAACCTCCTTATGTTCAGGTAAATCAAACCCACTCTCTGGATATTTAGGACCATACAAAGAATCCAAAGAGAACGGAGCAGGATACATACCATTGTTAAGCAACTTAACATACCAATGCCCAGAGCCCTGGTTAACCATATCCCCAGCCTTAATATATGGTTCAAACTGAGTCTCTAAGAATTTAGCATCCTCAGCACTACATCTCGTAATGAACAATGATCCAACATTACCAAATACCGCATTCCTAATATCCTCTGGTAATTGACCAATATATTGATGTGCAATTGTAAGATCCAACCTATACTTTCTAGCCTCTGACAATATTGAAGAGAACTCCTCAGTCGCAAAATTCTGGAACTCATCAGCATAGAAGAAGAAATCTTTTCTCTGACTCTCTGGCATATTCTCTCTACTCAGTGCAGCTGCAAGCATCTTCTGTACTAAAAGAAGACCAATGAAAGACATATTATCATCCCCTATTGAACCCTTAGAAAGATTAATAATCAAAATCTTCTGGTTATCCATCACATCTCTAAAATCAAAAGATGACTTGGATTGGCCAATAATATTCCTTACTGCCAAGTTAGTCGTAAATTTATCAAACTTTGAAATGAAGTATGTTAAAGATTCTGACTTAGTCTTCTTGTCGGTCTTAGCAACCTGATCTGTCCAATATCTTCTTACCAATTCATCTTTGACCATTGGTAACCAGTAGCTCATCACCCACTCCTCATCCTGAAGCATTCTAACAACCTCAATCAAAGTAGAACCCTCTTTAGACATAGCTGTAAGCATAGAGTTTCTAACAGCCTGTTGCATAGCTGGACCTACATAACCTTGGTTATGAGGGTCAAAGAGCCTTATGAGCAAAGCAATGAAGCTATTAACGATCTGGTGCTTGTGTTGTTCATTGTAGAATTCCATGATATTAAGACCAAAAGGCCTTTCAAAATCACCCGCATCAAAGTAGATAACATCCTCTGCTCTCTCAGGAGGAATTAAGGCTAAGATATCCTCTGCCGCTTGTCCGTGTGGATCAATGAAGCAAACCCCATCACCATTGTATATATCCTGTAAAATCATTCGCTTCATGAGCCATGATTTACCTGTACCCGTTTGTCCAAGAATATATGAGTGTCTCCTTCTATCATCTCGATTAAAGCACACCACTTTCTTCTTACCTCTGAAATAATTATTCCCTATCCATATCGTATCCTTTGATTTAATATCTGAACTTATCGAGTTATCTGCAATCAACTCTCTAGCAAGTAACCAATGTATGTTTGGAGTAGATATATTCTTGTTTGGAAAATGATACAAAGCTGCAAGCTCTTCTACATTAAAAATGGATTCTGCATATTCAGGTGTCCTTCTGTATACCACATCATATATGAACTTCTTCTCATCCTTCTTCTCTACCTTTACCTTCTTTAATCTGTTAATGCCAGGATTGCTATATTGATCAAATGCACCAATGATGTTATCTAGATGCATCTTAGCTATAGCTTGATCTGGAGCACTGGTTATGATCCTTATCTCTCCCATTAAACCAGGTTTTGAAACCTTCTTCCCTATTCCCTGAAGCTTTTCTTGAGATATACTAATTTTCTTTTTCTCAGGATCCGAATTGTTACTCTCAACCTTTTGAACAAACTTAGATCCATTCTTTTGCCATTTTGAATCCGTTGGAGTAACAACCAATTGAACTATGACACCTTCATTGTCTGATATCTTACTTAAAGTACTAAGTACATTGGCCAATGGATCTCCTGTAAAGTTCTCCGCTACTCGAAGTGGCGCATATGAATCTTCATCTAATATCAATCGCGCATATGCCGATTGAGTATGTGGGGCAAAGATATTGTATTCGTTTACTATGGTTACGTCTGCATCTTGATATGATCCGAGGATTTGTTTCTCAACTAGGTCTGCGAGTTTCTTAGGACAATGTACAAAGAACCGTATTTCTCCTGGTAGTCCTACCATCTCAAAACTTACAGCATTTCCAACGGTAAAATGTTCTGCTAAGCCATCCCCTTTTCCACCAATACCACAGATATTTGCGAACATCTGTTCTGCTACCCCTATTTCTACTTCATTATCTCTTGGCAACCTTACTTCCATTAATACTCCATCATTGGCTTTTTCATTTCTATCCTTGTGTATTAATTTCTTTTTTACAATGAAATATGCGCCTACACAAGCACCAATCAATACCAAAACGAAGGTTATCCAACCCCAAGGAATATTGATAGTTTTACCTCCATAGAGGTCGGAGTATGTGTCTTTTGGATATGTTACGTTAGATCCTGTTTCAATATCAGTATTATTGGGTACCGGTCCTATTACTTGTGAGTATGTGAATTCATTCGAATTCATAATGGCAGTATGACAATCTTATGTCTAAAGAATATCACACAGGGATATATATATCAAAGAGGATTAATCCACAGGAGAAAGACCATTTGCTTTATTAAACAAAGCCTCATCTTCATCCTTGCCACTATTATTAACAAAATCTGGACCTATTACTGGTTTAACAACGGTCATCTTTGGAACATCTGTAACTGGTGCTGATGCTACTTCAGGGCTATCTTTTCCGATTGCAATTGGTGCTGTTGTCGCAATAGGATTTGTTACCTCTACTGCATTTGGAACAACTTCAGAAACTGGTTTTTGTGCTTCAAACCCACCTATAACAGGTGCCTCAACTGGTGCAAATTCATTTGTAGATGTATTAATATTCATCATAGTCCTATAATATTACACCACATAGCGCCTATTTTCAATATGTAACTCTCTATCAAGATCTCTTTCCTTGTCTCTATCACGTTTTTCATGATATTTCCTACCCTTAGCCAATCCTACTTCCACCTTTATCATTCCTCTAACAGTATACAAGCTAACAGGTATTAAAGTTAAGTTCCCTTGTTTAATCTTACTCTCTAGCTTATTTAACTGATCCCTATTTATTAACAACTTCTTAGATCTAGCAGAGTCATAGTTCTTGTCTGACGCAAATTGATATTTAGGGATATCCGCATTGACAAGCCACAATTCATTATTTATGACCTTAACATAAGCATCACCAATATTGGCTCTTCCTGATTTTATAGATTTTACTTCCGCACCAGTTAATATAACCCCTGCTTCCAGAGATTCTAATATTTCATAGTTAAAAGATGCTTTTTTATTAACAATTTTCATACGGATATTATAACACGACCTTCCAGATAACTGACCCATCGAGGATATACATTGATGAGTTAGCAGAATCTACTACAAAGTCTTTTACATTACTCCACGTATCATTCTTAGTCCCCCTGTATACGTACTGTTTCTTTAATACCGCTTCATTGGGGTGTAATACATTTCCACCACCCTCTTGAGGTTTTTCAAAATTGATGAATCGCTTATTGGTTTGATCAAATACAAACAGCCCATCGTCTAAACTACTTCTAGTAAAACCTTTTGTTAATGTCCCCAAGTCTCCATTTACGCCGGTTATTGTTAATGGATTTTCGGTCTGTTTTTGCTCAACATAGTCATAGCTATACCTTACTAATTGTGGTGCATCCTTTGTCAAAACGTATACACTTAAATCTGCAAGAATATCTGTTGCATTCGCCAATCTATCGTCGGGAATATATTTGTAGTACAAGCCATACCTATTCTCATATGAGAATACTGACTTCAGAACTGCGTTATCATCCTGATCAACAAGATATACGTTATCTGATTCTGTAAGGATAATAAATTCGCTAATATTTTTTGCCTTAATATTCTCCCTAGCTAATCCAGAAAGAGCGACAAATGTTCCAAACCATTTTTCAGAATCAAATGGCGCCTTTACTACACCTGTTTTGTTATCAAACACAAATACCCCACCATTCCCCATTGATACATACTCCGGATCTTTGAGTAATCCAGAAGTATCGACTAATCTTTGTGAGGTTTTGTCATACAGTGACACTCTGAAAACAGCATTTAATCCTTTGTCTGTAACCAAGAGATATTCGTTTCCTGAATCATCAGAATACACCTCAATATCTGTAGGATTTGAGTTGTCTCCAAATGATAATCTTGAATCAACAAAGGTCGTTACCTTTCCATTGGTATCACTCACCCCTACTCGTTTGTACAATGAATCTTCAACAACTAATATTCTAGATTCTAATCCATTCTTAATACCCATATCTTTTTCAGAGATATTTTCAGGTACTTCTTTTAATGCATTTTTTGCTTGGTATATTGCTACTTCTGCAGTATTTTTGTCTGATGTAGACATATTTTCAGCCTTCTTTACTAAGATTTCAGTACTGGTAAAAATCTGAGTCGCTTGGTTATGCACTATACTTGCCTGACGGGTCTTAATTGTAAAATTGATACCCAACGCTAACAAAACTACTCCACCAATGACTAAAAGTACTAATCTAATTCTTTTAACCCTAGTATCTCTAGTTCTGTAACCATCAATTCGCATTCCCTTTCCGTTGAAATTTGGTCTGTTAATCTTTACCGTAGAAAGTTGTGCTGCAGCTTTTTTAAACCATTTTTTGTTACCGTATAGCTCGGTTAATTTTGAAGATATTCGCTTAGATAATGTTTCTATTTTCTTAGCTATTGCATTTATCACATGTCCTATACCATTCCATATTTTTACCAACACAGGCTTAACCTTCTCCCAATATTTTTCCACTCCTTTCAAACTTCCCCTAATCATTGGAAGTTGAATATCCAACTTTTTAAATGGCATCTTTTTTACATCTGAAATTGCTTTGGGTTCCTCATGTACAGAGATTTCTTCTTGTTTTGGTTCGACGACTGGTTCTTTTTTGAGTATAGGCATATGGAATTGAGAGACAGGTGGTTTGGTTCTAATTTGACTTTCATCTTCGTACGCAAAAAATACCAATCCTTGAGTTCCTGAAAGCGTCTTCCCCATCTCCTTGAGCTCTGCAATTACTGGTTCTGCAGATGTTAATTTCCCTAATTCTCCGAGAGTTTTGGAGATTACACCCATGGTTGAGACAATGAGGATATCTCCTTCTTCAAGGGCTACGCCGGCAGTACTTGCTTTGCTCTTTCCCAATATTTCCGTAATATTTACAAATTTCCCATCTTTGAAAACAAAAACCTCATTCTCACCTAAATTCCCAATATACAAGCCCTCTTTCTTCTGTGCTACTAAAACAAAATTTACATTAACCCCTAGATCTTCAAGAGATTTGTCGTTCTTCATCAAATTTTGTAATTTCCTTACGCCCTCTGTAATACCATCTTTGAGAGATTCGTTGGTGCTTTTTGTAGATGAATATATATATCCATCTAATATTCCGTCCCATACAAACTTGCTTACTCTCTCTGCGGGTAGTGAGGTATTTCCAAAGATGGAAAGAAGACAGTAAATATCTCCTTCTTTCTCGGTTTTCTTTGTTGAGTTTTCGGAAAAATGTTTTAAGATGGTAACAAAAGTACCTTTCTCCCTATTGTTCGAGATGAACTGTTGAGCAGTAATTTTCATAATTATCCAACTAAAAGAAATAGTACAGCGATTATGCTACCTATTATTGTTGCGATGAGATATATGGTGATTATGGCTTTAACAAGACTAATACTTGAAGATTCAAAGGTATCAGCTAAGATTCTAGATCTCAAGAATAGTAAGGCAGCAAAAAGGACATTTCCAAAAAGGATTAATACTAATGGAAATTTCAAAAGGGTTGCTACATTAACAGAGAGTCCTCCTAATGGGTTCTTTCCTAAATTGTCTAACATATTGTTTACATCGTTATTCATTATATTTCTCCGCTTTCTTTAGATTCTAAAAGGTCTGACAATATTTCCTGAACATCCCTTGGTCTTGGAATGTTAGTAAATTCAATATTTTGATTTGAACCTGCGGTCTGTACATATACCGTGCCTACATCAAATATACTTCCTAGCAGTCCTAGTTGTTTCTGAGTTACATCTTCAATATGTTCTAACTGTGTTTCAGACATTGTATGGGCCATTATATTGGGGAAATCGAGATCTACTACTCTCTGGTCTGTAATCATATCTACATTGTAATACCACTTAACTATTGCTGAAACCAAGATACTTGCACCTGTTAGTAATGAGGTTATGAGGAGTGAAAGGAATATAACTACGCTTTTGAAAATAGCTGGTGCTATTGCTCCTAATACCCATGGTAAAACCAAGACTAAGATTGCAAGGAGTATTTGGGGGACATATACAATCCAATGAGATCGGATTATTAAAATAACCTGTTCTTCTTGTTCTTGTCCATGGAACTTTAGTCCCTTAGGAAAAGATTTAAAGGAATGGTCATTTTTAAGAGTAATATTCTCCATGAATGACCTTTTTAGGTTCCTGAACTTCTTTGGTATTTTGTTTGATTCTTGTTTAGTAGTCATATGTTTGATGGTATAACGATAGCATAGAATGAGGGATAGAACAAGGTTTATCTTACACCCCTTACTATATTAATATGGATAAATCCTCCATTGCTTTGTTTCTGAGGGATACTAAAATATCCTGGAGCCCTCATGTTATATACTTCACGAAAAGCTAATGTATTTCCAGTCCCAGAGATATTAAATGTTGTTATAGCACCAGACTGCAGTTCAACACTGAAATTCAAACTCGTTGTCCATCCATTGCTTTCGATTGCCTGCGCAGTTATAACTCTTTTTATTGGATCAGCAACTAAATTCTTCAATTCTGTTGCAGAGTAAGGATTATCACTCCCTCCCCAACATGTATTCGTATCTACAGGAACAAGCCTCCCATCATAACCCGAACCTGAGGTCATCCAAAATTTATATGCATTCAGAATGTCTGCCAACTCTTCTCCCGTTAACCAAGGTTGAGATTTTGTAGAGCAACTAACCCATTTTCTATCCACCTTTCTCTGATACCAGTTCATATGGAACCAATTAACTCCTGATCGCGCTTCCCAGGCCTGTGTCTGCCAAGAACCGGAGATTGCAGTATTCAAATCATAAAAGCCAGTGCTGCCGAGTGCAGAATTAGAATTAATCCATCCACCTGTTACAGCGGAAAACTCAGAAGAAAATATATAGTTACTCGAGTTCGCCAGCGTCATACCACGAGTCTCCCTTACAGCCTGAGCCCAAAGACCTCCTAGCTGATCAGTGCTATAAACCTGACAAGAAGTTGTAGTACAAATAGAATTTCTTCCATTCCTAGTGTAATTTATAGCATATGTTCTAGCTGCAATGACCTGTGCTCTTAAATAATTAAGGTAGTTTTCATTGTGGGTATTCATATTTCCATCATCTACCTCCCTTATACCCAGCAAATAGTTATCTTCTAGTGATATAGAGCCATAGCCCGTAACAGGAATATTTGTAGCTATAGCCTCTTCCCCATAACTAGAAGTTTTCACAAGTCCTTGCCTTATTACGCTGCCAGGATAATATGCGCTCAGTATTTGAGTATATACCTGTCCTTCCTGTCCTCTTTCCCAAGCTCCCCATTGACTTATTCCATTCCTATGAGTACTTGTTCCATAGCTAAAGATTCCAAAAGTCCCCGCAGGGGCATTATCAACAAAGTACTTTAGTTGCGTTGTGGGAGTTGCATTACTCGAAACTGCATCTACATTATCAATATTTCCTCCACCTCGGATATACAGCAATGTTTGCTGTAATTGTGAGATATCTTTCGTAATACCACCAATCTGAGCTTTAAGATTATTCTTAGTACTATTTTGCCTATTTAACTCCGCCTGTAATTTCGCTTTCTCAGCCGCTAATAACGCATATGAATCATCCATATCCTTCTTTTGAGCATCTAACGTAGCTTTTTGAGTTTCTAACTCTGCCCTACTCTCAGCTAAACTACTAAATTCTCCATTTATAGCTTCTACTTCATTTTTTAATGTAGAGATACTATTTTGTTTTAAGAAAAATTCTTTTACTAATGTATCCCAATCATTTCCAGACAAGAAGAATGTTGCCATTCTATATCTCGATCTTATATATAGATCTGTGGAAAGCTTATCCATCTCTACCTTCTTTGCTTCCAACAATGCTTGTTTATCCTCAATCTCCTTAATCTTTGTATTCAATGCCCCATCCGTCTGTGCAATACTGTCATTCAACTTGGTAATTTCAGCATTAATCAAGGCAATCTTCTGACTCACAGAATTATTACTTCCACTAATCTCTTTTATCTTTGCCTCTATGCTAGAAAGCGTAGATTGTTTTGCAGCCAGTTCTGCATTCTTCTGATCTATCTGTTGTTGTAAATCTGATGCTTCATCTGAATATATTGGATGAGTAAACAAAGAAAAGGTATATGTACTTAATACCACAACCAAAAGAAGTTGTAACAAAATTCGGGGCTTTTTAACCATGCTTAATTATACACTATCTTCGAGATGAGATTTCTATACTAAGAAATCTGTTAACGTAGAGATGATTAATGCGGCTACGAGAACAAATATCAAACCTATTATAGCCCAAGTTAATGTTCCCTGTGCTTGTTTTACCTTTGCAGGATCTCCACCAGAAGCTATCCATGTATATCCACCTATGATTATGAATACTACACAAACCAAACCTGCTAATGGAAATATTAATTTGATTACATTATCCAAGATTGTATCTATACCTTCACCAAAGGTTGGAGGATTGACAGGATCGCTATCGACCCCACCAATTGGATCTACCCCTGCAAATACTGGAGAAGCTACAAAGAGAGATGTTAATGCAAAAAGTATTTTATTAATTATTTTCATTTATTTTATTATTGTATTAATAACAAATCTTATAACTGTTGGAGCTATAAATACAAGTACCAACCCTATTATCGAATATATCAAAGAACTTGTTGCCGCCTTTATCTTCTTCTCATCTCCAAATGAGAGCATGTATCTAAATCCTGACAATATCAAAGATGCCACAGCAACGATTGCAGAAATTGTAATTGCGTAATTAATTACGAAATACAAGAAATCCTGTAAATTCTCAAAGCTTGTACCATTTAAAAAATCAAGATTGACTACCATATCTTTATTTGAAGATTTAGTTGATTAATTACAAAGTAGAAACTACTTTATAATATCTCCAATTACAAATTTGACTAAGATGACTGCAATGAAACAGACAACTAAACCAATTATTGCAAATGTAAGAGTCTTTGTTGCACTCTCAACCTTGTTTTCATCACCTGCTGCAGTTATATATTTGTAACCACTTACGATCAATACAACTACACAAACTAATGCTGCAATACCGATTGCCCAGTTAATTATTCCATAGATCATTGTCATTAAATCTGATTGTCCAGTTCCACCAGTTATCTTATTAAGATAATCATTTGCGGTATTAGCTGCATATGCAGAAGAAGTTAAGAACAAGCCTGAAACCACTGAAGCTGCGGTTGCTAATTTTGTTGAAGTCTTCATAGAACAATAAAATATATTAATTTATGTACCAATTATATAAAAAGCAGACCCAACTTGCAATACTATTGACCAGCTATCACGCTGAGTACATATTGCACAAGGATCTTAGCTACAAATACGATTATCATTCCAATGATCGCGGCGCTTACCGTCTGGGTTGCCTTCTCTACTTTATCTGCATCACCAGCCGAAGTTATAAACATATATCCAGCAACAACAAGCATAATGACTGCAACTACTGCTGAGAACACTACAAAGAAATTGATTGCAGTTGTTATCTTCCCATATATTAAAGTGTCTGGAGTACTATACTGTGAGCTTGATACCCAAGTTGTAAATTTTGAGATATCAACAGCTGCTAATATTCTATCCATATATGTTTAACCCTAAGGTATTAGAAATTAATAACAATATTGCTACACAGAGCAATATTACAACAAAACCAATGATTGCATTGGTTATAATCTGTTTTGCTTCCTGAAGTTTGTCCGGATCCCCTTTGCTCGTCATCATCATAAATCCACCATAAACCAATAAAAGCACAACTGCGATTACTGCAATTGGTGTTGCGATATTTATAATCATCTGAACAACAGTTTGATCTGTTGCTCCATCCTTTTGTATTTTCGCTAATTCCTCGTTCAAAGTAGAACCTAAAGACGCATATGCCTTGTGAACTACTAGATTGTTTATTGTTTCTACAATATTCATATCTGATATTATACTATATCACATTAGGTTTTGGCGAATTCACAAACTGTACGATAGTCGCACATACTACATTTAAACATATCTGGCTCTGCATGAAAGTCCCTGGCTTTGATATTTTCAATGATTTCTACCATTCTCTCCTTGGCTTTTTCCCTTCGCTTAGAGGATATATCTGCCTCTATTTTCGCTCCCTCTTCTAAAAAAATATACTGCGCGGCTACTACTTTGTAGCCCAATTTTTCCTCAACGAATATTGCATAAAGTGGTAATTGCAAATCCTTTTTAATATCTTCTTCCTTTTTCACCTTCCCGGTTTTGTAATCTACAATGCATACCTGCTTTATTCCATCTATTTCTTCAGCAAGGTCTATTCTGTCTATCTTCCCTGCAAAAGTGCTCTCTCCCAGATGCATTACAAATGATTCTTCTAAGTTCAAAGGCTTTTCTTCATTTGAATATATCTTTTCAAAATATTTCTTCAGCATCTTCTCCCCCTGTTCCTTCTTCATATTCTCATGCTTTGTATTGTCATACCCTGCCCTCACCCAATTCTTGTTGTAAGAATTCAAAAGATCTTCTAGGGTTGGCTCTTCCACAATACCCTCAATCCCCTCTTTAGATGTTTTGAGTAATGTATAGAAATCCTTTAAGGTATTGTGAACTGTCGTTCCAAAAGACAACGATGCATTCGGTTTCTGAGGCACTCTTAATACATACGCATATTCATATTTCCTAGGACATAGTTCATATGTATCCAATTGTGAGTAGCTAAAATTTTTCATTAATTCAATCTTTACTTCTTTAGGAATAATCGAGGTATTTTCTTTTTCTTCATAGCCATCAATGCTCACTTTTCCTTTTTCAAAATTGAACTCCTCCGCTACATCCCTATCCAATATCTCGTACAAAAATACGCTCGGTTTCTTCTTTGTTTTAGCGTCACCATAGAAGCTGGCTGCAGAAAGATACAGTTTTTCCTTTGCACGAGTAGCGCCAACATAGAAAAGTCTTCGTTCTTCTTGAATATGTGCCTCTTCCTGGCTCATCTTCTTATCCAACATTTCCTTAATCAAATCTTCTGGCATCGGTATAGAATCACTCATATTTCTAGAAGGAAACCTTTGAGCTACTAGATTTACTAAAAATACTGCAGGAAATTCCAACCCTTTGGATCCATGAACTGTTAGGATATTTACAGCATTAAAATCTTCGAGTTCTGATTGATCAACAACTGGGGATTCCCCTACTTCCATACAATATTCAATGAAATCAACATACTCATATATATTTGAATCAGGATTATCCTTTTCATATTTTTTAATTGATTCAAAGAATTTTTGAATGTTTGATACCGCAAATAATCCATCTGCACTCTCTTCACTTACAAATGAATCTAAATATCCGCTAGTTTTAACAAATTCATACAAAATCTCCGTCATTGGGCGATTGTCTTTCACCTTTAGGATACTGTTTTGAAGAATCATCAAAAGGTTTGTAACTCCTGCAACAGAATCAGCATTAAATATCTTCTCAATTATTGGATTCTCTATATCCGCAATTTCGTCTATAGATAGCTTTTCTTCCTGTCCCAATTTGATATTCCAAAGCTTTTCTAATTCTTCAAACAAGGTTAGCCTCTCCTCCCTAGCCAATCTGTTAATATCCATATATTCCCTTGGTGTTAATTTCCATACTGACATAGCTAGTAGTTTGTACATAGCTATTTCATCTGAATAGTCTACTAGTACCTTCAAGAAGGCTATGAGATTCTGGATTTCTGGTCTTGAATACAATCCTCTCGATCCTCCCAATTTGTAAGGAATCCCCATTCCTCTTAATGCTTGTACAAACGGTTCTGCATGGGAATTTGCTCTAATCAATATGGCAATGTCAGAAAATTTCAATGGTTGTTTTCCACTCTCACCTTTCACAAAAGACGATTGTCCTTTTTCATCAAATACCTCAGACCCTTCAACGGGTTTTGCATATTCTCCAAACCCGGTAAGCTTTGCAATTTCATCTGCTACCTGTTCTGCTTCTCCACTTTCATTTCCAGCAGCTATGAGGTTTACAATATTTTCATCATCTTCAAATACTCCTTTCGCTATCAACCTCTTGTCTATCTTCTCTGTTACCTCCAACCTATTCGGATTATTCTTACTAATCAAAGTATGTGAAGCATCCAATATTTCTTGCCTTGATCGATAGTTTTCTGTTAATACTACCTCCATAGCTTCTGGATATGTTTCTTTAAATTGGAGGATGTTTGAAATTGCAGCACCTCTAAATTTGTAAATGGCTTGATCATCATCGCCTACTACTGTAAGAAGTGGTCTAGTATTCTTACTCCCCTTTTTCTTTTCACTTGTTTCTTTCTTTTTACTTTCATCTAATCCTAATGTTAGGATATTTACCAATACATTTTGGGTATAGTTGGTATCTTGAAATTCATCAACAAGGATATATTTAAACTTCTTACGATATTTTTCTAAAACATTTGGTCTCTCTCTAAACAGTTTTAATGTCAAAATTATTAAATCTCCAAAATCTACTTTGGATTCTTGCATCTTAAGTTCAGAATACATTTTGTAGGTTTCAGAAAGCTCTTTGTACTTTTGGAAATCTGCTTTCTGTTCTTCTGTGTTCTTAGGTAAGGTTTTCGCAAATTTAATATAGTCTTCGGGTGAGACATCCTCATCTTGCAACCTTGAGAAGTGTTTAAGAATATCATTCAATGTCTTAGTAACTTGTCCTCTTGGCTTAAGAGTATCCAATGGAAGATCATGGTAGAACTTTCGAAGAAAGATATATGACTGAGCAGTTGTCATTAATGAGTAGCCTCCATCTAACCCCATATTGTAACCTTCTTCTCTCAATATCCCATCACAGAATGAGTGGAATGTAGATATCCATGGCTCTTCATACCCATATTCCATCTCCTTATCTATACGCTCTTGCATTTCTGCAGCAGCCTTTTCAGTGAATGTTAATGCCAATATCTCAGAGGGTTTTACATTACATTTTTTAATGAGATACAAAATTCTTTGGGTAATTACTGCGGTTTTGCCTGTTCCAGCTCCAGCAATAATTAAGAGATCCCCTTTGGTATATTGGACAGCTTTTTGTTGATTTTCGTTAAGATTTACTAATGCCACTATCGCATGGATAGAAGTAAAATGGTTATGTAGGCAATGAGCGCGAGAATGATTCCGCCTGTTACAACAAGCATTAACTTAGGGCTTGGTGTTTCTTTTAGAAGATTGGTTAGCTTGGTCTTTGTAATCTTTTTCATAATATTTTTAATTAATTAATTTCTTTAACATCTCTACTTCTTTAAGTGTAGATTCAGAATCTTTCAATCCTGGGGTCTCCATTATGAATGGCATTTCCTTGAATTTTGGTTCATGTAAAATCTTTTTAATCGCTTCCTCCCCTATCTTTCCTTCTCCGAGATTGGCATGTCTGTCCTTGTTACTACCTAATTCTACTGCAGAATCATTCAGATGTATTGCCTTAATATTTTCTATGCCTATCTCCCTGTCCAAATCTTCCATTACTCCATCAAGATTGTTAACCCAATCATACCCTGCTGCATATGTATGTTCTGTATCTACGACAAATCCTACTCGTTCTTTGTTTTCTACCTTGTTTCTTAATATTCCCAACTCTGTAAAACTTCTTCCTAATGTTCCACCTGTGCCTGCAGTGCTTTCAATCAAGAGTTTTTGTATTCCTGGTACTTCATCTAACACCCACTGTATTCCATATGATATTCGTTCCATACTGTCTTCATACGATAGTTCTTTTTGTGCACCTGGGTGAAAACATACTCCCAGGATTTCTGCATCAATTTTTCTCTTTTTAATTTCATTAGCTACTCTTTCTGCAAAGTCTAAGTAAACTACTAATCCCATCTTTCCTAAATGGAACATTTGTTTGTCTTCTCTAGCTAAGTTGGTGAGATATATTCCGTGTAGAAGGATCTTCTTTACATCAGATTTTTCTAATTCATTAACAAAATCCTGAATCATTTCCTCTGGTAAGAGTTTGGTTGCCCATCTCATTGGTATGGTTGGCATTATCTGGATTGCATTGACTCCATATTTTTGAGCCAATTTTATGGTGTTTTCTATTCCTCCTGCAGAGGATGCATGAATTCCGTAATACATAGTTTATTGTAGCACAAATGGATTAAATAGATTATAATTACGACGTTATATGGAGAGGTGCCCGAGAGGCCGAAGGGAACTCACTGCTAACGAGTCATAGGCGTTAAAACCTATCGCGGGTTCGAATCCCGCCCTCTCCGTATTCGTAAAACTATGACCCAAGAACAAGTTCCTGAAACAAAAACCATTCATGACCGAATAGACTACAAGGGGCCTTTGGCTCCAGTAATTATAGATATCTGCAATGCCTATTCCGTTGGCGATGCTGAAGGTTTCTCTACTATTTATTCTGGATATGAAGACTACAATGTGGATATTGTGGCACAAAATGGCGAATATGTCGCGAAAATCTTTGCCTCAGATATTGATGATCAAACGATTGCACGATATTCAGAAATCATGACAAACGTTATGGCCGCAGGAGTAAATCACCCTAGTCTTCTAAAGACCCAAAATGGGCAGTACGTACATCATTATAATGAGAATGGAAATCTTTCAATGGTACTTATGGATTATATTGAGGGAAAAACTTTTGGTGAACTTGGCCTTATCTCAAGATCAGACATTACTGAAGTTTTAAGACAGGCTTCCATAATTAACAATATTGATTACAAGCCCTCATACGTCAACGATACGTGGGCAGTACAAAATATTGAAAGTTTAAGTGAATCAGTTACGAAATACCTTCCACTAGAAGAACAAAATATAGTTGCTGCTATTATTGGAAAATTTAAAAATATTCCAATAGAGACACTACCACACTGTTTTGTGCATGGAGATTTACATAAAGCAAACCTCATAAAGGGTGACGACGGGAAAATATATCCAATTGATTTCTCTGTTTCTAATTACTATCCACGAATACAAGAGTTAGCTGTTATATCTGCGAATCTTTTACACAACAATAAATATGGAAAAAATTTGAAAAGCATAACTCTAGAAGTAGCCGATATATATAGTAAATTTAATCCATTAACCAAAGAAGAAAAAGAAAACCTGTACGTGTACACACTTGCAGTTAAAGTTATGACTTTACTTGGTGGATACAAGGAAAAATTTATCAACGGTCAAAAAAATGCAGAAACAGAAGAATGGATAAATGGTGCAAGCCAAGGTTTGAAACGAGAATTAATGGTGAAATAGAAAAGATTAACCATTTGGGGTAAGAAAATGCTTCTTAACAACAGTCTCTTCTTTCACTATCTTTCCCCATTCTTTATAAACATCAGATACTCTCTTCAACTCATTGTTAACTAAACACAAAGGATCAACTACTCTAGATTTACAATATATTATTTCTTCAAAGTTATTTTCATCCGCATAGAAGCAATCCTTGCTATTCATCCTCTCCCAATATTTCTTTAATTCCTTGTCCTTCTCTATATATTTCAAACATTTATCTATCACATACTGATCTTCTTTCTCCAAATCTATCTCTTCAATATATCCCTTCTCTAATGAATACTTTATGAAATCCTTAATACTCTTAAACATTGCTGCGCTAACTAAACCAGAATAGTGATCATCATTTAATTCTTTAAAATATTTAGCAAATGCATATCCCACTTCTACATCATCAAAATACCATTTCTTAGCATCGTTCAACTTCAGATGACTAATTATATCCTTAACCTCTTCAACATTCTTCTTTAAAAGAATAACTATATCCTTTAGGGAATAGTCCAATCTATCTGCACAAACGTCCGGTAAGGATGTTTCCAACATCGGAAAATGCTCTTCATCTGCAACTCTCTCAACATCATACCCATATTTTTCTAAGATTTGCGGAATATCTGAACTCAGTAGGAACTTCTTCTTACTTCTATCTTGCAAATCCTGCTTATCTATATTCCCCTCTTGCAAAATATAGTCGATCGCATGAGAGAACGCGTAGTGTGATACATCGTGCAAAAGTCCTGCAATTTGTTCTTCCAAAGAAGCTTCATACTTTCTTAAAAGAAGAAAAACCCCGATTGTATGATCATACCTATTCCTCGAGCTAACGTAGAAAACTTTGGAATATCCAGCTTGATCTATACCTTTAAGTCTTTGAATAGCTTTGGAGTTTATGAGTTCGATTAGAACTTCTTCCGTGATATCAAAATCTCCATATAAATCATTTCGAATTTGCATAATATATTTTACCAAACCCTTCCTTCAAACAAAATGGTAGAATAAAGATATAACCTAATCGAATATAACTATGAACTACATATACCTTTACCTTTTAACAACCATTGTCTTCTTTGCCATAGATTTCCTTTGGTTGAAATTCTCAGCTCCAAACTATTCTAAAAAGATAGGACACCTCATGGCTCCAAAACCAAACCTATTCCCTGCACTCATCTTCTACCTCATATTTGTAATAGGAGTAATAATCTTTGCAGTATTACCAGGATATGAATCACAAAATATTTGGAAAACCATAATGTTAGGAGCCCTCTTTGGAATGCTCTCCTACTCCACATACGATCTAACCAATCTAGCAACATTAAAAAATTGGCCTGTATCCATAACAATCATAGACGTAATCTGGGGAACAACAGTCTCTGTTCTTACCTCAATAGCAGGATATTACATAGCCACTCTTCTTGGAGTATAATGACGGTCTATGCAAACCAAAAATCCACTAACAGTCTTAAAGAAATACGCCACCAGTAAAGAATATGTCCTCCTTTTTGTAGGCTCCTTAATATTTCTGGTAATCCTAAACCTCTTGAATCTCGCAATCCCAAAGATTGTTTCAAGTGTCATAAACGAATATCAGGTCACACTACAAATCTCAACAACTTTCTACATCATAGTGGGAGCATTAGCCATACTCTCCCCTGCAGCATCCCTCATACAAAACTACCTCTTCACTTTGCTAGGAGAGAAAATCGGAACAGACCTTCGAAACCGATTAATGGAAAAAGTTCTAAAACAAGGTTACAACTACCTTGTAAAAGAAAAACCATCTAAAATATTAACCGTAATTCTCAGTGATGTTAATTTTGTTAAATCCTCATTCACACAAACCATAGCCTTCGCAATCACAGGGATAGTTTTACTCATAGGGAGTGTAGTCATGATGTTCTCTCTAAATGCAAAACTTGCAGCATATGTAGTAATCGCAGTCCCAACATTTGTAGCCATCCTCTTCTTAGTCATCAAAAACAAATTCAAAATCTTTAATGAAATACAAAAAGTAAGAGACAACCTAAACAAGGTCATAAATGAGAATGTAAAAGCATCAATGCTCGTAAGAGTATTTGTAGCAGAGAAAACTGAAATTAAAAAGTTCAAAACTCAAAACACCCTTTCTAGAAATCTAGGAATAGAGGTAACAAAGATCTTTGCCTTAGTCATACCAGCCATAAGCGCACTCTTCTACATCTGTTCCCTACTCATCATACAAGTAGGTGGACAAGAAGCTATTGCTGGAAGATTACAAATCGGAGACATTTCAGCTTTCAATCTCTACGTTCTCATCTTCATTATGCCTCTCATCTCCCTAAGCTTCATGGCTACAATGCTAGGACAAGCAATGGCGTCATTAAAGAGAATAAGTGAGGTTTTGGATAGCGATATCGATTTCAAAGATGGAAAAGAACCCTTAGAAAGAATAAATGACGTACATATAAAGAACCTCTCATTTGAAGATGAGGATATAAACATATTAGAGAACATCAATTTTGATTTAGAAAAGAATCAGAAGATTGGAATCATGGGATTGACCGGATCAGGGAAGACCCTCTTCCTCAAGCACTTCCTTCGTGCAATTGATCCTACAGATGGAGAGATATTAATCAATGGAAAGGATATTAAAGAGTACAAAGCACATGATCTTAGAAAAGAAATAGGGTTCTGCTTCCAAGAAAATTTTCTCATTAACGAAACAATATATGAGAACATACGCTTTGGAAGAGACATTAAAGAGAAAGATATTCTCAAAGCAGCAAGAATCGCAGATGTCGATGAATTTACAAAGAAATTAGAAAACGGATATAAGACCATGGCTGGAGAAAAAGGATCCAACCTCTCTGGAGGACAAAAACAAAGAGTTATGATTGCAAGAGCTTTAGTAGACCATCCCTCCCTACTCATATTAGATGATATAACCAGTAGATTAGATGCAAATACAGAGGGAAGAGTATTTGAAAATATTAAAAAGAACTATCCAAATATCTCAATGATTCTTGTAAGTCAAAAGATCTCTTCCTTAAAGGATTGTGATCGAATATATATCTTCGATGAAGGAAAAATCTCCGAATCTGGTACACACGACGAGCTTCTAAAAACATCTTCTCTGTATCGAGAAATTGAATTGTCACAAAGTAACTACGATGAGTAAAAATCAAAAATACAACCTACAATTAGATGAGAATGTGGATTACAACAAAGGGCTTAAGCTTGTATTAAGACATGTAAAACCATATCTCTTTCCATTCATATTAATATCTCTATGCTTACTCATTGCCACCATTCTTGGAAATGCAATACTACCTCGATTACTTAAACAGGCTATAGATGTAAATATCACCAACAAGGATCTAGCAGGATTAACTCAAACTACCCTCATATTCGTAGGACTTGGAATAATCTACCTCATACTTAGTTACATTCGGCTCTTCTTTACTGGGAAACTTGGTCAAAATATTCTTTTCAATATTCGAAAAGAACTTTTTAACAAAATTCAAACCCTCCCTAGTAGATTCTTCTCTGACAACCAATCTGGAGATATCATTCAAAGATTAACAGGAAATGTTGATACCCTTAGCTCCTTCTTTTCAGAGGGAATCATTAGACTTTTAGATATCGTCTTCTCTGTAGTCATAATATTAATTTCCATATTCCTTCAAAGTAATATCATCGGTTACATAGCACTTGGTGGAGCATTTGTAATGATAATTTACATAGCTATCCAGGGAAGAATAATTGAAAAACCAATTACCGAATCGTTAAAGAAAGAAGGAAATATTAGTGCTAATGTTCAAGAATCCCTGGATGGTTTTGTAGCAATACAATCCACCAATCAGCAGAAGAGTTGGACTAAAAACTTCCAGGAGAAAACTAAATCCTACTACACCACCATGAAAAGAGTCACTTTAATATCTGCCTCTTCAAAAGCAATCCTTACCTTCCTCAGTGTAATTGCTGTATGTGCTATCTTAATGACATCGTTAAATTTGTATGCTAAAACAATCATAACCATTGGTACCGTTATCCTTATACTCTCCTACATCCAAGACCTCCTACAGAAGGTCATGGAGATAGCGGAGATATGGAGAACCATAAAGACGGGAATGGCATCTGCAGAGAGATTGAGCGACGTCATGGAGCTTGAAAGTGATATATCTACCCCTGCTCTTCCATATACACCTAAGACTGTAACTGGAAGTGTTGAATTTAAGGATGTAGATTTTGCATATGTCGAAAATGAAAAGGTGCTCTCAGATGTAAATTTCAAAATAGATGCAGGCCAAACCATCGCTATAGTTGGCCCTACTGGTGCAGGTAAAACAACCTTCGTGAACCTCATTGCGCGTTTGTATGATACTGATAATGGAACGATATATGTTGATGGAAAGGATATTAAGGAATGGGATTTAGAAGCATTGAGAAAGAATATTGGTTACCTCATACAAGATACCTTCTTGTTTGAAGATACAATCCTCAACAACTTGAAGTACAACAATCCTAAGATTACTCGAGAACAAGCTTTGCAGGTATTTAAAGATCTGGGAACAGAAGCTTTCATTACCTCCCTACCGGAAGGATTGGAAACTAAGATTAGTTCCGAAAGTAGTGAGATCAGTGCTGGGCAAAGGCAGATTATAGCCCTTGCCAGAATTCTTCTTAGAGAACCAAAGATTTTAATACTTGATGAAGCTACTGCAAGGATTGATACTAAGTCCGAAAAGATGCTTCAGAGTGCGATTGAAAAAGCATGCAAAGGGAAAACTACATTTATAATTGCACACAGACTAAGTACGATATTTAATGCAGATCAAATCATATTGATTAAAGACAATACTATACTTGAGAAAGGCACTCACAAAGAGCTTTTAGCACTTAAAGGTTTGTACTTTGAAATGTATTCTCGTTTTGTAGGGAAATAATATATACTAGAAATATGGAAGAGAATAAAAGACATGATTTTCTAATTGCCCTATGTATTACCCTCTGTACTATTATCCTTGGTTTGATTAGTTACATTGTATATTTCAATACCATTTCTCAACAGAAAGCTAGATGTCCATACAATGGTTGGTCATATGCTGATGGTGAACAGTTTAAATCTTCTGATGGTTGTAATTCGTGTGCATGTAGTAATGGTCAGGTTGTCTGTACCCTTATGGCATGCCCTGTTAATAATTAAATTATATTATATATACACTATGGATACTGTCCCAAATGGTACGATGGATACACCTACCCCTACTCCACAAACTGCTTCTAAACCTAAATCAAAATCTAATGGTGGTTTAGTTGCTTTGTGTATATGTCTTGCATTGATAGTGGTTGGTTTACTTGTATATATTGCTTACGAGAAAGAATATATACAGATTCCTTTCTTGAGTAAGAATGATACTTCTACTGAAAAGACAGAGGAAAAGAAAACAGATGACACAACTGTTGCAGCTACTACAACTACATTCACAGGAGAGACCGTTACTGCTACCCTACCAGAAGGTTGGACTATGCAGGAATATTATGATGGTCAGGGTACCGAATATCTTTCAGAGGGTCCTGAATACAAGGGCTTAACTGGTATTAAGATATTTAATGCTAGTAATACTTCCATGTTCTACCTTGCTGGTGTTAATGGTATTGGTTTTGCTGGTTGTAGTGAGTACTATGCATTTGCTGATGATAATCCAGCATACAGAGCACAGGCTCAGGCTTCTGCTGACGAGATGGGTGATGAGATGAATATTAACAATTTTAGTAGTATGCCATACTTTGAATATGAGGTTTTGGGTAGGACTGTTAGAAGAATTGCTACTAAGATTTATCTTGATGATGAGGAAGGGAATAACTATTTTGAGGCTCCATGTTTTAATGTTGTTGTTACTTTTGAGGGGTTAACATATACCGATGAGACTAATAATCTATATCAGGCATATTTCTATGGTTTTAATACAACAATAACGGGAGATGAGTTATTAAAGGTTGATGATATATTGAAGAGTATGAAGGTGGTGGAATAAAGCCAAATAAGAGGATTTATTTATTATTGTGGTGTTGGGCAAGAAATATTCTCTTCGTATTTAATACGTTCTTGGTTCGTCATATTCATTCCCGTAATTATAATCTTCATTTTTCCATCAACTGAGTGATGAGGACAATCGTTTGACCAATACGTCTGTCCTTTTATTAGAACTTCTAATTCAGAGGGGGAATCCATGACCATATTTGAATTTGCTGGAAGAAAGTTTCGGAGGTCCCTTTCTTGTGGTCCATCTTCCTGACGCCATTCTACATGTATTTGAACATCGGATATATCAAAATCACTCCCATTGTAAACTGATAAAACTCGCGTGTGTGATACAGGTTTATGCTTTAGCGCAATAGACAAACCATGTTTAGTTGCATCAGAATAAACTTTATAACCAGCCCATATTAAACTTGGAATTAAACCTACCGTCAATATAATTTTTACTACATCATTTCCACCTTTGATATAAACTAACAAAATCCCAGCCAAATCGACCACAAAGAATATGGTAGCTACCCACACATCGACCATTTTCTTCAAATAGCACCAGAAATGCTTCATAAAATAAGATTTTCTTACTTAATTAGTATATGAACGTATTTTGAGATTTTTCAATTATGGTGGAGACGGTGGAAATTGAATCCACGTCCAAAAGTTTTGCTTAGCATCATGTACAAACATATCTAATCCTGTATAGCTAGACATATCTAAAAGGATTAGCAAAAAGATATATCTACTCAGTAATTAAATTCGTACATACTACTCTACTGACAAAATAGTAATAATATATCTTAGTAACGACTATCTTTTACCCCTAACTAAGAATAAGGATAAAGACACTAGTCAAACTTAATTGGCTAGACTTTAAGCAAAGTTAAAGTTGAAAGCTGGCATAGCCAAGCTTGCTTTAATATTCTCTGCAAAAGCGACGATTTTGTTTTTTACACTTATCATTGTGCGTTGATTAACGAGACAACCCTCGGTTTGTGACAACTAAACGCAGACTCCTGTCGAAAGCCTTACGTCCCCATATATTGAAAAAGAGCTAGGAATATCTCTATTCCTATGCATATTATACCATTTTTAGGGATTATTTTCCTCCCGATTGGTTTATGAGATCTCTATAGTGATATGCACTCTCACGTATTCTTCTTGTAAAAGTTTGCCTGTCTACAGACGCTAACCCAAACTGTGGCCAATATCCAGCATCCCATTCAAAGTTATCTAACAAAGACCAATACATATATCCTCTTAGATCTACACCATCGTTTAGAGCCTTCCTCATAGCCTTGAAACTCTCATCTAACCACCACTCCCTGTATTGATCCTTTGAATCAGCAACCCCATTCTCTGTCACTATGATTGGTAGATTGTATTTCTTCAATTCCATTAAAGCATTGTACAAAGAATCTGGCCTCATCCACCAACCAGTATCTGATAATTTATCATTGTCATTCTTGATACCTAAAATACCAACCTTCTGGTGGAAGTAAAAATTTAGCCCTATGAAATCCAAATGATCTTTAATCTTGTTAAGATATAACTCATTAGAAAAATAGTTAACTAACTTAGCAATACCAATATTCACAGGATTATGGTTGTAGGCTTCAATATATGCATTCTGTTTAGCCACACCAACAACAGCATTAGGATTATGCTCCTTTATGACCTCATACCCAATATTATGAATATTTACCATGCGATTAAAATACAAATTCAAATACCTCAGAACATTCTTTTCCTGGGGAGGCCAAACGCCCATTAAATATGATTGAGAAGTAATAACATCGGGTTCGTTAAGAGGAATCCAATATTTAACATCCTCACCAAAATTTTCTGCTAATACCTCAAAATATTCTTTGAAATACTCTTCAATGTTGGGAGCCATTAACCCACCCTCTTCATCCACCCATAAAGGAAGGGTCCAATGCCAACATGTCAGTAAAGGTTCAATGTCGTTTGCCTTAAGTTCCAAAATTAGAGCCTTGTAATATGCTAATCCTTCTTCACTTACAACTCCTTTTTCTGGAAATATTCTTGACCATTCAACAGAGAAGCGATAGCTGTTTAGACCAAGTTCTTTAAGAATTGCTATATCCTCAGGATATTTGTTGAAACTATCATCTGCCATCCCCGATATTCTGTATTGTGGATCTTCTGCCATTTCTTTTAAATGAACTGGGGGATCATACCAGAAAGTATTCTGCTTTGCCCTTTCTTCTGCGGTTTCTTTTTCCCACTTTGACCAGTTATTCACATTTCCACCTTCTATTTGGTAAGAGGCTGTGGAAGCACCAAAAAGAAAATTTTCTCCAAATGTTCTCTCCGTTGGTTTTACATCCATAGGTTCTTTATATGTTAATTTGAAATATACAGCAGTAAGGAGAACTACAATGCAAGACGTGATTATGAGAAATATTTTCATAGAAGAAAGATCTATTTTATACATTCCTTGTATTATACCTCTCTAAATGATTATTTTCCTCTTCTAGCCTCCCATAACCCAATTGCAGTAGCAACAGAAAGATTTAACGAGTCAACCTTGTCCGAATTAGGTATGTATATGCTCTGTCCCAATTCTGCGAATTCTTTGGGCAGCCCCTTACTTTCATTCCCCTGAATCATACTAAATGGCTCTTCAAACTTAACCTCACGGATATCTTTTGCCCCATCAAGCATAAAGGTATATATATTCCTTTTACTGTACTTAGCCATATATTCCTGAATACTATCAAAATATTCAAAATCTATTTGGAATATAGCACCCATTGTAGAACGCACAACCATTGGGTCAAAGATATCGGTGGCAGGACGAATTATGGCTAAATTAGTAACATCGAAACCAAGCATAGTTCTAATTATTGTCCCTAGATTCCCCATATTCCTAGGCTCTACCAATACCAAATGATTCTCTTTTGAATCTAGTACAGAATCATACTTTTTGAAAATACCCAACACATATGTATTCTCCTTCGTTGCAATCTTGTCTATAGCCCTGTCTGCAATCTCTACTGGAATTCTCAACTCCTCACACAAATCTAGAACATCATTTACCCCTTCGCTTTCATCATGCTTGGATTTAACCAATACCTTGATGAGGTTCTCCCTTTGATGATTAATTAAATCTATGGTTGGATATGTACCAAAGGAATATGAATAGTCATACTTTTTTTGGTATCTTTTTAATCTTGGATCTATTATTCCCATATTATTTCTTCATTACATCTTTTAATATCTTGTCTACGCTCCCCTTGGACCTCGCTAAGCTCCATTTCTCCTCTCGAAGCATCAAGTACGCTTCTTCTACTTTTGCCTTCGTCTGATCAAGCTCTCGATTCTTCTTTGCTAATTCTTTTTGTGTTTCTATTTCTTTCTGGAACATAACATAGATACTGTTTAAAAACCCTATGAGCAGCCCAATATATGCGAAGAATCTTGCCCATATAGATAGGTTCATCATATTTGAATATTCCAAATTGAAGAATGGAAGGTAGAAGATTTGAGAGAGAATCAAGAAGGAAATGAGGAATATAATCCAGTAGTTAAAATCATCATACAACCAATTTTTGCTTAGTAAATATCCTAGCAAAGCAAGAATTAAGAACATGAGGGATATGAGACCCACAATAATTACGGCCATTCCATCTACGAGGATTCCCGCTATCATGAGGTAAACAAAAACTCCAATGAAGAGAATGAAGCTTCCGATTACTAGACTCATTAAAAATGCTTCCTTCTTCTTTTTCCCTTTTCCATTTGCCTCATCCTTCCTACTAACTAACCAACTTACAAACATTATGACTGCTAGAAACGTTTTTGAAAGTACAGAGGTAACAGGATATACCTGGGAGACAGCACCAGAGAAGAGATTACTCATTCCTCCAAGATCTAAAACCACTTGGAAAATATCCAAAAGCCCTACTCCTAAAAATCCAATACCTATGAAAAGATAATTCAAAGACATCTTCTTAGTGTAGTAACGAAGCAACGCTAAGACACCAATAAACAGTGCAAATATTCCTGAAATCAAGGTTATGAATGGCTGAAAGTCCTTAATCCAAACAATATCTCCAGCCCAATATGCTAAGCCTAGGAAGGCAAGTAAAGAAACACACAGGGAAAGAAACTGTATATCGACATGTTCACGGGGCAATCTGTTTTTCATAGTTTCTTATTTAAAAATTAATACATAAACTGTTTAAGCTCAATCTTTACATTTCTTTCTGCTAATGGAGAACATATCAATATACTTCCTTCCCCATCATGAGATATGTAATATCCTGTTCCATTTCCCTTTGTTCTGAATTCATCAATTGGTAAGATCTTGTCCTTAGTATATTCCAAAGCGCTTGTTAGATTTACGTATCCCTTACAATCCGATGTTCCTGTTTTACATATTTCATTCCCGATACTTGCACATGTTCTGTTTAATGGAATCATACTGGGGATATTTTTTGTAGCGCTTACATAGGCTTTCATATCCTCCATAATGGTTAAGATTGCTGTGTTTCTTTCCGAATTTCTTACATCCGATTTCATCTTTCCTGGATTCAATATCATGTATGCAAATCCGCCAACTACAAGAAATATTGAAAAGATGACCAATCCATCTAAGAGCAAATTTCTCTTAATGGTCTTTTGGACTTGGTTGGCAGTTGGCAATCCTTTCATGGATATATAATACAAAACAAAGAAAGTTTTTACTACTTATCTAATTTTTTCTTAACTGCGAAGTAGTAAACAATTGAAAGAATGCCACTATATCCACAGAAGATGCCTATTAGTAGAAGGATTATCCAAAGGGTTCTATCTTTAAAATCTTTTTCGTCTCTTTTTATGCAGTCTATTAGCATCCAGATTATGAATGCGAGGAATGCAAAGGCTAATAATATTCCAAATAGGATTGTTGGAATGAATAGGAAGCGTAGTAAGAGTTCTAAGTTATACATATTTCATAGATTGGTTAGTTTAACGGGATTATCATATCATTTCTGTGTTTATAATTGAATATTCCTATAGAATGATAATCGTAATTATATAGTAATCACATATCTAAAAAGTATTGTTATAGTCACATAAATGTCGTATTGCAGGAGGTTATCCACACCTATGATAGATCTGTGGAAAGTACATTGGTTATTATAGAAGACATAGATATAAGTGTTGAATGCTCTGAGAAGGGCTCTAAGCTATCGAAACAATACTGTGGGGATTAATATACAAACGGAGAGAGAGGGATTCGAACCCCCGATATGGTTACCCATATGATGCTTTTCGAAAGCATTCCTTTCAACCACTCAGGCATCTCTCCTTAAGATCTTAGACCTTCTCTAGAGGAATATATTCACCAAAGTTTAACTTCTCTAGCCAACCCTGTTTCCTAATATCCTTGTAAAGAAGTTTTTCTTGTAACAATACAAATATTGCATCCTTATCCTTCTCACTAAGTAAGAATAACAATGCTCCAGGAAGATTCAATTTAGTATCAACTATTAAGAATAATTGGTTTTGTTTTTTAGTAAAGTAGAAGTTCTTCATTATGTACCATTCGTAGAGTTTGTTCCCTGTATCTATACCCCTTGCCGTAATCTGATGTGTAACCTTCTGAGGTTTAGTAGTACCTAATACATAGATTAGGAAGAGCAAAGCTATGATTGCACCCATTAAGAAGTAATGACCTAATATGGCAAGCAAGAGAATCAAAACCAAACTCAAGGCAACAATAATCATGAAATACTTAGTATTGTATGATATCTCATACCTATCAGGAGCTTCCCATTCAAAAAGCTTGATATTCTGTACAACCTTCTTCTCTTCTTCAACCAATGGATCTTTTTCTAATACAGCCTCCCCTTTTACTACTTTCCTTCTTCTTTCATTCTTCTCATCCTCAACAGCTAGCTTCTTAGCTTTTTCTAAAGCTTTTTCTTTTTTTTCTAAAGCCATCTCTCCGGATATAATTTTTACGAGGTCGTTAAGTTCTTTGTTCATATGGATATCATATAACAAAGAGGCTTAAGATAACAACTATTAGTATAGCCATTCCCCATATGAAGTTAAGAATATGGAAGAAATGTAGGAGATAAACAATCAAAATGCCCAAACTCAGTAATAGTCCATATTTGATTGATAATCGAATATTCTTTTCAACTTCGATTTGCTTAAAGAATATCCTCCTTATTCCAAAGATTATTAACATACTGATACAAACCAATACTATGAATAGTAAGAAAAACAGTACTACTACATTCGTAGTTAACATCTCGCCATTGAGATCTGTGGGTATGAAGTTGGAATTCTGAATTAAATAGTACAGAAATCCTACAGTTGCAATTAACACCCCTATTGTCGTACTAAGAAATTTAATCATTGGGTTTTCTCTAGGCTTTTTAGATTAGAAAATATATTTATATCATAGTCCAAATAATTTCTAATTATCTGCATATGAATATATTAATTATAGAGAATTCCCCTACTCTTTCTCAATTGCTTAAAAAAGCATTGGATGCATATGGATACGGGACGACATTAGATGATGAAAATTTTCAAAGCAGGTCATTTATTCCTAAAAAGGTTTTTGATTTCATAATATTAAATACTAATCTTGGGCAAGAATTAACCTCTGAAATACTGAATTATATTAAAACCACAGACAAAGATACAAAAGTTCTCGGGGTTTGCAATAAAGGGAGTTGGGTAGAAAAGGTAGAATTCCTAAACCATGGTGGTGATGATGTACTTACATATCCTTTTCCAGTTCAAGAACTGCTTGCGAGAATTCAGTCCCTTATTCGTAGGCCTAAGCGTTATGTCGACGAGAATTTGTATGTTGGTGATTATGTTTTAGATACTAATAATCGAGTAGTTACAAAGAATGAGAAGGATATTAACTTAAGGAAGAAGGAATATTCACTTTTTGAGTATTTAGCTCGTAACAAAGACCGTGCTATTTCAAGATGTGAACTACTCGATCATGTATGGGATTACAGAGAATATGTTGGCTCTAATACCATTGATGTACATATTAAAAGGCTAAGAGAGAAACTAGACGACAAGGGTATTATCAATACAATTCATGGTGTTGGTTACAAGATACATGAAAAGAAATCTAGAGCATCATAGGCATAACTAAGTGCACGAAGTTCTCATCACCTTTGATTTTGAATACGCCTGGTCTTACAGGTTCAGAGCATTCAAAGGTAATATTCTCGGAATCTAGATGATTTAATACATCAGAAAGGAGTTTGGCACTAAATGCTATTTTAATATCATCTCCTTCTACTTTACATGCTAGATTACTCTGATTTTTACCTAAATCGGATTGAGTTGCAGAAAGGGAAATCTTTCCTTCTTTGTATATATCTAAAATCATCTTGTTTCCCAATACTGATCTAGCAATGATATTGATGACTTTTAGGGAATTTAACAACTCACTCTTAGAAATCTCACTCTTAGTCTTATATCCAGTAGGTATAATCTGCTTGTATTCAGGGAATTCCCCATCGATTAACCTGGACACTAAATCAACTTCTCCAAATCTGAAGAGAATCTGGTTTCTGTCATTTAATACATAAAATTCAATAAATTCATCCTCACTATCTAATTCTGTTGCTATATGTGCTAACTCTTCTAAAGCTCTTACAGGTACCAACATACTCTTGTCTTCCGTTGCTTTTGCTATCTTAACCATCTGTCTAGAAAGTCTCAAACCATCTGTACATACAAATGAAAGTGTATCATCAACTATTTCAACTTTAACTCCTGTTAAAACAGGTTTAATATCATCTTTTGCAGCTGCAAATGCAACCCTATTGATAGCTGTAACAAAATCAGCCTTATTAATCCTAACAACAGGTTTCTGCCCTTCTTCAATCATAGGAATTGCAGGAAAGTCATCCGCTGGCATTGTATTGAAGCTTGCGGAGTTGTTTTCTGTAGATATATTGAAGCTTTGTTTGTCTAGTTCAACATCAACTTTCTCTTCAGGAATCGAATTGATGAATTCTGATAACTGCTTCGCAGGTGCTGTAATCTTACCTTCTACTTTTACATCTGCTCCTATCCAAGTACTAATGCTTAATTCAAGATCTGTAACCTTTAATATTACCTTACCTTTAACAGTTTTAAAAAGAACATTGTTAAGGATTGGTAATCCTGGTCTGTTGTTTACTACTCTACTTATTATGTTTAAGTATTTAGAGAATGTATCTTGATTGCATGAGAACTGCATATTACTTAAATGTAAATTTTATATAGTTAGGCAGTTTACTAATCTATTGTACCATCTTTTGAGAGTGATAAAAATTCTTGTGTGTCCTTTACTGTATTCTTTTTTAATATATATTTAGTAATAGATGTAGTAGTGAGTATGGATATGTTGATAACTACCCTACTTCCATTTAAAACCTTTTCTATACTCTATTTTCTTTAGATTCTTTGTATGTGGATACTATGGCGAAATTTAAATGTTGTATTTGCAAAGAAATTATAAAAAGAGTCTTTAAAAACAATCTTTTTCAATGTGGGTAATTTTCTGAATAACCATGGAGTAAGTATGGGTATGTGTGGTTAATTATAAAAACAGAAATCAATACCTAGAAAGAGCTCAACGATATTCCAACGTTTCTTTACTGTGGAGAAGATATGGTGTTATCCAGAGATATACATACACTATCCACAAGGTTATCCACCTACTCTCTTATGAGTTTGTAACAGCTTTGGAGCTTTTCGTTGAAGCGAGAATCCTTTTCCTTCAACGCTTTTATCTTCTCACATGCATGTAATACGGTTGTGTGATCTTTTCGATTAACTTCTTTGGCAACTTGTTCCAGTGGCATTGATAATTCCGTTCTTAATATATACATAACTATCTGCCTACACTGTGCTACGTATGCAGTTCTCCTATCACCTTTTATGTCCGCTAGTTTAACATCAAATATTTCAGACACACTCTTCATTACCTTTGCTGGGGATATTTTTTTTCGTTTACTTTCTAGATCTATTTGTAAAAGTCTGCCAATATCCTCATATGTAGGATTCATTCCAAGTTTAAACAAAGAAAGCACCTTGGTTAAAGCACCTTCTAATTCTCTAATGTTATTTTCTACATTCTTAGCAATTAAATCCAAGTATTCTCTAGGAACTTCAACGGTAGAGCCTTTGTCTATCATTAATTGTTGAAGAATAGCTAACCTGGTCTCATAGTCTGGTGCTTGAATATCTGCAACCATACCCCCTTCAAATCTAGATCTTAATCTATCAGTAATATTTTTAATTTCCTTGGGTGGTCTGTCTGATGCTAAGACAATCTGCTTATTTGCTTGATATAGGGTATTAAATGTATGGAAGAGTTCCTCTTGTGTTCTAGGATATGTTTCTACAAACTGAACATCGTCGATTATGAGTAAGTCTACGGCCCTATACTTGTTTCTAAAATCCTCATTTCTCTTCGTTCTAATAGACTCAACCATTTCATTAAGGAATTGTTCGATGGAGATATATACAACCTTTTTGTCGGGGAATTTGTTAATAACTTCATTGCCAATAGCTTGCATTAAGTGTGTCTTCCCTACCCCAGTATTACCATGGAAAAAAACAGGATTGTAAGCCTCGCCTAAACTTTCAACAACTGCTTGAGCTACAGCTTCAGCCAATCGGTTATTTGCTCCAACAATGAAATTAGAGAAAAGATACCTAGGATTAAGCTGAGCTTTCTTCAAAGTATCTTCTTTCTGAATCTTTTCGTTTTCTGCAGAAGAAAAAAGGTCTACTGACTGATTAGTCTTGGGATCATGGTACTCGTACTTGTATTTCTCTTTCACAGTTTGGGTTTCTCTTAGATTAATTTCGACCTCTAAATTAAGCCCACATGATTTTCTTAAAGCATCTTGTAGTGCAAGTCTGTAATCTCGAAGCATTTTCTCTCTTTTGTATGGAACATCACATGAGATTTGAGCAACACCATTTGAGATGCTTTCGATGTAGCATCCACCAAAAGTATTTTTAAATTCCTCTACCCCAATCATTAGTTTGAGGTTTTCTTTAGCAGATCTCCATAGTGCATCGGGATCTAGTGTTTGAGAAAAAGTAGAATTAACAGTAATATCTGGTTTTGGTAATTCTTGTACGTTAAATTCTGCTTTGTCCATACTGGTAGACAGGTAATATATAATCTTAAGGCAGTTTGGAGGCAGTGTTCTGGCCGATTGGGACTTTAGACCATTATATATATTTTTCTTGAGTTGTGGATATGTATTCTAGGACGT
>CAZSUV010000004.1:0-4927 GCA_964610125.1 uncultured Candidatus Saccharibacteria bacterium | reverse complement strand
TATTTGCCAATTATCCACTCATCATATATAATACCCACGATATCATATAGAGTTATAAATCAATGAAAAGAACATACCAACCAAAAAATGTAAAAAGAATAAGGAAGTTTGGCTTCATGGCTAGAAATGCAACTCCTGATGGAAGAAACGTATTAAAAAGAAGAAAAGCTAAAGGTAGAGTAAGACTTACTGCAAGTGAGGAATACAAAACCCTTAGAAAAAAGCATACAAACAGTATAAGATAGTAGTATATATGCTACCTAAAAAATACAAATTGCCAGCAAAAGATTTTCGTTATGTGTACTCCAAAGGTTTAAAATTTCGCGGACAGTATGGAATGTTAGTTGCACTAGCTTCCTCCTCTACTCCTAAGTTTGGATTTGTATTAAACAAGAAAGTTGGAAATGCAGTTCAAAGACATAGGATGACAAGATTGCTTCGAGTCATAGTTATGGAACTTGTTAAAGAACTAGAACTAGATAATTACAAATTCAATTTCGAATATGTAGCTTTTGAATTTTGTGATTCAAAGGAAACACTGAAAGCAGATGTTGTGGCTCAATTCAAGAATGTAATTAAATAATGAAGCACCTCATCCTCTTCTTAATACGTATCTACCAAAAGACCTTGTCCTATGATCATGGGTATATGGGAAAGCTTTTTCCTAACAACCGACCATGTAAATTTACACCCTCGTGTTCAGAGTATGGATATCAAGCAATAGATAAGTATGGAGTGTTTAAGGGAACCAAAATGGCTGTTCAAAGAGTAGCTCGATGTACTCCAAATGCTCAACCTGGACAATATGACCCAGTACCGTAGTAAATTAGAGAGGAATTGTATATAATCAGAAGTTACTTTTTTATAAACACATATGACATTTACAGATATCTGGAACACAATATTCACTGAACCACTTCTCAACCTTATGTTGGTGTTTTACCACATATGTGGAGATAACCTTGGTATCGCAATTCTCTTAGTTGCCGTTATTACTAGATTAGCCTTGATTCCTTTTACTAAGAAGCAAACTGCTATGACTAGAAAGATGGCAGGACTTAAACCTCAGTTAGATGAATTAAAAGCAAAATATGGAAGTAATCCACAGAAGCTTTCAGAAGAACAGACTAAACTGTATAAGAAAGTTGGCTACAACCCTCTTGGTTGCTTAGTAACTTTGATACCTCAACTTGTGGTTCTTTCCGTATTAATTGTAGTTATCCGAAATGTCACAGAGAACAAGCTGGATGGGGTATACCCATTCATCCAAAACTGGTTTACATCTGCAGCCGACTTCTCCATCAACACAAAGTTCTTGTTCTGGGATTTAACTAAGTCCTACTCTACTGTTGGTGCTGAATTTGGAAAGTTCTCTATACAAGCCATATCATATTTGATACTTGCTCTCTTGGTTGGTGTGTCACAGTACATAACTACAATATTCACGCAGAAGATGCAAAATCCTGTAAATGTAGTTCCAGAAAAGAAAAATCCTAAGAAAAAAGACGAGCCTGTATCTCCAGAGGCATTACAAGGAAAGATGATGAAGTCTATGAACTTAATATTGCCCCTTTCTACGGTGTTCATAGCTGTTAGTGCATCTTCAGCATTGAGTGTATATTGGATAGTTCAGTCATTGATGTTAGTAGCACAATATTGGATATTGGATTGGGATAAAACCAAAGCAGGAGTACAGAACCTATATACTAAATACTTTAAGAAATCTAAATAACACTACCCCGTTATTTTGAGAAATAAATTAAATATATTTTTAATGTTATGAAAGATAGCGAAATCCTTAAAATAGTTAACGAAGAAGTAGATAAGCTCTGTGAGTTATTAGGTGTTGAGTGTACTAAAGAATGTAAGGTTGAAGATGGTGAAGAAGGTACTAAATATATTAAAATTGCTTTCAATGGTGAGGATTTAGGCTATATGATTGGTAATAGAGGTAGACATTTAGATTCTCTTCAATTCATGACTCAGATTATTCTTGGTAGAAAGATCTCTGAAGATACTCCATTTAAGGTATTTGTAGATGTTGGTGGGTATAGATTAGAAAAGGACAAACAGTTAGAAGAATTGGCACTACAGAAGGCAGATGATGTAAGAATCATGGGTGATGAAGTAGCTCTTCCTCCTATGAAGCCATCTGACAGAAGGATTGTACATATTGCATTGGAGAAATTCGATGATATTACAACTGAGAGTCGTGGTGAGGGTATGGATAGACATATTGTCATATTACCAGCTGTTAAATAATTCTGTCTGTTGATAGAATTAGTTAATGGATATACGAAAATTTCTTAAGCAGTATAGGTTTCAACTTGTTGTTTTTGTTTTGTTGGGCTTACCCCTACTCTTTGTAGTACAGGAGAACTCTTTGAAGGCATTAATAATCTTGGTTTCATTACTGGCTTGGTTGATTGTTAGTATTAAAACCAAAAGTGTTGTACTTTCTAGTATCTTGTATATATTAATTACTCTACCACTCAACCTCACCTATCAACTTCCTCTCCATGTTCTATTTTTTAATACGGATCCATATGTAAGTGGTATCTATACTAACTATTTAGTACCAACACTTTCTATTATAGACATGGGATTGGTCCTTTTAATTGCTTCATATATATATGAATATGGTTTGAAACATATACAAGTAGTTTTGCATAAATACATTTTCTATCTAGTTCCTTTTGCTTTATTTCTTCTCTTACAGAGTGTGTTCAGGTTAGATCTAAACTCCTTAGTTAATGGCGGAAGATTGATATTGGGGATTGTATCCCTACTCTTCCTTATCGACTATTTTAAGACACAGAAACATTCTAACTTGTACAAATACGTTTTGTGGATTTCCGTCTATTCTGTTCTGTTACAGGGAGTGCTAGGTACTATGCAATTCTTAGGTGGATCTTCACTTGGACTTTCTATGTTTGGTGAATCTCAAGTGGTTAGTGGTATGCAGGGTTCTAGTTTTGTGACATTGAATAGCGAGGTGTTTTTAAGGGCATATGGTACATTCCCCCATCCTAATGTTTTGGGTGGATATTTTATAATGAATGTTCTTTTAGGTATATTTTTGTTTGCTAAATCTAAAGATTTCTACAAAAAACTTTCCCTTTTGTTGATTATATTGAGTTGTATATTTGTAACATTGACGTTTTCTAGGATCGCGATATTACTTGTATTGGGGATTGTTTTTGTAACATTGATATATAGATTGATTAAAGGAGGGGTGTTTTCATTTACTCCTTTACTTCTTGTTGAGCGTTTTACTAATTTAATATCGGGTAATGATACTAGTTGGGCAGATAGGGTTAATTTGATGAAGAGTAGTTTGAGTGTGATGAAGAATAACCTGATGGTGGGTACAGGGTTGGGGAATTTTACTAAGGGGATGGAGAATGTGATTCCTAGCACAGTGAATGGGGTTTTATTAATACAGCCGGTACATAACGTGGTGTTATTAATGATTGCGGAGTTAGGAATCACTGGTTCCCTACTCTATGTTGTATTGTTAGGGAAGATATGGATTAGCAATGTATCGAAGATGAATTGGTTTAAGTGGTTGGTGATTATATCTTTGGTGGTTATTGGATGTTTTGATCACTATTTGTTTAGTTTGCCACAGGGGATGATTATTGGAGGAATACTGACACTCTTAGTTGTCTTATAGTTAATATGGTGACATAATATATCTATGAATGAAGCAATATTATCTCGTCCAAGGATTCTCTTAGTTGTGAGAGTTATTCTTCTTTTCAAAGACAAAATTCTTTTAATCCAAAGAAGCAAGAATGACCGGTCTGATTCCTTAAAATGGGAGATACCTGGGGGAAAATTGGATAAAGGTCAAGATTTAATGGAAGCTGCTGAGCGAGAGCTTATCGAAGAAGTTGGTTTGTTTGCTAGGCCATTAAAACAACTTGTTTTCTTTGACTCCGATATTGATCACAATACAAAATACAAGGGAATTCCATTCGTTCGATTAACCGCCTTGTATAAGTCAGAATCTTCGAAAGTTAGGCTTTCTGAAGAACATGATGACTACAGGTGGCTTTCTTTAGAAGAGTGTTTGAAAATGGACTTAACTGATTTTTCAAGGAAGTCTTTGTTAGCATGGGAGAAAGATATTTCTGAGGAGATTCAATCAAAATAATTAATTCCTATTATTTCCTATATACCCCTATTAAATGTACCTTAGCCTTTTTAAAAGGTTTGAGATTTAATATCTTCTCTATTAATATTGCAAAAAGAAAAGTAACCTCATCAAAACTAATATATGAAGGATCCCCATTAACAATCAATTTCTCTTTCTTAAAACCAGTATCTAGAAGAACTTCCTCTACTCGCTTAGGAGAGTTAACTTTGTATTGCTTAGAGAATGTATCATTCTCCATTCTTCCGTATAACTTTCTAGTAAAGAAATCATGCAATCTCTCTGGAACTAATCTAATAATCCAAACATTGTAATTCCAAGCATTAGGAGTAAGGAATACAACCTTACCACCTGGTTTTAATACCCTATGTATTTCTTTAAATGCAGCTATCGGATCTGGGAGATGTTCTAGTACCCAAGCACATACAACGATATCAAAGAAATTATCTTTAAAAGGCATCTTCTCTACAAAACATTTCTCAACATTCTTTATATATTCATTCCTATTTACTGCATTAAGATCGGGATCTATACCATATGTATGAGGAGTCTTCTTGTAAACATCCAGAAGCAAGGTACTATGTCCACACCCTACATCCAAAATATGTGTATCCTTGTTTGTATTCTCTAGTATGAGGTCGTGATATATCTGAGTACTTTCTCTCCAGTGTGGATTTAATTCTTGATATTTAGATCGGTAGAAATTTTGTTTATTCATTAGTGTATATATGGCGGAGAGAGAGGGATTCGAACCCACGGTACGATTAC
>CAZSUV010000003.1:0-61759 GCA_964610125.1 uncultured Candidatus Saccharibacteria bacterium | reverse complement strand
CTCACTTCGGTGTGTCCGGTGGTGGTGAAGCAGGTAGCTGAAGCCCTGGTCAATGGCGGCTGTAACTATAACGGTCCTAAGGTAGCGTAATACCTCGTCACTTAATTAGTGACTTGCATGAAAGGCGTAACGATTCTTCCGCTGTCTCGACGGCGCGCTCGGTGAAATTGAAATGGCTGTGAAGATGCGGCCTACCTATACCAGGACAAAAAGACCCCGTGGAGCTTTACTGCAACTTTGCATTGAAATAGGGTTTTGAATATAGAGAATAGGTGGGAGACTTTGAAATCCTCTCGTTAGGGAGGGTGGAGTCGTCAGTGTAATACCACTTTTTTGGAATTTTATTTCTAACAGTTTCCATTATCTGGAAATTGGACAGTGTATGGTAGGCAGTTTGACTGGGGCGGTTGCTTGCTAAAGAGTACCGCAAGCGCACTAAGGTCTCCTCAACTCGGATGGAAATCGAGTGAAGAGTGCATAAGCATAAGGAGGCTTTACTGTGAGGGAGACATCCCGATCAGTTACGAAAGTAGGTTTAAGTGACCCTTTGATTGCGCGTGGAAGCGTCATTGTTTAACGGAGATAAGCTACCCCGGGGATAACAGGCTAGTCTTGCCCGATAGTTCATATTGACGGCAAGGTTCGGCACCTCGATGTCGGCTCGTCGCATCCTGGGGGTGAATAAGCCCCCAAGGGTTGGACTGTTCGTCCATTAAAGCGGCACGTGAGCTGGGTTCAGACCGTCGTGAGCCAGGTCGGTCTCTATCCGGTATAGGCGTTGTATATTTGAAGGAAGCGGCCCTTAGTACGAAAGGATCAGGGCGTGGTAACCTCTGGTGTATCAGCTGTACTACCAAGTGCATCGCTGAGTAGCTAAGTTGCTAATGGATAAGTACTGAAAGCATATAAGTACGAAGCTAATCCTAAGATTAAATATACTTGTGCAGTTCGCTGCACGAAAGATCCGTGGTAGATTACCACGTTGATAGGCTCCAGGTGTAAGCATAGCAATATGTTCAGCCGAGGAGTACTAATAGATCGAAAGCTTTTTTTGAAATTACATATTTCTATTCAGTTTTGAGTGTGTACATTGTACACGTTCATTAGCTCTTTAGAACTTAAGTCCTGATATCTTACGCAAGTAAGGTTGTCAGGCAACAGGAATTTATACCTAGATTTTTGTTGCCTGGCGATTGTAGCAGAGTGGAACTACCTGACTCCATCCCGAACTCAGAAGTAAAACGCTCTAGCGCCGAAAATACTTGGACCTTTGGTCCTGGGAAGATAGGTCATTGCCAGGACTTATTAGAACTTGATAAACCCACTAGAAATAGTGGGTTTTTTGTTATTTATACCGAAGCTGATATAAATATACTCTCGGATAATATGCTGGATCGTATGCATATTTGATACAGATATATACGAAACAATTATGTTACATATATCTGTTGGAGCGGAGGCGTGGGGGACCTTGGATTTCGAATATCGTAACCCATCTATTAAGGCTAGAGTCAACCCCTCTCAGAGCCCGAACACATCTTTTATGATTTTTCATATAGAATATTCTGATTGGAAAGAAAGATTGACATAAAAGCATGTATGCTAGTATACAATATTTGTACTATACTGTGGTTTGGAGGTATGGTATGCTGAATATAGGGTAAAAATATACTAATCAGTACTCAAAATGACCAATACTAGCTATAGGGCTGTCGTGTGCGAAGGAGGAGATCAAGTTGGGAAGGCAGATGCCATCCTTACATTCTCAGAGAAAATGATAGACATGGGGGTGCCAGTAACATATGCATCTTTTCCTATGTATGCATCCCCAATAGGGACAATCATTAGATTGTTTCTAAGACAGGGACTTAATGATTGTAAGATCTCCAAAATGGAAGAACTTAAAGTTATGATGTCTTTGTATGCGTTAAACAGGTTGGAATGTTTTGATTTTCTACTTTCGCATCCCAAATATAAACAAACTCTTTTGCTTTTTGACCGTGGACCATTTAGCATTGCCATAACTATTGCATATGGCTTAGTTAACATTGAAGAAGCCAAGGAAAGTAAGATTGTAAACCAACTAATTGATTATGCTTTAAGCATAGAAAAGACCATGATAAAAAAGTTAAACCTTGATAATTGTGTTGTACAATTGGTTCCTGAGGAGCAAGTTTGGAATAATTCAAGAAATGCGAAATTTGATATTAACGAAAATCAAGAAGTTCAGAAAGCATCAGATGAAATATACTCTATGTATGCAAAAAGAGTAGGAGCTGGATGGCGAAAAATTATCACAAAGAAGAAAAAAGGCTGGAGAGATAGGGAGGAGATCTTCAAAGACATATACGATTTCTTAATCGAAAGAGGTGGATATTTGAAATTTGCAGATAACAGAATGATAAAGACAAGGTACGAAATAGGGATAGAAGAAATTTTAAATGGAATATATAGGGGAGAGATCTTGCCAGAGGGGATAATTAACAAATATCTTACAGCGTTGAGATCAAATGATAAGGATGTTATGTATGATACTGCATGTATAATTGGAAAAGAAGTTGGGCGAACATGCAAGATCATAAAGTTTAAGAATAAGCTTGTTAGAGATGCTGCTAAGAAAATAGCTGATGATAATCCTGCTATAATTAAAGTTATACAGCATTTCATTAACAAAGAATTTGCAGATAAATTTGTAAAAGCAATTAATGAACACTAGAGACCTTGCAAAACAATTATTAATAGAAATAGAACAAATATACCCTGAAGCCAAAACAGAGCTTTCTAACTGGTCTACAGCCTTTCAGTTTCTAATCTGTATAGTACTCTCTGCTCAAACTACAGATAAACAGGTAAATAAGATAACAGAGAATCTTTTCAAACAATATCCAACAGCTAAGAAGCTAGCAAATGCTAAATATGAAGATATTGAACATACCCTACAGGGTATAAACTATTTTAAAACCAAAGCTAAACATATCATTGAATTAGCTAAGATGGTTGATGAAAGATATAACGGAGAGCCTCCTAAGACCCTCATAGAGCTTCAAACTCTTCCAGGGGTGGGTTACAAGACAGCCAATGTATTTCTCAATGATCTATATCATTCCAATCAAGGCATTGCAGTAGATACTCATGTGAGTAGGGTAGCTAAATCATACGGTTTAACTAAGGAAACTGATCCTACTAAGATAGCTCATGACTTAGAAAAGCTATATCCTAAGGATGATTGGTACAAAGTTAACTCTCTTTTTGTACTGTATGGAAGATATATATTAAAAGCCAAAAAGCCTGATATGGACAAAGTGGTTTTGAAAGATTATCTTATATAAATACTAAATTTAGACAACCTATATATGTCAGACCTAGATCCAGTCCAAACAAGCTCAGAACCATCTGAAAATGCTATTGGTTCATCAATTAGAAGAGCTTTAAACGTTGAGACTAGGGAACTCAAAGCTGCGAAATATGTTCTTAATGAGGAACTTATAGATATGCTGGAAAATCCTAATATGGTTTTCACTTTAGAACGAGAACCTTCAAAGGTATATAACGCAGGTCATCCAAGAGAAAATCTTGTATATGATGACCCTAACTTTGATATAGATGCAACTATTACTGTGGGTGAAGGAGAAATGCAAAAAAGTTTCCAGGTTAAAACCGCATTTTCGTCATATGAGAGATCTGATCTACAGGAACCTATGACAAAAAAGACTGTAAGGATAGATCATTCTGTATATAATTCGGCCTATTTCCCTTTCAAGAGTGGAAGGAAGGAAGAGTTGGAAACAGATAAACAGCTCGAGCTTGGAAGACTAGATGATTTTCGTCAATTAAGTTACTCGAGTGCATTTGATGCTGTGATTTTAGAGAAGGCAAAAGAGGAAGATGTGCAAATTAGCTTTGATGGGTATATATTTTCATTTTCTAAAATCGTTCACAGTAATGGTGGAGAACATATTGAATTAGAAATCGAACAACTGGGGCGAGATGGTATCAGCATGAATAAGTGTCTACGTAAATCTAATCCACTTGAAGGCTTTGGTGTAGCAGAATTTGAGAAGCTAAAAAGCATTGTGGATGATACCGTAAAAAGGGCCAAGCCTAGGGTATAGAAAATTCAAAGTATTGGTGATATAATCGGCTTCGTAGCAAATAACATTATTCGTATGTAATAGCAGCTACAGGCATTACATCACCAAAGGAAAACCCTATGGTACAAACACAAAAAAGTGCATACGCACAAATAGATCAGTTCCTCATTGATGAAGGAAACAAGATCAGAAAACTTTCTAAAGGCGATATCGTTGAAGGAGTTGTTGCAGACGTTAGAGACGGCTATGTCGTTGTTGACGTTGGTTACAAATCTGAAGGTATTGTTGCAGGAAGAGAATTAAAGAGTGAGACAATGAATTGGAGAGATCTCAAAGTAGGAGATAGCATCTTGGTATACGTTGTTAAACCTGAAGATGATGAAGGACAATTAGTACTTTCCATAAGAAGAACACAGCAAGCAAGTGCATGGATTACCCTTGAGAAATCAAAGAAAGATAACTCTGTTGTTGAAACTACAGTAGTAGAAGCAAACAATGGTGGATTAATAGTAGAAATTGGAAAAGATATTAGAGGATTCATCCCTACATCACAGTTAGATGCCTCAAGAGTATATCTAAATGGTGTAAGACAAGTTGGAAAAGATATCTCTTCAAGAGTACAAAAGACATTGAATTCATTGGTTGGTGAAAAGGTTCAAACTAGAATTATTGAATTAGACAGAGAAAAGAACAGAATCATTCTTTCAGAAAAGATGGTTACACAATCAAGAGACTTAGAGCAGAGAGAAAAGACTCTAAACAAGGTCAAAGAAAGTGATGTATTAGTAGGTACAGTAAGTGGTATTACACCATTTGGTATCTTTGTTAATGCAGAAGGACTTGAAGGATTGGTACACCTCTCTGAATTGTCATGGGACAAGGTTGAGAATATTGATAGCATATATTCAGTAGGTGATAAGGTAAATGTCATGGTAATCGGTATCTCAGACGGTGGTAAGAGAGTCGCTTACAGTGTTAAGAGATTACTCAAAGATCCATGGGCAGAAGCAATTTCTAAGTACAAAGTTGGTGATGTTGTTAAGGGAGAAATTCAAAAGGTTGTTCCTTACGGAGCATTTGTTAGAATTGGTGAAGGTCTAAATGGACTCATCCATATCTCTGAACTTTCAGACAAATTGGTTAAAAATCCTGAAGATATTGTAAAAGAAGGACAAGCAGTTGATGTTAAGATCCTCTCAATCTCTTCTACAGAAAGGCACTTAGGATTAAGCCTAAAGGGCGCAAGTGCAAAGAAAACAGTTGCAGAACCTAGGAAGAAAGTTTCTAAGGAAGAACTTGCAAGTGCAGTAGATAGTGCAATTGAAGCTGAATTAACAACAAAAGAATAGGGTAGATGTAGTATAATTGTAGTATGACTACAATAGCTTTGGACAAAAAGCCTAACATTTTAAAACGACTTAGTAAAAACGCGAGGATATCTCTTCGTAATGCTTCACTCATAATGGAGCATCTAAAAGCGAAGAGTATCTCTCCGGAACATATATTCATAGGGATTTTGTTAAATGAAGATAGCCTTGCTACAAGGACTATCCTTTCAATGGGCATAGACAGAAATGACCTCATGAAGAAGTCTTTTGGAGGGAAGATGATAGAGATAACGACAGATCCAAACTCCGCAAGAGAGTTAGAAATCTCAAATGAATCCCAATTTGTATTACGTAAGGCATATGATATCTCTAGGAAATATTCCCATGTGTATGTAGGGTCGGAACATATAATGGAGGCATTACTTCAACTAGATACCGACTATTTCAATGATTTAGAAAACATTGGGCTTTCATACAAAGCTTTTAAAAAAGCATTAGATGGATATGCATCGTACCCACTTGGAGTGCTAGCGCGTCCACATATGATGAACAACCCTATGGAAGAGGATTCAATCATGGATTTCCTAGGTATAGATTTGGTTGAATTAGCACATGAGGGTAGGCTAGATCCAGTCATAGGGAGAGAAGAAGAGATAAATCAGCTCATAAATATATTAAGTAGAAGAAAAAAGAATAACCCAATTATAGTAGGCGAAGCAGGTGTAGGGAAAACGGTGTTAGTAGAAGGTTTGGCACAAAGAATTGCTTTAGGCAATGTTCCACCATCACTCAGAAATATGAAAATTGTGTCATTGGATGTTCCAAGTATTATGGCAGGAAGTAAAATGAGAGGTGATATTGAAGAAAAAATAATGTCCATAGTAGAGGAGATAATCTCTTCACAGAACACGATTCTCTTTATAGATGAAATACACAATATTGTTACCTCTGGCATGGGTGGAGGTCCGTCAGATATAGCTTCTGTACTTAAACCTGCATTGCTTCAAGACGGATTTAGATGTATTGGAGCTACGACAACTGAAGAATATTCTGCAAATTTTGAGACCGATAGTGGGCTTGTAAGGAGATTCCAGCCAATTAATTTAGATGAAGCGTCCCCTGAGAACACATTTGAGATATTACAAAATATTAGACCAATACTTGAGAAACATCATAATGTAAGGATAAGTAAGGAGGCTTTGAAAATGGCGGTAAATCTCTCAAATAGATATGTTAGTGATAGGTATTTACCGGACAAGGCGATTGATCTCTTAGATGAGGCTGCAGCATCAAAAAGATTGGAAATTGAGAATGAATATAGCGATATATCAGGATTAATATCCAAATCAAATATATTAAAACAGAAGAAGGAAACCGCTATTCTCAAAGGTAATATGGCAAAAGCAGAGAAAATTCAGCTTGAGGAGATGAAGTTGGAAGAACAGATAAAGGTTAGAGAAAAGGAATGTATGGATAGCAAAAAAAACATGAAGAATCAGATAGATGAGGATGATATTCGAACAGTCATCTCTCGATGGACAGGTATTCCTTTAAGTACATTAGGTAGTAAGGAAAAGGTCTCGCTTTTGAAACTGGAGAAGCAATTAGATACATTCGTAATCGGGCAAAAAGATGCATGTCGCGGAGTTGCTTCAGCTATTAAACGCGCACGTACAGGTATCTCAGATGCTGAGAGACCATGGGCATCATTCTTGTTCTTAGGTCCTACTGGTGTTGGAAAAACAGAGCTTGCCAAGGTTTTAACTAAAGAACTTTTTGGTGATGAGGATAGGTTAGTACAAATAGATATGAGTGAAATGATGGAAATGCACAGTGTCTCTAAGCTCATCGGTTCACCTCCAGGCTATGTTGGTTTCCAACAAGGTGGTATGTTAACTGAGCAAGTACGAAGACAACCTCATTCAGTAATACTCTTTGATGAAATTGAAAAAGCTCATCCTGACGTATTAAATGTGCTGCTACAGATATTGGAGTATGGACATTTAACTGATGGTAGAGGAAAGAAGGTAAATTTTAAGAATACAATTATAATCCTTACTTCAAATATTGGGGCGGAGGATATAAAGCGGGACAAGGTGCTTGGTTTTGTGGGGACTAGAGAGAAGAAACGAAGTGATGTAGATATTAATAAAGCATACTCAAGTATGAAATCAGAGCTTCTTTCTAAGCTTAAGGACACTCTTAGACCTGAATTACTCAATCGTATAGATGATATAGTCATATTTAGATCATTGACTAGAAAAGATGCGCGTAAGATTGTAAATCTGTTAATTGATGACCTAAATACTCGCCTTGTAGAGGAGAATATTCTCGTAAAAGTGACTGAGAAGGTTGAAACATACCTTGTTAAAGAAGGTTTTAGTGATGAATATGGCGCAAGACCGCTTAGAAGGTTAGTACAGGATTCTGTTGAGAATGTCCTTGCTGACTACATACTCTCACACAAGATTGTAAAAAAGAAAATGAACGAAGTTACCATTGATATGATTAATGGTAAAATGGATATCTTAACTAAATAACCTCGCTATGAAATATATATGTACTGCGTGTGGTACTGAATCTCTTAAATGGTCTGGAAAATGTCCTAGTTGTGGGCAATGGGGTACACTTGAAGAAAGCGAAGAACTTCCCGCAGAGAAATCAGGTGCTAAGGTTGGTACAGCAGCTCAATATGAGTCGATATTGCAGAAAGAGAGTGAGAATTTCGCTTCTGATACACGTATGTCTACTGGATATGTAGAGGTAGATAGAGTGCTGGGATCAGGATTAATTCCAGGAGAGGTAGTTTTAATTAGTGGTGAACCAGGTATAGGAAAATCTACCTTGCTTATGCAAATTGTATTGAAATTCTCGGATAAAAAGATTTTGTATGTCTGCGGAGAGGAATCTCCAGGACAGCTAAACTCTAGGCTAGTCAGGCTTTCTGATAGTAAGTCTTCTAGTAAAGTGGGGCAAAACTTCATGGTAACAGAGGATATCTGCGTCGAAAACATTGTAGCTTTGATTGAAAAAGAGAATTTTGATCTCATAGTAGTGGACTCAATTCAGAGTATCTCTTCTATGCAATCTAGAAGCTATCCTGGAAGCATAAGCCAGGTAAGGATTTGTGGCGCATTACTAACTCACGTTGCTAAGATTAAGCGAATCCCAATGTTCATAGTTGGTCAGATAAATAAGGGTGGGGATATTGCCGGCCCAAAGGTCTTAGAACATATTGTTGACTGCGTATTGTATCTAGAAGGAGATCAATTCAATCAATATCGTATTCTAAGAGGAATGAAGAATAGATTTGGTTCTACTAATGAGATAGGTGTATTTGAAATGACCGGGAATGGGCTACAAGAGGTTGGAAATCCATCGTTAGTATTCCTCGAGAATGATACCAAATCTTCTGGCAGTGCTATAGGTGCTGTATTACAAGGCTCAAGGGTAGTTTTTGTTGAAGTACAAGCATTAGTTGTAGAGCGCGAAAGTACCGGTGGTCCTATGATGCGTGTCGCAAATGGTATTAAGAAACCAAGATTGGATATGCTTTGTGCAGTTATGTCGCGTAAGGGAGGGGTATTTTTAGGAGACAAAGATGTGTTTGTAAATATAGTAGGTGGGTTGAATATTAATGATCCGTGTATTGATTTAGCTATATGCGCTGCTATTAAATCTTCAGCTAAAGACAATGTTTTAGATAAAGAGAGTATTTATGTGGGTGAGGTTGGGCTTACTGGAGAGGTGCGCGGCTCATGGGGTGTTGGTGCAATTGTAGATGAAGCTCAGAGGGTAGGATATAAGAATGCTATTATTGGAAGGGGTAAATTAGGTAAGGCTAAAGATATCAATATTAAGAAAGTCTCTCAGATAACGAGTATTTAATAAGGTGCTATTCTGTTTTTATATTCTCACCCAATATTATATCCACAAAAGGCGTAACACAATGCTTCTAGGCATCTCTTTTGTAACATGTGAGATTGACACTTCAGAAACGTATGATGCTTAAACGTTATCGAGAAATGATGTGAATATTCTTATGTGTGGATACTATATATAGGGTTGACAATTATACCACTCGAGGGGTATACTATATTGTTCTTTCAGAAGACTGTGGATATCTTAGGTTTCTCCCTTTGTCTGGGGTGTCACGAGCACATCTGGGCAACAGGATAAGCCTAAGAAACCATAATCAACTGATATTAAGAAAAGAAGGGGTAAATATATTTATATATGTTACCCGTTATTTTTTTCTTAGCTTATTAAGAGAAAGAAACCGGGGTCGGTTGGGGCAGTACCGATCCCTTCTTTTTAATTCCCCTTTGATTTGTATATTTGACATATTTTTTTTATTTCAATATACTTTTTAAGTCAATCGGGCGTATGCCCAATATTAAATTTCCTGTTAAAACAATGGCTAATAAAGTTAAAACGATTCAAGAGTATGAACAAATGACTCTTGCACAGCTTCGAGAGGAAGCAAAAGATATGGGTATGGAAGATTTCATGGAATTTCAAAAGCGAGAGCTAATTATAGAGATTCTTAAGAAAGCTACCAAGGATGATGGATTTGTATTTGTAGGGGGAATCTTAGAGGTAATGAAAGATGAAACCCATGGATTAATTAGAACAGAAGGACTACTCCCAAGTGATAATGATGTATATATTTCAGGTTCACAGATTAAGAAATTCAGTTTAAGAACTGGAGATGAAGTCTATGGTCCTGCAAGATTACCAAAGGAAAAGGAAAAGTATCTAAGTCTCTTAAGAGTAGATACGGTGTATGGTAAACCAGCTGCAGAAGCTGCAAATAGACCTGCATTTAGAAAGCTAACCCCAGTATTCCCTGACAAACAGATGAAGTTGGAAACTACTCAAGAAGTTATATCCACTAGAATGATAGATTTACTTTCCCCAATTGGTTTTGGTCAAAGATCGATGGTTGTTTCTCCTCCTAAGGCAGGTAAAACTACCATATTGAAAGATATCGCTGATGGTATTGCAAAGAATCATCCAAAAGCGAAATTAATGGTTGTACTCGTAGGTGAGAGACCAGAAGAGGTTACTGATATGAAGAGATTTGTTAAAGGAGAAGTGTATGCTTCAAACTTTGATGAACTTCCAGAACAGAACTGTAGAATAGCTGAAATGGCGCTCCAGAAGGCTATGAGAATGGTCGAGTGGGGTGAGGATGTCATTATACTTATGGATAGTATTACAAGACTTGCTAGAGCTTACAATATTACTATGCCAACATCAGGTAAAACCCTTTCAGGTGGTTTTGACCCGGTTGCATTGTATCCTCCAAAGCGATTCTTTGGTGCTGCTAGAAACTTCGAAGATGGTGGTAGCTTAACAATTATCGCTACTGCATTGGTAAATACCGGTAGTAAGATGGATGACTTGGTATATGAAGAATTTAAGGGTACCGGTAATATGGAACTCCATTTAGACAGAAACCTTGCTAACAGAAGAATATTCCCAGCTATCGATGTCATAGAATCAGGTACTAGAAATGAAGAATTGCTTTTAAGCAAAGAAGTTTTGAATCAATCATGGAGAATTAGAAGAATGTTGGAACTCTTAGGTAACAATGAGAACCCAACAGAAGTGTTGGTAAGTGGCCTAAAGAAGACTAAAACCAACGACGATTTCTTGGCAACTCTGCACGAAGCGTAGAGAGTTGGTATAATAGTAGGCATCAATTCTAATACCTTAAACGATTGGAAGATATTGGTTCGAATCAAAATAAAAATGTCGCAGGACTAAGTTTCAAGGATCTATCAGAAGAAGAAAAAGATTCTTTTAATGCTGGGTCAAGTGATTTTCTTTTTGTAAATGAAGAGATAGGGAAGAAGGGTACAATTCTTGACGCAAGAAGTAAGCTTATTCAATTCATTGCAATTAGAAGGCAGAAAAAAGACCTATTAGCATTCTTCATCGAGCTAATAGATTATATCTCTTCTCGTTTTAAGGTTATCTTAATCCTTCTGTCGGTATTGTTTGATATCTTCAACAGCTATATTAATATCTTCAAAGACAAGATCATTAAACGAATGTTTTGGGGTAGAGGGACGTTCCTAAAATCTGCATTACAAGCTACACTCTCATTTATTGTTTTCATTTTAGTAATATCATACGTATATCGCAGGCCTGTAGTCATTGCGGCTAATGCAGATAACTTGGTAAGTACCGGTGTGCCACAGACTGATACTATGGTGGCCAATGCATCACTTAATACTTTGGTTCCAAAAGATAGGCCAAGAACATCTACGGAGGAATATGTAGTAAAAAGGGGCGATACTATTAGCTCCATCGCTGCTTACTACTCAATAAGTACACAAACAATCCTTTGGGCAAATAATATGTCTTCATCTGACTATCTAAAATTAGGTCAAACATTAGAAATTCCTCCAAGAGATGGTGTCATCATAACCGTTGCTAAAGGTGATACGGTTGAGTCGCTTGCAAAGAAATATTCTGCAGATGCAGCAGATATTGTTGACTATGCATGGCTAGAGGCACCATATACCCTTACAGTGGGTGCTGAGATGTTTATACCTAATGGTGAAATGCCTGTTGTAGTTGTTAAGAAGCCAACCATTGCAAGTACTCCTTCAACATATCAATCATCTTCTGTTCCATATAGTGGAGGAGTTGCAGATCCTAATGTTGGAAGATTCCTAGGATGGCCAGTGGGTGGTCCAAGTGCAATATCCAGAGGATTCTTTTCTGGTCACTACGGTATAGACTTCTATCCAACTGGTGGGGCAAGACCAAATGTTATAGCTGCATGTGCTGGTACTGTCATAAGTGCTGGATGGGGATATTGGGGAACTAACTATGGGGGCTATGGTTATTATACTCACGTAGACTGTGGGAATGGATATACCATCTTAAATGGTCACATGGATAAACTGTATGTATCTGCAGGTCAAAGAGTCTCTAAGGGTCAAGCTTTAGGTTTAATTGGTGCTACAGGTGTTGCATACGGTGTACATACTCACTTCGAATTGAGAAGGGGTGCTGGACTCTCAGGTAGGATCAATCCTGCTCCATATATGCAATAGCATATATTCTTTAGTATAATAATCCCATCGGGCTCATAGTTCAGTTTGGTAGAATATCTCATTCGCATTGAGAAGATCGCCGGTTCGATTCCGGCTGAGTCCAGAAGTTGGTTGTGGGCCTGTGGCTCAGTTGGTTTAGAGCACATCGCTGGCAGTGATGGGGTCAGGGGTTCGAATCCCCTCAGGTCCATAAAACAACTTCTTTGAACACCCCGTCGATTTTATGCGTCATGTTCCACAATATGGTTTCATAAAACAAAAACATTGTCCTTCCAATCCATCTTTTTTTCTTGTAAAATATCCATATTAAATTCTCTCTTAAGTTCAATGGAAAGAACCTACAAACCACAAGAATTCGAAAAGAAATGGCAAGACAAATGGTTCTCTGAACTTAGCTACGAGGGTAAAGACCTCGATGACACAAGAAAGAAGTATTACCTCTTAGTAGAATTTCCATATCCATCGGGTGATAGCATGCACATGGGACATACAAGGAACTATTCAATGTTTGATGCAGTAGCGAGACTTCGAAGGATGAAAGGTGAAAATGTAATGTTCCCAATAGGGTGGGATGCATTTGGCTTGCCTACAGAAAACTACGCTATTAAGGTCAAAAGAGCTCCAAAAGATATAACTAAGGAAAATATTGATACATTTAGAAGACAGCTAAAGAGCTTAGGACTGACCTTTGACTGGAGCAGAGAGGTAAATACCACAGATCCTGAGTATTACAAATGGACACAGTGGATATTCTTAAAGCTTTTTGAAAAAGGCTTAGCATACAAAGCTGTAAAGCCAATTAACTGGTGTCCGAAATGTAAAGAAGGTTGTGCTAATGAAGAGGTTGTTGATGGTAAACACGAAAGATGTGGTATGCCAGTAGAAAAGAAAGAGATGAACCAATGGGTATTAAAGATTACCGAATATGCTGATCGATTGGATAAAGATTTGGATTTAACCGACTATATTTCTAGTGTAAAGACAAGGCAAAGAAATTGGATAGATGCAAAGACTTGGTATGACATTAAATATCAAGTAGAAGGGACAGATAAATATATGCAGGTTTCTACAACCAGACCAGATACACAGTTTGGAGCTACTTTTGTTGTTGTTGCACCAGAACATCCAATTTTACAAGAATTAATGGATCAAATGCCAGAGAGTAATAGGGAAGAAGTTAAGAAATATATAGAAGTTTCCAAGAACAGATCTGATCTTGAAAGAGTAAGCGAGTCAAAAGATAAAACCGGTGCATTTACGGGGTTATATTGTATAAATAGCATATCTGGTTCCAAGCTGCCAATTTATGCTGCGGACTTTGTATTAGCAAATATCGGTACGGGAATGGTAGTTGGAGTTCCTGCACATGATAAAAGAGACTTCGATTTTGCCAAGAAGTTTAACATCCCTGTAATTAGGGTAGTCGAAGGACCAAATGGGGATAGATCAGAGATAAAAGAAGCAAAAGATGTCTATGAAGAAGAAGGAATCGTTTATGATTCTGGATTTATGAATGGTTTTGGCAGTGAAGAAGCTAGAGTGAAAGCTGCAGAGTATATAAAAGAGAAAGGCATTGGTGATACGGTTAGACGATATCATTTACAAGATTGGATCTTTTCTAGGCAGCACTATTGGGGTGAACCAATTCCAATTGTTCACTGTCCAAAGTGTGGCTCTGTAGCCGTCCCAGAATCACAATTACCAGTGGAGCTACCATATGTAAAGGAGTATGAACCATCAGGTACGGGAGAGTCTCCATTAGCAGCAATGACTGATTGGGTAAATACTAAGTGTCCAAAGTGTGGTGGTGACGCGAAGCGAGAGACTGATACTATGCCAAACTGGGCTGGATCTAGTTGGTATTTCATACGATATACAGATCCACATAATACAGAAGCTTTGGCTTCTCCAGAATTAATGAAGTATTGGTTACCAGTCGATATGTACGAGGGTGGACAAGAACACGTCAACTTACACCTGTTGTATTCAAGATTCTGGCATAAGTTCTTGTATGACCAAGGAATTGTACCTACACCAGAGCCATATCAGAGACGAACAATCCATGGAATGGTATTGGGTGAAGGTGGTGTAAAAATGTCTAAATCACTTGGGAATGTAATCTCCCCAGATGATTTAATCGCCAAGTACGGTGCAGATGTTACTAGAGCGTACATGATGTTCATGGGACCATATGAAGGTGATGTGGTTTGGAGCGCTGAAACTATTAATGGTGTTAAGCGATTTGTATCCAAGTACTATGATTTCATACTTAATGCTTGGGACAACAAACAAGAACAATCTGATGAAGTCGCACATAAGGCAGTAGCGAAGCTCATTAAGCGAGTAGAGGATAATCTGTTATCCTTGAAGTTTAATACGAGTATTTCTGCACTTATGGAGTTTTACAATGAATTCTCTAAGAATACTTTCTCAAAGGAAGACATCGAAACATTGATTATGACTATTGCTCCATCTTTACCACATATGGCGGAAGAGCTTTGGGATTTAATCGGACATACAGATAGCGTCCATTCTAAACAGTGGCCGAATATTGATGAAAAGCTCTTAGCTGAGGATAAAGTTGAAGTACCAGTACAGATCAATGGGAAGGTTAGAGGACGAATAACTATAAGTACTACAGATACAGAAAATTTGATCAAAGAGAAAGTCTTGTCAGATAAGGCTTTGCTGGTATATTTGAATGGGGGAGAGATAAAGAAATTCATATATGTACCCAATAAGATAATAAACGTTGTTGTATAAGGCTTCTTGCTGGGCCGCAAACTGTTCAAAATCTTTGACAAAAAGGTCGTTTTTTCATATCATTTTACGATAGGTGTAGTATCTAAATTTGCCTTTAGCAAAACACTTTTACTGCCGGATAAACATGATAAAACTCGACTGCCCAAAACTAGTAAAATTTTCAGTCATTCTTTCCATATTCTTTTTGGTATTTTTCCCTAATGCAGCCTTTGCTTTAAGTAGCAATACGATTAACTTCCAAGGAAAGATTGTTAGAAATGATACTGGATATGAAGGGCTAAATGTCACAACTGGGAATCCTGCTTGTGTAGTAGCAGGGAACTCAAATGATACTTGTGATTTTGAAGTGAAATACTATTCAGCATCTTCGGGGGGAACATTACTTTTGACAGAACACTATCAAAATACAGAGATAGGACAATACAACGGAGCTTTTAATCTTTCGCTAGGTTCAGATGGTTCTCCAACTGCAGGATCGTACGCGACTTTTGATGCAATGATCAAAGGAGTTACGGATTTGTATGTTCAATTAGGTTTTTCTCCTGCAGGTAACGCTTCATATACTGAAACATTTTCAAGGATGCCAATACAGGCATCTGCATATGCTATTAAGGCAAAGTATGCCTCAGGCGCGAATACAGCGTTTCAATTTGATAGCGCGGCCAATAGCTCAGGATATACAAGTCCTGTGGCAGGAATGGTCTACTATGACACAACAGATAACGCATTGAAGGTTTACAATGGATCAACTTGGGGTGGATTGGGTAGCGGAACTGGATCTTTATTTACAGATGGTGGAATATTTACATATCTAACAGCTTTAACAGATCATTTTGTACTAGGGTCTAGCTCATATACCGCTATTGGTGCGGATTCATATACGACGTATCTTTCAGGCTTGAGTACTAGACCTTCACTTTCATTTGATATGGATGCGGAACGATTGACTATTTCAGGCTCTCAGGCTCAATCAGGCCTAACTGTGTATTCTAGCTATGCTTCAGCAGGTGGATGGCCCGTGGCTACTTTTAAAGCTGAGGATAGCAATTTTGATAACGTGGTAATGCAGATTACACAAGATGGTACTGGGAATATATTATCATTACAAAAGGGAAGCACAGATGCTTTTGTTTTTGAAAATCCATTAACCTTCTATATCCACCCTAGAGTTGATGCACCACTTGTTTCTGCAAACAGGCTTTACAATGTTAATGGCACTTTGTATTGGAATGGTAGTCCTGTGGGTGGAAGTAGTAGTTTGTGGACTGATGGCGGGACTTTTACATACCTAACATCTACCACAGATGATGTAGTTATTGGTGGAAGTACTTTGGGTACCGCGGCGTTTTTCTTTGACGTGTCTACTGGGAACTTTGGTATTGGCACTAGCACTCCTGGTGCAAAATTGGATATTGCGGGATCTAACTCTACGATATCAAATACTACGGGTGACATAACTATATCTCCTGATGATGCACTTGTTGTAAAAGCAAACGATACTCAGGCAGACAACTTGATGGAATGGCAGGATTCTACTGGAGCTATATTGAGTCTCATAAATCAGAATGGATATGCGACCTTTGGTGGTAATACAGGTAATACTGGAGCTATGCTGAGTCTTGGTGCGAGTACTAGTACGGTTGCTCAGATTAATCTTGCTTCAGGATTTGATGTTGCTGCTCCAAATACAGGGGATTTATGGTGGAATGGAACGGGTTTGTATTTCTATGATGGTTCTAACTCGGTTGATCTGCTTACTAGTGGTGGTGGAAGTAATGTGCTCTCGGGTTATGGTACAACCGCGAATGCGGGATATTTGAATGTGGAGCATGATACTAATAGCTATGATGTGGTTGCTAGTGGATGGATTTGTGTAGGAGGAAGTGATAGCGAAGCCTGTAGCGGTGGACAGTGGAAGAATGTACAAGAGACTGACTTTACGATAACGCATTCGTTGTCTAATCAATGGCAGGATGCTGATACGGATGGGATAATTAGGTCTATCATAAAACTTACAAATATTGAATTAGCTCCTGGAGTAAATACTGGTACCGGCGCAGATGGAAATATAACCATTACTGCAGACACAGATATAAATGTTACTAATTCTATTTCAAATCGATCGTGTTTTGATGGTGGTGATGCTGTTAATTATTCTGTCATAACATTAGCAACAAATACGGCTACATTAGAATCGGCTCCTTCAGCAGGATGCCTTAATCCTGGTGATGAGGTACTTTTAATTAATCTTCGGGGTACTACAACCGCTTCTACAAATGTTGGTAATTTTGAGACACTCAGAGTTTCTAATGTCAATTCTGCAATTGTAACCTTTACAACTCCCAAAGCTAAATATTATGGAGAAAGTGCTACAAATGACAGCAATATTGGTCTCGGGACAACCAATCAGATTGTAATGCTTCAGAGAGTGCCTAACTACACTAATGTGACTGTCTCAAATTCTGGTACGGACTTTACACCGAGTGCATGGATAGTACCTAATGGATCTGCCAACAATGGTGCGGGAGAGGGAGGAATTATGTTCTTCCGTGCTAACGGAATAGTCACTGTTGCCTCTGGAGCGACAATAAATGCTACTGCAAAAGGCTATACTGGAGGTTCTGGTACGGTCAATGGTGGCTATAGTGGTGAATCTATAGGAGGAATCCTTGCAAGTGGTGGAGCACCCTCAGTCCAAGGTGTGAATGGTGGTGGTTCTGGTACTGGGTATACCGCAAATGGAGTTGCTGGTTTAAATGGAGGTGGTGCTGGAGGTGGAGCTGGAAGTGGTGATAATAATGATGGACCTGGTGGTGGTGGTGGTGGTGGATATGCTGGAGGTGGTGGTGGTGCTGGTGCGGGTGGTGATAATAATGGTAATGGTGGTTCTGGTGGAAGTGGAGCTACAACCGCAGGAGTTGGCGGTGGTGGTGGTGGTGGTGGAAATAGTGGTTATGGAGGTGCAGCAGGATCTGCAGGATTGAATGGTGGCGCAGCGGGGTCGGGGTATACTACGGGACAGGGAGGTAGGTCTGCGAGTGCAAGTGGTGGAGCTGGTGGAGGTGGTGGTGGTGGGTATTATGGTGTTGCTGATCTTTCATCATTGTATTTTGGTTCTGGTGGTGGAGCAGGTGGTGGCTATAACGGAGGATATACTGGTAGCAACGGAGGAGCCGGAGGCGGAATTGTGATGATATCTGGAAGTACAATTACTGTTAGCGGATCTGTTTCTTCTAACGGAGGTGGTGGAGGTGCCCCAAGTACCTATGCTGCCGCTGGTGGTGGTGGAGCTGGAGGATCTGTTCGTATAAATGGGCAAAATTTAACACTTGGATCAAGTTTGGTAACTGCTAGTGGTGGTGGTGGTGGATCATATAGTACGAGAGTTGGAGGTGGTGGATCTGGGAGTATTGGTGTAATAGCAGTATATTACGCCACTTCTATTACTGGAAGCACCAGTCCTTCATATTCAGGCACATCTGTTGGATATTACAACTATGGCGTATACAATAGCCCAGTTATATCTACTCCTAATGCTCAGTCATATGACAATTTAAGATGGGATGCATCTTTAAATACATACGGTAAGATATCTGTACAAACCAGGAGTGGAGCCACCTCTGATCCAACCGATGGAACCTGGGAAGGTTGGAAGCCGTATACCTCAGGTACTAGCTACACAACCCTTGAAACCGCAGATACCCATACAACGTGGACTGGAACCAACGCTACCGTAGCAGAAGGAGATATAACCAAAGATGTTGATTACTTCGAAGATGAGGATGAACCATTAGGTACTAATATCACTAAGGTAACCAGTAGTACCAATGGAGGTTACATGGAATCTACCATAACTGCAGCTAACCTTACTAATTACGACTATGTAACCCTCTGGGTACGAGCATCCCAAGCAGGGAATGTATTAAGAATAGGTATTGGAGAAGCCGCAGGAACCGAACAGTATGAAGATATAACCATAGATGTCGCAAATGTATGGCAGAAGGTATATTGGGACCTTTCAGATATCTCCGCTGCTTCTAGAGATGCCATAACCAAGATTAGATTAACCAACTTCTCGGCGGTAAGCAACACAATCTATTTGGACAATGTAAGAGCAGAGAAATTACTCTCAGTAAATACAGGTAGTACAATCGCAAGTACACCAAATCAGTACTTCCAATACAGAGTTATATTTACAACTACAAATCTGTCATATCAACCACAGTTAGAAAATATTTCACTTGCATACAACAGTGGATACAGAATAGTTATGTATGATGCCAATAACGTAAGGCTATATAACTATTCAGGTGGAAACCAATACATGAGGTTAGAAGTAGTAGCCTCTACGGGAGCTGGAAGTAGTGGTGGTGGATTTGTAAATGGGCTTGCAGTATCTCATGTAGCGGATGGAGAAGATGCAATTGCATTCCAATTTAATACATCAGTGGCATTCACGAATCCATCATCCAAGCTTCTTTCGGTAATGAATAACAGTGTTGAGAAGATGTATTTGGATGCAAATGGAAATCTGTATGTCTCAGGAACCATAACCTCAGGAAAAGGATTGGGCGTAACACTAGTAAATAACTCCGGAATTACAGTACCAGAAGCAACTTTGGTAACTTTGGATTCTTCTACTAACGGTGCCTTTACTATAACGGATGTTCCAGGCCAACAAGGCGCATTTGGAGTTATTCAGGGAGTTGAAGTAAATGGAGATCTGGATAAAGATGGTAATTGTGATGACGGGGATACTTGCTTAGTAGCTATCGAAGGAATTGTTAAAGTTATGGTTAATAACGCAGGAACTACTTCCCGTGGAGACTATGTTTACTCTTCTGATGTCCCAGGAGTGGGATATACATATAGTGGAACTTCCCAAAAGAATGGGTTAATAGGTGTCGTAACTTCAATTGCAGACGCTGGTATGGGTTATGTAAATATGGTCTTTGATGCTCAAAACAAAGTAACTGCAGATATGTATCTAAATGTTAGTTATGACGAAAATGTATACAAAGATATCTACAATCAACTAGCTAATGATTACACAGCAATGTCAGATGCTGAGAGAAGAGGATATCTAGAGAGTAATCAATCTCAGACAGTAATGTTTGATAACTTTGTAGATTCATTGAAGATAGATAGCACAAATTCAACCATTGGTGTGGATGCAGATGCTAAGAAAGCTGGGTTGTGGGGTGGAGTAACAATAGATAGCAGTATGTTGGATATTGCTGGGAACAGATATCTAGGTTCTGCTACAGCTACACTTTTAACCAGTAAGTACTACGACAGAACTCAATCTGGACTACAAGATCAAGATTCTACACCAGCTACATTGGTAGCTATAGGAGTAGATCCTAACTGGTACAAGGGTGTATCGCTTCAAACAACTTCTAACCTTACTACTTCCTACAATGGTAGTTTAATTGGTGTATCCGGTGTATATGGTACTGGTTCTGAGCATGGATATATTGATTTGACTATTACTGGTACTACTACAACAGGTATTACTGCTAATATTGTTTCTTCTGATGGTAACTGTACTGCTACTGGAGCTAATCTTGCATTTGGTTCTTCATATGCATTTGTATCAGGAAGCTGCTCTGGAAGTAGTATAACTATTAAGCCTGTAAGAAGTGACTACAAGAATGGGGATAAGTTTAGAATTGCTAGCTGGGTTGTGGAGCCAACGACAACAGATGATAGAGGTAGTAAGAGAGAGTTCCCTGAGAGGTCGGTAATATTGGCAAGCAGCGATGCTTCTAATGGCTATATTACAATCATAGATGTAGATACTCAGAGAGTATGGATGAAGTTTGTACAATCGTCTACTGGTGAGATGTTGGGTGTTGCTTTAAACAATACAATCTCCTCAATATCCATGGGTAATGGAACAATGAATGTTGGTATGAATGGTAGCGCTGCTACAGGTATGTATTCTGTACAATTTAATGATAGCCAAGTATTTAAATATAATACTAGTGGTAAAAGTATTTCTAACAAGAATATTTCGGATAGAAATATTGCTAATACATATAGTGTGGTTAATGCAGGTCAAGCATTAGTAAATAATATCGTTAATGATGTTAGTAGTGCTACGGTTCCTAATCAGCCTACACAAAATATGACTGTGAGTGGGTGGGGGTATATACTCGGAAATGGGACAACAGATGTCAGCGAGACAGCATATTACCCATATGTTTTTGGGAGTGCACCTCAGACTCAAAATGCTTATGCGGGGTTTTCTAATTCTGTACCTACGAAGATTTCAGATTGTATACCCGATACGTCTCCTGGAACAAGCTTGGTTATTAATGCTGGGGCCATAACAGAGAAGCAATTTACTACGTTTATGCGAAGAAGTGATGCCGCAACATTCTCAGGGACAGCATATTATTGTTATACCTGGACAGCTACGGGGTATGTGTCGCCTAAACAAGTAGTTGCAGTGGCTACTGGAGCAACGGGAGTAGACGGTGGTGTTACCGTTATAAATAAGACTGATCAAAATTCTACAAACTATTTAATAGGTTCCTTAAGTGCCGATGTTGCATGGCAAAATAGGGTTGTATTTGATACAAAAGGAAATCTCTATGCTGCGAATAACTCTGATACTGGAAATAATACAACAGTAAGTGTTTATAATAATGTATTAACAAGGTCTTCAGACACCACGTGGGCTACATATAGAAGTGGGTACTACCAAGTAGGGTCTGCATCTGCTGGTTGGAGTTTAAATGGTGTTTCTATTTTAGGAAGTAATCTAACGAATCAAATAAAATCTTTGTATGTTAAAGAAGGAGCATCTACTATTGATGGGAAATCGAATACTATATATGTAGGAACATCTTTAGGTTTATCTGTTGTTCAAGAGAAGCAATCGGGGGGAGCTACGCTTGGTGATGGTGCAGATGAAAAGAATGGCTCTGTAAAATACTACACTAAAGACTATATCACTGAACAAATGGTAGGAGATGTCAGAGGAACGTGGCCATTAAATGGTAGTGGGAGCATTGTTAATAACGCAAGTATTGCCGATTCCTCGATTAAAGGTTCTGTCTTAAAAGCTCGTAATACAAATGGCACAGGGATGTCATATGTCTCTGGTATCCGAGGAACAGCAATTAGTTTAGACGGTGTCGATGATGCCTTATGGATAGATGTTGATAATGATAACACGATAGATTACTACGGTAGTGGTAGTGGTGATGACGCAACTAATTTTGATATTACTACCTCAAATCTGAGTATGGGAATTTGGATAAAAACTTCTACCAGTGATGGAGTAATAATGGGAAAAGGATTGAATGATGGGAATTACACTTCATATAGAAGTTATGATTTTACGATTGCTAGTGGAAAGGTTAAGTTTAATACATTCTCTGGAGAAAGCTATGTATTCACGACTAGTAATACCTCCATTAATGATGGTCAATGGCACTATATTGTTGGTACGTTCGACAATGTTACAGACGTGCAATCTCTTTACATAGATGGGCAGTTTGAAGCTAGTGCCACTCGAGCTGGGAATTTAAATAATGTTACGTCACCCTTTGCAATAGGAGTTCGTGATATTAGTGGGGTACTCGCCTATACCGCAGGCAGTATCGATGAACCATTTGTAACAGCCACTGCTATCCCTGCAGCTCAAATCAAATCTCAATACGAAGATGGCCTACGAGCTCTCAAAGGTTCTCATACATCAGCAGATACATATAATCAATTAAGTGGAACAAGTAATGATATTAGAGATATATTAGTAACTCCAGATAGTAAATACATGTATGTAGGAACAGAAGGAGGAGGAATATCTAAGATAGATCTAACATCAAGTACAAGATTAAATGCATATACTACAGCAACAGACCCAAGTACAAGTACCAACAACATCGAAACACTATCGGGTAGATACTATCCTGTATTTGCAGGAGATATTGGAAGCAGTGGAAGACTCATGGGTATAGACAGTAATGGAAACAACAGTACAGGAACATACTATTCTAATGTCACAACCTTTGCAGAAAGTACCAACCGAGCCTTCCTATGGATGACTGCAAGTATAGACCCAACAGATACATCGAGCAGCATTACAGTCTCAGCATCCAATGATAATGGATCTAACTATGTAACAGGAACACTCATACAAACTAATACATCAGGATCATTACCAGAATATGAATATTCATTTGTATTCCCAACATCAGACAAGAACTACAAAGTAAAGTTTGAGATAACTAGAGGATCATCTAACAAAGCTACAGCATATATTACTAAGTGGGGACTCTCACAGATGAAGTTAGATACTGCTACCGTAAATGGATTATATACTAACTCAAATGACACCATAGCCAATGGAAGTTACTTAGAGGTAGTACATGGTCAGAACACATATGATCTAGTAGCTAATGGATGGGTATTTGATACAACATTAAACAAATGGGTAGAAGTAACAAATACAGATAACGGAGTAACACAAAATCTTTCTAATCAATGGCAGGATGCAAATGTTAATGGAATAATTAGGTCTATAGTAAAACTGACGGATGTAGAATTAGCTCCTGGAGTAAACACTGGAACAGGTGCTGATGGTGCTATTACCGTAAGTTCAAACACAGTTATAAACGCAACCAACCTAATAACTGGGAGAACATGTGTTGATGGCGGAGATGCTGTAAATTATAGTGTTACAGCATTTAATGCAGCTGGAACAGAGGCTACACTTAGTACTTCTCCAAGCACAGGATGTCTAAATATTAATGACGAGGTATTAATAATCAATTTACAGGGTACTGCAACAGCCTATGGCAATGTAGGAAATTACGAAACATTAAGAGTTGCGAGTGTAAATGGTACAACTGTAACCTTTAAAACAGCAAAATCAAAATATTACGGAACAAATTTAAATGATGATGCAAACTTAGGAACGACAACAAGTAATCAGCGAGTAATGCTCCAGAGAGTTCCTAACTACACCAATGTAACTGTGAATTCAGGCATATATTTTGCCCCAATTGCTTGGAATGGCTCGAAAGGCGGAGTTCTTTTCTTTAGAGCGTCAGGAGCTGTAAGTGTCGCTGGGTATATAAGTGCGACAGGTATTGGGTATAGAGCAGGTGCCGCATACACAAACAACGGCAGTATTTATGGAGGATGGGCGGGAGAAGCATTTTGTGGGTATGGAGGAGGGAATGCTAATCAGTATACACAAGCAGGAAGCAATGGCGTTTGTGGCGGTGGTGGTGGTGGTGGTAGCAATGGCGGTACCGTATATGCTGGTGGAACAGGATCTGCAACTGGTGGCGCTGGTGGTGGTGGTGGTGGTGGTAATGGAGGTACAAACTATGGTGCTGGTGGTGCAGGAGGAGGATATGGAACTTATGGTATGGGGGGCAATGACCCGTATGGTGCTGCAAACAAAAATGGAGGTACAAATGTAAGTGGCAATGGATATGTTGGTTATTGGAATGGGAGTGCCTATGGTGGTGGTGGCGGTGGCGGAGGTACATACGGTGATGCAAATTTGAATCAAATATTTTTTGGATCAGGTGGGGGAGGTGGTGGTACAAGTAGTGGTTATGGACAGCAACCCAATACAGGCTTGGGAGGAGGAATAATAATGATATCGTCCAATTCATTATCAATTTCAGGAAGCATTCAGAGTAATGGAGCCGCTGGTAATGTTGGTGTTGGGGGACAAGCCGGTGGTGGAGGTGGTGGTGCTGGAGGAGCTATAAAAATTGCTGTGAATTCAGCTATTTTAGGTACTAACCTTGTAACCGCAAATGGTGGGGCTGGCGGTGATGTACCAAGCTATGATGGTGGTGCTGGTGGTAGCGGTAGGATAGCTGTGAACAGCACTACGACAGTATCTGGGGTAACTTCTCCAGGAGCTACCGCAATTGTAGTTGGGTACTACAACTACGGTATCTACAACAGTGGCGTCATCTCTACAACCAATGCACAATCATATGACAATTTAAAATGGGATGCAGCATTAAATACATATGGAAAAATCTCTGTACAAACTAGAAGTGGCGCTACAGCAGATCCAACTGATGGAACATGGGAAGCATGGAAACCTAGTGTTTCAGGCACTAATGTAACAACATTGCAAAATGCTGATACCCATACCGATTGGACAGGAACCAATGCTACTGTGGCAGAAGGAGATATAACACGGCCATCAATATATGGTTTCGAAGATGAAATAGAACCATTAGGAACTAATGTTACCAAAGTAACAAGTAGTACAAATGGTGGATACATGGAATCAACCATAGCTGCGACAGATCTTACAAACTATGACTATGTGTCCCTTTGGGTAAGAGCATCACAAGCTGGAAATACCCTTAGAATTGGTATGGGAGAAAGTGCAGGAACAGAACAGTATGAAGAAATTACAATTGATACGGCCAATGTATGGCAGAAAGTATATTGGGATATCTCAGATATAGCAGTAGGTAGCAAAGATGCTATTACTAAACTAAGGTTAACCAACTTCTCAACAAGTAGTAATGTAATCTATTTGGACAATGTAAAAACAGAAAAATTACTTTCTACTAGTACAGGTAGCGTAGTAGCCAGTACCCCAAATCAGTACTTCCAGTACAGAGTAATCTTTACTACTACCAACCTAAGCTACCAACCACAATTAGAAAATATTACATTCACATATTCTTCTGGATTCAAGATCCAGATAGTGGATGAGAACAGAGTAAGACTCTACAACAACAGTGGTAAAGCTCAAAAATTAAAACTAGATGTGATATTAGGGGGCGCAGCAATCGACCTAAGAGCAAGTGAATATACTGTAAATATTGCACCTAACGCAGCGCAGATAGATGGAGGCAACTATACCAATAGCATTTGGATTAACAAGATGGGGACGGGTGGCAATCTTCTAAAACTACAAACCAATAGTGTAGATATGATGGTTGTAAGCTCTGAAGGCGATATGACCCTTGCAGGAGATGTAGCAATCTCAGGAGGCTCAATTAGCCTTGGAACAGATGGAGCAGGAGTGAGATACAATACAACCGATGGAAACATAGAATTCTCGAATGATGGAATAGCATGGATGCCATTAGGAGAAATGACAAGAAAGGTTATCCTCTCTGCAGAATATGGGGGCGCAGTACTCTCCGGAGATGGAACGGATAACGTTGGAAGCATGACATCGGATAACACAGGATCATCATCTAATTCAATGAACTACTATGAATGGAGTAGTTCAGCCCTCTCTCTGAATGACTATGACTTACGTGTAAGATTTACCTTACCATCCGATTTCAATGGATGGGGTAGTACAGGAGGCGTAAAACTTAACTATGCTACTGAATCAACAAGTAATACAAATAACAAAGTAGATATGTATATCTATAAAGAAGGATCTGTAACCGTTGATGGAACATTTACAGCTGGAGTATCTTCTTCTGCAGGTGTATGGACAAACAGTACAATAGCAGGGACAGATCTAAATGAATGTGCTGTTGCTGGAGATACATGTGTGTTCATAATGAGAATGTCATCCCTAGGTGACAATTATGTGAGAATAGGAGATATAGCGGTTACATATAACAGATCATTGTAGGATAAATGTACTACTCAGTCTTGAGGATATAGTAGGTAGCTTTTCCTATTCCCATAGGCTTGATTAACCCTAAATCAGTTAGCTTCCTAAAATCCTGTATTCTTGTAGCCTTAGCCCTTAGTGTAATTTGGGCATATTCTCTAGCAGTGATTGACCCATGTTCATGAATATATTCAATAATCTTTTTATGATGTGGTTCTAACCTCTCTCTATACTGTGGAAATTTAGAGATTACTCTATTCAATTCATCCAAAATACCTTCTGTAAAATACTCTAACCATTCTGTGAAATCTATACTATTCGCTATATCGTAATAGTTTCCTAATACCCCAACCTTTTCAAAATACCTAGTAACATTGTTGTTGTAATAGTTTTCGAAACTAAAGAGAGGAAATGTATTTATACCAAGTTTAGCCAGTAAAGTCTTTGTAATTAGTCTTGTAGTTCTACCATTCCCATCCATAAATGGGTGTATAATAACGGTTTGCCTATGAAATATTCCAGCGATAATCAAAGGATCAATTTCTTTTTCTTTGGTATTAACGAAATGGACGAGGTCAGTCATTAGAGGTTCAATATCCTTTGCGTCTGGAGGTAAATATACAGTTTCTCCCTTAATAGGATCATTTACAAAAACAGGCTCATTCCTGTACTTACCTTTGTATGAATTACTTAGAAGCCCATCTGTGATTATTTTTTGAATATTACATATGAACGGATTTGAAAGTTTTCCAATACCACCATCTTTTATCTGCTTGTCTAATACTAATATAGCTTTGTTGTAATTTAGCACCTCTCTCTCGGTATCCTTAATTATTGCCGGTTGCGATTTAATAATTCTCTTTACATCCGTAAGTGGTAGGGGATTTCCTTCTATCTGAGTAGAGGAGAATGAGGACAAAGCTCTAGCTTCAGTTGTCATGGTCATGAGTACGGTGTCTGAAAGTGCTTGGGAATTAAGAAATCCGATAATTTCCCCAACCTTTCTCATATTGGTAGCGAGCTTGTCTGTGATTGTATATTGAGGATTAAACATAGTCATATTATAGTCGCATTCTAGTCGCAAATCAATAGCAAAATAGCCTACAAATACCCACCGGTATATGTTAGTATTTACCATGCGATTGACTGCCCAACAAAAGAAAAATCTCTACTATTTAGTACCCTTAATAGTGCTTTTAATTGGCACATTCCTTTTCTACTTTCTGGCTATTAGAGTAAGACCAAACGACAAAATCATTACTAATTCTGAGGGTGTAGCGTTATTTGCTAATGAGAACCCAACATTTGAAGTACAGTTTGGAGAGAAAGAAAAACCTGATGGACAATGGATTAGGTTTGAAGCACAGGTTTCAAATGATAATCCATTTTCATCAGAAGAAAAGAAAAATATTTTCACAAAAATAGCTGATATCTTTACACCTAAGAATAAGTCGGGTATAGAGATGTCTTTGAGAGGAGTAGATTTCAGTGAAACCAAGTCGGATGGTAAAGCTCAGCAAGATGAGGAAATACAAAAAGTTGCAGACATTTTAGGAACGGACAATATTCAGACTTCAACAGTCTTAACTAGTATGGGCCGAGAAATTGGGAAAAATGAGGGTGATCAAATTATTTCCAAGCAAACCATAGTCAATCAAGAGGTAGCAGATGGTATAGATTTGGAATATCAGGTATTGAAAGGATTGGGTTTGAAGGAAGAGATAGTCATAAATGACTTGGAAGCATACAGAAATAGTTGTGATGAGGGGTGCAAATTGCCATTAAACGAATTTGTATTTGATTTAAAGGTAGATGATGGTGTGGTATTAAAGAAAGGTTGGTTTACAGTAGATGGAAAGAGCTCGGAAGTTTACTATTTTGTTAATGGTAATGGTAAGTATCTAGCACATTTCCTACCTAGTTATGCAGTAGATGATGCTGGTAACAAGACATACGAGGTTGGTTTAACAATAAATGAAATCAAGGTCGGGAACTATGAGGCTAAAGTTACAGTGAGTTCTGATTGGTTGCTGAATGAAAATAGACAGTACCCTATAAGAATTGACCCAAGTATTGTTCATGATGATACTACGGATTTTAGCGGTGGGGTGTTTAATAGGACAGAGAGTGTGGCTGGCCCTAAGATACAGACCAAGATGGGATTGGGATTTGATTGTACAGGGGGTACAACTACTTCAGTAAATGGTTTCGCAATACATACTTTTGCGACAGGGGGAACGTTTCAATGTCGTAGTTCAAAAAATATAGAAATATTGGTGGTTGGTGGTGGAGGTGGTGGTGGATCTACTTTGGCAGGAGGTGGCGGTGGTGGTGGTGGTGTAATGTACTCTTCATCGTATGCTGTAACGGGAAATCAATCATATACCGCAGTGGTAGGTACGGGCGGAGCAAGTATGACTAATGGTGGAAATTCATCATTTGGAACTTTAACTGCAGTTGGAGGTGGGCATGGAGGTGGAGGTGGAGCATATAATACAGGCGTTGCAGGTACTGCTGGTGGAAGTGGTGGTGGTGGTTCAGGTGATTATTATGTATCTAGAGCTGGTGGAGGGGGAACATCTGGACAAGGCTATGCTGGGGGAGCATCTGCGGTATATGGTAGTAGCGCATATACAAGTGGAGGCGGTGGTGGTGCTGGAGGTGTTGGTGGTACAAGTGTATCTACTGCTTCTGGGAATGGTGGTGCAGGGGTTCAGTATAGCATTAGTGGGGAGGCTAGGTATTATGCAGCAGGAGGAGGTGGAAGTGTATATCGAGAAGGAGGGACTTCTACTCGTGGAATTGGTGGATCGAGTATTGGTGGTTCGGGACAAGATTTTCTAAGTGGTACTATCATATCAGCTTCGACATCTGGAACTGAGAACACAGGGAGTGGTGGTGGTGGAGGAGCAGCAACAGCAGGTTCCTCGGGAGGTTCTGGTGTTATTATCATTAGGTATGCGCAACCACTTTCCCCATATTCTGAATACATATCATCTTCTTTAAACCTAGGTTCTGCCACTTCAGGCATGACAATGTCATGGTTAGCTTCTGGTGTTAATACTAGTAATGGAGAAACACCATACAGTACAACAGGTATGGTAGCTCAATGGAATTTCAACGAAACGAGTGGTACTACGGCTGTAAGTGGCGGTACATGTGGTACATCATGTAATGGTACTTTAACCAATATGACTACCACCGGACAGGATGCAGCGGTAAATACTGGTTGGACAGCAAATAACAGAAGATGGGGAAGTGGGGCTGTAATGTTTGATGGAAGTAATGATTCTGTCAGTGTTCCTCAAAATGCAAATATAAATAATATTACAACAAAGACAGTATGCACTTGGGTGAATTTAAGATCCCAATTGGGTTCGGATGCTTCAGGATCTCATATTGTTAACAAAGGAGATGTTTGGTTTATAGCAACCGATTCAACAAATTCTAGAAATATATTTGGACAAAGTTTCTCAACGACAAGTGGAAGATGGTCATTCCCACTTATGGAAACAGGAAAATGGAACTATTTATGTGCTGTCTATGATCGTTCTTCTGTGAGTAATGATCCTACTATTTATGTTAATGGTGTGCCCCAATTAGTAACTGAATATTCAACTCCTTCAGGTACGGCAAGTGATGACTCTGCGAGTAACTTAATCTGGGGTTCATCGCTTGCAAATGGAAGATGGTTTGCAGGTTCATTAGATAGTACGTCAATCTATTCTCGTGCTCTTTCTGCTAATGAAATCATCTCTAACTATCAAGCAGGGAATATAGAGTTCCAATACAGAACAAGTACAGATAATAGTACATGGAGTAACTGGACCTCATACAATGATGGAGCATTAATGTTTGATGGTAATGATGATTATGTAAGTGTCGGAGATATAGCTGCAGTAGATGCCCTAACCTCATTCTCTACATGTGCATGGGTAAATAACGATACAATGACTGCAGACAGTATGATCTGGTCAAAGGTAGATAACAGTACATGGAGTGGAATAATGTTTGTAAAAGATATCGTAGGACAGGTAAGTGGTCGTACAAATATGTATAAGATATGGGTAGGTCAGAACAGTGCTGCCGCCTTTATAGAGGGTGCTACCAATAGTGCTACGACAGGTGCATGGCAACATGTATGTGCTACATTTACGGCTAATAATTCTACTGGTCTACACCTATATATAAATGGTGTAGAAGATGCTAATAGTCCTGTTAGCACAGTTGGAATAACTGGTTTCGATTCGGGAGCTAATACTCTAAGTATTGGAAGATATAATCCAAGTGCAGGGACATATCTTGATGGAAGTATAGATAATATACAAATATATAATAGGGTATTGTCTGGATCTGAGATAACATCAAATTACACAGCATCCGATTTTGAAACACCATATAGTTCTACGGGATTGTTGGCATTTTGGAAATTCAATGAACTTAGTGATACTACGGCAGTATCTGGTGGTACTTGTGGTATTGCTTGTAATGGAATTCTTACAAACTTTACCAGTACAACAAGTAGAGATTCTTCTACCACAAGTGGGTGGACTGCTAAAACTAAGAAGGGAAGTGATTATCCTGAATATAGTTTTGATAATCCATATTTGTATAACCCATCGGATACAGGGCTTGTCGGATATTGGCCTATGGATGAAGTGAATGGAAGTGGAGCATATATTAAGGATGTCTCAACTCCATTTGCGGTAGGAGGTACTGTTACATATTCTGGTGGATATACGATACATACGTTTAAAACAAGTGATACATTTGTAGTAAATGGATCTGGAAAAGTAGAAGTATTAGTAGTTGGTGGTGGTGGCGGTGGTGGCGATTTTTATGGTGGAGGAGGCGGAGCTGGTGGTTATCAATACAATAGTGGTTTCTCGTTAACAAACGGATCTTATTCTGTAACTATTGGCAATGGAGGAGCAAATAATGCAAGTGGTGGAAATTCGGTGTTTAGTACGATTACTGCCCTTGGTGGTGGGCGTGGAGGCTTAGGAAACCCTCAAAGTGCGGCAGATGCTGGTGGAAATGGTGGTTCTGGAGGTGGAATGGGAGGCTACATTCCTTCGACGAATGGTACAACTCCTCCCTTAGGTTATGGTAGCCAAGGATATAATGGTGGCACAGGCTCTGTAACAGGTGTAAAAGCTGGTGCTGGTGGAGGTGGAGCTGGTGGGGTTGGAGGGAATGCCAGTGGAGCAACCTCTGGTAATGGAGGAGTAGGTGTGGCTAACTCAATTTCTGGAACCTCTGTTTATTATGCTGGTGGAGGTGGTGGTGGAAATGGAAATAATACTGGAGCTGGTACAGGAGGGTCGGGTGGTGGTGGAAACGGTGCGGCTGCTTTGTATCCTGCTTCCGCAAATGGTTCTAATGGAATAGCAAATACAGGAGGAGGCGGTGGTGGTGCAGCTCAAGTCGGTACTGGTGGAACTGGTGGCTCTGGTGTAGTTATTGTCCGCTATCCTTCTTCATATACTGCAACAACAACAGATACTATTGGAGATTTAACTCCTACAGGTACAGCCTATTTAAATGGAAAATCGGGAGGAGCAAGAAACTTCAATGGAAGTAGCGATTATCTTTCTTGTACCGATGCTAACTGTGGTGGTGCAGGGAAATTAGATGCAATGACAGGATCCATAAGTATAAGTGCCTGGGTAAAACCAACAACTTGTTCAACAGTTTCAGTATCTCCGGCCATAATTGATAAGTTTGATACATCTGCTTCTAAGGGATATATGATTTACAATGAATATTACAGTGGTGCTAACCTATGGACATTCTATGATCCGGTTAATGGATATACAAGAAGTACGACTCCTTGTGTTGCAGGTGTATGGACATATATAACAGCAGTGTATGATAGCTCCGCTTTGACTAAGAAGATATATATCAATGGAAAATTAGAAGCTACATCAACGAGTCAAAATCCATTCGGAGATAGTGCATCCGATTTCAATATAGGTAGATATCGTGGTTCAAGCTACTATTACAATGGAATAATAGATGAAGTGAGAATATTCAATACTGCACTTTCTGCTTCTACTATTTCTTCTGACTATATCAGCGGTATAGCTAATAAAGGGAGCGTACTATCTCAGACTGGTAGTAGCTTAAAACTAGAAGGTACGGGATCTACAAAACTAATAAGCGGAGCAAATGGAACAGATCCAAATACTGTAGGACTATGGCATATGGATGAAAGAAGTGGAACAAGTGCATATATTAAAGATTCAAGTGTGAATGCAAATAATGGAACACCGACAGGGACAACATATTCTAATAGTGGAAAAGTGGCGGGCGTTCGAAGCTTTAATGGTAGCGGTGACTATATCAATGTCATAAGTTCATCATCTCTCAGCTTTACGGGGAATTTTACTCTGGAAGCGTGGATAAAAACAAATTCAAATACCACTCAACAAAGTATTATTGAAAAATATGATAATAGTTCTCTAAATGGATATTTACTTCGTTTGACATCTTCAGGCACAATAATGGCAGGAACGATGGGAACGGCGAGTAATGTGCTTGTTACAGGGAATGCGGTGCTTAGCACCAATACGTGGTATCACGTAGCAGCTACATATAATGGATCAAATATATACATATATATAAATGGAGTTTTAGATAAAACAGGAGCAGCCACCGTCAATCCGGGCGCCTCTACATTTAGTTTAAAGATTGGAGCACGAGGAAACGATGCGGGTACCACATTTAATGGTTTAATTGATGAAGTTCGTATCTCCAATGCAGCTCGCACAGCCAATGAAATAGCAGAATCATATAAATTGGGAAAGGATTCATATATTAATCAAACACTTAATACCATAGATCTATCGACTAAGAATACGATGGCTATAAATGTTGCAAGTGATAGACCAGGTACATATTTATCTACTACATGGGGAGAATCTGCATTTGCTAACTATCAACCAGATGCCAATACTGTCGGACTATGGCCTATGGATGAAATATCTGGGAGTGGGGCATACATGAAAGATATATCGGGAAGTAGTAACAGTGGCACGCCTACAGGTACTACATATACGAGTAGTGGGAAGCTTGGAGGGGCTAGAAGTTTCAACGGGAGTAGCGATGTTATTACTGTAACTAGAAATACTGCCATAAATTCTACTTTCGATGGAAGCTATACTTTGGGAGTTTGGATTAACTCATCAAGTACGACTAGCTTAAAAAGAATATGGGGATTCTATGATGCAAGCTCAGGCTACCATACAGGTATGCTTAACTATCCTACTACCGGAAAAATTAGATTCCACGGGGGTTCTGGCTTAGATGCAGATGCATTAGTGTCTAGTAGAAGTGATTTGAATAATGGTTTGTGGCACTATGTAGTCTTCCAAATTGACGGAACAGCTCAAAGAATATATATAGATGGGGTATTAGATGCTTCGAAAACTCGAGTTGCTGGAACAGCTTCTGATGCGGCCCTATACATTGGAAAATCTACCAGTGGTACTTTAGCTGCAGAACATTTTGCAGGTACAATGGATGAAATTCGCCTTGATAATACCGCCCGAACTGCAGATCAGATTCGTCAAGCATATGAAGTAGGTCTTAGAACACACAATATAACAGTAACGTTTGGTGCTGGGTTAGCAAGTGGAAACCTAATTTCTAATTCTGGAGATACATCATTCAGTATAGATGCCACTAAATATGGCTTACCATCATTAGGAAGTGAACTATATGCAGGAGACAAAGTTATTGTTAAAGAAAACTACGATGGAACTGAATACATAGCTCAGGGAACAGTCACATCAGTCAACCTTAGTACTGGAGCAACAGTTGTATCCTCATGGGATAGTGGATCGACCTTCCCATCAGGAGGATATACAGTAAATGCAGATGTATTTAAATGGCAAAAAGAATATATTCCAGTAAAAAACAGAACAATATCTACCCAAGTAGATGCTACCAACCTGTTAACATTTAGATTAAACGATGGAAATGAAGGAAGAAATATATGGATAGACGATCTAAGGTCATCAACAGGATATCTTAAGAATTCCTCTAATGAAATAATATCATTTGCAAGTAATGCACAATACGTACAATACAAAACAATATTTAATTCTTGGGATAGCAATGTGACGCCATATATTAGTCAGGTGCAAGTAGATTATATCTCAGGTGGTCCAACGATTGACCAGCTGATGAGGCATGGGCAATGGTTTGATAGCAGTGGAGCTAAAAAAGGATTCTGGTGGGTAGGAACTCATTAATCTTGGCAATTTAATATTGGTACTGTATAGTATATATACATATGAGTGGAGTAAAAGACGTATTAAAAGACAACAAGAAAATACTATTCCTAGCAGTAGGATTACTTCTCGCATGTGTATTAGGTTTGTATTTAACTAAGAGTGGTGGGCTTCTCAGTATGGATTCAGGACTCTCTGATCTTACCAAAGACTCATACACGCAACCAGAGCAAGTTATGGAGAAAAACATAGATTACAAAGCAGTATTAAAAACATCAGTAGGGGATATAACTATTGATTTACTAGAGAAGGAAACACCATTGACAGTAAACAGCTTCTTGTTCTTAACAGGAAAGAACTTCTACGAAGATATGATCTTCCATAGGGTAATCAAAAACTTCGTAATACAGACAGGAGATCCTACTGGTACAGGTACTGGAGGTCCAGGTTACTATGTTAAGAATGAAATAACAGAGAGGAAATATGGACCATACGTAGTAGGAATGGCAAACTCTGGAGCAGATACTAATGGATCTCAGTTCTTCATCACATCCGGAAATATTCCTGCAGAGAACTCTGCATATATGGATGGGAAGTACACAATCTTTGGTGTTGTAACTAAAGGATTTGCAGTAGTTGATTCCATCGAGAAGGTAGAAACTAATGCTAATGACAAACCTATTAATGATGTAAAGCTAATATCTGTACAGATATTGGAGAATTAATCGAAGGTTCATATCTTGTTGATATATTTGATATATGTCATCAAGAAAAATTATCTTTCTATGCATTGGTAGTTTTGTAGCAGGCCTAATTGGAGGGTTCTTTTTGCTTAAATATATCTTCCCAAACCTAAGTATAGTAGAACAAAGTTTAAAGGAAGAGAAAGTCTACCAAGTCGAGCATAACGTATGCCCAGAACCCGAAGTTGTAAGTACTCAATGTAGCATCTTTGTAGATATCAGTGGGGCTCTCAAGGCTCCAGGAGTGTATTGTTTTAATCCAGGTGACAGAGTAATTGATGCCGTAAAAAAGGCTGGAGGATTTAGTGTAAATACATCTAAGGAATATGTAGCTAGGAGTATAAATCTATCAAAAGTTTTAGTTAATAATCAGAAGATATATATCCCTTCAAAAGAGGAACTCTTGTGTGAGTTAAAACCGTTCACTTTAAAAGAGGAAGAGATTATTCCTCAAAATCCTGAAGAAGACATCTCATCGGAGGAAGATATAATCAACAACCCTGTAGAAAATAGTTGCATCAATATCAACACAGCATCAATAACAGAGTTAGATAGTCTTGATGGAGTAGGACCATCTACAGCTCAAAAAATTATAGATAGTCGGCCCTATAATGTACTTACTGATCTTCTCAAAGTGAGTGGAATTGGTCAAGCAACTTACGACAAATTTAAAGATAATATTTGTATATAGTATGTTTCACTCTCTCAAGACTATAATCCAGTATATGTGGAAAAGAGTAGGTGGATTCCTCCACTATGTGATCGATTTCAAAATTATTTTCATTTCCATTTCATATATCATTTTAAATATTTTTGGCATCACCCTTCTGAGAAACATAAACCTTCATATCTCTATATGGCAAATTTTGATTGCTTTTGGAGTGGTTTTAACCATCTTACTTGCTTCTAATCATCTGAGAAACATATCTGCCACTTCAAATCAATCAAAAAAGAGAAAAGATGCATGTAGAAAATTGTTGCACTTTTTGAACCTGTTAAATTTGCTCTTAATAACGGGGGTATTTACAGTTATTCGAATCAGGCCTATGATTAGACAGGAAAAGAACAACGATGTTGTAGCTGTGAGTTTCACAGATAGTTGGGGCGATTTTGATGCAATTGTAACATCTGAGATTACTGAAAAGCAGATATACGATACAATCGAAGTAAAACCCTCTTCAGATATATTGATAGGAGAGAGTGTGGTTAAGAAGGGAAGCCAAGAATTTTTGGTTAAGATAAAAAAATACCAAAGCCCAAAGGTAGGAGAAGTGTGTAACATAAAGGGCTTGTTTAAAATACCTGAAAATTTTGAGGATTTTAACTACAAAGACTACCTAAAAAACAATAACATTTACCTTTTGATGGAGTTCCCAGAAATGGAATGTAGTGGAGAAAGAGAAGGGTTCTTTTTACAAAATATATTGGTAGATTTTAAACAAAAGCTTAACAAAATCATTTCAGAAAATTTAAAAGAGCCTCAATCATCTTTAATGATGGGGATAATCTTTGGACAGGACAGGCTATTCAGTGAAAAATTTGATGACAATGTGAGGATGGCTGGAGTGAGCCATATTGTTGCGGCGTCAGGATACAATATAACGATATTGATATTGGCAGGAAGTAAACTTCTTAAGTTCCTACCGCTTAAACTACGATTGTCCTTGCTCCTGTTCTTAATTTGGGGCTTTTGTATTCTCTCTGGGCTTTCTCCATCCATAGTTAGAGCTTGCATAATGACCAGCATAGCCTTGATAGCTATGATCTTAGGGAAGAAGAACACGATACATATATCCTTGCCGTTGGCAGCATTCATATTTGTTCTCATTGATCCGAAGATTGTCTTTAATGTTGGCTTTCAACTCTCTGTAGTGGCAACATTAGGCTTGGTATATCTCCAACCAGCATTGAGTAATATATGGAAGAAGCTATTCAAGAAGAGTAGTGGATTTGTTGAAGATACACTGCTTACTACATTAAGCTGTACACTTACTACGTTGCCCATAACGATATATACATTTGGCACAGTCTCAATCTGGGCAGTTATAGCTAACTGTTTAATACTTCCTGTCATAGAAAGCACAATGTTTTTAGGAATATTTGGGTTGGTATTTTCAAATACAATCCCTTTACTATCAGCTTTGCTATTTGAAGCTTCCAACATTCAACTTAAATATTTCGAACTTGTAGTAAATTTGATAGGTAAGGTTGGGTGGGGATACTGGGAATTAGAAAAAGTTGAAATTATCATTCCCATAGTGATGTGTGTATTTTTAATATTACTTTGTATATATTTCTATCCTGTAGAAGATGAGTCACATAATTTCTATCTTAAAATTTCTAGTTAAGAATTCCATCTTAACTGTTTCGATAGGTATAGCTCTCTACAGGCTTTGTACTATGCAAGCGCCAGCAACACCTTCTCTAATTTTTCTCAATATTGGACAAGGAGATGCAACCTTAATTCAACAAGATAGCTTTCAGATGTTGGTAGATACAGGACTGGATACTTCAATATTGTTTGAATTACCAAAGTACATGCCGGAGAATGATAGAACCATAGAGGTGGTGGTGTTAACCCACTCTCATGATGACCATATACAAGGGCTTTTTAGCCTTCTAAACAATTACAAAGTGGGAATGATAGTGTATGCCTCTCAATGTTTTGAATCTAAAGATTTTGAATATGTAAAAACCAATTACAAGAACATCCTGTATGATCTAAATGAAAGCTGGAAGCTAACATATGGAGATATTTCTGCCTCTGTAATATATCCTCTTAACATTAACTGTCATCAAAACGTAAATGAAGACTCCATCGTTTTGGATGTAAAGATAAAAGATACCAAGATTTTGCTAATGGGGGATGCAGGATATGAGGTGGAAGAATATTTGCTAAAAAATAATATGGTAAGCCAGGTTGATATTTTGAAAGCAGGGCACCACTGCTCAAGATCAGCTACAAGCGATATGTTTCTCAGTAGAATTTTCCCATCGCTTGCAATTTGTAGCTGTGGCACAGACAATACTTTCGGACATCCGCACAGTGAAACAATCAATATTTTCAAAAAGTACAACGTACAACATTTGGTAACGTACCAAGAAGGTAATATTGTGTTTACATTTTAAAAAGAGTAAGAATATGTGATAGAATGACGGTATAAATAGCTCTTTTGTACCTGTAGCTCAATTGGATAGAGCATTGGTTTGCGGAATCAACGGTTGTCGGTTCGAATCCGGCCAGGTACGCATCAATATGCACTCGTAGCTCAACTGGATAGAGCATCGGTCTTCGGAACCGACGGTTGCGGGTTCGACTCCCCCCGAGTGCGTTTTAAAATATATTTACAATATGATGGATATAGTTCAAACCATACAAGAGAGGTTAGAGAAAGGAGTCTTAAGCTTAAACAGTAGTTTTAACAGAGAAAGAATCCAGGTATCAGTTACAGACAATCCAACACATGGTGAATATACTTCAAATATTGCGATGCAGCTTGCAGGAGAGTTAAAAAAATCTCCAAGAGAGGTAGCGCAGATCATTGTAGATAGTTTCGAAAAGGATACAGAGATTGAGAAAGTAGAAATAGCAGGGCCAGGGTTCATAAACTTCTATCTTTCCAATTCATATCTCATGAATGAGGTTAAGGAAATTCTCAAACAAAAGGATGACTACTTCAAGCTAGATGTTAAGAAAGGGAAGAAGATTGTAATCGAATATACCGATCCTAATCCATTTAAAATACTCCACGTGGGTCATTTGTATACCAACATAGTTGGAGAGTCTTACGCACGCCTACAGGAGGCTCTAGGGGCTGATGTAAAGCGAGCCATATATCAAGGTGATGTCGGATTACATGTTGCTAAAACCTTGTGGGGTTTGGAGAAGAAAATGAAGGAAGAGAACAAGGAGTTTGGTAGCTTAGAAGATTTGGATTTAACTAGTAAGGTTAAGTATTTAGGCGAGGCATATGTATTAGGTAGTGAGTACTATGATGAAAAAGAAGATGCTCAAGCACAGGAAGAAATTGATAACCTTAACTATTACATCTTTTCATTATGTGTACCTGAACTTCCACAAAAAGACTTTGGTATTTACGAAAAGGAAGATATAAAGGGGAAATATCTAAAAGGAAAAGAGTGGTGTATGGAATATTTTGAAACCATATACAAGAAATTAGGTACTAAGTTTGACTATTACTTTTTAGAAAGTGAGACCAGTAGTATTGGTTTGAATATGGTTATGAAGAATATGGAAACAGTATTCAAGAAGGACGCAGGTGCGGTTATATACGAAGGTGATGAATCTAAAGGCCTTCATACTAGGGTTTTTGTAAACAAATTTGGTATCCCAACATACGAGGCTAAGGATTTGGGATTAGCGTTTAAGAAGCACGAACTTATTGACTATGATGAGTCCATTATCATTACTGGAAAAGAACAAGCGGGATATTTTAAGGTGGTATTGGATGCTTTGGGGAAGATAGATAAAGACCTAGCAGAGAAGACGACACATATTCCTCATGGATTAATTAAGTCTGTAGATGGTAAAAAGATGTCTAGCCGTAAGGGTACAGCAGGCGCAGAGATGCTCATTGATACTACTGCACAACAGGCTATGGATATGATGAAGGAGAATGGTAGGGTTACTGAGGGTGTTGAGGAGAAGAGTCTTAAAATAGCCATTGCAGCTATTAAATATGCATTTCTTAAGGTAGGTGTAGGTAGTGATATTGTGTTTGATTCTACAAAGGCTTTGAGTTTTGATGGGGATACTGGTCCATATCTTTTGTATGTGTATGCAAGGTGTAAATCTTTGTTAAAAAACAATACAGAATTAAAAAATGGGGGAAACATTAATGAGGGTATTCTTGAGAATACCGCAGTGAAGAGCTTGGGGGAGATGCTTAGCAAATCTAAATATATATTGCTTAATTCGGGCATAAACTACTCACCATCAACATTGTCACAGTATATCTTTGATCTTGCACAATCTTTTAACAATTTCTATCAACAGGTTTCTGTATTAGAAGCTCCAGAAAAAGATAGAGCGTCTTTGTTGGCAATTGTACAGGCTACAATGCTAACAATGAAGAATGGGTTAGAACTACTTGGTATAGGTGTTGTGGATGAGATGTAAATGAGTACGGGGTGTAGTTCAGTTGGCTAGAACGCTACGTTCGGGACGTAGAGGTCGCTCGTTCAAGTCGAGTCACCCCGAGATTTTGCAATATTTTATGTTTGTGCTACTATTTAGTTGTCATATTTATTAAATTTTTAATAAAAGAACAATGGCAGAAGAAGGTGGAAAAGTAGTAGAAGGAGAGAACAACAATCCTCAAAATTTAGCAGAAAGTTTTCGTGCTGAATATGGAGCAAAATCTGGAGATATTAGTATGGCGATGTCAGGATTAGATTTCCGTTTTGCTAGACTTTCGTCTAGTGACGACGAAGTCATTGCAACTGGAGCTAAAGATGATGGAACTACAATAACAATAACAATTAAAAAAGGTATGGAATATAAATCACCTGCTGAAAAGGAACAAGAATATGAAGATCAGCAGAGAATGAGAAGATTTAATCCTTAAGGAAGCAGATTTTAAGCAATAGACGATAACTGCCCACAAGCACCCTTTATATCACTCCCGTAGGAATATCTTAATGTATTGGTAATCCCTCTGCTATCCAATACCGCTTGGAATCCCTCAATCCTTTTTCTAGTACTAGGTTCATAAGAAATACCATTAACCTTGTTAAAATTAATAAGGTTAACAAGAACAATCTGATTCTTAAGTAACTTAGCCAATTCCTTAGCACATTCAGGAGTATCAGTAACATCCTTAAGCATCAAATACTCATAGGTTATCTTCTTGTTCCTCTTCTTCTGATCCTTAACCAATACTTCCATTAACTTGTCTAAAGGATTTAACTTCGCAACAGTAGGCATAAGCTTCTCACGAAGCTTTTGATTAGGCGCATGAAGACTAATGGCCAAGTTCACACCCATATCCTTCTTCAAAAACTCTTCCAATTGAGGAATATATCCAGAAGTAGATACTGTAATCCTTCTAGCACTCATCGCCATCATATTGCTATCCGTTAGCAAATTGATAGACTCAGAAACATTTTTCAAATTGAGTAGAGGTTCACCCATACCCATATACACAATATTGGTAATCTTCTCACCAGTAGCTTTCAACTTCCTTTGGAAATACATAATTTGATCCATAATCTCGTGAGTAGAGAGACTTTTGTTCAAACCCATACGTCCAGTAGCACAGAATTTACAACCCACAGGACAACCACTCATACAGCTAATACACACGGTAATACGGTCTTTGTTGCGCATTAGCACGCTCTCAACAGGGAAACCTTCCTTAGTATTTGCCAATACCTTAATAGTCTTGTGATCAGAAGAGGGGAATTCAGTAAAATTCTCTAATTCAGTAAATGGAACCTCGGCTTTAAGCTTTTCTCTTAGGTCTTTAGGCCAATTAGTAAGCTCATCCCATGAGGAAATCACCTGTTTGAAGTACTGGTCGTACAGCTGTTGTACTCTGTAACCCTGTACATTGTTGTTCTTAAGGAATCTTTTAAACATATGCCCATTATATTGTTCTTTCGTGTGATTTACAAACTAATCGTTCTCCTCTAATATGTATATATCTAATTAAACATATTGCCCCTATGGTTATTGGAGCTACACACAACGGTTACATCGCCCCAAAAGGGTGGAAACCTAAGAATCCTGATGAGAACTACATCATTACATATCTCGATATTGAGCTTGCCGATGGCATTGGTATGGAGAAATTTGAGGATGTAGTAGCAGCATGCGCTGCAGAAAGCTCAACTGGTACATGGACAGAGATATATTCAGGAAGAGATTCTGGTGTAAGGATGGCTGAAAAGCTCAAGGCAGTAGCATTTGATCTAGATCCTAATACCAAGACGTTCAAAATAGCGTACAAGAAGGAGCTATTTGAATATGACAATATGTCTGGGATATTGGCAGGCGTAGTTGGAAATATCGATGGAATGAAGATGCTCAAGGCATTTAGATGCTTAGATATTCGTTTCCCTAAATGCATAATTCAAGCATTTCAAGGTCCTCAGTTTGGTATTTGGGGTATGAGAGAGCTATTACAAGTAGAGGAAGGCCCATTGCTTTGTACTGTGCCTAAACCAAAAGTAGGGCGTACAGCCAAAGAACAGGCAAAACTAGCAGAGATACTTTTTACTGCTGCAAATGCGGAATATCATGGGATTAAGGATGATGAGAATTTAACAAGCTTGAAATTCAATACCTTTGATGATCGATGTGAGTTTATACATAAAGTACAAAGAGAGGTGGAAAAAAAGACGGGGAAGAAGAAGTTCTATCTATGTAACGTTACACACTCCAACCTGGATGTAATGATACAGAGGGCAGACAAGATAAAGGCACAAGGTGGAAGATGGATGATGATGGATATTGTTACTACTGGATTTAGTGCAATTCAAACAATGAGAATGCATAACCCAGGATTGGCAATACATGCACATAGGGCGATGCACAGCCTTTTTGACAGAGAATCAGGTCCTGGGGTGTATGACAAGGGCGAAATCAAAGACTTCTCAATGTCTATGGTAGTTACTGCTAAGATTATGAGAATGTTAGGTGTAGACTCTCTCCATGGTGGAGCTCCAGCTGGGAAAATGGAAAACTATGGCGAACCTAAACTCATTAGAGATACATTGCAGTTGGATATTACTCCAGAAACAAGTATGACATTGGGACAGAACTGGCATGGAATGAAACCCGTATGGCATGTGGCTTCTGGAGGATTACATCCGGGCACGATACCTGAAGCGTTGTATCAACTTGGAGAGGATATCATAATCCAAACAGGTGGTGGAGTCTTAGGACATCCATGGGGCATTGAAGCCGGTGTAGAAGCCGTAATCCAGGCAAAGGATGTGGCTCTAGGTAGGGGCAATATTGAACAATGGATTGTTGAGCATCCAGATACCGCATTGGCCAAAGCTGCCCATCATTGGGGATTTGGGCCTAAGATTGTTTAAATTAATGGGTAAATAGGGTACAATAACGGATTATGGCAGACAAAGGAATTACATCTAGAAAAGAAGATTTCTCACAATGGTATTTAGATATCATCGAGAGAGCAGAATTAGCAGAGAACTCTGCGGTTAGAGGTTGTATGGTCATTAAACCATACGGCTACGCTATATGGGAGAACATACAGAAAGAGTTAGACAGGAGAATCAAGGCTAGCGGTCACAAAAATGCATATTTCCCATTACTCATACCTAAGTCATTCTTTACCAAAGAAGCATCTCATGTAAAAGGTTTTGCAAAAGAATGTGCAGTAGTAACACATTACAGATTAAAAGAGTCTCCAGATGGAAAAGGAATAGTAGTCGATGAAGATGCAAAGTTAGAAGAGGAATTGATCATTAGACCTACCTCAGAAACCATTATCTATGATACCTTCTCAAGATGGATTACCTCATGGCGAGATCTTCCAATGAAGATAAACCAGTGGGCAAATATCATGAGATGGGAGAAGCGAACTAGACCTTTCCTCCGAACATCAGAATTTTTGTGGCAGGAAGGGCATACTGTATACGCTACTGAAGAAGAGAATATCAAAGAAGTGAAGGATATGCTTCAAATGTATGTAGATTTCGCAAGAGATGTACTTGCAGTTGAGACATATTCTGGTAGGAAATCCGAGAGCGAGAAGTTCGCAGGTGCAGTTAATACCTTCGGAGTAGAAGCAATGATGCCTGATGGTAAATCATTGCAATTTGGTACCTCTCACGACCTTGGACAGAACTTTGCAAAAGCATTTGAGATTAAATTCGCAGACAAGGATGGTACTGTTAAAACACCATATCAGAATAGCTGGGGTGTAAGTACTAGAATGATGGGAGCTTTGATTATGACTCACAGTGATGATAATGGATTAGTATTGCCACCAAGCGTGGCTCCAATCAAGGTCGTTATTGTCCCTATATCTAGAGATGAGAATCGAGAGATCGTTATGGAATATTGTAATGGCATAGTAGAGGAGCTAAAAACTGAAATTGAAGAGATCGAATTAGATGCTAGAGATTTTGTATCTCCTGGTTACAAATTCAATGAATGGGAGAAAAAGGGTGTACCTGTAAGAATGGAAATAGGGGAAAGAGATATACAAAATGGCGGAGTTACCATGGTAAGAAGAGATACTAATGAAAAAATGTTCGTGGAACGAGCACAAGTATTAGAATATACAAGGAATCTTTTAAATGAGATTCAGAATAGTTTGCTAAACAGATCACAGTCGATAATTAGGAACAATACTCATACGGTTGAGTCATATGATGAGCTTAAAACGATGATGAATGGTGAAAAGGGATACGCAAAAGTACACTGGTGTGGTGATCCAAAATGTGAGGAGAGTATTAAGGCAGAAACTAAGGCTACGACTAGATGTATTGCAGAAGAGGATACTTCAGGGAAGTGTATTTACTGTGGGAAGGATTCCAAAGAAGCTTGGTATATAGCTCAATCTTACTAGGTGAAACGAAACGAAATTCACTATTTTCTCAAACCCCTAAACTGTTCAAATTGGCTATGCTGATAGTATGTTTCAGAATTTCAATTAAATGGGGTTGACGCAGCATATCTGTTTTGTGATGAGTGTTTGTTGCAAATGTACTCATTATTTACACCTACCTACTTTTATAGACCCGTAGTGTTTTGAGCCCAAAATGAACCCTAAAGTTTCACTATTCTAAATTCTTTAGATATTTTTTAAGATACTTTCCAGTCCAACTCTTAGGATTTTTCATCACATCCTCGACAGTACCTTCGGCAACAATGTAACCACCCTTATCTCCACCCTCTGGACCAAGATCCACGATCCAATCTGCGAACTTGATGATATCTAAGTTGTGTTCCACGCACATAACAGTATGACCTTTATCAACTAAACCCTTAAGTAGGGTAAGCAGCTTATCGATATCATGGTAATGTAAGCCCGTTGTTGGCTCATCCAATATATACATAGTATGGCCACGAGACATCTTTGATAATTCCTTTGCTAATTTGATTCTTTGAGATTCTCCTCCGGAGAGAGTGAGAGCTGATTGACCTAATTGTATGTATCCAAGTCCAACTTCATTCAATACGGCTAGCTTTCTATATATAGAAGGAATGTTCTTAAAGAACTCCAATGCGTCTTCCACTGTCATATTTAAGATATCAGATATATTCTTCCCTTTGTAATCAACCTGTAATGCTTCTTCGTTATATCTTTCCCCATTACATGCATCGCAAGTTACATACATATCAGGTAAGAATTGCATTTCAACTTTGATCTGACCATCACCTTGGCATTTCTCACATCTTCCACCCTTAACATTGAAACTAAATCTGTTGGTTCCATATCCTCTGGCTTTGGCTTCTTTGGTGTTAGCAAATATATCTCTAATTGCAGTAAATACACCTGTGTAAGTAGCTGGATTTGACCTTGGGGTTCGGCCTATAGGCGATTGGTCGATATCAATAATCTGATTAATTTTCTCCACTCCCTCGATCGATTTATATGTTCCTTCCTGTTGTTTTGAATGCATAACTTTATTCATCAGTACTGGATAGAGTGTATCGTTTATCAGTGATGACTTGCCACTGCCAGAAACACCAGTTATACAAATGAATTGGTTTAATGGGATTTCTAGATTTACATCCTTAAGGTTGTGAGTAGTGAGGCCTGTGAGTTTTAGTATGTTCTTTATATCAGGCGCCGCATTCTTCTTTAGGTTCTGTCCGACAGATAGCTCTTTGTTGATGTACTTAGCAGTAAGTGAATTGCTATGCTTGATGTCTTCGATAGTACCTTCTGCTACTACCTTACCACCATGCTTACCTGCATTTGGGCCTATATCGACTACCCAATCAGCACATCTTATAGTTTCTTCGTCGTGTTCGACCACTATGACAGAATTGCCGGTATCACGCAGGTTTTCGAGTGATTTTATCAACTTTGACACATCTCTTTGATGTAATCCAATTGAAGGTTCATCAAGTACATAAAGGACTCCTGTGAGTCCAGTACCAATTTGTGAGGCTAATCGTATTCTTTGTGATTCACCACCTGAAAGGGTGGTAGCTTTTCTAGAAAGTGTTAGATAGTCTAATCCAACATTGGTTAAGAAGTTCAATCTTGAGAGAACTTCTTTGATAATGGGCTTAGCTATCTCTGCTTTATTACCTTTTAACTCAATGCCTCCGAAGAATGAGATTAACTCATTGATAGGAGTATTGGTTATCTCGTCTATATTCTTTTCATTGATGGTTACTGCAAGTGTATATGGCTTTAATCGTTTGCCATTACATGCATCACAAACTCTTTCTACCATGTACTTTTCGGTTTCAAGTCTTGAATAGTCAGAAGAGGTTTCTTTGTATCTTCTGTTTAATTCATTGATTACGCCTTCATATTCAGCATCGTAGATCTTAGTTCTACCAAATCTGTTGGTGTACTGTATGGTATATGTTTCTTTAACACCTTTTCCATAGAAAATGAGGTCAAATATCTCTTGAGGATACTTCTTTATTGGTGTCTTGAGATCAAAATGGTGCTCAACAGCTACACTTTGTAAGATTTTTAATGTCCATGAGTCTTTGCTGGTTCGATTGCTCCATGGAAAGATTCCACCTTCAGCTATTGTTAAATTAGGGTTGTAGAGTAGGTTTATATCCAATTCCTTAAGTATTCCTAATCCTGCACACTTTGGGCATGCACCTTCTGGAGCATTAAAGGAGAAGCTGGCTGGTACTATTTTAGGATATGATATGCCGCAAGTTGGGCATGTGTTGTTTTCAGAGAAGAATAGGGGCTCTTCGCCTTCTATTAATACCTTAACTTCACCTTTTGATTGAGCTACTGCTAGCTCTATGGCGTCTGTAAGACGTTTCTGCTCTACATTCTTACCATCTAATCGGTCTATTACGAGGTCTAAATCGTGTTTTTTGTTCTCATCGAGCTTGATATTTTCAATATCATCAAGCATATATGTATTGCCATCAACGATTATTCTGAGAAACCCTCGAGCTAGTAACTTCTCAAAGAGGGAAGAAAACTCGCCCTTACGGTTCTTTATCAATGGTGAAACCACCTGGAACTTCTTCGTAGAACCTTTGATATGATCGAGTACTTTTTGTGTTATTTCTTGGATGGTCTGAGCTTCAACTGGTGTATGACAATTTGGGCAATGGGCGATGCCAATATTTCCATACAGTAATCGAAGGTAACTGTATATCTCGGTAATAGTTCCTACGGTAGACCTAGGATTAGATCCTGCGGTCTTCTGATCGATTGAGATGGCAGGAGAAAGTCCTTCTATGGAATCTACATCAGGCTTCTTCATAACGCCTAGAAACTGTCTTGCATAGGACGAGAGAGACTCTACATATCTTCTTTGACCTTCTGCATACAGTGTATCAAAGGCTAAGGAGGATTTACCACTACCGGAGACTCCGGTTATGACTACTAATTTGTTCTTAGGGATATCAAGCGATATATTCTGAAGGTTATTCTCTCTTGCACCCCTTATTTTTATATATTCTTGTTTCATTGCAACGTACATTATACCATGGAAAGGTTATATATATAACCCTATAGAAAAATGAAATTCCATTGGAAATGTGATATATTTGTGTTAAGCTTAGCTTGTAAATAAGCACCTGTAGCTCAATCTGGATAGAGCAACACACTCCTAACGTGTAGGTTGTCGGTCCGACTCCGGCCAGGTGCGTTCTAGTGAATTTCTAACTCTGTTATTGAAAGTTTGTTAGCCTCATCCTTGGTGAATGTGAGTAGGGTGTTGTTTGAATTTCTAATTAAGAAATCTAGCAAATTTGAGGGCTTAGTAATATAGGTTTTGTTATCCCCATCTACATCCGCAATATATATTACTCCTTCATGCAAATAGGTGATGTTTAGGGAGTCAGTAAGCCATTTGTAACTAGAGGATTGAGATATATCCGTTATATTTTTAACTTTTTGAGAGCCTATGTCTACAGTGTGGTCTCCTTCTGTTTTAGCAAAGGTGAATATTCCTAACTGATTGTCATCTGTGAACATTAAGCGTTCATGATCTTGATTAAAGGCTACGAACTGTGCTGGGTAGGCGGAGATCATCATGAACTTTTGGGTTTGTATATTAAACCAGTATGTTGCCAAAGTAGTTTTGATATATACTCCTTGAGCTTGTTGATTTACATTAACATCGGTAATTGCTCCAGCAGAGAATGTTCCTTCAGGGGATGAAGCGAATTCAGTGTATGTAAATCCATTGTTTCGGTATTGTTCTAAGTATTTATCTGTTTTGTAGAAGTAGAAGTTCTCAATGATATATTTTGGATTGGATCCATTAAGGTTTGTTTGTTTTAAATTGTATGAGTAGAGGTCTGTGAGTTGAGTTTTCGAAGGCTCTACAATGTAGAAAAAACCTTGTTCGTCTGTGGTCCATATATATTTCTGAGAAGCTAATTTTTCAATCAAGGTAGTTATCTGGTTCGTTTTTATATCATATGAATAGATACCATTAGTTGATTCAAGGATTAGGTAACTATTGTCTTTTGACCATGTAATTTCGTATGCTTTTGTTGGGTCAAGATTTAATGCTTTTAGATTTGAGAATTGAGAGAGTACTTGTGTATTAAGGATATAGTATTGGCTTGTAGAATTTGTTGATGTTTTTAATATGGCTTGCAAACCACTAGGGGACACAGTTATATCAACATCATTGTTATCCAATTTCAATATTTCTGATGGATTTGTAGTGAAATCCCATAACGCAGGGTTTAATGTATATTCCCAAAGGATATATCCTTCTATTTCTTTTGTTAAGAATATCAAATGATTATTCTCATTGTTGATCCAATGCTTTTCAATCGTGCCGGTGGAAGTCCAAAGGGTAGTATATTTAGGATTTTGTTTAATTAACCATGGAAATATGGGGGTAGATTTTCCTTCTAGGATATCAATATCTTTCTCCCAGTTGAAATAGCCATCTCTTTTTACAGTAATATGGTATGTTCCAATCTTTACGCTTGTGCTTTTAGGTGTTTTTCCGACTAGCTTTTCATTTACATATACATCTGCTCCAAATGGGGCACTTTCTACAGTTATGACTCCATTTTGAGTTATTTCCTGCTTAAAAATATCTACTCTGTATCCATTTGCATAGAAATATATTCCAGAAGCAACTAAAAACAATAGAAGGGTGTACAATATTGGGTAGAGGACTGAGCCAATATGTGATTTAACTTTGGTCTTGGGAGACGTTTCCATGCCAAGAGTATAGCATAATGGGGATTAAGTTGTTAGAATATCAGTTATGAAAGAAAGATTACTCACTGGTGATAGGGCTACAGGGAGCACGTTCCCAATTGCTGCTTATGTAGGAACCCTAAAAAATAGAATAGAGAGACAAAAAGACTATGATACATTTATATTCATAGCTGATTATCATGCTTTAACAACACATTATGATAACGTCTCTCAGATTAAGGAAAATACTCTTGGTTTAATGAAGACTTATCTTAGCTTGGGATTAGATCCTGAATATGTAACTTTTTATAGACAATCAAGAATTCCTCAAATTTTCAGATTACATGTAATTCTTTCAATGCTTACAAAGATGCCCGAGCTTGAGAGACAGCCTATGTTAAAGGAAAAATTAGGATTAGGATACAAATTGACCTATGGCCTTATGGGTTATCCTATACTCATGGCCTCAGATATCTTGATAATGAACTCCGATTTAGTTCCGGTTGGTAAAGATAATGAAGCAAATGTAGAAATTGCTAGTGATTTAGCTTTGCGATTTAATTCCATATATGGAAAAGTATTTAATACGCCTAAGGGATTGATTGGAGATATCGTAGTTGGACTTGATGGGCAAGGTAAAAGCGGTAAATCTACAGGTGGAATCTATTTTACAGATGATACTACAACTGTTAAGAAAAAGATTATGTCTATGTATACAGATCCAAATAGAATTCATCCAAATGATCCAGGTGAAGTTGAAGGAAATCCTGTATTCATATACCATGACTACTTTAATACCAATCTAGAAGAGGTAAAAGATTTGAAAGAAAGGTATAAAAAGGGAACAGTCGGTGATGTTGAAGTTAAAACAAAACTATTCAACGCAATTGAAGCTTTCCTAGAACCAATAAGAGCCAAAAGAGCTGAGGTAGAATCAAGGAGTGATGAATATATTATTGATATATTGGAAAAAGGTGAAAAAAGAGCACAGCAAATAGCTTCAGAGACAGAAGCGAAAATTCTCTCAGCTATGGGTTTCTAATTATGAATTTGAAATTATTATGTTTGTAAAGAAATTAGGTATAGACCTAGGAACAGCTAACTCAGTTGTATTTGTCCAAGGGGAAGGTATTGTCTTAACTGAACCTACTGTTGTAGCTATAGATGTTAATAACTTCACAGTCATAGCCGTCGGAGTAGAAGCAAAGGAAATGATTGGTAAAACCCCAGATAATATTGTTGCAAAAAGACCTCTTCGTAATGGTGTCATAGCAGATTCTCGAGTAACCGAAGCTTTACTAAGATACTTTTTTGATAAGGCATTGGGTAAAGGAAGATTCTTCAAACCAGATGTAGTTATTAGTGTGCCTGCGGGTATTACTTCTGTGGAGGAAAGAGCTGTACTTAAGGCTGCAAATGCAGTTGGAGCTAGAAATGTAACCTTACTTCCAGAACCACTTCTAGCTGCGTTAGGAGCAGAAATGCCAATAAATACATCATCTGGGAATATGATTATAAATATGGGTGGTGGTACCACTGAAGTTGCCGTCATATCTCTTGATGGAGTAGTAGAATATGAATCTCTAAGAGTAGCAGGTGACGCTATTAACGAAGCCATAATCTCTTACATGCGTAAAAAGAAAGGATTGCTAATTGGGGAGCAGACGGCAGAGAAGATAAAGATAAAGATAGGTAGTGCATTAGAAGTAAAAGATCCAAGAGAAATGGAAGTAAGGGGAAGAGATGTTGGAGCTGGTATGCCTAAGTCAGTAATTGTTAATTCAAATGATATTGCAAAGGCTGTAGAGTGGCCACTAAGAAGCATCATTAAGAGTATTCAAGCAGTACTTGAAAAAACACCTCCAGAACTCTCTGCAGACATTATGGATCGTGGCATGGTAATGAGTGGGGGTACTTCCTTGCTAAGAAATTTAGACAAACTTTTCTCTCGTGCTACGGGTGTACCTGCTCATGTAGCGGATGATCCTCTTTTTTGTGTAGTAAAAGGTACTGGTATTGCTTTAGACCTCATTGAGGAAGGCTCAAGAAAGTTCTCCTTTAACAGAGATTTCAGAAGATAGTTTTAATCTTCTCTAACATATATAATATATCCCATGGAAATATTTGCTAGAAAAAAAAAGATACTAAAGCTTGATGAAGTTACTAAGCTACTTGGTGATTTAAGGATACCTACTGCATTGGTATTTACACCCACAAATCTAGAAGCAGAGAAGAAGAAATTCTTTAATAGCGAGACATATAATCCGGTATTTGAATATAGAATAGTTAAAAATAATAACAAGGAGATATTAAAGAAACTTTCTAATGTTAAGGAAATTGTTGATGTAGATCCTCGTATTTCTGATTTTTACCTTCAATTGATTGATTCCAAAAAAGAGGCCAGTGACCTTATGTATGCGGTTGGCAATAACGAGGAGGTTACAGATATTTCTGTCCATAGATATGGTAAACCTAGTGACAAACTATTTAGAAATGCAGCTAGAGTATTGCGAGGAAAGTTGGATAATTACAATGTAGTTAAAGAGGACACCATTAAGAAGGGCGAAATTCTTTACTACGATGATATTGTTAAGGTTTTCAATATTGTATTCCAAGAGCTTAGTTTAGATGGTTGGACTGTAAATAAATCGATGAACATAGCCAAAAATGGAGTTAAATTAGGTATTAAACGAAAAGAGGTTCTGGTAGATGCAAATATTGAAAGAACTAAGTATAAGTTAAGAAAGACTCTAGTTCACGAGGTTGGTACTCATGTCTTAAGGGCACATAATGGATTAATGTGTGGGTTTGATGCTTTGAGTAATGCTAATCTTCCTGAATATTTAGATGTTGAGGAGGGGTTGGCTACATGGAATGAGAATAATATGGGTCTTCTTACTGAAAAATGGTTAAAGAACAAGGCTGCTCTAACATGGGCCATATATCTTGGTGAAGATCTTTCCTTTAGAGAGCTTTACAATGTTTTGTTAGCTGTTTTACCTAAATATTCTGCTTTCGATGTGACATATCGTGTTAAGAGAGGTTTGGGTGATACTCATGATAGGGGAATATATTCTAAGGATGTTGCATATTTTAGAGGGTTTAGAAAAGTTAAGAAGAAATTGGAAGAGAATCCTAGGTTGTATAACCAATTGTATGCTGGAAAGATTACATTTAAACAGTGTGAATGGGTAGAGGATGGGTTATTACCTATGCCTAATAACGTACCTACAAAAGAAAAATGGTTAGAGATATTTGAGAAGGCGGGGATATAGTAGAGAATGGTTTTTATGGTATTATAAATCATATAAAATAACTGCAAAAGCACATGAACCCAGATAAGAATACCGAAGGTCTCTCCATTGAAAATAACGATGTTTCTCAAAATCCTCAGGAAGTTAGTAATGTAGCTACAGAAATGATTACACCTGTATCTACACAAATAACAGAGTCTTCTGTAGAACCTCTTGTTGCTGAAGCAGATATCCCATTTCCAACACAAGATTTACCGAAGGTAATGCAAGATCAAACTCAACCGCAGGCGAAAATAGAAATAAAAGACCTACATATGTTACAAACCGAACCGAAAAACCTCCAGTATAAGGTAGTTAAGGAAGTGAATGGTATAAAAGTTGAATCTGCGGAAGCCTTGAATTTTGACACTCATCCAAATCCAAAAGATGGGAAAAGATTAGAAGAACTTGTAAAGATAAATAATCCATTACTATTCAAATTAAAGACGTTCCAAATAATTGGCGGGAATATGGTTCTACAAAAGTTGAATAAGGATGGAGTCCCAACAGGATTATCTCATGGTACAATGGACTATATATACAGAATTGGAGTAGGCGAGAAGGTTGATGGATTACTAGATAATCTTGCATTAGCAGTAGGATGTCTTCAAAGAAGATGTCAGATAGCAGACGTTATTGAAAAAACAATTCAAAATGAATCATGTAATCAAATTATTTCTATTGCAGGAGGAACTTGTATCTTACCACTTGAAGCAGCATACCAATCTAAAAAAGATGGTTTAACAATAATGAATATGGATTTTTCTGATAGGGCAAATCAAAAAGCAAGTGATACGCTTAAAGCATTAGAGGAGCAAGCTGGGTATAGAAATATTAAGTTAGGGTATAAAAATGCAGATTTGCTTTCAGATAAAATTCCTGCGAAAGATTCTGATGTTAAAGAGATTGTGGAATGTACAGGATTCTGGGAGTACTTGAGTACCGAAGATAGAGATAGATTATTAAAAAACATTTCAGAAAGAATGCAAAATGGAGACACATTTGTTTTGACTGCATTAGTGAATAACCCACAAAGAGATATCTTTGGGGCCTTAAAGTTCAAAGAACTTAAGCCTCAGCCATTAGAAGAATTTACTGCTCAAGTACAAAATCAATTTAAAATTGAAAGAGCAATCTTAACACCAAATGAGACCTATGCAACATTAGTGTTAAAGAAAAATACTGATTTATAAAATTGGATAATTAATGGAAAACTATGCCTACGCCCTCGTAGTTGTCGGATGGATAAATATATTCTTTGCAATATATACATGGCAAGCCGCGAAAGGCTCTCAATCAGTTAAGTTCTTTGCGGGAAGCATTTTAGCGGTAGGATTGTGGGGGATAGGATTGGCAGGATTCCTGGGGAGTAATGACCCTACAATTGCTCTCTATTGGGCTAAATTCCATTATGTAGCTTCAATATATGTTGCATATTTTCTTTTGTTATTTGGAATTGCATTAACAAAGGACAAAAAGATTTCTGCTTTTGTTCAAACACTTTTGCATATACCAATTTTAGCTGTTTCAGTTATAACGGTATTTTTTAATCCTTTGCTGCTTCAGAGAGTAGTTATAGAGAATACTGGAAACATTGCGATATTATTCAAACCAGGGCACATTGTTTATGGAATTATTTTTGTGGTTTACTTCTTGGCATCTTTGATTATAATCTTGGCCAAGATCTTCAAAGCAAAAAGTTTAGCACAGAAACAGCTAATCATTGTCTTTATTGGTCTACTTTTAACAGGAATTCTTGGTGCAATTTTTAACCTAATATTGCCTATCCTAGGAAACTACAAACTGATATGGGTAGGACCATTGTTCACAATAATGTTTTTGGGTATTACTCTTGTTGGAATTCTTAAATATCAACTCTTTAATATTCGTTTACTTGCAGGAAAAGTCTCATTTATCTTAGGTACAAGTGTTCTAATATATGGAACTTTCACCCTATTTTTCTTCCTTAACAAATTGTTTTTTAAAAACTATTGGGGATGGGAAGCTGTAATTTTCGGAGTAGTAGGGGCTGTGGTATTTGTAATTTTTTATGAAAAATATAGAACATTTTTACAACGAAAAATTCAAACGAATATTATTAGCCCAGGATTCGATTCTTCAAAAATGTTGCAAACTTTTAATGCCATGTTGGCAAAAGTAGTGTTAAAAGCTGATGTACTAAAAGTATTTACAGATTTAATTAGGCAAACAATTCGTCCCGAATACCTTTCTGTGATAATGATAGAAGAGGGTGAACTTAAAAATAAACAGTATGTTGAGTACCGAGATGTCGATTATAAATCGATTTTCAAAATAGTTGGTGAATCTGAAGAACTAAAAAATAGTCATATAGCATTGGTTGCCTTAATTAGTACAATGCAGACACAAACTATAAAAGTATCCGAAGAGGTAGCACGCTTAGCAGAAATATTACAAAGGGGGAACTTACATCTTTTAATTCCAATTGTGTATGATAATAAGCTTTTGGCCATATGCGTATTAGGAAAACGAGATGCAAATAATAGCACGTATATCGAAGATGAAATTATCTTCTTAGAGTCTTTAGCTTCTACTACAGGTATCTCTTTGACCAGAGCTGTTTTGTACGAACAAGTTGAAGAACTAAATCGTAATCTTCAATCTAAAGTAGATGCTCAGACTGCAGAATTACAAGTTAAGATTCAGGAACTTCAAGAAGCTCGTAAGAAGGAAAACGATATGATTGATATAATGGGTCATGAACTTAGAACACCAGCTACCATAGTAAAACTCAATGCACAACTCTTAGAGAAGTTCACAGGAGATATACAGAGTGATCCAGAAGCATACAAGAGGTATGTAGATAGAATTAAGATGGCTGTAGAGAATGAAATAAAATTAATTAATACATTACTAAGTAGTGCTAAATTAGAAGGAGACAAGATTGTCATAGATCCTGAAGAGGTAGATATTAAGAATGAGGTAGAAATGGCTATACATGGGAATGAGAGAGATGCTAAGGAAAAGAATCTTCCAATAATAAATAATATTAAAACTGAAACACCTCATGTATATGCAGATAAGGCGAGAGTAGTGGAAATATTAAATAACCTCATAAGTAATGCTGTTAAATATACAGAAAAAGGGAGTGTCACTATAGAGAATAGGTATGATGATAATTGGGTAGAAATATCTGTAATAGATACAGGGAATGGTATTAGTGCTGAAGACCTTCCAAAGCTTGGGCAGAAGTTCTACAGGGCTGGTAACTACATAGATTCTAATGTAAAGGTGGGAGATAAGTTAGAGATTGTAAGACCTGGTGGTACAGGCTTAGGGCTCTTTGTAACCTTCAACCTCATACGTAAGATGGGTGGAGATATTCGTGTAGAGAGTGAAGTAGGTAAGGGGAGTAAATTCATATTTGTATTACCTAGATACAAAGCTCAAGCAATACATGATCACGATGGTGATAGTAATAATATGTTTGAGAAGCTGGGACTTAAAAAGCAGTAATAATAGCTTCACAAACAAAAGAATCCACTGTAATATATTTATATACAACATACGAATATGTTGTCTCTTAGCAGGAGGTGCGTCATGCTTGGTCGAGCAACAGACGGTTCTTTAGATACTTCACATTGGGGGATAGGGAATTTGTTAGGGCTTTCGAAATCAAGAAAGAAAGGGGAGGAAGTATCTCAGCCGAATAATGATGTTAAGAACATCGCTGAGCCACTGTTCCCTTCCCAGAATGGGCAAATCGCAGATGATACAAATATCTCCGAAGCTGTCCAAGGATAGCACATACAACCTAGAGGGATGCTTACCCCTCACAGGGAACAGTCTTTTGTGGACTTCTTGTCCCTTGGCTGTTCCCTGCTTTTCATACTGTTAAACAAAGACTTTTGAAGTGCTTCATTTACAAATTGTGTAATATTTTGTATCATTGATATTAATTTATTATTGTATCCTCATGCGAAAAAAGCTCAGTTATGCCATGGAGTACTCAGCGTCTCTTAGTGGTTTAGTGGGTTCGAACTGTAATCAAGGTTCGTGTAGCCATACGGGATCAAATTCGAGCGCTTGCTATGGCGTCAAACTCTCAAAGAAAACAAAGAAATAGCAAAAAAGGAGGGGGCCTAAGTGCCCCCTCTGATTTTTTATATAAAGAATGTAAAAATATTGCCCAAGACTCTGCTTTTATTAAAAGTGTACAAAAAGTACCTTTTTTTAATGATGAACCACAAGCCTTTACATACATAGCAACCTTTGAGAACCCCAAAATCCCTTCAGATATAACGGGAGGGGGAACATCATTAGACGAAAAAACTGCATACATTAAAGCTGTTATGGAGGCTGTTGAACGATATGCTTTAATACCATCTGGGAAAAATTATCATTCCGTATGGAAACAATTATCTCCCAAAGAGATTGAATCATCGAGTGCAATATCCTTTAATACAATTGTTAAATTTTCAAAAGAACAACTCTCTCAAAAGGAATTCAAAAACTTCATATTAAATGGAGAAAAAGATAAATTATATTGTTGTAAAGTTTTTGATTTAATACAAGAGAAAGAAATCTTCTTTCCTTCACAATTCTTCTATCTTCCGTATTGGGAAAGAGAACCTATTCTAAGGCTCCCCATCTCTACAGGAGCTGCTTCTGGAACTTCAAGAGAAGATTGTATCTATAAGGGAATATTAGAGATATTTGAAAGGGACCAATTCATTAATTCATATTTAGCAAAGATTCCAGGAAAACGGGTAGATATAAAAAATCCCACAAAAGAAATGCAAGAGTTATTAAATGAGTTCTCGTACTATAATCTTGTACCACATATTATATATTTAAATTCAGATATCGAAATCCCTACGATATTAACAATTCTTCAAGATCCTACTGAAATAGGACCATTGTACACGTTAGGTATGAAATGTTCTCCAAATATTTCTTATGCAATCAAGGGAAGCCTAGAAGAGGCATTTCATTCAAGAAGATGGTTGAGATACATTAAGGAGCAGAAGACTGATAAATATATTTCCAACTTATTGAATAGAGCTGACAAAATAACAGAAATTTCAGATCGGGGACTTCTTTGGTCTTCTAAATATGCCAAAGGAAAATTAGACTTTTGGATTAAAACTCCAGAACACATAGCGATTGATCTTAAAAGAGTGAAAAATCAAAAATCAAATTTAAAAGAGCTTTTGAAAATAGTAAAGCAACTTAACTGGCATTGTTATGCAAAAGATTTCTCAACAAAATCATTAATAGAAAGAGATATTTTTGTATATAAAGTATTTATCCCAGAGGCACATCCATTATATTTAGATGAACGATTTCCATGTTTTGATCAAACAAGAATCAAACAAATCTTGCATACAAAAAAGAAAATCCCAATAAATAAGTTTTTACAGCCATTTCTTTGAACTTTATAGATTTTTTCTTTAAAAGGACAAATATTAAACAGGAGCTAAATCCCAATGTGGATTTGCATCAAGTATATCCTCGGGAATGGTTGCAAATACATTTTAAATTTTACCCAAGAATGAAAAGAATAATTTTGGATAAATTTAAGTCCAAGGACAAAAATTCCTTGGAAGAAATTATTACAAAAAGGAGAAGTTTTAGAGAATTCGACAATAAGAAGCCAATAAGTAAACGAGAATTGTCCCGACTACTATATTATTCTAACTATCTAAAGAAACCAGATGGAGATTCAATGACATCGAGAAGATCATATCCATCAGCTGGCGCTCGATATCCAATCGAACAGTATATTGTAATTTTTAATGGAATGGATATTGCTAATGGTCTTTACCATTACAATGTATACGAACATACATTGGAATTGTTGCAAGAGGGTAGTTTAAAAGAATTTTTTACGAATATTTGTAATTCCACATGGATTCAAAATGCATCTTTCTTAATAGTTCTATCTGCAACTCCAGAAAGAACAACGATTAAATATCATTACAGAGGTTTAAGATATATATTGTTTGAAGTAGGGCATATTGCACAAGATATTATGCTTTTGGCCGAGTCTGCTAATTTGAAAACTTGTGCAATAGGGGGGTTTGATGATACGCGCTTATCAAAGCTGTTGAGATGTGACAAAATACAGGAGTATCCTTTATATATCATTGCAGTAGGAAAATGATTCTTCAAATAAAAAAAATAGAACAACAGGATGATGAATGTGGCCCAGCATCTGTTGCAGAGGTATTGGATTTTTATAAAATCCCTTACGTTATGCAGGATATTATCGATTATACTTCCAATTGTTATAAATACAGGGATTGGGATTATCTTATGGGACAGTATTTATTAAAGAATGGATTGAAGCCTCAATTGATTACTTTTCAGAGTTTGATTTATGATCCATCTTGGAATTCTTTGTCACAAAAGAATCTTTTAAGTAAACTGAAGGAAGAATTACAATTTTTTTGTAGTGAATCTCCACGATTACAACATAAAGGATTTAAAGCTTGGCATCAGCTTGGACCTGAAATATCCGAGATTGAGGAGGCAATAAAATTCATAGAGATGGGAGGAGAAGTTGTAATAAAACCGCTATCTTGTGAGGATATATCAACATTTCTGGCCAGAGGATATCCAATTATTTGTGCTTATGATGCAATTTTATTACATGGAAAGAAAAGGGGATTTATGGGAAAACCTGATGACATAGGTGGCGTGCCAATGGGGCATGTTTCTGTTATAAGTGGTTATAATAAAGATAATTTCAAAATTATTGATCCTTCGTATTGGTACCGACCGGAAGAATTTTATTGGATTAACAAGAATAGGCTATTAAATAGTATAATGTTAAGGAACTCACAATATTTAGTTTGTATTAAATAATGAAAATGGTGGAAAAAGAAAATCCAAAAGAAGAACAATTATCAGTTAAATTCTCTGACTTATGGAGAGGGGATAAGCTCTTGATGAAGGATGCTGATCTCTCTCTTTGTGAAGGAGACAAGGTAGCCATTATAGGTAGGAATGGTTGTGGAAAATCAACTCTACTTGAGAGTATCTATTGTATCTCCCACGGATTAATATTAGATAGCTCCATAGAATTCGAAGGAGAAATTATGGTACACGAGGGCATAAAGGTCGGTTATCTTCCACAAGATGTTAGGCTGGAATTTGACGGAACAGTTTTAGAATATATTAATGCTCAGGTTGGATTAAAAGCCAGTATATATAACGCATATCAAAGATTTACAGAAAAGCCAGTTGAGGAAGTACAATACAATGATGAATACGCAAAAGTTCTTGTATTGATGGACCAGTACTCTCTTTGGAACTATCCTCAGGATTTAGAGAAGATTCTAATAGGGCTAAAGATTCCAGTTGAGTTTTTGGGTAGAAAAGTAAAAACACTAAGTGGAGGAGAGGCTACGAAAATAGCTTTGGCAAGTTTGCTGATATCTGAACCCGATTTAATTCTTTTGGATGAACCAACAAATAATCTAGATTTGGACAATATTCGTTTCCTAGAGGATTGGTTTAGGAAAACGGAAGTATCACTTTTGGTTGTATCGCATGATAGAGTCTTTTTGAATAATGTTATTAACTCGATATGGGAAGTAGATGAAGAAACACAAACCTTGATCAGGTATGGAGGAAATTATTCTTTATATGAAGCTGAGAAAGAGAAGCAGTTTGAAGGAAGGGTAAGATCGTTTGAACAGCAAGAAAGGGCTAGGAAGAAACTAGAAACCGATATTGAGAGGTTAAAAGAATCCTCAAACAAATTCGAAACAACGTCAAATGATGATTTCTACAGAGCAAAGGGTGCAAGGGTTGCAAGAACCGCTGTAGTGAGGGGACGAAGAATTGAAAGGGACTTAAAAAAATTAGGTAAACCACAGAAACCTCACTTACCCAATTTTGCGGTTGAGGAGTCTGTAGTAAAAGAGGGGAATATCCTTGATATTAGAAATCTAAATTTTGGATATGATAGTAAAGTACTGCTAAAAAATATTGAGCTTAAAGTAAATGCAGGTGACAGAATATGCATAACAGGACCAAATGGAGTTGGGAAATCCACATTAATAAAGCTAATGCTTAAGGAACTTTCAAATGAAGCGGTATCTTTGAATAAGGATGTAAAAATAAGCTATATTCCTCAAACAATTGTACCTCAAAATCCAAATCAGAATATTTTGTCATATATAGGGGAGCATCTTTCACTGAGCGAGGAAAAGCTTTCAAAGATCCTAGGTCGGGTGTTGTTTACCAATCCTGTGTTTCTTAAGGTCGAAAATTTCAGTATTGGATAATTGAAACGAATCCAATTGGCAATCGCTTTTGCGTCTAACCATGATTTAAT
>CAZSUV010000002.1:33840-215273 GCA_964610125.1 uncultured Candidatus Saccharibacteria bacterium | reverse complement strand
AAGAATATAGTCAAAAAGTAATGGATCATTTCATGAATCCAAGAAATGTAGGAGAGATTCCTGACGCGGATGGTATAGGTCAGGTTGGAAATCCTGTTTGTGGAGATATCATGAAGATGTATCTTAAAATCAAAAACAATGTAATTACCGATGTAAAATTCAAAACCTTTGGATGTGGTGCAGCTGTAGCTACAAGTAGTATGGCAACCGAATTGATCATGGGTAAAACATTAGAAGAAGCGTTAGAGATATCAAACAAAACAGTAGCAGAGGCATTAAATGGGTTACCACCAATAAAGATGCATTGTTCAAATCTTGCAGAACAAGCCATAAAAGCAGCAATAGATGATTACAAAAAAAATAATTTAAGCGAAGGTTCAAATGGATCAAATTCCAAGTAATTCTAACGCATCAGATTCCATTATTATTCCTTCCGGGACTTTTGAAGCTCCTTCTGATTCAAGAATCTGCTATACACAAGTAGAGGGTTTAAGAATTCCAACAATTGAACAAACGATAGCTGGAAATTGTGCAGAATATGCAGCGTTGGATACCTCATTAATGGCAATCTCACTTGGGTATGAAATCGGAGAAGAACTTACAATCTTTCTTAATAGAAATCCTCTTGAGAGAACAAAGGACCACCTAGAAGCCGGTTTCGTACTTCCGATTTTACAAACTCTGCATGGGATACAAAGACCATGTGGTATTTCTGTATCACAACAAGATAGAAACAATCTTCTAGAAAAGCAACGAAATATATATACAGCATTAGAGGGAACAAATGCTGCACTTCTGTTTTGGACAATGTTAAACGGAACCGAGAAAGATTGTTCAATGGATAATTTACAAACTAACTATACCCCAGAGCTTAGCTCAAGGCTATCTACATCGCAAGATTTAGCTATCTTAATTGGCGATACTGCAGCAGGCCATGCAACAGCAATACTAAAAAGTAAAGGACATTATTTTTCAATAGACTCAATGAGAATAGGACATGTCATACAATCGGAGACAGAAAATGCCATTCAAACAAATATCCAAAATCTCCTAGTACAAAGGAGAGGATACATTCTAATTAGTAACCTTACAGATGAAGAATAACGGTAAAAAAGTATTAATCGCCATGAGTGGTGGTGTAGACAGTTCTGTATCCGCAGCCTTACTCAAAGAACAAGGCTACGAAGTTATTGGAGCTACTATGCAAATATGGCAAACCGAAGGAATGGAAGAAAGAGACAATGGATGTTGTTCACTTACAGCCGTAAATGATGCTAGAAGAGTAGCCAATAAATTAGATATTCCATATTACGTCTTAAATTTCAAAGATATATTCAAAGAGAAGGTCATTGATTACTTTGTTCGAGAATATACCGCAGGAAGAACTCCTAACCCATGCATCATATGTAATAAGGAAGTAAAATTTGAAGCGCTTTTAGACAAAGCAATATCAATGGGTTTAGATTACATAGCTACTGGACACTATGCACAAGTTGAATTTAAAGATGGCAGATATCTACTTAAAAAATCATTTAGTAAAACCAAGGATCAAACCTATGCACTCTACAATCTAACTCAAAAGCAGCTATCCCAAACACTATTCCCAGTTGGAGAATACAACAAAGACAAAGTAAGAGAGATTGCAGAGAAATATGGATTAGGCGTAGCAAGCAAACCAGATAGCCAAGAGATATGTTTTGTAGAAGATAACGACTATGGTAAGTTCATAGCTGAACATATTGATTCGGATATATTACCTGGGAATTTTGTAGATACCAAAGGTAATATTCTTGGTCAACACAAAGGGATATATTACTATACCGTTGGGCAGAGAAAGGGTTTAGGTATTGCTAGTAACAAACCTTTGTATGTTGTGGATGTAGATATTGAAAAGAATGAGGTAGTACTTGGGGATGATGAAGAGACTTTCGGAAATACATTAATTGCTAGAGAATTAAATTGGATATCTATCAAGAAATTAGATGGGGAAATGAAGGTATTTGCAAAGATTAGGTATGGAGCGAAGGAAGCGCCAGCTACTGTAAAGCCATTAGAGGATGGAAGAGTAGAGGTAGTATTTGATACTCCACAGAGAGCTATAACTTCTGGTCAATCAGTAGTATTTTATTATGATGAGTACGTTATTGGTGGTGGGATTATAGAATAACCATTTCTCTGGTAATATATATCAACATAATTTCGGCAGTAATATATATGGAAAATATGAAATTCACATTAGAGGATGCAAAACAAATAGGGAACCAATTAAATATTGATTGGAATATCGTAGACCTTAATCAATTTTTCAAGGGTATAAATGTAGAATTAGAACATGGAAGTAAAGATCCAGAAACCAATGTGACCAATGACGATCCAATCTTAACAGGTAAAATAGCTTTAGCCCATCTCAAAGAATTACCTGACTATTACACAAGGTTAGAAACCATAGAAAAATAATCATATATAAATTTGAATAGTAATATCATGAATAAAAAAGTCATATTAATTTCTGTAATAGCATTTTTGTTAATTGTAATCTCAGGGATATTTGTATACCTGTATATACAAAATAAAAATCAACAAACAAGTAAACAACTTACTAATGAGAATTTCATACTCACATACGAATACAAGGGAGATAATACATGGAGCTATACTGTAACCGAAGCAGCTTCCACATCATGTGTACATATAAAAACTGATGCTATTGTAATGGAGAGCTATCCTGAGCAAGTCAAAATTACAGTTGAAAAATTGGATGAACCTACATCAGAGGTATGTTCAATTGTTCAAGAAGAATATTCGTCATCAGGCACATTTAATGCCAGTAGTAAAGCTACTATTTCATTAGTGGTAAAATAGAGAATGTTAACCAAATCAGATTTCTTAGTCTTCATGGATGCACCAATGCATCTATGGGCATTGAAACATAACCAATACAACAAATCTCTCTCAATGTATGATCAACACCTCATCAAGCAAGGATACGAGGTAGAGAAACTCGCACGCGAATATGTTAAGAAATATATTTCAGACGATTGTGAATATCAAAAAATATATCAAACTGATGACCTCTACAGTAGAGCAGATATTGTAGTAGGAAATGACATATATGAAGTAAAGAGCGTAACAGAGATAGAAAAAGAGCAGGAATATGACGTACTTTTTCAATATTACACTGCTTCAAATACCTTAGAAAAAGATATAAACGATATATATTTAATATATCTAAACAAAAACTATGTTAGAGAAGGAGAGATAGACCTAGAGCAGCTATTTATTGTTAAGAAGATGACAGACTTTGCGAAAGAAAATTACAACGAAGTCCAAGGATTAATAGCAGAAGCATTGATGGTAGCAAGTAAAGAAGAAAATAATGGATTAATGGAATGTTACAAGCCTAAAGATTGTCCATGTAAAGAGCTATGCTTTCCTACACTACCTGAATATTCAATCTATGATGTTGGAATGATCGGGGAGAAAAAAGTAAGGATGCTTAGAGATATGGACATATTGGATATGAGGAGTATTCCAGAGAATTTTAAACTTAGCTCAAAACAACAGATACAAGTAAAAGCCACGAAGGAGAATAGGGCTATAATTGATACATATGCTGTAAGAAATGATGTAGAAGGATTGATATTTCCACTGTACTTCTTAGACTACGAAACCTACGCTTGGGCTGTACCACAATACAATGGTCACAAACCATATCAAAATGTAGTATTTCAATATTCACTACATGTAAAAAGAACTCCTGATTCTGAGTTAGAACATTATGAATATCTTTCAACCACACAAGATGACCCCATGAAGTCTGTTCCAGTTGAATTACAAAAGGTTATTGGTAAAACAGGAAGCATATTAACATGGAATAAATCATTTGAGATGGGTAGAAACAAGGAAATGGGGGAGATATATCCTGAATACGAGGATTTCTTCATTATGGTTAATAGCAGAGTTAAGGATCTTGGAGATATATTTAGTAAGCAGATGTATGTAGACCCTAAATTTAAAGGTAGTTGGAGTATTAAGAAGGTGCTCCCTGTTCTATGTCCTGATTTAACATATCATGGTATGGAAGTATCTAATGGTACTGAGGCTATGGTTGTTTGGGAGGAGATTGCGTATGGGAATAAGACAGAGAAGGAGAAAGAGGGTATGAAAGAGAACTTACTTAGATATTGTGAATTGGATACCTATGCTATGATTAGAATATGGGAAGCTATGAAGTTAATTTAAGTAAATAACCAATGAAATTATTACAAGAATTTAAGAATGAATATAACAATATTACATACAGGTTATATGAATTAGATTGTGGTATTAAGTTAATACATCTGGAAAATCCAGCTACTGTTAATTTTGATTTTTATTCCCTTCAAAGAGCAGGAGCTATTTACGAAGACATGGAGGGTATACCACATGGTAGCTGTCATTTATTAGAGCATATGCTTTTTAATCCAAATTCCACATTTAAAACGCAGGATGATATTGAAAAATTCGAGGAAGGAGATAAAACACACCCAGCTTTAAATATAAACGCCGCAACCTCACATAAGTATATCAATCTTAATGGAAGAGCAAACGAGAAGGGAGAAGATCGAATCCTACAAAGAATTATTAGCCTTATTGACTTTCCTCAATCAAAATTTAGCAGATCTATAATTAATGAAAAGAAAATTGTAACTGCTGAAAGAAGCCGACGTCCAAAATTTGAAAAAGATAGTTTTAGACAAAAGATGATCTTCTTACAAGGAAAAGAATATCCAGAATTCGCTAATCATATTCTTGGCGAAATGGATGATATTAAAAGGATTAACACAAATAACCTAAAAAAGCTTTTTGATCAACGATTTATTACAAAGGATACAATTTTTTCGATTCAATCGAGAACAAAACTTAACGCTTCTACTTTTTCGAAGCTTGAAGAAATTGGAAAAAAGTTTGTCAATGAATATCCTTCAAGTATCCGAAATATACAGCTAATTAACAAATTAGATTTAGGATATTTTTATGACGAAAACGCAACTGGGACAGTAATTGAACTAAATTGGTTTGACCAAACTGATAAAGGTTTTAATTATAAAAAGGAAGCAATTGATAAGGTATTAAATTCTGTTATAAAAAGAATTGGATTCCTTTACCTCAGAGAAAAAAAAGGGCTAATATATGGTTTACAGGCATACTTAGAGGATTGGTTTACTGTGTATCATAATGTTAAATGTTTAAGATTTACAGTTGAGAATTCAAGAATTGAAGAACTTTTAAAAGAACTTGATTCTTTCCTTCTTAAAGATATTGAGAAATTTATCAAATCTGAAAAAGGAACAAGATGGATAAATAATATTCTAAGTACATACATATATCCCAACACGATAGTATATAATGAAGAACTTCCTTATGATGTCGCAGTAGATTATGCGGAGTATGGAGAACTTTATAATTCTAATCTATATATCGAAGAAGTTAAGAAGATAACCAAAGCAGATCTTCTAGAAGAGCTAAAAAAACTCCAATCCACACCTCCCCATATCTGGGTAGAAAGTAATTTACCTAAAAAAGAAATAGAAAAGATAGTAAAAGAATCATCCCTTTTGAAAAGATTTAAATAGCTCCAACTCTCTCAATATATTCATCTCTAAAATATCCAAAGTATTCCTCTGGCATTAATATAACCTTCTCTATACCCAATTCCTTAACAAAATGAGGTTCATGACTTACCAATATAATAGTACCCTTGTACTCCTTAAGTGCTTGAAGCAATATATTTTGAGAATCAGGATCCAAGTAAGTAGTAGGCTCATCCAATAACAACACATTATAACCACCTGCAAATAATTTTGCCAAAGCCAATCTTGTTTTCTCTCCACCAGATAGGGTAGAAACCTTCTGATCAATCATATCTCCCGCAATCAGAAATCCTCCCAAAAACTTTCGTTTATCTAATAATCCCCATTCCAATTTCTCAACATTCTCCCAAACCGTCTTAGTAAAATCCAAATCCTCATTCTCTTGAGAATAGTAACCTACAGTAGTATTGAATCCCCATTTGTATGTACCGCTATCCTGCTTTAATCTCCCAGCCAATATCTTAAGTAAGGTAGTCTTACCAGCCCCATTCTTACCAATAATGGCAAGACGATCATATCTTTGTACATTACATGACACATCCTTTAATACTTCTTTACCTTTAATATATGCCTTTGAAATATTATCCATCTCCAGTACAAGCTTGTTACTTTGTGATGGAACAGGGATATTCAAATGCATCTTCTTACCCTTCATAACCTTTTCTTTTAATTCTTTTACATTCTCCTTTAATTCTTTAGCCTGTTCAAACTTTCTTGCGGCTCGCTTCTTCTCCTTTATGCTCTTTCTTCCGGATAATCCTTGTGCTAATTCAAATACTTTTTCAGCTTTCTTTTCCTCACTTATTAATTGTTTAACTAAGAATTCATCTCTAAGTGCTTTAACCTTTAAGAATTGTTCATAGTTACCCCTGTATACCTCTACATCATATGTTCTTTCATTAAGAAACCATATCTTGGTTATACCTTTATTCATTAGTCTTAAATCGTGTGACACCACTAACACTGCCTTAGGATATGTAACAAGATATCGCATTAACCACTCTGCAGATGGAATATCCAAGAAGTTAGTAGGTTCATCCAGTATTAGGAGATCGGCTTTCTCCATTAATATCTTAATTATTTCTACCTTGATTTTTTGCCCACCAGAAAGTTCACCAAGTTTACTATCACAATCCTTGTCATCCATCTTAAGATTATTTAAGAACTTTTTTATCTCCCATTCCTCCACATCAACATTCTTTTCAATTATTAAATATTCACCTATGGTTAGATTCGGATGATTATTAATATCCATCTCTTTGTGTGTCTCCTGTGCTAGATATGACATTGTTCCTTTAAAGGATACATTGCCTAAATCTGCTTCTTCATATCCTCCAATGACTTTTAAAAGGGTAGATTTCCCTGCACCATTAACCCCAACAAGTCCAACCTTTTCGTCCTCACCTAAGGTTAGGGATATATTCTTTAATATTTGTTTGTTACCTCTACTTAAAGAGATGTTATTTATCGTTAACATGAGAGCTATTATATCAAGATTTGTTTAAAAATGGGGGTTGATGGATATATAGACCTGTAGTATAATGACCGGTTCTTAATATCATACTCATAGGGAGTTAAAATGTTCCACGAAATGCAACAAATTTTTGAAGATGTTGAAAAACATCTGGATTTTCTGGAAAAAAGTCATAGCCTGATTTTACGCTCCGATACAATAATTTTTTGGAAGGTCTTACGAACCAAAGAATTGGAGTATTCAAATTTATCCCTTTCGGGAGAGGAGATGGCTACAATCAACGAAAGAATAAGAACATTGAAGGAAAAGCTTTCAAATATTATATTGGATCATTATCCAAAGATATAGCTTTCCTTCACCAGAGAGGTGTCCAACAAAATAGACGCCTCTCTGTAATTTCCAAATCTATGCTTGCCACAACCCATGAACATTACAATATGCTCTAACAATCATATTGCTTGTATCTCCCACAACCATAAACACAGCCTCAGCAACCTCATTAGGTTTTAATTCCTTTTTGTAAACATTCTCTCCTACAACACACTCAATCCATTGAATAGAATGTTCTTCAGTCATAGGATGAGGAATACTACCAACCTTAACACTAACCTCATTCCCATTAACTGAAACTACAGGAAGATGCTTCTCGTTACCTTCCTCGGACTTCTTAACAGCTTCTAGAAGCATAGGTTGACCACAACATACCAAAGTACCACCACCAACATGCAATACCTCAACAACATTTCCACATATTGGACATCTATATATCTGTTTCTTTTCCATAATATATTGTAAATATATAAGTTATTGATAAAATGATAACATATATTAAGTGAAGTAAATTAAACAAAACAAAAATGGAAGACAAAAAACAAAAAGACATTACAGGGGCAATATTCCTAGTATCCATCGGATTACTATTCTTACTCAATACAACCAATATAGTTCCATGGGGAATATGGTTACAAATATTTAGATTCTGGCCAATCCTGCTAATCCTCGCAGGTTTAAAAATCATATTACCCGAAAACAAAGCAGGGCAGGTAATATATCCAATTGTATACACACTCTTCATAATCTTCATTGGAGTAACATCATACTTCTTCACAAAAACACAGAGAGTACCTTTCTTACCTGAAAGCGTTTCAAATTGTATATTCAACAGATGTGAGAATGTAAATGACACTGAACTAATGGAAAGCGACTCCTATGTTAACCTCACAGACTACACTGACATCACTTCTAGAACGTTAGACATTAATGTTGCTGCTTCAACACTGTACTTGAATGATGAATCTGCAGACTACTTCCTTCACTCAGAAATGAAAAACTATACAGAAAGTAACAAACCAACACTAGAAAACACATCAAAAGATGGTGTTTTAACAACAATATTTGATAACACAAGAATACATACATGGGGATGGTGGAATTTCAAATCTCCTGAATATACTCTTACACTTGGACAAAACACCATACCAACAGATATCACAATTGATCTAGGAGCTGGTGAAGGTATTGTAAATCTAGACTCTGCTACAGTGAAAGCATTTAGAACCAGTGTTGGTGCAGGCAGTTTAGATATTACATTGAGTGAAAATGCTATTCCTGAAACAATAGATATGAATGTTGGTGCGGGAGAGATAATCCTAACACTACCTGAAAATGTAGGGATATTAGTAGCATATGACTTGGGAGTAGGATCAATAAAGCTTGAGAATACAACTGTTGATGGAATAGGGAAGGAAACAAGCTACAAATCTGCTAACTATGATACTGCTACAAAGAAAGTAACCATAACTGCTTCTGTAGGAGTAGGTGAGTTAACAATAGATAGAAAATAATTAAATTAATATATATAAATACTTAACATCATGAACACAAATTCAAAATTAGTAATCGGAGGACTCTTAATAATCCTTGGCCTCATATTCTTCCTTGAAACCTCAGGTGTCTTACCATTGTTACACTTAAATGCTGGTGATGTCATTGGCTACCTATGGCCTGCTGCATTGCTAGGTGTTGGTATTAAAATGTTGCTAGACAAAAATACCGCATCTGCAATTCTTTTCCTTTCAATTGGATCAATCTTCCTCTTTACTAAACTCTTCTCTTGGAATTTTTTCGCAGTCCTATGGCCAGTAGCAATTATCGCAATTGGGCTTACAATGATCTTTAAGAAAGAGAATACCCATATGAATTTGGATAAGAAATACGATGAAAGCGATAAGGTATCAGAAGCACTCATATTCTGGGGCGTAGATAAAAGAATGGATTCAAAAGCATTTAAGGGTGGAGATATATCAGCAATCTTCGGAGGCGGAAAGTTAGACCTTAGAGATGCAAAAGTACATAAAGATGGAGCAAAGTTAACCATTAACGCAATATTTGGTGGGGTAGAAGTGATTGTACCCAAAGATTGTAAGATTGTTACAAGTGGAACCGGTGTAATGGGAGGTTGGGAAAGCAAAATTGCATCAAGGGAAGCTAAATCTCCAGTCTTAGAAATCACTGGCACAGCTATCTTTGGAGGAGTAGAGGTCAAAGAATAATTCTTTGATCACAATATAGTATCAAGTTTGCCATTTTTGTGGTAAAATCCTACCTTGTCATGGAATATTCACCAATCGACCAAAAAAACTTAAGAAACATTGCAATCATAGCACACGTCGACCACGGTAAAACTACCTTGGTTGATGCTTTCATGAAGCAAAACCATCTTTTTAGAGATAATCAAGATGAAATGTCTGAAACACAGATCTTAGATTCTAGTGAATTAGAAAGAGAAAAGGGTATTACCATTAGTGCAAAGAATATTTCAATTAGATACAAGGGCTACAAAATCAATATTATTGATACACCAGGTCACGCAGATTTCGGTGGAGAAGTAGAAAGAACATTAAATATGGCAGATAGTTGCTTACTTTTAGTAGATGCAAAAGAAGGCCCAATGCCACAAACCAAATTTGTATTAAAGAGAGCACTAGAAATGGGTCTTAAACCCATTGTTGTTGTAAACAAAATAGACAAGAAATTAGCAAATATCGAGAAAACAATTAGTAAGGTACAGGATCTCTTTTTAGCGTTAGCTACAGACTCTGAACAATTAGAATTCCCTGTTTACTATGCAATAGCTAGAGAAGGTAAAATCTTCAAGGAAATGCCAAAGGGTGACCTCACAGTACCTAACAGTACACAAGGAGATGTAACCCCCATATTGGATGAAATTATCGCTAGTATGCCAGCACCAAAAGGTGATCCTGAAGGACCATTCCAGATGCAGGTAACTTCATTAGAATTTGATGTACACACTGGTAGATACTTAATTGGAGAAATCAATAGAGGAAAAGTTAAGTTAAATGATCCAGTGCTATTGATCTCTAACAAACCTGGGAAAGAAGAAAAAGTTCAAGGTAGAGTTAGAGGACTTTTCGCCAAAGAAGGAATGCAATGGCAACCAATTACAGAAGCAAAGGCTGGAGAGATTGTTGCTATCACAGGTATCGAATCCACCAAAATTGGAGCCACTATATGTGATATAAACAACCAAGATGTACTTCCAGAGATTGCTATTACTCCACCATCAGTTAGAGTTAAATTCCAAGCAAATACCTCTCCATTCTTAGGAAAAGAAGGGAAATTTGTTACTGATAAGCAATTAGCACAGAGATTGGAACAAGAGAAGAACTTAAACATTAGTTTGGATATAACAAACAATGGATCCAATAGTTTCTTTGTTGCAGGTAGAGGAGAATTGCAATTAGCTATTCTTGTGGAGCAATTAAGAAGAGAAGGATTTGAACTTCAATTGAGTAAGCCAGAGGTTATTCTTCAGAATATAGATGGCGTAATCAGTGAGCCTATTGAAGAGCTTACTATTGATGCTCCAGAAGAATATATGAGTGTAGTTACACAAGAGGTAAGCGACAGAAAAGGTGAAATGATTAATATTGAGAACGAGGATGGTCAAACAAGATTTACATACAAGATTTTAACTAGAAACTTGATTGGTCTTCACAGATCATTAATGAATGCTACAAAGGGGGAAGCTATTATTAACAGCTATATTTCTGAATATATTCCATATGTTAAACAACCTGAGTTGTTTAGAAAAGGGGTTATTGTATCTTCTGAGACAGGCACTGCATTAGGTTATTCCTTAACTACAATACAAGATAGGGGGAAGTTATTCATTGGTGGTTCAGAGCCTGTATACGAGGGTATGATTATCGGTATTAATAACAATGAAGAAGATATTATGGTTAATCCATGTAAGGCTAGACATAAGACTAACGTTAGAATGTCTCATGCTGAGGTAACTATAGTCTCTTTAAGAGCTACAATTCCTCTTACATTGGAATATGCACTTTCATTTATAAATGATGATGAATTGATTGAGGTAACACCAGTAAGTATTAGATTGAGAAAGAAACTTCTTACTGATACACAAAGAGTATGGGCCAAGAGAAAAAATCTAACTGCATATGCACAACAACAGTTAGAAGGTATGACTGAATAGTCCGAATAAATTCCAAAAACAAATTTATCTTTTTATATAAACAATAGATATCATCTAGTGTTTATTTTGTATATTCAAAAAAAAAGGAGACATTTCGGTCTCCCTTTAATTTCAAAACAACAACGGATTACCTTCTGTCGTAACCACCTCTGTTATCTCTATCACCAAATGATCTGTTCTCTCTAGGAGTTTCCTCTCTAGCTTCAGATACATTCAATGCTCTTGCGTCAAGCTCTTTTCCGTTTAACTCAGCGATTGCTCTCTGAGCTTCTTCTTCGGTTGACATCTTAACAAAACCAAATCCTTTAGATCGGTTTTTGATTCTGTCTTTTATAACGACTGCTTCAAGAACAGTACCAACAGAACTAAAGAAATCTTTAAGCATAGCGTCATCGACGTTCCAGCTCAAGTTTCCTACAAATAACTTGTTTCCCATTTATTTATAAATGTATAAATTATATTCGCTATACCAATAACTTGGGAGAAAAATTACTCAAAGCAGTCTATTCAACGCTCCAATAGCAAAAGTATTATAGCATGTCTGAGATAGAAAACATAGATGTCAGATTTATTGTATATTCTTCTTTATCCTTAGGTATCCAACTAATTCTTTAAATGAAGGGCGTCTATTAAACATTAAGCAACCTAGTTCGAAAAGCTTCAAAGCTAGGAACATGGCAATAACTACATAAAGAATAGAAGTCCCAATGCCGATTATAAGTTCTAACGTAGGCAAAGCGCCAAATGAGTTCCTTATTAGAAGAACCATAAATGATGTGAATGGGAAATAACTCAATACGACAGAGAGAACCCCATTTGGATTTGTAAGTAAAATTTGCATCAAATACATGGGGAATATCGAAAGGATTATAAATATCGATGATAAATTTCTACTGTCCTCAGCTCCAGTACCAACCGCACCCGTACCTATCATAATAGCAGCAAAGAATAGGAATCCCATAAATATCAAAAAGATATTTAAAGGCAAAAGCGAAAGATCAATATTATTGAAATCAATAGGGATAGGAAGACTGAATTTAGTCATTACTACCTTGTAAATACCAAGTCCAAATATTAACCAGGTAGAAAGCTGAGTAAACATAACTCCCATAAGTCCAATCATTTTGCCAAACATCAAAGATTTCTTATCCACGATAGAAAGTATCGTTTCAATCATTCTGTTTTCTTTCTCAGCAGACACACTCTGTAGCAAGAAACCCGAAGAGATATATACAGACATAAAGAAGATAACTAGTGAAGCAATTGGTAAGAGATATTTCTCAAATCCCTCCTTAACCATATTCCCATTTTCATCATAGGTATAACTTGTACTAGTAGGAGATCCATTTAATATATTAATAACACCTGGGTTTGAAATACCTGAAATAGCACTTTGCTTTATAAATGCATTAATAACAGAAGGCAAACTTGCTGTACCCATAAAGTCAGCATCCTTTCTGTAATAAAATGTAGAGGAAAGATCAGTATAATAGTTATCTGAAAGCATAACTAATGCTGTGGTTTTATCATTTTTTACGAAATTCTTGCTTGCCTCAACATCCTTTGTAATTTCATATGGCGCTACAAAAAAAGCAGGGTTTATAACTGTTTGAGGATCATACACGAATATTTTTGTGAAAGATGCAGGCTTTTCCATCTGTTTTGCAGCTTCTACTGATGAGAGTCCTGAAACAAGAGCTATCACACCAATAAATAATGGTAAGAATAGGGTAGCTAACCAGAAACTTTTCTTTTTGATTGTCTTCAAATATTCGAATTTTGCTACTTCAAAAAAATTCTTTTTCATTATTTCATTATATCTATAAATACCTGATTAAGACTTGGATAGTCTAGGTTAAAACTAATTAACTTCACACCCTGTTCAAGAAGATTCTTAAGTATTTCATCTTCTGTAACATCCTTGTTTGGGATTAATTCTGCTGTCTTGTTTGTAATGATAGCGGTGTAAAGGTCGTTTTTTTCAGCAGGTGCCCAGCTTCCAAATTCAATATATATATTCTTGCTACCATGTCTTGCCCTAACTTCATTCACAGAGCCATATTCTAACCTTTTTCCATCTTTTATTATCAACAATCTATCTGCCATTTTCTGTGCTTCTTCAATGACATGAGTACTATACAAGACAGTTACACCCTGTTTACCACGCTCAGCAAGAAGATCAACAAACAGCTGCCTGTTAACAGGATCTAGCCCTTTAAATGGTTCATCCAATATCAATATCTCAGGGTTATGAATTAACGCAGTCCCCAACTGAACTTTTTGCTGCATACCAGAACTCAATTGAGATATCTGTTTGTCTTTGTGTAATATTAGCCCAACCATATCTAGATATTCCAAACTTCGTTTCATAGCTTCATTAGCCTCAATACCTCTTAGCCTTGCAGTATATGAAAGAATATCAATCACTGATACATCTCGGTACAAACCTCTCTCTTCCGGTAGGTATCCAATTATGCTGTTTAGTTCTTCAGAATATTCTTTGCCATTGATTAATAGTTTTCCTTCATCTGCTTGATATATCTTCAGAAGGCATCTAATTGTGGTGGTCTTTCCAGAACCGTTGGTTCCTAAGAAAGCAAATACTTCGCCATCATTAACTTCAAAGGATAGATTCTGAACTGCCTTAATTTCACCAAAGGTTTTAGAGAAATTATCAATTTTGATAGAGAATTTTGCCATTCCCATACGATATCAAAGTGAAGATATATTTGCAATATCGTTCATATTTCTAGTATTCTTGATGTATGAAAAATATAAAAAAGACAATTTTGTTTTCGCTAATTATCTTCATAGGATTGATATCTGTTCGCCAAGTTATGGCAAATACAATATATACCAATGCAGAAGTTGCTCAACATAATACAAGTAATAACTGTTGGACCATATATGAGAATGGTGTATACGATATAACTACATATTTAAATATACATAATCAGAAGTACTCAAACATTACTTCATGGTGCGGAACTGATATGACAACTGATTTTGACAGTGTTAGAAAACATCAGGGAGAAGCTACTACTTTACTTGCATCATTCAAAGTCGGAACAATAGGCGCATCCACAACAACCACTACACAAACTCCTACCGCCACTGATACAAATTCACAAGCCGAAGCCTCAAAAGATACCACAACGACAACAACTTCAAATACAACTGTAATTAAAAATCCATACAATCTGCTTTTACCTTTAATTTTAGGAATAGTACTGTATTGGGGAAGTCTCTTAATATTCAAACAATATCTTAAACAATTTAATGCCTTTTGGAATACTATTTTGTTACTAACATTTTTAATCCCTACATTTGGCTTTGGAATATTCATGATGCTTCAATACCAATTTCCATCATTAATGGATATTGATTTCAAATTTATGTATTGGCATGTAGAGCTATCAGTCTTCATGGGCGTATTAGCAGTTTCGCATTTTCTACGCAGAGCAAAGGTATATTTTATGCAGCTTAAACAGAAATGATTGACAAGATAGTAATACATACATGTTGTGCCGATTGTTTAATACACTTAATAGAATCGCTTGAAGAGGAAAAACAAATTTCAAAAAATACTGAAATTACTCTTCTTTTTTACAATCCCAATATACATCCTAAGACTGAATACATGGAAAGGTTAAATGCGCTCAAAATTATTTTAAAGGAAAAATATTCAGATTGGAGTATGAAGTTAGTAGTTCCAGATTACAAACCTCATGAATATTTTGAAAGTATAGTAGGAAAAGAAAAACGATGTTTGGGATGTTGGGAATTAAGACTTTCAAAAGCTTTTGAATATGCAAAAGCACATGATATTAAATATATATCTTCAACACTCCTTGGAAGTCATTACCAAGACAAAGTAACAATTTTAGAAATTGCAAAACAACTAGAAGACAAGAATACAAAAATAATAGTGCCAAACAAGGAGCATGAGCATCCAATAAATAGGGGGTTTTACAAGCAAAATTACTGTGGATGCTGCTATTCGCTTAATGAAAAGCTATGGGAGAAATACGTAAAGTAATCTCATTACAAGCCAAACTATAATTTCCTCTGATTATGAATTTCTGATAGAGTAGATTTTTTCACGCTCAACTAAATCTAATATTATCAGAACACAAGTATGAAGCAGAGATTTCCTACCCTAGCTATATACATTGCAGTCATATCCTTTCTCCTTGGACTTGTAGCACTTACACAGTCCGTAATAACAAATTCCATAAATTCTAATAATCAATCGGTGCAAAGTATTAATTTCCAAAAATAAAAATGTATAATGAATTATGAACAGCATCTTTTTCATAATTTTGATTTCAATTCTGGTAGTAACATTAACCATATTAATCCTTCTGTCATACCTCCATCCTTCCGACAGTGATGAGGAAGAGGAAGAGAATGAAAATGGAGAGGAGAAAGAAGAGTAATTTGTAAGGTTTTTGTAAGAATTGATATTGTAAAATAGACAATGGTTTCTAGAACATCAGAGAATTCCGCTCTGCTAGTTGAAAAGAACACTGACATTTTAAAAGTTTTGACACCTTGTTTTCTTTCCCATGAGATATTTCTAACTCATGTAAAAAATATTGAAGATATTCCAATTTCACTTAATAGTAAATATTCTCTTTTAATATTGGATATTAACCTTCTAAATTCAACTAATAAAGAATATTTAAAGAAAGTTAGAGAACAGAATTTGTTTTTACCAATCATAGCCATAGGACCTAATAATATCTCTGATGCAATTAATTCTTTTGATATAGGAATTAATCTTTATCATTCAAAACCAATATCTTGTGAATTACTAAAAGCTCAAATTGGTCAATTGACATCATTCTTCAGTCGAAAAGTAGTATTCGAGGTTGGAGATATTATGATAGATTTAGCTTCAAAATCATTTTTCATAAAAAATGAAAAAATTCTTCTTACATATCAAGAGTTTCATCTTCTTGCACTATTAATGAGAGCGAGTGGGCATATAGTGAGCAGAGACAGTATTAGTAAATGTTTTTCTGGAAAACATGAGGAAATTAGTTATGCTGCTATTGACACATTAGTTAGCAGAATCAGGTCTAAACTTAAATCACATATAAAAGAACCCTTGATTCAAACGGTACACAAGGTGGGATATAAAATAAATATAAAATATTTCAGAAACCTACATATTAAAAAAAATCACCCCTAATTATGCTATAATTTCTCTATGGCAAAGGCATTAAACATACTAACAACAAAGAATTCCAAAGAAGAGTCCATATTACGTGGTAAAAGTTTGTTAGTTACACCTGATGAGTTAAAAGCAAAGGAATTTAAGGAATTTCTTGACGATTTGTTATACACAGCTCAACATAGTGAGGATCAAGGAAATGTCCCAGCAGGAGGTATTGCAGCCATCCAGGTGGGACGAAATAAACGTGTCTTCTATTCATTAAACTATGATACCGAACAGTGGGAGCTTTTCATAAATCCAACCATAGAGCCTCATGGCTTTCTCAAAGTAACAGGGGAAGAGGGGTGTTTAAGTATTCCAAATTTCACTGGCAATGTTTCAAGATATTTTAAAATTAAAGTTAGGTATCAAGATTTGGATGGAAATTGGATTACGAAAAAATACAATGATATAAATGCAGCTAGCATACAGCATGAGTTCGATCACTTGGAGGGAATCTTGTTCACTGATAGAATGGAGAAATAGAAATAATTTTTTTACTGCCAAAAATGAAAAAGCTTCTTGTATCCATAACAATATTAATAGTATCATTCTCGTTAACAGCTCCTGTTCTTGCAACTACGGACACAGCAGTATCTGACGTACTTGGTTCTACAAATGAGACTGAAAGCACAAATCCGCTAGAAACTATAACCATATCAAATAACGCACTAAAAGTAGAAATTCCTACTCAAACAGATAATCCAAGCACAATAATTACATTTACCAATCCTTCAACAGATAATGCTGTTGTTCAGTTAGAAATGGATAGTAAAGGATATGTAGATATTACCAGTCCCTACACGTTACCTGCTTTGAGTATTGGTAAACATACACTATCATTCAAATTTCAGGATGAGAATGCATCTACACAACTTTACGATACATCAATAATCATAATTCCACGCGCTCCAATATTAAGTACTCCTGTAATCGGCACGGAAGACGTCACTATATCTGGAACCGGATTAGCCAACTCAGAAGTCATAGTGTTACTTTCTTCTGGAAGTACCGTATTAACCCAGACTGCAATAATTGATGGGGATGGAAGATGGACTATGGCCTTTGCAAAAAGCGAGTTTGGAAATGAGATATTTTCACTCAATGCATATACCCGAAGATATGGGTATGCTAGCAATCTCTCTGAAGCTACGAAGTTTACATTAGATAATCAGAAAACGATATCTAATACTACAAACAAAGCTTTTGATATTAGAGACATTACACTTGAGGGGATTGAAAACTGGATTGTAACCAATCAAACATATTTGATAATTGCAGTATCTTCATTACTGATAGGAATAATGCTTGGCATATTTTTTGTATCTCAAAAGAAACAAAGAAATGAAAAGGTCGTCGAGAAGAAGGTAGCAGAAAAATTCGTTAAAACAGACTCTAAGGAAGCAGGGGTTACTTTAAGAGAAAAGTTAACGGGAACCAGTAAACCAACAGAACAAAAGGTGGAGGAGAAAAAAGAAGAAGAGAAGAAACCAGAAGAAAAAGAAGAAGAACGAATTATGAACAAGATGGATTTCCTCAAGGACTTCAAAAACTTTGATCCTGATAATTCAAAAGGCGAAGAGAAAGCATCAGCTGTAGAGGTATCTCTTACATCCAAAAAGTAGATTTCGTGGTAAAATACCAGTGATAAGCCAAGGTGGTGAAATTGGTATACACGCTACGTTCAGAACGTAGTCCTAGTGATAGGTTGGGGGTTCAAATCCCCCCCCTGGCATTCTTAATTCCATTTCCAATCTTGTATATTCCAGAACCTCTCATACGAGAAGTTTATGTTCTCCATATCAATACCTGAGAGTTTGCTATCAAAGTAATACATAAATGTTGGATGATACAAAAAGACAACTGGTGCGTCTGCTATCAAATATTTTTGAAATTGAAAATATTTTGTTTTCCTAGTAGCCTCATTCGTTGTCTTCCGCGCATCTTCAAGTAGGATATCTACTCTTTCATACTGATAGCCCGACAAGTTAAGATATGGGTCGTTAACCTTCAATGAATGCCAAAGATTGTATTGATCTGGATCAACAGTAGTCTCAATCTCATATAATAAAATTTCGAAATCTCTTGTAACAATGGTTTGCTGAGAAATAAGATTGTAATCTTGTTTATTAGGCTGAATAACAATTCCTTCAGCATCCATATTCTTAACAATAGCATCTACTAATCGATTATTTACATCATTATCCAAATAACTGATTGTAAAACTCAATATTTTTCCATCTTTAGATTCGTAGTATCCGGTTTCTGCATTCTTAGTATAACCCGCAGTGTTTAGAAAAGTTAAAGCCTTAGCTGGATCGTATGAATAATATGATATTTGATCATTAAAAGCCCAAGAACGCTCAGGGTAGGGACCTTGCATTACTTCACCCTGAATATGTGCATCTTTAAGAAGTATATTAACATCTAAAAGATAGTTTAAGGCCATTCTTACATTCTTGTCCTTCAAAGCTTCTTTTCGCATATTCATAAAAAGAATTCTGTTTCTAAATTCCTCATTTTTTGTTAATACTCCAAATGAAGGATACTCCTGCATGAATGAAAGCGCCTCGTTATTCCAGCTTCCCAAAGCATCTACATCTCCAACTCTCATTGCTGTTTCAAGAGAGGTAAAATCAGGATATATTCTGAAGACTAAATTCCTAAGACTTGGATCATAGTTGTCATATTGGTTATCTGAAAGATATACAGCATTCTGCTCAGTTTTTTCAACAACATATTTACCACTTCCCATAGGCTTGTATGTGAATGATTTGAAGCCTTGAATGTCCTGCAGTGCAACATCCTTTAAAGCACTCTGAGGCACAATATACAAAGCCACAGCTTCATAGAAAGTAGGATTTGCCTCTGAAAGGACAAACTGTATTGTCCGTGAATCAATCACGCTAATATTAATACCTACAAGAGCAGCTCCAACAGATATATCAGGACTTAAAGACATTGCTGTATTAAATGTAAACAGAACATCATCTATGGTAAGACTAGTTCCATCACTCCAATGCAAGCCCTCTTGTATCTTAAATGTATAGGTTAGACTATTACCCGAGACTGTCCATTCATTTGCAATCCCTGAAGTAGGTTTTCCATCTCTTCCAATATATATGAACTTTTCGAAAATCAAACTATCTATCGATTTATCTACATAGTTATTTGATGCAAACAGAGGATTAAATGAAGATATAGCTCCTACTAGACCCTCAGTATATGTATCACTGGAAAAAGAACTTGTTTTTAAAAATTTTGCAAAAGTATTGGATTGTAAGAATAATACAAAAAGGAATCCAATAAATGAAAATAATAGAATATAACTAAAAGGTATTGTGTTTTTGTATAATTTCTCTAAAAGGGTAGGGTAATTCCAAAAGCCATTTCTCCAATCCTTTCGATCATTCTTAGACTCCACAACCTTGAGACTTTTAAACTCATTAAGAGCATCCCTCATGGATAAAGCCTTGTTTTGTGCTTTGCTGTTAGATTTCATAATCTACTCAATTATGCAGAGTATTTTAGTATTAAGAGGGAGAGTACAACTAAGACAAGTATCAAACCAATTGTAAGGTAATAAAGGACCTTCTCTAAACCTCGCTTTGTTCTAAATACTTCCCCACCTCCTCCAAACATTTTCCCCAAACCCTCTGCGCGGTTTTGAAGTAATACGGTGATTACAAGTGCACCACATACAGCGATTTGAGATATTAAGAATATTTTTAATGTGTTATCCATAAGCCATATTATACACTATCTAATTCCTTGTAGATAGAACAAATTAAAGCGGAAATTACAGATACACTGATAATTGTAACTGTAGGTGTAACAGAAAAACTCGCTATTTTTAAAGTTCCCCAAGTAACTCCATCAAAAACATATGGATTAATATATAGCCCTGTCATGAATATTTTTAGAAGAAAAAATACTCCAACCAAAAGAATTCCTGACATTAAAAAGTGTGTAAACAAGTTTGATTTAACTGTTAAAAATTTCAACAGTGGCCCCGAGATAACAACTGTAAATGTAAGAATCAAAAGAGTAATAACAAGATATAGAGATGTAGTAGGTAACACAATTCCTTTGTTAAATAAACCAATCACAAAGTACAGTATGAAGAAGTACACAAACAAAGATTTAATAAATTGCTTCATATTTAGCAGTAAAAATATTAAGACATAAATAATATATCACACCATCATAGACATGAATAGTTTGTTTAAGTATACTAGAAATATCAAACCTGCCTAATGAAAAACTATTCTAAAACTAAAATAATAGCCACTATTGGACCATCTTCTTGGGATGCTCCTGTACTAAAAGAGATGTACTCTGCTGGAATGGATATTGCACGAATCAATGCTTCATTTGCAGATTTTGCAGAATTAGAAAGAGTATCTACAACCTTAAGAACAACTTCGCCTAGAATTGGAATCATGCTTGATACTCAAGGACACAAAGTAAGAGTAACAGGACTAGATCATGAAATGATGATTGAAGACGAAGTTTCCATTCCCAATACATTCAATATATCTTACAAAGATTTGTACAAAGACGTTGCAGTTGGTACCCGAATTCTTTTGGATGACGGAAATATTCAACTAGTAGTTGAAGCTATACAAGACACAGAAGTAATATGCACAGTCACACAATCAGGGATATTAAAACCAAATAAGACTGTGAATATTCCAGATGTTAATTTCAATTTTCCAGCTATTACAGAGAAAGATAGAGTAGATATTCTTTTTGCTGTAGAGCATAATTTTGATTTCATTTCGCTTTCATTTGTAAGGAATAAAGAGGATATACTTGCAGTTAAAGAGTTAATTGGGGATAGTGAAATAAAACTCATTGCTAAGATTGAAAACGTACAAGGAGTTGCTAACTTTGATGAAATTCTTTCCGTTGCAGATGCAATTATGGTTGCTAGAGGAGATTTAGGAGTAGAGGTACCATTTGAAAAAGTTCCAATACTGCAAAAACAGTTCATATATAAATGTAGGCAAGCTGGAAAGCCAGTAATAGTTGCTACACAAATGCTTGAATCTATGAAAGAGGCTATTCAACCAACAAGAGCAGAGATCTCGGACGTTGCCAATGCGGTTATGGATGGAGCAGATGCATTAATGCTTTCTGCAGAAACTTCTACTGGTAAAAATCCTGTTGTAGCAGTAGCCACCATGCAAAAGATTGCCAAAGAGGCTGAATCAGTGTTACAACAAAGTCCAATATATGGACATACTTCAGCACCTGAGGAAGTAGATGAACTATGTAGAAATCTTTGCGATATTTCTGAGAGTATGAAGCTTAAGGGTATTGTTGTCATATCTAACACAGGCAAAACAGTACTAAGCCTTTCAAGGCATAGGCCTAATGCTCCAATATGGGAGATTAGCAATTCATTAGAACGTATTAGACAGGATTCTTTACTTAATGGGGTTACTGGATTTTTCCTTAAAGATTTACCTCAGGACAGAGATGAGTGTACTCAACATGCTGTAGAACTGATTTATGCACAAGGGGAGTTGGATTTAAATGATAAAATTGCTATTATAAGCGGTAGTTCTATAAGACATAACCATACGGATGCTATTTTAGAGATAGTTCAAGTAAAAAATGTCTTATCCAGATAACACGGTGACGTAGCCAAGTTGGTTAAGGCCGCGGTCTGCAAAACCGCTATCATGGGTCCGAATCCCATCGTCACCTCCATTTAATGATTGAAAATCTAACTCTTTTAGATTAGAATAGCGTAAATTATGCCGAGATGGTGGAACTGGCAGACACGCGGGACTTAAAATCCCGTTCTAGAAATAGAGTGAGGGTTCAAGTCCCTCTCCCGGCATATTCAATAACTTCATGTAATACCTCATATGAAGATACTCAAATCCCAACAAGCTCATGAATTTAAAAATGGAGAAACATGCACGGCATTGGAATATCCATTAGAAGAGAAATCTATAAATATTGCAGTTATTAAGCTAATTGGCAGGTACCCAGAAACAGGGCAAGCAATGAATACAGAATGTAAAGAAATAGCATATGTCACAAAAGGATCTGGGAACGTATGCGTAGAAGGCGAGACCGTCGAAGTGAAAAAAGGCGATGTTGTTCTAATTGAACCAAATGAGAAATTCTATTGGGAAGGAAAGTTAACAATGCTTATGCCATGTACACCCGCCTGGAGACCAGAACAGTATAAGCATATAGCTTAATCAGCTTCATCAAACTTATCTGGATTATTGTTTCCACACTTAGGGCATACCATTTCCCCTTTATGCAGTCCCTCATATACATACCCACATACAAGACACTTCCATCGTCTCCATGAACTATCAATACCATGAGCAGGAGGTTCTTTAACTACAAATGCCTCTTGATTAACAGGAGCTACATTAGAAGTAATATCAGGAATAGGAGTAGCTACTGGTGGTACAGGAGTAGTAGGCAGAGGATTATTATTTAATATATCCGCCATCTTGTATATATTTTAAAATTAAATCAAATGTCTCCTTCTCATCCATATGGGAGGAGTCTATGACAATATCATTGTACTCCGTTGGATCAGAATAATTAATACCCTGAATATCATAGTATCTTCTAAAATCAATCTGATATCTTTTAACAAGATCAAATCGCATCCTTAAATATGTAAATATACTTTTCCAATTAAATGGAATACCATACTTAGACATAGCTCTCAACGTTCTAATATGGAGATTTGCCTCAATCCATATCTTAACAGTACAAGGGATCTCTTTTTTAACTGCTAATGCCGCAAAATTCTTAGACTCTATTAATATATTGGGATTCTCACTTTCCTTAAAAAGAATAGCATCAACCTCCTTATCCAAATCCATTAATAATTTCTCATTCTCTTGGAAATATGCTCTATCATTATCTATATATCCCTTTTCTTCAAGTAACCTTCTAAAAAGGTTTCCACCATATATACGCTTCAAATTGAAATGTTCTGCAAGCATCTTCGCAATAGTGGAGCTCCCACTACCACCAGGACCACCTATTACAAAAAGCAATCCTAAATCTTTAGATCTAACCTTTTGATTCATACAATAATTATAGTATATTAATAATCAGACTATGTCCAATCCAAACAATATCCAAAAACGAAGAGTAAAGAAGATTCTAACTGGGCATAAGCCAGATAGTATAATTCTCATATTTGCCATTGTAATGGCAATCTTTGGAGCCATAATGATCTTTGATGCAAGCGTATTTCAGGCTAATACCATCTTTCATGATCAATTCTACTTTCTCAAATCACAACTTGTTTGGTTAGTTGTAGGAACAATTCCAGCAGTATTAGTATATTTCTGGGACTATCGAAAAATTCTTAAATTAGCATTTCCTGCACTAATCATCACTGTAGTATTACTTGTACTCGTACTCGTACTTGGAGAGGCCCTCAATGGCTCTAAGCGATGGTTTGCATTAGGATCATTACCGAAAATACAACCTGCTGAATTTGCAAAGATAACCTTAATCATGTATCTAGCTAGCTGGCTTGCAAAGAGAGATTACAAATACAAAGACTTTAAATCTGCACTAAGAGAAGGATTTATTAAGAATCTGCTAGGATTCTTAGCAATCCTGGGAACAGTTGCCGTTTTAATTCTTTTAGAACCAGATCTTGGTACCACTATGATCCTATGTATGACCTGCTTTTTAATGTTCATTATGGCTGGGGAGGACAAAACCCATACACTTGCATCGGTTTCGGTGTTACTACTATTAGTACCTGTTGCTGCACTGGCTGCTATTTTAGAACCATATAGACTCCAAAGGGTAATGACATTCATGAGCCTACTGTTTACTGGGAAAGTGGCAGACCCTCAAGGAAGTGGGTATCAGATGCAGCAGATATTAATTGGGATTGGATCGGGTGGACTCTTTGGAACCGGATTTGGCCAATCAAGACAAAGGTTTGGATACCTTGTAGAAAATACTGCCTTTACGGATTCGATCTTTGCAGTCATATTGGAAGAATTGGGATTCTTAGGAGGGACAATAATCATAATTGCATGGTTAGTATTCCTTTGGAGAGGATTAAAGATTGCCATGGGAGCACCAGACAAAGAAGGAAAACTCTTAGCCGCGGGTATAACGATATGGTTAGTACTACAAACCCTTTTAAATATTGCCGCTAATGTTGGCTTTATACCTTTAACAGGAATGCCTATACCTCTAGTTAGCTATGGTGGGTCAAGTACTATCGTTTCATTAATAGGAATTGGTATACTGTTAAATATCAGTAAATACTCGAACGTACAAAATGGACAAACAAAGGTTAGATAAAAAAATATTAATAACAGGTGGCGGATCAGGAGGACATATTTCTGCTGCGCTCTCAATAATTGGTTCACTTCAAGAAAAATATATTCTAGATTATGATCACTTCCTTTATGTTGGTGGCGATTTAGGTATGGAAGGCGAAAAGCCTGGAAATTCCATGGAGCAAAAACTTATGAAGGGCAAAGATTTCAACTGTAAATACATTAGGCCTGGGAAATTACAAAGAACTTTTTCATTTAATACCATTAAGCTACTTTTCAGGACCATATTAGGATTTTGGGATTCATACAAAATAGTTAAAGAATTTAAGCCTGATATTGTAATATCAACGGGGGGATTCGTTACTGTACATGTTTGCTTGGTAGCCAAACTTTTCAAAGCAAAGATATATCTCCATGAACAAACCGCTACCGTAGGACTTACAAATAATCTTGTTGGGAAAGTTTCTGAAAAAGTATTCATATCCTTTGAATCATCAAGAAAATATTTCACCAAAGCTGAAACTATTTTAACTGGCAATCTTGTCCGACCAGAGATTTTTAATACAAAAGGGCAGGGGAAATTAGCAGAAAGTATCAAGCAAATGAAGGATATCCAAGATCAATATCCAATAATATATATGTCTGGCGGTGGACTTGGTTCTCATTTAATCAATGAGACTGTTAAAGAATGCTTGCCTTTGTTACTCCAGAAATATCAAATTATTCTACAAACAGGGGACAACAAGGTATTTAATGATTTTAAAATTATTGAGAATGCAAAGAGATCATTACCTCAAGAATTACAAGACAGATTCTTACCAGTTACATATGTTCAGAGCAATGAAATTGGATATCTTTTGAACAATATAGATCTTTTTGTGGGTAGAGCAGGGGCTAATACAGTATACGAGATGGGGGTATTACAAATCCCTTCCATTTTCATCCCTATACCTTGGGTTACACATAATGAACAACAAAAGAATGCAGAAGTACTAGTTAAGCTCGGATTAGCAGAGATAATACAAGAGGGGGAATTAACTTCCGGATGTATGGTTTTGAGAATAGATCGATTCCTGTCAAAGAAACTAAATATAAATATGCAAGAACTAAATAATGTATTTAAAACAGATGCTAATAAATTAATCCTTAAGGAAATTGGATTGTAAAATAATACCCAAAGAAAATATATCCCTGAAAGCTTATAACACCTTTGGTGTAGATGTTTGCGCAAAATCAATGTACGAAATACGAAATCTTGAAGAGATCCAATATCTTTATGAACAAGGTATATTCTCTAGTCGTTTTTTGATCTTGGGTGATGGTTCTAATATTCTTTTTACAAAGGACTTTGATAGTACAATCATAAAAATAAATTTACAAGGAAAAGAAATTCTTGAGAACAACGATGAGCATGTAAAATTAAAAATTTCCGCAGGAGAAAAATTAGAAGAAATAGTTAAATGGAGTGTTGAAAATAATTGGATAGGAATCCAAAATTTAGCACTAATCCCCGGAACGATAGGAGCTACACCAATTCAAAATGTTGGCGCATATGGTGTAGAAATTAAAGATGTACTAGAAAACGTAGAATATTTTGATTTAAAGAATGGAATGGTAAAAACTATTTCGGTTTCAGATTGTGAATTTGGATACATAGACAGTATTTTTAAACATAAGCTTAAAGATTTTGCCATCATCACTTCAATAACTATAAAATTAAAAAATTTCCAGAAGCAAGAATTACCTGAACGATACTTGGCTTATGGTGACATCACAAAAGAACTTGAAACGCACTTTGCAAAGCCATATACATTAAAAAATCTCTATGACGCCATCTGTAATATTCGTAAATCAAAACTTCCAGATATAAAAGAATATGGATCATGTGGAAGTACATTTCAAAATCCTATTGTATCTCAAGAGAAATATCTGAATATTCAAAAGAAGTATGAAAGCATACCTTCGTTTCCTACTTCAGATAAAAGATTTGTCAAAATTCCTGCAGCATATATATTGGAAAAGCTTGGATGGAAAAACAAAAGAATTGGGAAGGGTGGAACATGGACACATCCATTGATTGTTACAAATTATGGAAATGCAAATCCAAAAGATATTTTAAATGTTATTGAACAAATGCAAAAAGATTTCTATGATGAAATTGGAGTTAAACTAGAAACCGAAATTAACATAATTTAAACATAAAAACTATGTCAAACTTAATAGTTAGAGGTGGAAATAGATTAGAAGGGGAAATAACACCCGCAGGAAACAAGAATTCTGCATTACCAATTCTTTGTGCAACACTACTGACCAATGAAACAATTACAATAAACAATTTTCCTGATCTTACGGATGTTAACAAGCTGGTTGAATTAATGATATCTCTTGGTTCAAAAATAGAGTGGAATAAAGATACAAATGTACTTACTGTAAATAATGCTGATTTCAAAGACTCCTTTGGAGATGCAGGTTTTCCATTAGGTATGAGAGGTGCAATCTTGCTTCTAGGCCCACTTGTGTCGAGAATGAAGAACATTGAGGTAAAAGAAGAGATAGGAGGATGCTCCTTGGGTATTAGAGAAATAGATCCACATTTGGAGGTACTAGAATCATTAGGTTCAAAGATCAAGCATAATGGTACATTGAAGATAACAACAGATAAATTAAAAGGTAACTTCCTGTGGCAAGAATATATGAGTGTTACAACCACTGAGAACTTTATCATGGCTGCAGTAAAAGCTGAGGGTATATCGACTATGGTTAATGCTGCATCAGAACCTCATGTACAAGACCTATGTAATCTTTTAGTCAAAATGGGGGCAAAGATTGAAGGGATCGGTTCTTGTAAATTGGTAATCACTGGTGTTAAAGAGCTCCATGGGGCTGAGTTTACAATATCCGCTGATCATCATGAGATAACCACATTACTAGCTCTTGGTGCAATGACAGGAGGAGAGATTAGAGTCAACAATGCAGAACCAGAGCACTTCCCATTAATTGTAAAATCTTTTAAAAAGCTTGGGGTAGACATAGAATACAAAGGAGATACCGCAATTGTTAAGAGAAATCAAAAGTTGGAAGTAGAGAAGCCATATACAGCAAATATGCTTCCAAAGATAGAAGCTGCTCCATGGCCATATTTTCCTGCAGATTTGATGCCTCTTATGGTTGCTTTAGCGGTTAAAGCTAAGGGATCTCTTATGTTCTGGAATAAATTATATGAAGGAGGATTTCTTTGGATACCTGAGATGATAAAGTTTGGAGCAGAGATAATCATGTGTGATCCTCACAGAATAATAGTATATGGTGATAAACCCTTGAAAGCGGCCTCTGTAGACTCACCTAACATCATCAGAGCTACAGTTGCACTTATGATGGTAGCATTAACCATAAAAGGAGAAAGTATTATTAGAAATGCAGATAGTATAAAGAGAGCACATCCTAATTTTGTAGAAAATTTACAAAAGCTAGGAGCTGATATATCTTGGAAAGATTAATTTGTTATAATTCGATTATGAAAAAAAATATACTAATAGCTTTTGGTGGTGTTTCAAGCGAACATGAAGTATCAATCATTACTGGACTTCAGATATTGGAAAATATTGATAAAAGTATCTACAATCCAATTCCATTATATATTACAAAAGACGGCTTGCTATTTTTAATTCCTACTTTGAAAAACAAAAAAGCATTTCTTACTGAAAAAAGATTTGCATGCCATTTAGGAAAAGATCAGAAAGGATCATTTGTACAGTACGGATCATTTCTTAAAAAAGAATATATATATTCAGCATACCTTGCATTACATGGTGGAATGGGGGAAGGAGGACAATTACAAGGAATGCTAGAATGCTTTGATTTTGCTTATACCTCCCCAGATTATGAATCCTCTGTCATTTGTATGAATAAAAATATAACCAAAGAAGTTTTAGCATATTATGATATTCCTACTGTAAAAGGTTTCGCATTCAAAGACTCTGACTTTAAAAGAAATCCTGAAGAAATTATAGAGTCAATAAAAAAGAATATTGGCTTTCCCGCTATCATAAAACCTTCTCATCTTGGTTCTACAATTGGTATTAATATAGCTAATAATGATGCGGAATTAAGCAAATACCTTTCTGCCGCAACACAAGTAGACAAAGAGATTTTAGTTGAGGAATTCTTAACCAACATAAAAGAATATAATATTTCGGCTAGAATTGTTAAAGACGAAATTCAACTTAGTGAAATAGAAGAACCAATAAAAAAATCAGATGTTCTTAGCTTCGATGACAAGTATGCTAATGGTGCAAAAAAAACTGGAGGAATGGCCAATCTTGATAGAAATCTTCCTGCGAATATTCCAGACTCATTGAGAAGCGAAATTAATGATTTAGCAATAAAAGCATTCAAAGCTTTGAGATGTTCACAATTAGTAAGAATTGATTTCATATACTCAAAAAACAAACTATATATCTGTGAAATAAATCAAATCCCTGGTTCAATGGCATTCTATCTTTGGGAGGCAAAAGGAATAATGTTCCAATCGCAAATTACAGATCTAATTGAGGAATCAATTACTCAAAGAGATCGAACCATAAGTAAAAGATTCTCCTATTCTACAGACATTGTTGAGAAATTTGTTTCAATGTAGTACAAATCATTTAATTCTGGTTGCATTAACACTAAGTACGCATCATTAGAAAATTCTTTGCCAATTATTTCCCAAGCGTTAGACATAGAATTCGCTAGCTTTACTTTTGTTTTTGAAGAATCAATACCTTTTAAAATCTCTGAGGATAAGCTTGTCATAAGAAGAATGATCTCTGGGATATTATTTTCAGAAAGAAATCTACCATAATCCAGATTAGCAGTAATATTCTCTTTTCCAAGCTCAGGAATTCCGCCAGTTATTACAATCAATTTCTTCTTCTCCATATGAGCTTTTTTATTCGCTTCTAACACACCAGCCTTTGCTGTTTCAAAACTTATGTTGTACGAATTATCTATTGTTGTAAAACCATCTTTGATAATCTCCTGGCTTCTCCTCTCAGGTAGTTTTAACTTCTTAATTTCATCTAAAATATATTCATCCGGGATTTTTAATAATTCACAAAGCTTTAATGCAAATCTTGCATTGTATTTATTTATTTCTGATAAGCTTTTTATGGTTATCTTTTTATTCCCATATTCCAGTTCTTCTTCACCTGATATTATGATAAGCCGATCTTCTCCATACATCTTAAAAATATCAAATCCTAAAGACAAGAAATCCTCTTTCGTTTTATTAGTTAAAATAATAGGGGCATTCTTTTTAGAATATCTGATTGCCTCTAATAAAGTTTCCACCAATCTTTTTTTAGAACCTAATCTTTCCAAATGCTGATCTCCAATGGCAGTAATAATAACAAAGTCAGGAGAAATGATTTTACAACAATCAGCAATCTCTCCAAGTTTATATCCATCAGTTTCGGCAACTAATACTTCAGTATTTTTATCCAAATTTTTTAATAACCAGGCGGCTATTCCAGTAGGTGTATTTATATTTCCAGCCACCATTTGCGTTCTGTAATTGTACTGTATTAATTGCTGAATGAAGTTCTTGGTCGTAGTTTTACCATATGACCCCACAATCATAATATTCTTTGTATTGATTTCATTAACCAGTGTCAAAGCTTTCTTTTGTAAATTCTTTTTTATTAGATTATAGAAAGGTTCAAGCATTAGACTTGAAAGACCTATCCATATAGGAATAAGTATCAGAGAAAAAATTAATAAAACAAAAAATATTACTTCAACCATTAGCAAATTACTCCAAACAATGAGGGACAGTAAGCTCAGTAAAAGAGGAATATACAAAGTTAAAATAATTGAAAATATATACGTTATCTTTATCCGAGAAGTTAAAACTAACTTTCCATGAATCATAAACCCCCTTTTAAAAAGAAGTTTTATTGCCTTTCTAAAATATCTATCATAATAATATTCTTCCAACTGAAGAATATATAAAAAATCTTCATAAGGAAATATCTTCTTAATCATTTTCATCTATTTCAGAAATAATTTTTTTTATAATACCATTAAATAGAATTGAATTTTCTAAATGTAAAAAGTGAGTCGCATTAGGAACAATTACTTCCTCGGAATTCGGAATTAAATCATGCATTTCATTTGCTATTTCAATTCTTACTGAAGCATCTTTATCCCCTTGGATGATATATGTTGGGACATTAATCTTCTTTAGTTCTTCTGTTTGATCAAATGGAATTGTTCTTTTAAATATTTTTTCTAACGATGTATTTTCTACATTCTTTTGATCATCACTTTTAAAGCTTTGTAACAATGACTGTGACAAAATCTTCTTTAAGAATTTGTATGTTCTGATTTTTCTTTTAATCTGAGCTGTAGGCCTGTAAAGACTAGGGGAAGCATACAATATCAGGGAGAAGAGATAATCTGGATGAAATGATGCAAGATATGAAGCAATCCTTCCTCCAAATGAATGTCCTAATAGGATAATCTTTTTATTAGGGAATTCCTTTAAAATCTTTCCATTAACCCATGAAGCATATTCAGGGATAGACCAATTATCATCAATAAGAGGTTCTTGCCCAAAACCAGGTAAATCCCACGATACTACATTATATTTCTGGCTCAATTCACGTTCAAGACTCTCCCAATCACCTTTAGTTCTTTGCCATCCATGTAGTAATATTACCACCTTCTTCATCGTAATTTCTGTTATTAGTTTATATCTATTTCATTATACTGAAGACCATAATTTGCACAACCCCTTAGGATATTGTTATTTTACAAGCATTATTATTTTTTGTTTTCTAATAAATATTGCTATCGGTTCGTGTTCACAAATTAGACATCAAACTAATGATGTCTCTTTAAACTGTCTATATTGTATAGCCTAGAATATTATATCTTATCCTGTAGTTATATTTTCTTGACGGTTATATTGGTTAATGTTAAATTAGTGGCATGAAGTGGTGAGAAGTGGTAAAATCCTAATATGTTAATAGGAGAGTACCATGGAAAGCTTAGCAATAAGAAAAGAACATCACTTCCCAAAAAGTTCAGAAATGAACTAGGTGAGAACATAATACTCACAAGGGGATATGAAGATGCACTTATACTTGTAAACCAAGATATGTGGCAAAAAATAGCCCAAGATGTTATAAATGGCTCTTTTATAAACAAAAACATCCGTGATACTAGTAGATTCTTAGTCGGAAGTGCTACAGAGATCCAAACAGATAAGCAAGGAAGATTTATAATCCCACAAGCATTATTTGATCATGCCCAATTAAAAGAAGACGTAGTCTTCATTGGTTTAGTAAATTGGGTAGAAGTTTGGGACAAAGATATGTGGCAAAAACGATTAGAATATTTAAAGAAAAACGGAGATGAAATTGCTCAAGAATTGACTAATATGAACAACAAGAACAATGGATAAAATACATGTACCAGTACTCTTAAACGAATCAATCGATTCATTAAACATAAAGCCTGATGGCTTTTATGTAGATTGTACATTAGGAGATGGTGGACACAGTCAAGCAATCTTAAAACAATTATCATCCAAAGGATTACTACTTAGTATCGATCAAGATAGTTTTGCAATTGAGTTTGTAAAAAGTTATTACAAAACTCAACCTAACTGGATAATAAAACAATCCAATTTCAGACACATAGATAAACTAGTAGCTGAAATAGGAAGAACTCCAGATGGCATACTCATGGATTTAGGCCTTTCTTCAAGACAACTAGAAGAATCACACAACAGAGGATTCAGTTATCAAGAAGATCAAGAACCTTTAGATATGAGAATGGATACCAACTTAGGTGTCACAGCAAAGGATATATTGGTTGTCTTAAATGACAAGCAATTAGCCAAACTATTCTTAGAATATGGAGAAGAAAGATATTCAGCATTAATAGCTAAAACTATTAAGAAGAATATCGAACACATTAATACTGTCGGAGATCTTACAAGACTTATCTACAAAGTCGTACCGGCGAATAATACTATCAAGAACCCTTCCCGCAGAGTCTTTCAGGCCCTGCGGATCGTGGTAAATGATGAGTTAGATTCGCTTACTGAAACCTTAGATAGATCTTTTAAGCTCTTATCAAAGAATGGAAGATTATCAGTGATAACATTCCACTCATTGGAAGACAGAATTGTGAAAACTTACTTTAACGACAAGGCTGTAAGCGGGGAAGGTGAATTACTCTTCAAAAGTTCAATTGCCCCAACCGACACTGAGATAGAGCAAAACTCTAGATCCGCTTCAGCTAAGTTGAGATGTCTAATTAAAAATTAAAATCTAGTACTGCCCAGTATGACAATTTACAATACAAGAAAAAATATACCTGCAATCATATTCACATTTTCAATGGTAGCATTTGTATTCTCTCAATTAGTTATAAATGCTGTACTAAATCCACTTGGTACTGAATTACAAAATTTAAATAGAGAAAAGAACTTCCTAGTTGAAGAAAACAGAACAATGGAAGAGCAAGTCGCAAAAACAAGCTCCATTACTGTCATTAAAAAATTAGCTGACAAGCAATTAGACATTAGATCACAAAGCCAAAAATCAATTATATATTTAGAGCAATCTGCAGTATTAGCAGAAAAATAAAATGGCTAAGCTAAACCATCTCTATACTTCTCAAAAAAAGGTTAGGGGTAACAAGATTTCTACTAATAAATCCCATCACAACAATATCTCCTTAGTTGGTTATGCCGTTTCCATGCTTGCAGGCTTAATACTCCTACAAATCTTCCGATGGCAGGTTATCGATTCTGGAGCCCTCAAATCGCTTGCAAGCGAACAATACCAATCAAGTGGTACACAAACAGCTTCCAGAGGTAAAATCTCTGCAGCAGACGGTACTATACTCGCTGTTGACCAACCAGTATGGGATGTATATGCAACACTCAGTACAGACGAAACAGAAAGAAAACGATTTTTTGATCAAAAGGATAAATTTGTAACAGAGGTTGCAAGTATTCTAAGTGTAGAAAAAAACACTATTGGGGAGAAAATCACTGAAAGCTTTGTCTATGTCAACCTAGCGAAAAACATACCTACAGATATTAAAAATGCTCTAGCACAAGCCAATATATTTGGAGACGGTACAGCAGGATTTGGGCTCTATTTTGAAAATAGAGAGCAAAGGGTATATCCAAATGGAACTCTAGCTGCACATTTGCTTGGATTCATTGGAAAAGATGAAACAGGAGACGCCATAGGGCAATATGGCATCCAAGGCTATTACTTCAGAGATTTAAATGGTACTGAAGGTTATACATACGAAGAAAAGGACTCCGCAGGAAATGTTATCCTTACATCTGAATATGACCCTATACTTCCTCGAGAAGGAAAAGACTTTACATTAACTATTAATCCAAATCTTCAAACAAAAGCAGAGGAACAGTTAGAAAAGGGCGTAAAAGATACAAGATCAAAAAGTGGCTCAGTCATAATTATGGATCCTAAAACAGGAGCAATATTGGCTATGGCCAACTATCCGACATATACCCCATCAGAGTATTGGAGAATTTCAGAGCCATGGATATTAAAGAATAGGGCAGTATCAGACGTATATGAATATGGATCAGTACAAAAACCAATAACCTTGGCAATTGCACTCGACGCAGGAACCATAAAAGAAGATTATACCTGTGATGATAGTAATGGAAAACTCGATTTGTTTGCGGAGACAGGATATGCCGATTTAAAAGGTAGATTCATATATACTTGGAACAAAAAAGCTAATGGTGTACTGAATATTGCAGGAATATTTGCAAAATCAAATAATCCATGTGCCGCTAAAGCAGGATTAACTGTCGATCTTCCTAAATTTTACTCATACCTTCAAGCCTTTGGTATCGGCCAATTCATTGGAGTAGGATTACAAGATGAAAGTACCAGTTATATGAAGCCTTTAGCCCAATGGACACTATTAGATCAGATTACTGCATCATATGGGCAAGGGATTTCCGCAACAGAGTTACAGGTAGTATCTGCATTAAGCGCAATCGCCAACCATGGAACAAGAATGAGACCCTATGTAATTTCACAGATAAGTGATGAGAAAGAAACTATAAATATTACACCACAGATAATCTCACAACCCGTGTCTAAGGAAGCTGCAGATACGATCAGTAGATATATGGCAGACGGTGTACAACAAGATGCATTTGGAGGGTTGGCAAAAGAACTGAAAAATTACAAAATAGCAGGAAAAACCGGTACTGCACAAGTTGCTAAATCGGATGGAGCAGGTTACCTAGATGATCTAAGTAATGCAACTGCGGTTGGCTTTGCTCCATATGATAATCCAAAATTCATTATGATAGTTAAATTAGAAGAACCACAAGTAAGTACGTATGCATCATACACATCCGTACCCGTTTGGAGAGATATTTTCCTTGCCATAAAGGATGACCTAGAAATACAGAAGCAGAATTGAGATAATAGATAACTTAATTAAAAGAAAGTACATATGATAGACATCTTAAGGACAGGATTGAATTACCTCTTTTTAGCTATTCTTTGCTCAGCTATATTTGCTCCAATCATGATTAGTATCTTGTATAAATTTAACCAGGTCAGTGGGCTAAAGAAGTCCAAAATAGGGGCTGAAGAAAATGGTGATAATTCACTTTTCCTTAGAATCATGAGGGTTACTGAGACCAATGGTACTCCTAATATGGGAGGCATCTTAATATGGATCGTTGTACCTATCCTTGTTGCCTTAACTGTAACTTTAACCCCAGTTATTAAAGTATTTCTACTCGGATTTGTCTTGTATGGCTTATGGGGATTCTTGGATGTCGTTGTATTCACAAATGGTTTTAAAAACAATGAAAAGATGAAAGCATTCCAAGAAACATTTGAGTGGAGGATGGGAAAGCTCGCATTTGCGACATTAATGAATATTGGGATTATGTTCCTACTATACAAAACTGGACTATTCGAATCACTCTCATTCTTTAATATATTTTCAATATCCATTACACCATTGATAGTTATACTTCTTGGATTTGTAGGACAACTCGCAATCTATTCAGCAGAGCTCACCGATGGGCTAGATGGATTAATGATGGGGATTTTCTCAATTATTAACTTTGCAATGATTGTGCTCTTGCTTGTACAAGGACAAACAGAATTTATACCTATTTTATGTATCATTCTTGGAGTACAAGTTATCGATCTTTACTTCAACATTCCACCAGCAAGATTCTGGAACGGTGGGCCGGGAGCAATGCCACTTGGTTTCGCAATATTTTTCATTGGAGTAGTAACAGACAATGTAATTCCATATCTGGCTATGTCAGCAATGACATGGATCATAATGGGATCTAGTGCTATACAAATCTTGAGCTTGAAATTCTTTAAAAAAAGAGTATTCATAATCGCTCCATTACATCATCATTTTCAAGCTAAGGGATGGCCTCAATACAAAGTAACAATGAGATTCTGGCTATTCACAGCACTCTTTAGTATCTTAGGAATATATTTAGGATTACTCTAAAGTTCTTTGCAACTAATAGTTCCTACCTTACAAATACAAATTGAAGATGTCGTTTTGGATTTGAAAACTTCTTGATCACCATACAATGTGTTACCTTCTACACATGCACCCAGACTTTTTAGATTTCCATTATCCGATTGATAGTATATTTGAAAATTTTCATCTAAAGTAATATCCAAACCCGAAATCTCAAAGCTATTCAAGATCTTACAAGGTGCAATATATTTAGTTGCATCTGTATTAGTCATTATGGTTAGTTTTAAATCCTTCGAAGAAAATTCGTAAAGCCCAGACTGAGTAGGCGCAATTTCATCATTGGAACATAAAACATTTCTTTCAAAGCTTACCTTTAAAACACCGTTAATATATGAAGCAGAGTTTGATTCAACATTTTCTTGAAGTAATGCTTGATCCGTTAAAAGGTTTATATATTGATATGTGAATTTTAGGTTTTGCGAAGAATATCCACTATATGTAAGCTCATCTGTACTATCATTACACTTAATAGTTCCGTCAGCATTACACTTACACTCATCCCGCCCATTATATGCTGGAATTTCATCACCACTTCTGTAGACATTTTCTCCATATGCACAGGAGTTAAATGACAATTTTTGTTGTATCGAAAGGAACAAACCTGCCCCAGATACTATTACTAAGAAAATGGTTATTATGATCAACCAGTTTCTTTGTTTTATTTTGCCCATGACGAGGAATATTCTACCACATTACAAGCTCGAAGTTATAGTTTCTAAATCTTGTAGTAATTTCCCCTCTAATATATGTTAAAATTCTTCCATGCACGATTCACATATACATTTAAATCTTGAGCCTTTAAACAGGAATATTACAGAGATAGTTGAGAAGTTTGTTTCAGATGGTGGAAAGCATATCCTTACTCAATCCACTGACAATATTGATATACAAGAGACATTGGATATTGCATCAAAATATCCAGATATCATAGATGTGGCACTAGGTTTACATCCTACAATATTTGAAGAAACTACAATACTAAAAGGGAGAACAAAAAATCTGTATGAATTTTGCAATAGATATATTAACGAATTTGAATCTCAATTTGAAAAAAATGTTAGTAAAATAAAGGCCGTAGGAGAAACGGGATTAGACTATTTCCAATTCAATCTCAATCAAAGCATTCTTAGAGCTCAACAGGAAGAGTTACAAGAAATACAAAAGCTTTCATTTAGAAGACAGATTGCATTAGCAAAAAAATATAACCTTCCACTTAGTATTCATGCCCGAGATATTCAAGGACGAAAAGATACCGTGAGAGATGTATTAAGGATATTAGTAGAGGAGGGGAAAGGAGAAGTGAGAGGAAGCTTCCATAGCTACACAGGAGATATATCATTCATGGAAGATATCTTAGCCTTAGGTTTCTATGTCGGATTTAATGCCATTATTACATATCCTAGTGGAGAGAATGTTAGAGAGATATTAAAACAGGTACCATTGGACAGAATACTTTTTGAGACTGATGGACCATTATTACCACCTCAATCAGTAAGGAAGAATAAAAAGATAAAGGAGAAGTTTGGACAACCAGCAGACATAAGAGAAATAATGGAGGTAGTTACAGATATAAAAGGAGTATCTATGGAGAAATTGGAATCAGTTACAGACGAAAATTACAAAACCCTTTTCCTTTAATCTTGGTCTTCCTTATTCTCAAGCATAACTACATATTCCCCATGAGGATTATTTTCAAAATCATTTACATTAATATCTGTTAATACTTTTGAGATATTTCCAACAAAGTATGCCTCTTTCATCTTAGTAATATCTCTAGCCACACTAACATTAACATCCCCAAAAACCTTTTTCAGAATTTCAAGAAGTTTGAGTAAACGATTAGGAGATTCATAGAATACCAATGTAGATTCTAACTTTACATATTCGCTCAAAAGCTTTTCTCTTCTTACATCAGACTTTGGTAAGAATCCAAAGAAAGTAAATCTGTCTGTAGCCAATCCACTTACTGAAAGTGCAGATATTAATGCACTTGGGCCAGGAATAGCTAAAACCTCATACCCTTTAAATCTCAATTCTCTGACCAATCTATACCCTGGGTCAGAGATAAGAGGAGTCCCACAATCAGATATTAGTGCTAAATCTAATCCTAGATCTAATTTTTCTAAAATTTTTTCCATCATTCTCACATGATTCTGATCCCTGTATGATACTAATTGAGTAGGGATATCATAACGTTGTAAGAGTTTGTAAGATTCTCTTGTATCTTCAGCTAAAACAAAAGCTACTTGCTTAAGAATATCTACAGCGCGAAATGTCATATCTCCAAGATTACCGATAGGGGTAGCCACTACATACAATTTTCCTTTGTTCATATCTTTAATATCTCCTTTACTTTATCTATCTCTATTATACTCTCTAAAGTGCCTTCATTGATAGCTTTTGTTGATATGGCATTATTTACATTAAACTCTCCAACCTGAGTTCTACGGAGTGCAACCGCTGTTGCATAGGTTCCTACCTTCTCTCCAAGATTATTTACCAATGTCCTAATATATGTTCCAGTAGAACAAACTACTCGAAATGTAACAAATGGCCATTCATATTTAATAATTTCATATTTAGAAATATGGATATCTTTTGGTTTGAGTTCAACTTCTTTTCCTTGTCTTGCTAAGTCATATGCTTTTTGTCCGTTTATCTTCTTAGCTGAATACTGTGGGGGAAGTTGAGAGATATCTCCAATGAAATACTTCTTAATATTTTCTTCCAATTCTTCCTTTGATATTTCCAATGTAGTAGAGGATATATTTGTTTTTTCTCCAGTACAATCTTGTGTATCCGTTGCATATCCAAATTCTGCCTTTACTTCATATTCTTTTTCTAATCCATGAATAGTATCCATTAGCTTTGTAGCTTTACCAACAAGTACAACCAAGAGTCCAGTAGCAAATGGGTCTAAGGTACCTGCATGACCAATTTTGTATTTTCTTGGTAGGAGATATTTGAGGTGTCTAATAACATCGTAGGATGTTATACCTTCCTCCTTGTCTATTAGTAAAATTCCGTCTATCATGTATCTAGATATATAATTTACATTAGTATGATATCACAATGTTAAATGGTATTACCTTAGGGATTATAATTACTTTTGTATTACTATTCCTTTGTACAATTCTTTCCATATTAGTAAATGCATTGCTTTCTCCAATGGTTAAGACTCCTTCTAAGGTTTTAGATGAGATTGCTGATTTAATGGATCCTTCTAAAAAGGATGTATTTGTAGATTTGGGTAGTGGAGATGGTAGATTAGTATTTAAGATGTATGAGAGAGGGCATGGGAAGTGTATTGGATATGATATCTCTCCATTAAGTATTATATGGGCAAATGTAATTAGAACATTTAGATTTCCATTACAAAAAGAAATTATATTTGATGCTCAGAATGTTTTTAAGGTTGATATTTCTAAAGCTACAAAGATATATTGTTTTTTGGATGAAAAGAGTATGGGGATACTAGGACCTAAGTTAGAGGAATTTGTAAAGAAGGGTGGGGAAGTATATTCGTATATATACAATGTTAAAGGATTGAAGGGGGAGGAGAAGATGAAATTGAGTAATGGGAAGGAATTATATATTTACAAATAGGATAGCTAGATCATACCGAGAGGTTTTTGGAAAAACCTCCCGGTATTTTTGTGAAGAATCTAGTATTTAGAATGGAAGAACGTTTGCAAGAATTGCCTGAGAGAATATCACGGGTAGAAAGGCCATAAAAACAATTAAGAAGTCAAATCCCAGTTTTTTTTCAGCTTTATTTGAAAATTTGATTGATAATTGCCCACATTCAAAAGCAAATGCCAGGATATACGCAATAGAGGTTCCAAAAAAGAACCAACTTGCATATAAACCAACAAGGCAAAAAACAAACCAAATTATCGAACCAGCATATATGGCAATTTGAATCCAATTTATTACCTTTTTACCAGAGCTTCGGATTAATTGGATGATATTCAATCCAATTAGAACCAACATTCCAATAACATAAAACCATATGTAACTTTCCATTTTCTTTTTCTCCTTATTTTTAATTCCCTCTTTCAAGGGTTAATTGATTAACTTGCTTTAACACAACAAAACTTCCACATATATAGTGAAAATCATATTGTATTAAGCAAGCTAAACAGGAGATACCTAGATCCTTTTTAATGAGCAGATATATCTATAACTAAGTTAATAGATATACATATATTATACTATGGGGTGGTATTTAATTCAATTCAGAAGAAAATCTAAAGAGGGATATGTGCATTGAAGCGTATATCCCTCTCAGGGGCCTAGTGAAGAAAAAGCTTTGCGATTAATAGGCCAAAAATAAATGTATAGGGAAGTGAAGCTTTTGCAATCCGCAAAACTGGGCTTCTAAATCCTTTTTGAGGATTATCCTCATATTGCATTACTGGTTTGGCATTTACAAAACCGAAATTCATTCTTTCTCCTTATATGTGCTAGGGTTTGCTCATTTTTCAATGATGCGGTGGTCATTATACTCCTTTTACCAACATAATTTCAAGTATGGAAGAATCTAAGGAGGGGGTTATACATAGTGCATTGAAGCATATAATCCCCCTCTGAGACCTAACAAAAAAAGTGAATGAACGACAAGAACAAGAGCAACAATACACCCAAAATGATTGTGCCCCACGTACGTAATCTAGTAACCTTGTCTACACAAGGTCGTTCTTTCTGGTCATGTCCACTAACATTCCCAAGTCCCATCTCATCCTCCTCTTTCGTAGGTTATTCGAATTATACTACACACACAATGGTATAATACACATATGCCAGCATATGAACCATTAGCATCAAAATATAGGCCCAAGACATTAGAAGACTTCATAGGTCAAGAACACCTAGTAGGAGAAAACGGACCCATTAGAAAGTTCATAGAATCAGGTAACATACCCTCAATGATATTCTGGGGGCCACCTGGAACAGGAAAAACCACATTAGCATATATAATCTCACTTAATCTCTTCTACGATTTTCACAAACTCCAAGCAGTATCCGCAGGGAAAGAGCAATTAAGAAAGATTATAAAGGTAGCACTAAATAACCAACAATATGGAAAGAAGACAATCCTTTTTTTAGATGAAATACACAGATGGAATAAAGCTCAACAAGATGCATTACTACCATATGTGGAAAAAGGCATAGTAATACTCATAGGAGCTACAACAGAAAATCCCTCATTCACAGTAAATAGCGCATTGCTTTCTAGAACCAAGGTCTTTGTATTTAAACAACCAACTGAAGAAGATATATCCAAACTCATAAAGAGGATTGCAAAACAAGAATATCCAAATATTGGTATAGGGAAGAAAGAATTAGAAATAATGGGGAATCTATCCAATGGAGATATCCGTTCAGCGTTGAACATATTAGAAATGGCTACTACATTAGCTACATCTGCACAAAAGAAAGATGAGAAAGCTAAAGTAACCACAGAACTTCTAATGAGTGCAATTCAAAAACCGGTCTACTATGACAAAACTGGGGAAGAACATTACAACATCATATCCGCAATACATAAGTCCATGAGATCATCTAATCCAGATGCAGCATGTTACTGGGTAGGTAGGATGTTAAGCGGTGGAGAAGATCCTCTGTATATTGCTCGAAGACTTCTAAGATTTTCTAGTGAGGATGTGGGCAATGCAGATCCTAATGCTTTGGTATTAGCAAACAGTGTATATGAAGCATGTCAGAAGCTTGGTATGCCTGAGTGTGAGACTTTGCTTATGCAATTAGCTATATATCTTTCCAAGGCTCCTAAAGACAATACCGCTTACAAAGTAGAGTTAGAGGTAAAGAAGGATATTGAGACATATGGGAATCTTCCTGTACCTTTAAATATACGTAATCCTGAAACAAAACTAATGAAAGATTTGGGATATGGTAAGGGTTATGAATATGATCATGATTTAGCTAACAAGAAATCAGATCAACAGTGTTTACCAGATAGATTGAAGAACAAGAAATATCTTTCCTGAGAAGCGATAACCACTATGTAATATATATAACCATAGTGGTTACCGTTCTCTTGTACTTTTCAAATATGTTCTTCCTCCATTTCCGCGAAATCACAGAAGAGATTAATTAGGTAAAGCGCTTGCTGCACCGTTCCATTCATTTCAAAGAAATGAAATCTGGTAGTACCCTTTGCAGCATCGTTTTCAATTTCGAAGGAAACATATGGATCATTTCCTTCATTTGAAAAAGATACTATATATGTCTCCCCTTTTTGGAGAAACACAGTATTCACACTAGGATAGCACTTTTTCCAATCTCCATTGGGAGTGTATGCTATTTGAGAAAATACCCACTTTTGCCATACTGGCAAAAAACGTTCCTCCATCACGACAGTTAATGCTCTGACATCAATCAAAAGCGTTTTGTACAAATTTGATAGTACTGGAGACCAAGAATCGGCCAACCACATTTTTATTGCACTTTCATAATCATTTAATAACATTCCTAATTTCGTTGCCATTTTTTCTCCTTGAACATAGATGAACTTGCATACGACATAAAAATTACATTAGAAATATAATCTTAATGTCGTATACAATATTTGAAAGATATTTTGTTTTAAAAGTACAAGAGATTATGATTATTTATAAATCATAATTTACAGTATTATATCAATTCTTAATTGGAATTTAAACCTATAGCTATTTTACAACTTCTTTTGTTAATATATCTTTTAATACCATTGCCATTTCAAATTCCTTTAGTTTTATACATTCTTCACAGGTAATTGTTAAAGAATTACTATCTCTGTACTGCTCAATTAATACTTTATCTATCTTCCCCAATCCATCTGTTACGATTCTTAACTGAAACAAAGCATTATTCATTGTACAACCAATGATAAATGATTGAGAATATTCATCCTCATTGATAAGAGTAGAATAGATCTGTACGGTCTCAATTTCATTAGGAAATAAATCATATATCAAGAGACTACTCTTCCTAAGTCCTAGATATATATCAGAGATATCTTCACTACCTGTCACTTCTTCTATGATACACTTGTTTGGAAGAGAATTTACAAGATCTTTTACTGAGGATAGCTCATATACTAATTGATTAATATCTGTTTTTTCTAGAAGTTCAAGAGACATAGGTTTTGTATTTCTTTAATTGGCACTGCTTGCTAGTTCAGCAAGTTTTGTATCAATTTTTCCCTTAACGATATCTTTTAGACACTTGATCTTTCCAAAGACATCTTCGGTTGCACCATTTCTCAAAGATATTTTCCCTGATGTTCCTGTTTCATTATACTCTTCAAAAAAAGGCTCTGTTGGAGATCCATGAAATGGGAAAGTGGAGAAGAAACAATATTTTTCAGTCTGAAAAACTAATGTAAAATACATTGGGAATATATTACAAGTCACAAATGTATCCTCAGAATATTCATCAATATCAACATCTGGAAAAGCAGCTTTAAGCAAGGCAATATCCTCGTCATTTATTTTACTTAAATCAGTGCTATCTTCGCCATAAAAATATGGACGTATTCTAAAAGGGAGATTTTCAATACTAGTTCCAAATGGATCTATTTCGTTTACAATCTCAGAATATTCTATTGTTTTTTGATCTTCAGCAACTTTGGGGTCTGTCATAGCCTATAATTATATCCTTCTTTCCTTGTTTTAACAACTATTTTCCCCTAAATAATAATCAAACACTGCCTTCCCTAAAAGAAATATCTCCTTATATGGATACTCCTTCCATGTACTAACCACCTTAGCATCTTTATATGCTGGTCTATGCTTTACAATACCACTTTTTGAATTTGTATCTATCTCAAAAGTAATGGCACAACTATCGCATGCAATATTCATACTTAACATTTCTGTATCTGTATGTGAAATATCTATTGCTATTTTGGGAAAGAAACTCAATTGTGAATTAAAAATATCAAAGAAACGATTATATATTTCTAAAGAATATTCAGATGGTATGATTTCAGCATAAAATACTGTGGGCTTATTCACGAATTCCTCTTCATTTGCAAAATGAATATCTGTTAAACCTGATAAGATAAGGGTACTATCTAAATATTCCGCTTCTAGATTGGGATCAAGGTTCAATTGTTCTGTAATTGATACATTATTCATGATTAAACTCTATACCTTCCAATTCACCATTCATTGCCTTTTTCATTACTAGACTTTGGGCTAATACAAACAGATCTTTCAATTCTTCTGTTAACTCTATATATCGTATTCCTTTATATTTCTCCTTAGATGGAAATTTGTGTATCACAGAACCCTTTGGATTATCTGTTTTTACATCTGTGACGTGTAGAATTACGCAGCTATTTTTTGAAAAATATACAGCTATGGTAAGTTGTTGCTCTAAAACTTCCTCCCGAAAATCCGTAGTGTCCAGTAATGAGTCTTGAAAGAATCGTTCTTCTCCTTTTCCAGATTTACTTTTGTAAGAATCAGTACTTAACGCAATTTTATCTGGAACACTTTGAATGTCATTTGTTACAAATAGTTCGTAACATTTTGATAATTCATCAATAAGAGCAGTTGTTTCTTCACCAGAAAATATTGCATTTTCCTTAATTCCTCTTGAGTTAGTCCTTCCCACTCTTGCAATTTCAAGATAGCCCGTAGGAGATAGCTTAACTAAGTCATACAACTGAGGTAGGGCAGGAAATGTTTCTCTTTCAATATCTGTAAGTTCTACGTTTGCCATATCCTATTAAGTATACATTATAGGGATTCATAATGAAATTCTTAAAACAAATCTTATGTCATTCCAGAGACAGAATAAGCTCGAATTCTTTTTATAACAATATTATTACAATGATTAAACAATTTACGGTATTTTTCATTATTACGATCAACAATCGGACTACGATCATAATTATTTCCTTCCCATTTATAAAAGTTGGCGATAACAAAATTATCAAGGGTATCAATACGATAAAATCTAAAAAGCATTCCACACTGTCTACCATATCGGACATTAATATAGCCCTGATTATACAAAGATTTATTATTAATTTCGTAATCAGAGTATACAAAGTCTCTGTCCTTTTCTTGATAGAACGGATTACCCGTTTCAATTGATATTTCATCAGAAGAATCAAATATTACATCTGGAAATATTTCTATTAAATCTGCCTTAATTTCCAATATCTCTTTCTCCTCCAGAACAGAATTAAGAAAAATATCAAAATTAGAGGGATATTTTTCTCGTATAAGCACACCTTGTTTATCTAATGCTTCAAAGATATTAAATAGCCCCAGTATTTCTTCTTTATAAATATCTTCCTTTTCCATGACCTATAATTATACACTCTTTCCCTTGTTGTATATATCAATTACATATATAATTATTCCGTCATGACAACAGTAAAAACCGATCCAGAAATAATACAAAGAATCTTAGAAAAGGGAGTAGAACAAATACTCCCTTCGAAAGACGCCCTAAAGGAAAAACTACTCTCAGGCCAAAGATTAAACATATATCAAGGCTTTGATCCTACCGGCGAGACATTGCATATAGGACATAGCGTAGGAATGAGAAAATTAGAAGATTTTAGAAAGCTTGGACATCATGTAATATTCCTCATTGGAGACTTCACCGCAAGGATAGGGGATCCTACTGATAAAGCAGCTACAAGAAAGATGCTTACCAAGGAAGATGTAGAGAACAATATGAAAAAATATATTGAGCAGGCATCTCACATCATTGATATGAAAAATGAGGAGAATCCAGTAGAAGTGATGTACAACAGTACATGGTTAGAAAAGTTAAACTTTGGAGACATTGTAAATCTAGCATCAGAATTTACAGTACAACAGTTGTTGAAGCGAGACATGTTCCAAAAGCGATTAGAAGCTAACAAGCCAATTCATCTAAATGAATTTTTGTATCCATTAATGCAAGGCTATGATTCCGTAATGATGGATATCGATATTGAAGTAGGCGGAAACGACCAACTCTTCAATATGCTTTCTGGTAGAGACATGGTTATGAATCACCTTAAGAAAGAAAAAATCGTTTTAGCTGGTAAATTACTCGAAGATCCAAATGGTGACAAAATGGGAAAAACCACAGGGAATATGATTAGAATGGATGACAAACCAGAAGACATCTATGGCAAGGTTATGACCTTCACCGATGGAATGATATTAATTGGATTTGAAATATTAACAGTAGCAACATTAGAAGAATTAGAAACATACAAGAAGAGATTAGATTCTGGCGAGAATCCAATGGTACTCAAAAAAGAATTAGCATTAAGAGTAACAGAAGAAATTACATCAAAAGAAGAGGCACAGAAAGCACAACAATATTTCCAAGAGGTATTCCAAAACAAAGAAGACAGTGAAAAGATACAAGAGATCAAAGTAAACAAGGCAGTATTCCAGATTGGAGAACTTTTAGTAGCAATTAGCTTTGCAGGAAGTAAATCCATTGCTAGGAGATTAGTCGATCAGGGAGCAGTAAAGATAAATAATGAGAAGATATCAGATTGGGATTCAAAGATAGATATCGATTCCTACCCATCACTATTACTCAAGGTAGGAAAACAGCTATGTCATATCACAGTAAAGACATAACTCCAGGGGAAAAAATATTTTAAATATTAATCCCCAACATGGGGATTTTTTAATTATGGAAGAATTAGAAAAAATACAACAAAAGATATTACAGAATAGTCCTCAGAAGTTTAAGGATGAAATTCTCAAAGTTATGACTTCGATCTCTTCGTTGGATTTCAAAATGCAAAAGCATCTATTGGGAACTGCACTCATAATTGCAGAACTTGGATTTGATACCACTACAATCATTGCAGCACTGCTTCATGATGCAAATAAAGATGCTGAACAATCAGAGGCAGTACAAAATATTGTAAAGGGAGTGAGGGTCATAGAGGCTACAACTAAAAATGAAGATACCAAGGATGAAATCATAACTAAATATATTTTAAATAATGCAAAGGATTTAAGATCTGTAATCATAAAACTCGCAAGTGTACTTGATAAGGTGAGAAATCCAGAATCAGTAAATGAAGGATACAAAAAGATATATTTTAGACAAGCACAGACAATATATGCTGAAATTGCAGAGCTACTAGATCTTGGGAGTCTCAAAACCGAAATAGATGAAAGAGCATTCCAATTAACTCTCCCTGTGGAATATCAAGCTATTGATGAAAGATATGATGCAAATAGTATTGATCAAAAGCTTCTGGAGAAATACATATCCTTTCTTAAATCAAAAACCGAAGGTCTTGATGTTGAGATATATGGAAGGATAAAAAGCAAGTACAGTGTCTACAATAAGTTAAAGAAGTATGAAAAGGAATGGAAAGCTCCAAACATTAAATCCATTGATGACCTAATGGCATTTAGATGCGTACCAAAAGATATAAATACTTGCTACAAAGTACTTGAGAAATTGATGGACTATGGCGAACTCAATATCGATAAATTTGATGATTACATTTCAAACCCAAAGCCCAATGGATACATGGCAATACACAGTCTAGTTAAATTCCCTGAAATTTCAGATTTAGAAATAGAGGTGCAGGTCCTCACAGATGCCATGCACTATACCAATACATATGGTCAAGCTTCACATATCGCATACAAAGCAAGCAAGAGCAGATATGCCAATCCTACTGACAAATACAGTTGGGTAGAAGAGGTACACAAAGGAATAGAAAAGAATATACAAAACAGAAAAGAAGAAAATAACTCTCCAATCGAAGTAAATCTCTTCCCTGAAGATATCTTTGCATTTACTCCTAAAGGAGAGATAATTCCACTCTCCAAAGGAGATACCGCTTTAGATTTCGCATATCGAATACACTCACAAATAGGGAATAGTGCGGTAGGAGTAAAAATAAATAATAATGCCGCAAAACTTGGACAAGAGATAAAAACAGGCGATTTGGTTGAAATAAAAACACAAAAAGATAAAAGATTTCAGGATGTAAATGCTTTACAATCCGTCAATTCTCAAAGTTCAAAAGAAAAAATATTAAAGAATATTTTAAAGCATCAAAAAAATTGATAATATAGTCAATATGAAAAGAGAAACATCTAAAAAAATTCGTAATGTTATCAATGTAGCCACAGCTATCATATTACTAGGTGGAATACTTGTACCAATTATTCTTACCCTTATTAATATATAATAGGGAATGGATTCAAATTCCAATATCACTCAAATCAAAGGAATAGGCGAGGCTTTAGCTTCTAAATTTGAGAAGCTAAATATCTTTACAATCAAAGACTTACTCTTCCATATACCATACAAATATCAAGACACTTCAGAGGTGCTTTCAATTGAGCAATTTCTAATTGCAGGAAAGGGCACTTTCATAGCCGAGATTGTAAGTGTCAAAACCTTCTATACCAGATTCAAAAAGCAGATAACTACAGTAAGAGTGAAGGATGACACAGATACAATCAGTTTAATATATTTCAATCAACCATATCTTTCCAAAACATTAACTATTGGAGAACTCTATCTTTTTAATGGACAAGTTACTGTAAAAGCAGGGAAGAGAAATATATACAACCCTAAGATTGAAAAATTAAAAGATGATGTATCTCAACAAACTCATCTTGGAAAATTAATAAGCGTATACTCCGAAACTAAAGGACTTTCTTCAAGAATACTTAGAACAAAGATTAAAGAACTAAAACCAGATATTAAGCAGTTAATAGCGGATCCTCTAGAGGATAGAATATTAGTACAAAACAATCTCATTACGCTTCCAGACTCGATTGAGAAAATCCATTTTCCAGAATCAAATGATGAAATTATCTCAGCAAGAGAGCGCCTCTCCTTTGATGAAATGCTTAAGATTGCATTTAGAATTGAGAAGGAAATATCAGAGCAGAAAAAAGAAAAGGCAAAAGCAATAAAGATAGATACGAAACTAACTAATCAGTTCATAAAATCACTACCATATACCCTCACTGAGGATCAGAATAGTGCATTAGAAGTTATCCTTGACGAAATATCCAAGGAAAAACCAATGAATAGGCTACTCAATGGAGATGTAGGAAGTGGTAAAACTGTTGTGTCAGCCATAGCGATATTAAATACAATCAGTGCCGGCTATTCAGCGATATTAATAGCTCCTACGACAGTATTGGCTACCCAACATTTTGAAACATTCAAAAAACTTTTTAAAGAATTCAACATTCAAGTCGAATTGTGTATCTCCTCCGAGAAAACAATTACAGATGCTAACAACAAATTAATAATTGGTACCCATGCAATCCTTTACCAACAAGAGCTTCCATCTGATTTAAACCTTGTTGTAATTGATGAACAGCATAGATTTGGTGTAGAACAAAGGAAATATTTAAAAACTAAAACAAAGAATACACCTCACTACTTAACGATGACCGCAACTCCAATCCCAAGAAGTCTGACTGAAATATTCTTTGGGAATTTGGATGTATCAGAGATTAAAGAAAAACCCGCGGATAGGAAAGAGATAAAGACATATTACACACCATATACCAAGCGAAATGATTGTTTTGATTGGATAGTTAAAAAAATTAAAGATTCGAATTTCAAAGAGCAAGCCTTCGTCATATACCCACTCATCGAAGAATCTGAAAAGACAGCCGTTAAATCTGTTTTAAATGAATTCAATGCACTTCAAGAAAAATACCCAAATATGAAAGTAGCCTTTATGCACGGCAAACTTAAGCCAAAAGATAAAGAGCAGATATTAAATGATTTTAGAGACAAACAATACAATATATTAATATCTACAACAGTTATAGAAGTTGGTATAGATATTCCCGACGTTACAATGATGGTCATTGAAAATGCTGAACGCTTTGGATTAGCACAATTACACCAACTCCGAGGAAGAATTGGCCGTAATGATATGCAATCCTACTGCTATGTTATACCTGGACAAGAAACTGTAGAAGATACAGATGTAAAAGAGAGATTACAATACTTCGCTTCACATCCATCTGGCTTTGAAGTTGCAGATTACGATTTACAAAGAAGAGGCCCTGGAGAAGTATATGGTACAAGACAATCAGGTATTCCAAACTTCAAGGTAGCTTCAATACATGATTTAGAAACATTAAAAAAGGCAAGAAAGGTTGCAAGAGAGCTACTAATAACGGATAATAGCGTCGATGATATTTTAGAAAATCTTTTTAGATGAAAATCCATGTAGTTTTAGACAATATAAGATCGGTGTTTAATGTGGGAAGTATATTTAGAACTTCGGATGGAGCAGGGAGTGTAGAAAAAATATACCTTTGTGGAATGACATCACCAATTGATAATCCTAAGCTAGATAAAACTGCATTAGGTGCCACAGAAATGGTCCCATCCGAGCACTACGATACTACTCAAGAAGCATTAGATGAGTTAAAAGCAAAGAATATCCCTATCTATTCCATAGAACTTACCGATGATGCTGAAAACTTTCAGAAAGTTGAATATCCTAACGAAGTAGCTATTGTCTTAGGTCATGAAAAAATTGGGGTAGATGAAGAGATATTAAAAGGGTGTGATAAGAAAATTTTCATACCAATGAGGGGCAAGAAAGAGTCTCTAAATGTAGCAAACTGTGCCAGTATTATTTTGTATGAAATTACGAGAGAAAAGGCATAGTTTCTGGTAATATATATACTAATGAAACTGTCTAAGAAAACAATCCTAATTGGTATTTCTACTCTCGTCGTAGCTGGCGCTGGACTTGCGTATTATTTCATTACAAAAGATAAAGCTGATGTATTAGGTTGGAAAGATGATAGCTGGCTATATCGGAAGTCCATTGCAGTAGCGAATGCTGGTTCTACATTAACTAATGAAGAAGTATTAGTAGAAATAGATACTGCGACATTAATTGGTGCAAGTAAACTTCAGACTACTTGTGCAGATCTTAGATTCACTGACAGTGATGACAGTACATATTTAGCATATTGGATTGAGGGAGGATGTAATACTGCTACTACTCAAGTTTGGGTTAGAATACCATCGTTAACTGCCGGGGGAAAAACTATCTATATGTATTATGGTAATCCTTCCGCTGGGAATAATGAAGAATCATGGGCTGGGAAATTCATCCTTATGAAAGATACTGCTTGTGATTCTGGTTGGACAACCGAATCAAATACGGGAGGAGATTTCTATCAAAGATTCCCGTTAGCAGATCCAACCTATGGAGCTACCGGTGGATCAAGTTCCCATGATCATGGAAGCTACACCATGGCAACTTCGACAGTATCATCTGGAAGTGCCACTAAAACTGGAACAAATTTAAACATTGCAGCTTTCCATAATCATGGGAATGTAAGTTTCGTTACACAAACAGCTTCGAACGTTCTTCCACCATATTTAAACATGATCTTTTGTTCTAGCGACAAACTAATTGTAAAGCAAGATTCTGTAGCAATTTTCGATACTACAGTTCCATCTGGATTTACAAGATTTTCGGCATTGGACAGTAAATTTCCTAGAGGAGAGGCAACATATGGTGGAACAAGTACAACAAGTTCACATACTCATACTGTAACTGCAGTAAATACACCTGTTCCGAGTGCAACAGCTCAATGTGCCACAGGATCAACTGCCACAGCATCTTCAACACACTATCATACCTTTGCCTCATTCTCCACTGGTTCTGGAACTCAAATTCCAGTGTTTAAAACGGTAATATATGGGGAAGCAAATGCAGATATAAAAGGATCTTCAGGAATAATAATGATGACAAACACAGTTCCGCCAATGGGTTGGACACAATATTCCGCCCTTAATGGATATTTTCCAGAAGGATTGGATACATTTGGAACTACTGGTGGAGCTGCAACACATAACCATTCAATTGGGTCCAGAACTTCGGGTGCCATTGTTGGCTCCGTAACTTGCGCAACTACAACTCCTACAACAAACAAACCAAGAGCACATACACATACCACTTCTGCTACTACAACAACAGATGTTTCAAACAATCCACCATATATAGAAACAATATTCATACAAAAGAAGACCTCTCAATCCATAACAATAAATTCCGAAGAAACACGGAATGACGCACCTGATGCACCAACTTCATTACTTACAGATGGGACAACCAATCCTTCAGAAATTACAAATAATACTCCAAAATTTAGTGCAATATATACAGACCCAAACGCCTCAGATTCGGCAATCTACTTCCAAATACAAATAAATACAGCATCGGATTTTACTGGGACAATTATGTGGGATTCAACCCAAACAACACTCTCTCCATCTATCACAAATGGTAATAGATCTCAGGATATATCATATGCCGGTTCTGCTCTACAAGAAGGAACAACATATTACTGGAGAATCAGATTCTGGGATAATAGTAATCAGGGATCAAAGGTTAGTGATTGGTCTTCTGTAGCGCAATTTTCCACTGATAGGGGTACATGGCAAAGCGTAAATTTATCATATAGAAGACCTGTTCTCGTAAGTAATACAAGTGGATCGACTCTTACTAACGAAGATGTTCTAGTTCTAATAGATACAGCTTCCTTAATAACTGCAGGTAAAATGCAAGGAGATTGCGATGATTTAATATTCACAGATAGTGATGAAACAACTACTTTAAAATATTGGGTAGAAGGAGGATGCAATACTTCAGCAACACAGGTCTGGGTACAGATACCCTCTCTCACTGTCGGGGGTAAAACAATCTATATGTATTATGGTAATTCTTCTACCACAAATTCAGAAGAATCATGGACTGGAGAATTTATGCTTCTTAACAATACTAGCTGCCCAACAGGATGGACACGCAAAACAGAATATGATGGGAAATACACCTATGGTGCAGCTACATTTGGAACAAATGGTGGCTCTGCAACACACAACAATGGTACTCCTAGCTGTACAACCGGAGGACCAAGTGCATCAGCATATACACAAAGTGATTCTGGAGGAGCAACATCTTCCCCATCACACACACACACAAATGCTATGGTTAGCGTTGATAATGTAACAAACGCCCCTCCATACCTTGATATGGTCTATTGCGTTAATCCGGATTTAAATATTGATGCTGGCATGGTCACACTGTTCACAAGTACTCCATCAGGCTGGACAAGATTTTCAGCATTGGACAGTAAATTTGCCAGAGGTGCTAGCACATATGGAGGAACAGGCGGAGCTACTACACATACACATACAACTACTGGTGGATATACCACAGGTGGTTCAGGCACAAGAAACGACTCCCCGGGTGGAGACAACGGGGCAGGAGAGCATACTCATACAACAGCCAATGGATCAACTGATTCAGGAAACTCAGTTCCTCCATATCTTGATATGATTTATGCCGCGAAAGATACCACTGGTTACGCAATATCTGGATTAATCAGTATGACAACAAGTGCACCACCCTTGGGTTGGACAAGGTATACAGCTCTCGATAACCTATTTCCACGAGGAGCAGCTACGCAAGGTGGAACAGGAGGGGCTGCTACACATACACATTCCGTAACTATAGTTACAAATCCTGGGGGTGGATATAATAGTACTGGTAGTAGAGCAATATCAGCAGCAGCTTCAATGCACACTCATTCTTGTTCAACAACAACAGCATCAGCCTCTAATGTCCCCGCATATATTGAAACTCCTTTCTACCAAAGGAAAACCTCCCAAACATTCACATTCGGATCAGAAGAGGTTAGTAATATCGCCCCAGATGCACCATCTTCTTTACAAACCGAGGGACAAACCAATCCAACTAGCGTAATTGATTCTACTCCAGAGTTCACTGCGATATTTAGTGATTCTAACGCTTTTAACACAGGAAACTACTATCAAGTACAGGTGAACACAATGGCAGATTTTACTGGAACAATTATGTGGGATTCTACAAAAACTGCTTTTTCCCAAGCTATTTGGAATGGTTATCGATCTTCAGATATGGTATATGCAGGAAGTTCCTTACAAGACGGAACAACATACTATTGGAGGGTAAAATTTTGGGACAACAAATCGACTTCAAATGAAGGTTCTTGGTCATCAACTGCCCAATTCACTACAAATGCTCTTCCTACAGAGCCGACAATACCATATTGCCAAGATGCAACGAACCCAACCAAAGTAACCTCTGCCACTCCAACATTCTCTGCCATATTTAATGATCCTGACACATCAGATACAGGAGCTTACTATCAAATTCTTGTAAATACAGCATCGAATTTTACTGGAACTAGTATGTGGAATTCATCGAAAACTTCAATCTCAGAAATTACAAATGGTACTAGATCCGGAGATATTACATACACAGGCTCTACATTAAATGAAGGAGAAATATATTACTGGAAAATAAAATTCTGGGACAACAATAATGCAGAAGGCGTCTGGTCTGCTACAAATCAATTTACTATGCAAGGAATTCCAGATACACCAACATCATTACAAACAAATACCATGGTAAACCCACCATCTCTTACACACATACCCCCATATTTCACTGCGATCTATTCTGATCCTAATATGGATAATGCAGCTGCATACCAAATACAAGTAAACAGCAACGCATTTTTTACTGGAACAATTATGTGGGATTCTGGGAAAACATCTACCACAGTTGCGAGTGGAACACGATCCTCACTATATCCATATGCAGGGATAGCACTTACAAACTCAAACGTGACTTTGTACTGGCGTATAAAATTCTGGGACACAGATGACTCCGCAAGCGATTGGTCTCCAACTGCTCAATTTGCAGATACCTTTGCATCGTTTAAATTAGAAGGCCTGGGTCTAAATGGCGTCAAATTGAATTAATTGTAGTATAATACATGCCATGAGTTTAAAAGTTGAATCATTCAAAAAAATAAGAAAAGATAAAAATAAATGGCATGTCGAAACTCCAGAAGAATTTGAGGAGAGAGAAGACACGTTTCTTAAAAAGCGATTACTAGGCAAAGAACCTACTATTAACACATTTGTACGAATCACAGGAGGAAAAGCTAAGAACTATCGAATAGATATTCCAAAAACCACAAGACCTCTAACTGACAGAATGAAAGTAAGAATATTTGATATTCTAAGAGAAGATGTAGTAAACAAAAAAGTCTTAGATCTCTATGCTGGAGCAGGATCATTTGCACTGGAAGCACTCTCAAGAGGAGCAAGCGAAGCAACTGTAGTGGATGCATCTAAGAATGCTGAGTTTGTATTAAAAAGAAATGTTGCATACACCGGTTTCTTACCACAGGTGGATATCATCAAAGCCAAAGCAGAAGAATATCTTTTCAAACAGATCAACGATGAAGAAAGACAATCCTTTGATATCGTATTCATGGATCCTCCTTACAAGCTTTACAATACAAAGAATCTTTTCAAAATGGAAAGAGTTATAAATATGGCCGCGCAGATGTTAAATGGAGTAAAAGATCCACAAACAAAGGAATTCAAAGGAACATTAATCGTAAAACATCCAAGAAGATATCCATTAGAGAAACTCACACTCGTTGGAATAAAAGTTTTGGAAACAGTGGAAATAGGTTTAAACTCCATAACATTCTTCATAGTAGATAACACATTGCAAAAAGAAAGCTAAAAATATAGAATAACAATATGTACAAAATATACGGAATCAATAAAAACATCCTCTGCCGAATCGTTTATACCACACGAACCTTTTAAAATGTTGCTTGTACTTTTTCCCAAAAGAAAAACCCTTTAAATTAAGATATACTAAACATAGATATGAATAAGGAAAATATTGATAAATTAGAAAGAATGAGACATTCAGCTTCCCATGTATTGGCGCAAGCTGTTTTAAAGCTATACCCAGATGCTAAATTAGGTATTGGCCCCGCAATAGACAATGGCTTCTACTATGATTTTGAATTTTCTGAACCAATAACTGAAGAAGATCTTCCTGCAATTGAAAAAGAAATGAAAAACATCATTAAACAAGATCTCCCTATCGTCCAGGTTTTTATGAAGCGAAAAGAAGCAATTGATTACCTAACCAAAACTGGCCAAACATACAAATTAGAATTGTTAGAAGATATTCCCGATGAAGACTTAAGTTTCTTCATAACTGGAGAAAATGAATATGCAGACCTCTGTAGAGGTCCACATATTGAAAGTACCAAGCAAATTGGTATTGTAAAGCTATTAAAAACTGCTGGAGCATACTGGAGAGGTGACGAAAAGAAGAAAATGTTAACCAGAATATATGGGACTGCATTTGAAACTAAAGAAGAGCTAAAAGCATTCTTAGAACTACAAGCAGAATCAGAAAGAAGAAATCATAGAACATTAGGTAAACAATTAAAATTGTTTGCAATAATTCCTGAGATAGGGCAAGGGTTACCAGTATGGTTACCAAGAGGATACAGAATGAGAAGAATCCTCGAAGAATATATGCTAGATCTTGAAAGAGATGCAGGCTATGAACATATCTTAACTCCACATATCAACAGAGAAGAACTCTTTAAAATATCTGGGCACCTTGGTTTCTACAAAGACTCAATGTACCCACCAATTGATATCGATGGCGAAAGATACTATCTAAAGCCAATGAATTGCCCTGCAGGCATTATGGTTTACAAATTAGAACCAAAGAGCTACAGAGACTTACCATATAAGCTTGGAGAATTTGGAACAGTATATCGATATGAGAAATCAGGAGAGTTACATGGATTACAAAGAGTAAGAGGATTTACTCAAAATGATGCGCATATCTTCTGTACAGAAGAGCAGCTTGAAAGCTCAATTGACGAGATTTTGGATCTTTTAGATACCTTCTACAAAGATGTTGGATTTGATAAATACAAGTTTAGACTTTCAATCTCAGATTGGGAGAAGAAACCAGATCATTATGCTGGAGATCAAGCAAAATGGATGTTAGCTGAAGAAACTTTAAGAAAAGTTCTAAAGAATAGAGGCCTTGAATATGAAGAGATAGCTGGAGAAGCTGCATTCTATGGTCCAAAGATTGATGTACAAGCTTACAATGTCTTTGGAAAAGAAGATTCAGTATCTACAATACAGCTAGATTTCAACTTACCTGAAAGATTCAATATCAAATATATAGATGAAAACGGGGAAGAAAAGCAACCATATATGATTCATAGAGCATTGCTAGGATCCTTTGAAAGATTCTTCTCATTCCTCATTGAACATCATGGTGGAGACTTTCCACTTTGGTTTACTCCAGAGCAAGTGTATGTCATTCCAATATCTGAAAAGCACAGAGAATATTCTGACAATGTTTACAAGGATTTTAAGAATGCAAAACTAAGAGTAAAACTTGATGATCGAAACAAGAGTATGCAATCCAAGATTAGAGATGCAGAAAAGATGAAGATTCCTTACATCGTAATCATTGGAGATAAAGAGATGGAAACCGAAACAATATCAATCCGAACTAGAAAAACCAAAGATCAAGGATTGATGAAGGTTCAAGAATTCATAGATACCCTTAAGGAAGAAATCCGAACGAAGGGTAATCCCACAAATTAATATATTTAAATTTAAAAATACAAAAATTTAATGGGATATAGTGAGAATAACAATAATAGTAATTACAACAAAGGACAGTTCGTTAAAAAGGACTTAGGCCCCAGAAAAAACGAATGGATTAGAGTACCTGAAGTTCAATTAATTGGAGCAGAAGGAGAGAATCTCGGAGTCGTAGAGACACCAAAGGCAATGATATTGGCACAAGAAGCAGGACTGGACTTGGTCGAAGTAGGTGCAACTGCAAAACCACCAGTATGTAAGATTATGGATTTTTCCAAATTTGTATATCAGCAAAACAAAAAGAAAAAGGCTACGATGGTTAGCTCAAAGATGAAAGAACAGAAGGAATTTAGGTTCACACCAGTCATGGATATTGGGGACACAAGTCATAGAATTAAGCGTGCATTAGAATTTTTGAGCAAAGGTCACCCAGTTAAGCTCACAATGGTCAAGAAAGGGAGACAATCCAAGGAAATAGCGCAATCAGTTTTCGCTGAAATATTGACTAATTTCGCAGATTATAGTAGTATCGAAGCCGAACCAAAGATGGAGAATAATCGTATCTCAATTACATATAGACAAAATGGCAAGACAAAAAACAAACAAAACAGCGAAGAAGAGAATCAGGCTATCTAACCCGAGAGGGAACAGACCAGCTAAACTTAGATACAAGCAGAGTTGCCAAGGTCATTTGAAGACCAAAAGGTCATCTAGATCTAAGAGAAGACAGAAATCAAATGCAATCATAACTGGTGCAAATGAAAAGAAAATGATTCGAAAAGTAATTAATCTCTAGAATATTAAGTCATGAGAGTCAAAGGTGGAACAGTAAGATCAAGAAAACATAATAAAATCCTAAAGGCAACTAAGGGATACAGAATGAGCAAAAATCATTTGTATAGAGTTGCCCACGAAGCTTTCATGCACGCTGGCCAATATGCATACAATGCAAGACAGAAGAGACAAGCACAGATTAGAAAGCTTTGGATAAACAGAATTAATGCAGCATGTAAGAATAATGGTATTCAATACAAGGATTTAATAGGTGGAATGAAAACAAAGAATATTGAATTAAATAGAATGGTATTAGCAGATATTGCATACAACAATCCTTCAGTCTTTACATTTATAGTAAAATCTCTTTAGAGTTCTTTACTTTTGATATATAAAGGACTCTGCAAAGAGTCCTTTTTCTTTTTATACAAACAATATACAATATAAACATGGATAACAATCTAGAAAAAATACAGGTCCAGTTACAGAAAGATACCGATCTCTCATACGAAGAATTAAAGACCAAATATCTTAGCTCAAACGGGCTTTTAACACTTGCAATGAAAGCTATTGCTTCCATTCCAAATGATCAAAAAGCCACATATGGACAAGCAGTTAACCAATTAAAAAACAGCGTAACTGAATTACTTGATCAAAAGAAAAATCAATCATTAGTTTACTCATCCAATAACCGAATTGACCCTACAGCACCATTTGATGTAAATACACCAAAGAATGATAGACCAGAGATATGGGATATCAAAGGAACCAAGCATCCATTACATAAAGAAGTAGAAAAATTAGTAGAAATATTCCAAAGAATGGGGTTTGATGTAATGGAAAGTAAACAGATGGATGATGATTACCATATGTTTGAATCATTAAATTTCCCAGTAGGGCATCCTGCTAGAGATATGTATGATACTTTCTGGACAGAGGATGGATTTGTATTACCCGCTCACACCTCTACAATGCAAAATAGGGCACTCAAACAGTTCGAGCCTCCAATCAGAGTAGTATTACCTGGAAGAGTGTTTAGACACGAAGCTACGGACGCTAGTCATGGTCATACCTTCTACCAGATGGAGGGTATATATGTAGATAAAGGGATTTCATTAGCAAATATGAAAGCCACTATCAAAACCTTCCTAGAAGCATACCTAGAAACAGATTTAGAAGTAAGAATACAACCATCATTCTTCCCATTCACAGAACCAGATTGTGAGTTTGTCATAAGCTGTCCATTCTGTAACAAGACTGGATGCTCCACATGTGGGCACTCCGGATGGATAGAATTAATGGGATGTGGAATGATTCATCCAAATGTATTAACACAAGGCGGAATAGATCCAGAAGTATACAGCGGATTCGCATGGGGTTTTGGAGTAGACAGATTAACAATGATAAAACTGGCTATAAATGATATACGATACCTAAGAGATTCCAACCTTAACTTCTTAAGACAATTCTAATTATGAAAATATCTGTAAATCTACTAAAACAACTAGGCAAAATCCAACAAACTAATGAAGAGATAGTGAAAGGCATTAAGGAGCATATCGGTGAGGTAGAGAGCTATCAGGACCTCTCAGAGGACTATTCTGACATCATCATAGCAGAGATTAGAGAAAAGAAAGATCATCCAAATGCAGACAAGCTCGGGGTATATCAATTGAACGTTGGAGAAGAGAAGTTAGTGCAGGTATTAGCAGGAGACAAAACATTGGTAGTAGGAGACAAGGTTGCATATTTGAAACCAGGGGCAAAGGTTCCATACACAATATATACAGAAGAAAAACCATTCATTATCCAATCGAGAGATATGAGAGGAATGCTATCCGATGGCATGATGGGATCGGAGAAAGAATTAAATCTTGGGAATGATCACACCGTAGTTATGCGCCTTCCAGATGATGCCCCAGTTGGGAAATCTTTTGCCGAATACTATGAATTAGATGATTTCATCATTGATGTAGAAAACAAGGCATTAACAAATAGGGGAGATCTTTTTGGTATTTTAGGTTTAGCCAGAGAACTTACCGTTATATTTGGCAAACCATTTACAACTCCAGCTTGGTACTTGGATTACACCAAAAATCTCAGAGAGGAACAGAACTGTTTGGGTTTAAATATTATTAATGATGCTGAGGTCCTATGTCCACGATATACCGCAATTGCAATGGACAATATTGTTGTTGAAGAATCGCCAATGTGGTTAAAGAGTGCTTTGATCAAATTTGGATATAAACCAATTAATAATATTGTAGATATTACCAATTACATTTCTCAACTCTCCGGACAACCTCTTCATGCATTCGATTACGACAAAGTTGTATCAAATGATCCAAACAAAAATGGCTCAGCAAACATAACTATTCGAATGGCAAGAGAAGGTGAAAGCATCTTAGGATTAGATGGGAAAGTACACGAACTAAATGATCGCGTTATGGTTATCTCAGATAGTACAAACCCCTTGGCTATAGCTGGAATAATGGGTGGAACAGAGTCAGAAGTGGACAACAATACACAAAGGATAATTATTGAATGTGCAAACTTTGATAAGACAAATATTAGAAAAACGTCAATGCTTCTTGGGCTCAATACTGAAGCTGGTACAAAATTCAAACATGCCTTAGATCCTAATCAATGTATTCCAGTTTTGAAAGAAACTGTACGAATGGTTAAAGAATTAACGAAGGCTACCATTGCTTCAGATATTATTGATATATATCCAACAGTGGAAGAAGAAAGAGTCATAACCCTCTCAATTGAAAAGATAAATTCACACTTAGGGTTAGAATTGCAGAAGGTGACAATAACACAAATCCTTACCAATTTGGAATACAAAATTGTCAAGGAAGATGATGATCTACTAACTGTTTTAGTTCCAAATTGGAGAAAAGACGTTAATATTAAAGAAGATATACACGAGGATATTGGAAGAATCTATGGATACAACAATGTTGAATCTATATTACCACTTAGAAATTTAATTCCTGCAAAAGACAATGCAATATTCACACTTAAAAAGAAAATTAGACAAATTCTTGCAGATAGTGGGGCGAATGAAACGGATACATATAGCTTCATTGATATTCTCACGTTGGAAAGAGCTAACTTAGATGCAAATAAAGCATACAAATTAAAAAATGCGCTTGCTCCAGAATTAGCACTAATGAGAACATCTCTCATACCTTCACTCTTGCTTAAAACACAGATGAACCTGCAAGAGGGATATGACAAATTCATTCTTTATGAAATGAATATTCCTCATATTCAAGGTTATGTCGATGAGAATAAATTGCCAAGAGAAGATTGGCATCTATCATCAGTTATTACATCCATTGAAAAACGAAATGATTCTGCATATTACATTGCTAAGCGATATGTTGAAAAAATTCTTAATACATTAAATATTAAGGATATTGAATATACTTTGCTTTCAGACTATTCCGAGGAAAAGCTATCTGAAGATTTTAAAAATAGTATATATATGTTTGATAGAAATACTTCTGCTGTAATAACTACTAGAGAAATGGTCCTCGGTATAGTTGGAGAATTGGATAATAAGGTTAAGATGAATTTCAAATTACCCAAATATACCGCGGCATTTGATATTAATCTAAATGTATTAAATACAATAGAGATTAAAAATAGCGCATATATTGAAATGCCTAAATACCCTGAGAGTAGAGTAGACTTGTGCGTTGAAGCTAATGACGAAATAAGGTATCAAGATCTTTATGCTGTTATATTCAAAGAGATTAATAATGATGATATTAAGGGAACCGTTTCTTGTGTTGATATTTACAAAGCTGATGAGAAAGCAATAACAAAAAGAATAACCTTTGGAATAGCTATTAAGAATTTCAATAAGACTCTTAATGATAAAGATATAAAAGTAACAACAGAGAAAATAATCAAAAAGTTAGAAAAGGAATACTCAGTCAAGATTATCTAACCACAAGTTTTATATTGGCGGTAGTGTAGCAGCCTCAACATTTATACTTACGCTTGCACTTGCAGTCTTTCCTGCACTATCAGTTACATTAACAGTAACAGTATGAACTCCCAAAGTCGTTCCAACAGGAATTGGATAATTTACTACATATGATCCATTAGATTGCATAGTTGCTCCTGCAATTGCAGTAGCATCAAATTTAACTTCAAAGCTGGTAATGCTCCCAGCAAATGCTACAGATCCAGATATCTCTAAATTACCCCCAATGTTTACTGTTTGATTTGTCGTAGGTTTCGTAATATCAACAACAGGAGCATTATCTACACCCAAAGGAACAGTACAGTTTGCAGTAGCTGGTTCAGAAGTTAGATAAATTGAATTTTCCATTTCTAATAAATATTTATCATACGCACCCTGTTGTAATGTGTTTGCTAACTTTGTTGAAAGAATATATTTCGTAGTTATAAGACCATACTTTCGAGCTATTGATAGATTATCTGGGATCAAGTTATTTGCTTTGCATACCTCAACAGCCTTACGATTATCTACTTGTGGTGCACCACCTTCGACAAATATAGATGCTTCTTTGTTACAATTTACCCCATCTGCAGGAGATGCTCCTGTGTCAGTACAAACTGTAGTGGACAGTATACCTGCAGGTCTACTGTACGTTTCTGGGACATACCTATCTGCAACTCTTTTAACAAATGAGTTCGCAATACGAAGAGGAATAGTTGAACCCCAAGCTCCTGGAGCAACTTCTCCATTATTATTTCCATTCCATACTGCAACTACTAACTTTTTGTGGTAGATAATTGTAGTTAAATCTTTAGGACCATCTGTAGTACCAGTCTTTCCACAAATCTTCTTCCCATTTACAGTATAATATCCGTTATCTGGTCTATCTCCAAACCCACCAAGATCACATAGCATCCAGTTAACTGCATATATCTCCTTTTCTTCAAAAATTCGTTTGCCTTCCTGAGCTTTATATTCCTCTAAGACTTCGCCATTCGAATCTTCTACTTTAAGAATAGGGGATACATCATACTTCAAGCCCCCATTGGCCAATACAGTATATGCAGTAGCATGCTCGAGTAGAGTCTCTTCTCCAGATCCAAGTGCTAAGCTTAATCCATATCCCGCTTTATTAGCTAAACTTGCAATTCCTACTTTCTCTGCTGTTTGTAAAAAGCTGTCAATTCCAACAGTCTGTAGCATATACACGGCAGGGACATTTCTTGAATAGACAAGAGCTTTTCTTGCGGTCATTAATCCCATATTCTTACTATCCCAGTTCTTTGGATCATATGTACCAAATGTAATCTGTTCTAAGTCTGGTGCAACTGTTCCAGGACCAAATCCTTTTTGAATTGCAGTAAGATATACAAATGGTTTTATAGAAGAACCCATCTGTCTTTGACTCAATGCAATATTTACATTTCCATCAACTCGAGGATCCTCAATATTCCAATAATCAACCGATCCCACCATGGCTAAAACTTGACCATTATTGGGATCCATCACTACCATAGCACCGTTATTAATATTGTTCTTCTTTGCATTATCTACACCCTTTGAGACTTCTTCTTCTGCAATTTCCTGGACTGGATAATCCAAAGTTGTTGTTACCTTTAATCCTCCTTTTTCTACACGATCAATACCATACTTCTCAACAAGTAATTGTTTAACATAGAAGACAAAGTGAGGCGCTTTAATATCAATCTTCTTAGTGCTGTAGACTAATTCTTCGTTCCTAGCAGCTTCAACTTCTTCTTCTGTGACTCCAGTTAAATCTTTGTGTTTTAGCATCTGATCCAAAACATAATTTTGACGTGTTTTAGCCATATCAGGGTTGGTTCCATACAATGGAGAGTAAACACCTGGACTCTGTATTAGACCTGCGATAGTGGCACTTTCAGCAAGTGTTAACTCACTTACATCCTTACCAAAATATGCGTTTGCAGCTGCTTGAAGACCATAGTTAACCCCTCCGAGAGGAACTTCATTAAGGTACATCTGTAAGATTTGATCTTTTGTGAAGGTTTGTTCAACCTGCATTGTAATCAGAATCTCTTTTATCTTACGAGTATATTTTTGTTGATATGCAGCATCCCCAAGTACATCATACAAAATTGTGTTTCTTACTAATTGCTGAGTAATCGTACTTGCACCCCCAGTAATTCCACCTGCTTTTAGATTTCTTAAAAGCGCAGAAGCAATTCCTTTGTAATCTATACCTTTATGTTGGTAGAATTCATAATCTTCTGCGGCAAGTACCGCCCACTTTGTCTTTTCTGGAATCTTATCTATAGCTACAAATTCTCGATTTTGATTTCCATAGATGGTGTATAGAACGGTTCCGTTTCTATCTAAGATTTGTGTACTTTCATCAGATTGTCTTTGAACTAGTTCGTCTGGAGAAGGAAGAGATTTCTGTATATTTTTAAGATATATACCAACGGCAAGAAGAACAATACAACCTATGAAAAAAACAATTCCAACAAGTATATACAATATCTTTTTCATCTTTGGCTTCATTGGTTTCTTGTCCTTACTTCTGGTAGTCTTTCCAACATTTTTGTTATTAAATTTCTTGAATACATTGTACGTAGAAAAGCCTCCGGTGCTACGCACAGGACGCCTTGTTGTTTGAGTTCGTGAATTGGACATGCCTACACTATATTTCATTAGAATTTCAGTCTAACGGCAGCTTATATATACATTGAATATATATAATTTAACGTTTTTATTCAAGCCCGCAGGAGAATGAGTATGTGATATAATTTTCAGATGGAAACCAAATTACAAACAACTCCGTACAAAGGAACAGCAGATACATATCCTCAGGATATGCTAGTACGTAATTTCATGTTCGATACATGGACTTCTGTTGCCAAGAGATTTGGATTTGAAGAATATGATACCCCTTTAATTGAGGAAACTGCATTGTATATTGCAAAATCAGGTGATGAAATTGCTTCCACTCAGTTGTACAACTTCACAGACAAGGGAGGAAGAGAAATAGCCATTAGACCTGAAATGACTCCTTCATTAGCTCGAATGATTGCTGCTAAGAAAAATGAATTAACACTACCATTAAAATGGTTTAACATTGGAAAATATTACAGATATGAGAAACCTCAGAGAGGAAGAAGAAGAGAGTTTGTTCAATTAAATATAGACATTTTGGGGATTCCAACCTTAGAAGCTGAATTGGAGATATTCCAATATATTCTTGCTGTTATGGAAGAATTTAAGGCTCCCAAAGAAACTTATGAAATTAGAGTAAACAGTAGATATCTCTTAGATTATCTTTTCAAGGATATTCTAAAGCTTTCCGAAGAAAAAAAAGCAAAGGTGGGCAGAGCTATAGATAATTACCCAAAACTTGGAAAAGAAGCCTTTGTTGAATATCTTGAAGAATTAGAACTCCGTGACAAACAAGTAGAACAAATATTGGAATTTTTGAAATGGACTTTGGAAGATTTAAAAAAGATTAAAGACAAATCTCAAGGTGCTGCACAATTGATAGAATTGTTTGCAAAAATAGATGAACTCGGGCTAACCAATCTGAGATTCGAACCTTCAATCATGCGAGGATTAGCATATTATACTGGGACTGTTATTGAAATGTTTGATATTGGTAGCAAAGAAAACCCTCGAGCATTGTTTGGTGGGGGAAGATATGATGATCTCTTATCCATGTTTGGGCAAGAAGAACTCCCTGCATTTGGAATTGGTTGGGGCGATACAACCACACGAGATTATATGGAAACCTATGGCTTAATTCCAAAAACCAAAACAGATACAAAAGTATTCCTACCTCTTTTTGATACCAAACTCTATACATGTATACAAGGTATAGCAAAGCAATTAAGAGAGAAAGGTATAAATACCGAAGCACAGATGACAGCTATCAAGTTTGGTAATCAATTAAAATATGCATCTAAGAAGAATATCCCCTGGGTTATGATTATTGGTGATGATGAAATTAATGCAAAGAAAGTTCAGATTAAGAATATGGAGACTGGAGAACAGAATCTTGTTACATTAGAAGAAGCTGTAAAAATAATCAATTCGTAAGTTTTTTGTAAGAATCACAGGTATAGAATATACCTATGATTGAAGCTACGAAGAAAATTCTTTGCGTAACCAATAATTTCGCTTACAAGGAACAACTCCGACGAATATCCTCTTCTCACCCTAATATCTCACTCATCTTCGTTTCAAATATTTCTGACACTATCCAAAATTTACAAACTCAAAGATTCACCCTAATAATTATAGATGAATATTGTTTTTCAACAAACGTTGCACTATCTTGTCAGCTACTTTCTACTCTCACGTCGCTATGCATGAATCAATATACACTAATTATTGTTCCCAGATTAGACGAAGTTTACTTTACAAAATATATTCAGAAGGGGTTTACATATATTGTCGATATGGCTACAACAAAATATCTTTTACCTGCAGTTCTAAAATATATTGAAGAATTTAAATTTCAAATACCACATCAAGAGAAAATTTCGCACAAGGGATTAATATTGGATACTCAATCTCACTATATTATCTTCAAACATTGTAAGATCCATATGCATCCCGTGTGGATCGTTATCTTACATTTCTTAATTAAACAAAATAGCTGCTGTGATATTGCAAAGATTCAAAAATATTTAGAGATGATATTTGAAAGATCAATTTCTCAATCGTGCATCTCCGCTAATATACATAGATTAAACAAACAGGTAAAATGCGCGACTGGGTTAGATATAATTAAGAATAGATATGGAGTAGGGTATTACTTAGTGCTTTAGATCTTTTTCTTCCATTCAGCTATCTTGTTTAATGCCTCAATTGGAGTTAGATTATCCAAATTCAACTTCTGTATCTCTTGTTCTACTTCTGAATCTTTTGCTGTAAACAATGGCATTTGGAAAGTATTTTGTGCATATGGTTTCTTTGATGCAAATGCTTCCACATCCCTAAGCTCATTCTTTGATTCAAACATGTTTTTTTGCTCAAAACCTTCAAGAATTTCATTTGCCCGCTTAATGACCTTCATTGGAAGTCCTGCCATCTTAGCGACATAGATACCATAGCTTCGGTCAGTTCCACCTTTTACAATCTTTCTAAGGAATATGACCGTACCTTTTTCCAAATCCTCCTCAACTAATACATTGTAATTCTGAACACTGTTTGGAAATTTTTCAGCTAATTTCAAAAGCTCATGATAGTGGGTAGCGAATAGGGTACGAGCCTTGTTTTCATTAACCAAGTATTCAGCTATGGCCCATGCAATACTCACACCATCATAGGTGCTTGTACCACGCCCAACTTCATCAAGAACAATCAAACTATACTTAGTAGCATTGTTAATTATATTTGCTGCCTCATCCATCTCTACCATGAAAGTACTTCTTCCTCTTGATAGATCATCTGATGCTCCAACTCTGGTAAATATCCTATCCACTATTGATATTTCAGCCTCTGATGCTGGTACAAAACTTCCTAATTGTGCCATCAATACAATTGTAGCTACCTGTCGTATATATGTAGATTTACCTGACATATTTGGCCCAGTAAGTATAGCCATATTGGATTCTTCAAAGTTGAGGAGGGTATCATTAGATATGAATTCTTCTGAAGATATCTTTTCAACGATTGGGTGACGACCTTTCTTGATATCAATAATCCCATTCTTCTCTCCAATCTCATATATCTTTGGTTTTACATATTCATTTTGAGATGCAATATATGCGAAGTTTGCTAATACATCTGTATTTGCGATGAATGTAGCTACCTTATGTAATGTCTCAAGGTGAGGAATGAAGGTATCTCTAAACTCAGAGAATAGCTTGTATTCTAGTGATCCAATCTTCTCTTGAGCATTAAGAATGATATCTTCCTTAGCTTTTAGTTCTTCGGTTATGAATCGCTCTGCATTTACCAAGGTTTGCTTTCTTATGTATCTCTCTGGCACTTTAGTTAAGTGAGAATTGGTTACCTCTATGTAATATCCAAATACTTTGTTAAAGCTAATTTTTAATGATGTGATCCCTGTTTTAGCTTTTTCATCTTCTTCAAACTGTTTTAACCATGATTTGCTGTCTCCGCTTAAGGATCTAAGTTCATCTACTTCTGGATTAAAGCCGGTCTTTATAATCCAACCATCGGTTATTGTAGTAGGTGGATCATCTGTAATGGTTGCCTCAATCTGTGTAATTAACTTTTCAAGCGTTGTAGTATCAATATTTTCTGTTGCTATATCTAATTCCTTTTTTAAAACTTCCGATATTTCTAATGCATTTTTTAATGATACTTGTAGTGCATTGAAATCTCTTCCATTAGCTCGATTTAACCCTATCTTTCCAACTATTCGATCAATATCGTTAATATTTTCTAATTTACTTCTGATATCTGTTAAGCAGTCTTGTTTGTTGTATAGCTTTTCTACTATGTTTAATCTTTCATCTATGCTTTTCTTGTCTATGAGTGGATTTAATATCCATGAATAGAGTAATCTTCTTCCCATTCTGGTTGAAGTCTTGTCTAATACTCCAAAGAGTGAGTCTGATATATTTCCACTGTACGCACTTGCTACTAGTTCTAGGTTTCTAATGGTTGCTCTGTCGAGGATCATGGTTCTGTCTGTATTTACTCGTTTGGGTTTGAGTATGTGCTTTGGATCCATGAGTTGGGTTTCTTTGATGTACTGTAATCCCATACCTACGGCTATGATATCTCCATTGTCTTGAGATATATCCAGGCTTTCCATATTTTTAATACCGTAGAATTCTTTTACTATTTCTGTTGCGTAGTCTTTGTTCTTTAATCCTTTTTCTACAAAGTGTACTGGGGTGTTGGGGAAGAGTAGGGTGTCTTCTCCTTCTATGACTAATATCTCTTCTGGGTAATATGATGAGAGGATATTGCTTACACTGTTTTCTGTATATTTCTCGGATATGAGTAATGATTCTCCTGTTGATACATCACAAAGTGATACTGAGAGGGTTTTCTTTTCTAAGTAGAAGCTTGCTAGGTAGGAATTTTTTACGGCATTGGCTTCGTCTCCGTCTAGGGTTCCGGGTGTTACTATTCTTGTTACTCCTCGTTTAACTATTCCTTTTGCAAACTTTGGGTCTTCTAGTTGGTCTACTACTACTACACAGTAGCCTGCGGCTATTAACTTGGGTAGGTATTGGTCTATGGCTTTGTGTGGGAATCCTGCTAGTGGTACGTTGTTGTTTTCTTTGTTTCTAGCGGTTAGGGTTATGTTTAATACTTTGGATGTTAGTTTGGCATCGTCTCCAAAGGATTCGAAGAAATCTCCCATTCTGTAGAGTAGTATTTTATCTGGGTATTGTTTCTTAAAACCCATATATTGTTTCATCATTGGTGTATCTTCCATGTATGGAAAGTATATCATAGAAACCTATAATGAGAGAAATGGGTATTGCTAAGAAAAGGGCTCCTGTGTACTAAGTACATGTTTACGGGAACCCCTTTTTTAGGCAGTGGTTGGAAAAGGTTAATATTACAATTCAGTACAAATCGTATTGAATTTTTCTCTTAAAAGAGAAGTAATACCCGGAGGAACCTCATTGAGAATATCTTGTAAATATTCTTTTACATCTCCATTGAGCTCCTTATTGGGAGGAAAGGAATGTAATATTCTTCTGTAAATTTCTTCCTGTGCTGGAGTACATTTTCGAGTTTTATCCACAGGGACAAACCAATTTATTATCTTGACTCTACTCCATGGCTCCTCTTCCGAACCAATCTGAGTTAATCCCCAGAAAATGAATGCCTGATTTAATGGCAATGGGGACTTATTTTTCATCTTCTCAAGATATTTGTGCATGACTTTTGTATTAGTTTGTTTTTTTGCTATTCTTCCAAGGCTTTTGAAAAATCTTTTATTCATAATCTCTTCCTTTTTTAAAGACCCTTTTCCAATTAACATTATAGGACAGAACAAAGATGTTTACAAAAAACATTTGTGAAAATTTCGAATAAGGATTTGAATGTGTGGGTTATCTCCCCAATATCAACTTCGTTTCTTCCTCAGATACAACCTTTCTAGCCTCTGCAATATCCTCAGCACAAACAGAAACACCATATACCCCTGCTTGTACACAATGCCTTAATAATGGCTTACAATCCTCTACAATACATATAATCTTGTTATCATGATCCTTAGCCATATCTAAAACATTATCTACAATTCTAAATACACTATTCCTACTCAAATCATACTTAGCATTCTCATCACTAATCTTAAACCCTTGCATCTGTTTAGCAATACGAGGAATATTAAGAATTAAACCATCAATCTTGGTATTAAGAATATCATCAGCAAGAATAATCTCAGAAGGGTTATCCAATATTGCATACACCTTAAAGGAAGAAGTTCTTCTCAAACCCTCACCCGAAAGCTGCTTCTTAAATTCTTTCATCATATCCTCATTCATAGGGGAGTGGAGAGCAATCGAAACATTCCTCTTCTTGTAAATATTTCTAATCCTCTTAACAATCTTAATAGTTCTCTTTAGTAATTCTAGGTTATTTACATAGTGTGTAGCCCCATATATCTCACTAGACAATGTCTGATCTTCAAACTCCTTGCCTCTGGTTAAACTCTTAAACTGACCAATAGTGGCAGAACCAATGGAGAGAACTACTTCGTTACCTTCGGCTAATTCAACATATTTTATAACCCTCTCAGAGATCTTAGCAGCATAGTCTAGGAACTTACGATCCTCAACATATGCAAGAAGATGCCTACCTTCATCAAGCATAATCTCATCTAAATCAACATATACCAAACCATGAGCATTACCAACAAAGTCTATTAACTTGCCTGGCTCTAAGTTGGTCATACTAAATACTCTAGTAGCAGAAGGAGGTAGGGTAGTATCCTTAGCAACCTTTAGTGCGGGTTCTTCAACCTTAATCTCTTCTTCTTGAGTTTTCATAAAGTCGATACCATCACCATATGTCTCAACCACAGGATGTACTTCTTCTTTTACAACATCTTTGTAAACACTACCTGTATTTCCATCAATTTTAACCATATCACCATCCTTAAGTAGAGTAGAAGCGTTTGTAGCACCAACAATAGCTGGGATCTTAAACTCTCTACAAAGAATAGCTGTATCACTTGTAATACCACCAAAGTCCATAATGACACCACCACAAGGAATAATCATGGATTCCATTTCAGTTGAATATTTCTTTATCAAAAGGATATCATTCTTGGTATATAGCTTACCATTAGGTTGATCTACTACAGCTATTTTTCCTGCAACGATTCCAAAGCTAGCACCAATACCGGATACCAAAAGATCTTCCTTACTTAATTGCTGTGCATTCTGAATCTCTTCTCGTTTTGTCTTTGCAGCATTAATCAAGCTCTCAATCTTTCCACCAAGTCCATTGTTCTGTTTCATTACCATTCTCTGAGCATCACTCACAGCCTGAGTAGCAAACATCTCTTGGGTCTTGTATTTGTCTAAGAAGGCTATGACTAAATCTCTTAGAGATTTTCTTGGCATTTCCATTTCAGCCACCTTAACACGATATTGCATAACGTCAGAGAGTAGGGACTTGTTCTGTAATACCCAAGCTCGACCACCAGAGATTACCCATTCGATATTCTGTGGCATTCTAGATTTGTTTTCTATGATCAACGCAATCTTTGAGATCTCTTGTATATCTTTGTCATTTAACTTCTGTTTGTGACTCCAACCTGCCGATATCTTAATCTTCTCCTCATTACCTCTTCTCCCTCTTGTAGGGTTCATAGTTCTAATCTTCATCCATTCTTGAGGAGCAATATGCTTTTCAAGAATAGCTAAATCTCGCTTGTTTAAAAGATATGAATCAGGTGTAACTTCTCCAGTAGATATGACGTCCCCAAGCCCATATACTGCTTCAATACCCAACTTTGTTTCGTCTTGAGTAATTGGATCTACTGTAAATACCACACCTGATATCTCTGCTTGAACCATCTTTTGTACAACAACAGCAAGCTTTACCTCTGCAAGATCAATATCCATCTTGTTTGCATAGGCCACAACATCATCAGTGAAGAGAGAACCATATACCTTCTTGATTGCATTCTTTAGATCATCATATTTTCTAACATTAAGTTCTGTACTAAATATCCCACTAAAGGAGATATTGTCATTGGCAGGAAATACTACAGAAGATCGTACAGACACCCATGCATCTGAGAAACCAGAAAGACGAGTATATGCACTTAAAATATCTTCTTGTACTTCTTTTGAGAATTCTTCCTCTAAGAGAGCTTTAAGTACTTCTTCATTTTCGGGATTTTTACCTTTTTCAAGTAGTTTTTCTTTTCTGTCACCTAATGCTTTGGTACAAAATTCAGTATATACATTACTTGCAACTACAAAAAATTCAGGAACTGGAACATCCATCTCCTTAAGATTGAAAAGACTAAGACCTTTTCGACCGACCTTGTTTTCATTCAATTCTTTAGCTGAGAAATCTTCAAAAAAGAATATATTGTTCTTTCTTGGTATTGAATTTTCCATTTACTGGGCAGTTAAATAATAATGGTATATATACTAAACAATACCTTTAGCTTTTAATTTTTGCAAGTCGATATAGAACTCATAGAATATTTGCAATATAACCATGAATGGGACTGCAATTAATGCTCCAAATACTCCAAAGAGGATTAAGAAGATGAATACACCCAACATAATTATTACTGGTTTGAGACCAATAGCATTTCCCATTATCTTTGGAATAATGAAATTGTTTTCAACCTGCTGGTATACCAAGAATATTGCAAGCAATATTACTGCAGGCCATAGTCCTACTGTAATGAGTGCAATCAAAGCACATATTGCTACTGCAATGGTAGCTCCAATCCCTGGGACAGCATCAAGTAATGCTACTAACAAAGCTAAAGGCAAAGCAAATGGAACTTTAAATATTGTAAGTAAGATTCCAGCAAATACTCCTGCAATTGTACTTATTGTAGCCTGACCGAGCATCCATCTTCCAAGTTTGCCTTCAACATCCAATACCAATTTTTTTATTCTCTCTCGCTTCTCATCAGATACTACTTTTATCAATCCAAATTCTAATATTGAGTCATGCTCTAATACTAAGTAAATTGAAAGGATTAAAGAAGATACAAACAAACCTGTTGTACTAAATACTCCAGATACTGCATTAGTAACATTCTTCAAACTCTCACCTGTGGTGATAGATTGCAATCCATTAGATACAAATTTTGTAATTTCTTCAGAATCAATCTTTATATTTCCAAACTTTATACCATTGAAGTTTGCCACAACCTTTTCAACCCAATCAGGGAAGACTTTAACTAGTTCGGTAAGCTGACTTACCAAAGGAATAATGACAACAGAAAGAACAGAAAGAGTAAGAATTATAGCTACCAAGTATGTAATCAATACTGCCCAACCTTTTGTGATCTTCTTGGACATCAACCAATTTACCACTGGTCTTGCAGCAGATGTAAAGACAAAGCCTAAGAAAAGAAATAGGGCCACACTTACTAGTTGGTTTCCAAAGAATATAACCGCTAGGATTAAAAGCACTAAGGCTAAAAGCCCCCATGAGAATTCAACAACAATTACAGGTTTTGGTTTCTCAACTTTCTCACTATATTTTACAGCTTCTCGAAGTTCTTCTAAGTTTCTTTTTTCAACCTCTTTTATCTCTTTACTAGTATCTTTAAATGAAAATATTTTTCCCATAATGATGATGAATAATTTACTTCACATATTATATCAGCTTTAAACAAAAGAGGGGAGACAAGCCCCCCTCCTTAAACAATCTATTTAATCTTGGTTATTCTCTCTTAGATTTTGCATACAACACTGAGGTTGTAGTAATACCTGAGAGCAATGCTAATATTCCAAAGACTATGACCAAGTTATTTCCAAAGAGGAAATCGGTCATTCTACTAAATTCACCTGCAGCAACTGGTAGTGAACTGTCATTTACAGCGTCTCCATTAACGCTACTGTCTGGAGAGTAGGTAACTTTGATTTCAGAATCCATAACAGATTCATTTCCTGCAATATCTTTAATTACTACATTGAAAACATTTAATCCTGAATCCAATGCAATACTTACAATCTTAAATTTCCCCTCAGCATCACATGTTGCACTGTAATAGTCAGTTCCTCGCTTTACAATTACTTGCGCATCCTTTTCAACAATACCTGTAACAGTAAATGTTTGAGTTCCAACTTCTTTTGCATATGTTATTTCTGTTAAAAGAGGCGCAGTTTTATCTACTGTGATCTTTTCCACTAATGATTGAGCTGAGACATATCGCTTTGGGAAGCCCTTAACTCCAGCTACAGTAATATCATATTCCCCCTCCTTCTCTAGAGTTATATCTGCTTTGAAATCACCATTTGTTCCAACCTTTGCATCTTTTACTTTCTCACCATTAACATACACATATACTGTGTCATATCCGGTTGCATTACCACTTACAGTAATTGCACTTTCCTTGGTAACAGCTACCATCTCAGAAACAGAAGGAGATACTAACGATTCCTTCAGTTCAGGAGTAGAGCTATATTTTACAAACGAATATACTCCTAAAGCTACTAACAATACTCCTAAGAATATGAATATTGCGCCAACTATTTGGGAAACTTTTTCGGAATCTTTATGGGTTTTTACCTCAACTTTAGCTACCATGGATTCTTCTTTTTTAATTGTCCTCCTAATTTCTTTGGGTGCAGTATTTATAGATTTGGATTTGTTTTTTGCCATCCTAAGCCTATATTAAAATTATATACTTCTATATTTAGAATATTACAAACTGATAATTAATGCAACTGTAGCCCAAAAATAGTAAAATACATATTATGCAATTAAATAGGACTGCAAAAATAAGTATAACCGTATTCCTCATACTATTGGTGATTACACTTTTGGGGTTCCTTTTTATATATCCTTCATACAACAAGATTTCATTAATGATTCAAGATCTCAACCCATATCGAACTTCCAAGAATATATATATTGATTTTCTTTCTCGAATTTCTCCAACACTGGAGAAGTTTCAAATCAAAGTATTCGCAGCGGACTCCATTGAAGAATCACTAGACGAAAGTCTAATCCTAGATAGAAAGATACTGGAAGAAGTGCATACTAACCTTAATATAGATACTGCAAACATAGCAGGGAGAATATCAGAAGGATCTACCTCACACGCCATGATGGAAGGGTTTTGGCATTTCCCAACTTCAGTGTATCCAGGTCAAAAGGGCAATGTCGTTGTAATTGGACACAGATTCCAATATCTTCCTCCAGCGAAAAATACATTCTTCAATCTGGATAAGGTGAAGATTGGGGATAGTATAAAGATAAATCAGGATGAAGGTACATACACATACATTGTTACCGATATTCAAGTAGTCGAACCCAACGACGTTTCCATTCTTCAGAAAACAGACGATTACAGATTAACCTTAATTACATGTACACCGCTTTGGACTTCTGAACAAAGGCTTGTCATAACAGCGAAACTAGACAAACTATACAAAAAAGTGTAGACTTTTCGGACTAAATATTAAGTTAAGAATTATTAAAAATGAACGATTTTTACCAGAGAAAAGATGTTAGTAAAGAGACCATTGAATTTACCATAACCATACCTAAGGATAGCTTTAATCAAAGCTACGAGACCTTGATGAAGGCAAAAGCTAAGGAAACAGATATCAAGGGTTTTAGAAAAGGAAAGGTTCCTGCTAAGTTAGTCGAAACTCAACTTGATCAATCAGTGAGATTAGAGACTTTAGAAAAGATTGCACCTTTGTATATTTCAACAGCAATCCAAAAAGAAAGTTTAGATCCTATCGCTCCTCCTGAGTACAAAGAGATTCCTAAGCTTGAAGTAGACAAGGATGTGGAACTAACAATCACAGTTACAGTTATGCCTGAATTCAAATTAGCAAATTTGAAAAGGGTTAAGGTTGAGAAAGAAGAAGCTACCATCTCAAAAGAAGAGATTGAAGAGGCTATTGAAGATATTAAGAAGAATTACAAAACTAAAGAGAAAGAAGTTAATGATGCATGGGCAGTAGAAGTTGCAAAGATGATAGAACTTCCAGAAGTAAAAGATCTAAAAGAGTTGAAAAAAGAGATAGAGGAAGCTATGAAAGCTCAAAAAGCACATATGCTCTTACACCAAAGACAAGAGAAAGCATTAGATGAAGCTATCAAGCTTTGTGAGATTGAGATTCCTAAACCTGCAATTATGTATGAAGCTCATGAGAGAGAAAGATCATTTAGATATGATATGCAACAGAAAGGTGTGAAGGTTGAGGACTTTATAAAGTCTCAGAATTTAACCATTGAAAAGATGCGAGAGCTTTGGGAAAAGGACTCTAAGGAAGCGTTACAGACAGATACATTCTTAAAGATGTATATGAAAGAGCATAATATTGATATGACTGAGGCTGAACTAGCAACTAGGATTGAAGAATTAAAGAAGAATGCTCCTAAGGGTACAGATATGAGTGTATATGATGATGAGAATTGGCAGGTATATGTTAAGAATGTTGATTTGAAACAGAGAGCTTTTGAAGAATTCATCAAAGAAGTTTTGGGAGAGATGCATAAAGATTAATTAATTTAATCTATTAAAATATATGTATTTGATACCAACTGTCATAGAAAAGGATAGGGAAGGTGAGAGAGCATACGATATATACTCTAGACTTCTCAAGGATAGAATTATATTTGTCACTGGTGCTATTGATACGGAGATGGCAAATACTGTTGTTGCTCAATTACTTTTTCTTGAGAAAGAGAATCCCGACGAACCTATCCAGATGTTCATTAATACTCCTGGGGGACAGATTACTGCAGGAATGGCTATTTTAGATACCATGAATTATATCAAGTGCGACATTTCAACCATTGCAGTAGGTATGGCCGCTTCGATGGGTAGTATTCTTTTGGCTAATGGTAAAAAGGGTCAGAGGTTTGCACTACCAAATAGTAAGATTCATATTCATCAACCTTTGGGTGGTGTAGAGGGTCAGGCTAGTGATATTGCCATTGAGGCTGAAGAGATTCTAAAGAATAGGGCAGTGTTGTATGAATTCTTAGCAGAAAAAACTGGAAAAAATATTAAGGATATTGAAAAGGATGCGGATAGGGATAAGTATTTTACGGCTAAAGAGGCTAAGGAGTATGGATTGATAGATAAAGTTATTAGTAAGAGATAAATGAGTCCAGAGAAAAGGTTTCCAAATGCCAATGAATTCAACCCACAAGAACAATTAGAAACACTTCGGGCTAGGATGGGTTATGTTCTCACATATCCCGAGTATAAGGATGACGAGGAGTGCTTACCAACCGCAAATTCAGAAGGTTCTATTTGGGTAAATAAACCTATTGATTATCTTAAAAACTATTTATATGAAATAGCTGGATCAGAAGCTCTCGGAGATTCCAAGTCGCTTATACAAATAGAACGCTTAACGGATGCAACTATCGCAGATCCATTATTGGTCGATACGGTATACCAAGCTGTTTTTGAAGAGATATTTCCCGATACGAAACCCATTAAAGTATTTTTCATGGAAGGCAGGAAATCGGCAATTATAATTATCCCATTAGAAGTAGCGAGTGATTTATTTTCAGTACAGGTAGTTCCTATGGATTTAACAAAACCCTGCAATGATCCTATACTTTGCCAAATACAAAAATATTGGAACCATGGGAGAAAAACGATGGGAGAGCTATTAGCCTCTGGAAACCTAAAATCTGCCACTAAGATTGATAAAAGCAAGAATAAACGATAGAATACACACAGATATTTAATAATATATGGACGATTAGCTCAGCTGGTTAGAGCATCACATTGACATTGTGGAGGTCACAGGTTCGAGCCCTGTATCGTCCAGTTTCCATATATTAAAACCCTCAATTTCGGCATACCAGTGAAGTGTATTTCACTAGAATCTCAACAATATTCCATATATTATACTGATATATAACTTAGTCATAATTAAATATGGAGGACCTTCATCAAATACAAATGCTAATCCTTAAAGAATTACTCTTTAAACCTAATTCTAGATTTAGCGAATTGAATATAAAAGGGTTAACCAATGACCATTTCTCTTACCATATTAATACCTTAGTAGAATTAGGATTGGTTAAAAAATCAGACAGAGGATATACACTTACCAGTAATGGAAAAGAATTTGCCAATAGAATGGATACAGACCAAATACAAATCGAAAAACAACCTAAGGTCGCAGTAATGGTAATTCCATATAAATATATAAAGGGAAAGAAACATATCCTCATACAAGAACGAACCAAAGAACCATACTATGGATATCGAGGCTTCATAACAGGCAAAATTAGGTTTGGAGAAAAGATTAGAGAAACAGCAAGAAGAGAGTTGATCGAAGAGACAGGATTGGATTGTAGCAGCTTCACCATAAAAACGATATTCCATGATCATATAGTAATGGAAGAGGATGGAAAACTCATGGAAGATAAGATCTTCTTCATTATCTCTGCACAAAATCCAAAAGGGGAAATTGAAAACACTCCAAACGGGAAGAATTATTGGGTTACAGAGGATGAATTTATGAAACTTGAAAAAAAATACTACGACGAAGATGCCATATTTCGTGCTTTTAAAAAAAGAGGGCATTTAGAAATAAATGAAGAGACATATACTGTACAAGAGTTCTAGAGCATAGTATTATCCAATATTATGAATCTTTTTGAAGAATATATTAAAACAAATAATCTAGATATAGAGTTGTTAGAAACTGAGGAATCCACTCGTACTGCACAAGATGCTGCCAATACTCATAATGTTCCTGTATCCAATATTGTTAAATCATTACTAACTAAAGTAGGAGATAACTTTGTTTTGTATCTAGTACCTGGAGATAGAAGGTTAGACTTAGAAAGTATTGGAGGAAGAATGGCGAATGCAGATGAGGTTAAGGAAGTAACCGGATATAGTATTGGTGGGGTTCCTCCTTTTGGTCATTTAACAAAATTAGAAACACATATTATGGAAGGCTTCGATTCTAGTAAGATATTATTAGGAGCAGGGGGGAAACCGAATATTGTATTCAAAATTACGCTTGAGAAGCTTAAATCATTGATTTAAGACTATTCTATCTTTATCCCAAACGTTTTCAATAGATATACAACCTCTTCTTTAGAAAACTTTGCATTCTTACAGTTATTCTCTCGTATATCAAAGAAATAATTCTTAGCTTCAATAAAATCACATTCCGAAAGATTACACTTTAGAAATTGAACACCTTTTAATTCTGACTTACTAAATGAAACTCCCTTAGCCTTAACATATTCAAAATATGATTCCGTTAGATTACATTCAAGGAAATTACTCTTTGTTAAATCTATCTCTACAAAGACAGAGTAGGGCATGTAACATTGTATGAAAGTATTAGCAAATCCGAATCTACATTCAAATTTACTCCATTCAATACCAATTAATTTACATTTATTAAATGTACTATCTGTTATTTTTGAATTAACAATTTTTACATTACTAATCTCACAGTTATTAAATGTACATTTAGTAAATACACAATTTTTTATATTTTCTTCATTGATATTACATTTTTCAAAGATACATTCTTCATATTCATTGTCTTTGAAATCTATATGACCTGTGAAGGTTTGTTTTAGATATTCACTCATAGCTTAATCTCTTCAATATTATCTACGCACATCCAAGCACATGCACTACCAAAGCCTTTTTTAGATATATTAAATGGAGTTTCTAGTTGTTTAACATCACTTAAGAATACCAGGATACAGTAATTCTTAGATTGATAGTATTCATCATATTCTCTTTCAGTAACTTGTATTCCATCTCCATACTCATTCATTATGTTTCTGAATTTAGCTTCATCAAGATTCTCAAACTGTAAAACCTTTGATACCACAGCTGAAACGGTTATTGGTTCTCCGGAGTTTTTGAAAAAAACACGCTCACCAACTTTGAGACTATTCCAAGGCTTGATCTTGTTAACATACCATCTACTTTCTATGGTTTTTGTACCATTTAATATCTTCGGGATTAGTTTCCAAGCCTTATTCATTATCGCTATATGATCCATATCATATATTATCCCTTAATTAATTCTTTGTAACTAGTATCACTTTCCATTTTATCTTCAATTAAATCTCTCAATATCTCAGATCTACTCTTTGAGTATTTTTCAGAAGCCCAATCTAAGTAGTATTTCTCTCTTCTGTCTAATACAAAATTGTATCTTTCCTGACCATAGCCATTTTTAAATTGACCTAAGAATTCCTTAATAATATCTTTGTATCCATCTTCCTCATATTCTTTTACAACGAGCAGGGGAGAGCTTACAGCATCGATATATGAATTATTCCATCCATGATTCGGATTCTTCTGCTTTAGTACTAAGGTTGGTTTTTGTCTAGCTAATGACAAACTAATCTGATGTGAGGAACTGAAATTTGGGACAGTGTATTCTGTAATAGATACATCACATTTATTAATAGCTTCTACTATTTTTTGAAATATACCTTTTATATCTCGTTCTCTTTCAGGGTGCCCGTGTTCTCTAATGTATTTATCTGTTTCTGGAATCCAATCAAAGAGTAGAATACTCCCTTGATCTATTAATTCTTTCCGTATTTCAATATATCTTTCTCTATGTTTCTCCCAATCAAGAGAGGTACAACCAAACCATACTTTCATGTTCATTGTGTATATATTTTGATAGTTGTGTAATGACTACACAATTAATTATACATATAATCTTCGAAGTAATATATACATAAAAACTTATGAAAATTGAAAAATTTGCACTCATAGATATTGGAACACTAAAGATAAAGTTTGAAATTGATGAAATAGATAAAGACCAAAGGAGAAAAGTATTCTACAAAGCGAAGGAGTTAACGGTTATGGGGAGAGACTTACCTAAAACCAATGGAATGATAGTTGAAGAATCAATTCAAAAAGCAATACACACCTTACTAGTATATCGAGAAGTACTTCAAAAAAACAAAGTAAAACATTACAAAGTAATTGCCACAGAAGCTTTAAGAAAAGCTAAAAATGTTAACCAAGTATTAAGTAGAATTAAAGGAGAAACTGGGTTTGATATTGAAATCATATCTGCTCAAGAAGAAGCATCCACACTATTCAAAAGTGTCTCGAGAGATTTTCCTAATCAAACAATAGCCGTTGTGGATGTAGGAGGAGGGAGTGTACAAGTTATTGTTGGGAAAGACAATGATATTTTTGAAATATATCCATTCAAAGCAGGAACCTATTTTATGCAAGAAGAATTTTACGCTACACATTTTCCAACGCAAAAGGAATATGGGAATGCAAAGCAGTTCTTAAAGCAAGAGTTTATTCCTTTAAAACAATGTATGCATAAGCCAGAATACATTGTGTATGGCACAACCAATATCATTGATTTTATGAAAGCTATGAGCATTAAATTGGAGAAATATATTTTTACAGGTTCCCATCAATACAAAACGAATATTAAATCATTAAAGGAAGTATATGAAAAAATTAAAAAACTATCCTATGAGGATCGAATGCCATTATACCCAGAAGAACCATATTATATGTGGTCTGCAGATAACGCGATTTTAATCATAGAACAGATAAGCCAATATCTACAATGCAAAGAGATAGTGCCTTCAAATAACAACACCTCTATTGGAATGCTTGAGAATCTTGCAAAAGAGCATTTTCCTACTTAATCATCTCCTTTAAATCCTCATAGCTATTCACCATCATCAACCTCTGTCTTAATTCATTAGCCCCCTCAAAATCAGAAATATATGTCTTTATATACTTCTTAATAACACTAAAATTCTTCTCCTCACCCCAAACCCCATTAAACAATTTTGCATGTTCTAACAATACATTAAATCGCTCTTCCTCGGGAATATCCTCTCTTCCACTAAATAACCATGGGTTATTCAAAATCCCTCTCCCAACCATATACCCATCAGTACCATATGTCTTTACAAATTCCTCCCCCTGTCTAGAAGAAGTAATATCACCATTCCAAATAATCAATGTAGTCGGGGAAAGCTCATCTCGCATCTTTACAACCTTCTGTATTTCATCCCATCTAGAAGGAATAGCATAACTATCTTTAGCAATCCTTCCATGCACAGTAAGCATATCCAAGCCTTGATTTAGCAAAAGCCCAATCCAATTCTCTGTATCAACAATAGAATATCCCAACCTAGTCTTGACACTCACAGGAATATCACCCGCTTCTTGTTTAACTGCCAGAATTATCTCCTTGGCTAATTCTGGCTCCTTAATCAATGCAGAACCACCGCCAGTATTTATCACATTTCGGACAGCACATCCCATGTTAATATCAAACCCATCAGGTTTTAACTCTTTAATCTCTCTAACCGTTTTAGCAAAATCCTCAGGGACATTTCCCCAAAGCTGTATAACAATCGGACGTTCAATTTCACTAAACTGTATTCTATGATCTACCTTATCCTTACCAACAGAACAATACCCCTCGACATTCATAAATTCAGTGAAAAAGACATCAGGTTTTCCAATCTTACATAGCACTTGCCTAAAAACAGTATCGGTCACATCCTCCATAGGGGAAAGCATAGCCAAAAATCCTTTTTCTTGTTTAATAGTTTGGAATATATTCATAGAGATATTTTACCATAGATCAGATCTAGATCTGATCTCCCTTAGACTTGCACAAGAGAGGGTTTTACAATAAACTAAACTAACAGATAAAATCTGCCCAAACAATGGAAGTAAAAAACACAGTCTCTGATAACTCGGGACAACAATTACTCACAGGCACCAAAGTCGACTCATATGCGGCTATTGTTTTGTACTCCTTTCAGGACTTCCTTAGATGGTGGTACATAAAGATGCCAATATGGCATTTAAGAGTACTGAATCGACTAGCCACAGTTGTAGATGATCAACTTTCATTAAGTTTGCTTTTCAAAACATTCTTTACACCATGGCATCGAGATTACTCCGCAATGGGATACCTCTTTGGAATAGCCATGCGAATCCTCTACCTGCCAATTGCCGTTACAATATTCCTCCTAATCTTCTTCCTTTACCTCCTCTTCATACTCTTCTGGATTATATTACCAATCGCAACATTAACATTCATCATAACTTCACTGATTAAGTAACCATGGCACTAGATTTCGAAATGCAACAGAAAACAATATGTGGATATCATAAAAAAGATACTGGTCGCGTTGGCATTATTGAAAAGAAATACCCAATACTTGAAAATGAAAATGAGGCTACATTCTTGGTCACTAGGGACCATTTCTTTTCAATCTCAACCCAACAGATAGCTTCAGTAATTAAGAACTTCTTAAGATACAAAAAAGTCCACGACGTTGTTCGTATCCTTGCCAACATTATCATTGTCCCAGGTATCTTTGTAGCTGTTGGTTTCATTTTTAGATATGCAAACCTTTTAGATGATAGTTCATTCATCGTTCAGTTCATAGATTCAAAGTGGAGTGGAGTACTCTTTGGGTTATCCATACTTGGTGTCATAATTCTTTGGCATGATTTCTACGAAGAAAAAAGCCATCCTGTACAACTCCCAATTGCTAAGAAAATATCTCCAAAAGAGTTAGATGAAATAAGGGCGACAGGATTTAAATTCGGTAGGTATGCACACCTGGAGATAGTACATTTCACTAATCAAGAAACTCTTGAGATGCTCTGCACCTACACTAAGGATAACCACTTCTCCATATTTGAGCTTTACAAGCATTTGCTTACTGATAATTTTGAAGTACAACAACTCATTAGAAGATCCGGAATTGAAATGGGTATTGAGGAATTAGAAAAAGATTTCAAAGTAAACGCAGAATCACTACCACAATATCACATTACGGCATACAGAAGTTTGCTCACATATGCGGTTGAAGAAGCCTTACTTACTGAGAGTAAAGAGGTTCAACCTCAACACATATTTCTTGCCATAACTAGGATATTTCCTCAATTACAAAAATTTCTTCAAACCAAGAATATTACAATCGATATCTTTAGAGAGATTTGTTTGTACAACAATAAGGTCATAAACAAGAAGAACAGAGCAAATTTCTTGGATATTAAAATTCCATATTACAGAAGAGGAGGAATTGCAAAGCAATGGGTCTTCGGATATACCTTCATACTTAGTCACTTTAGCAAAGATTTAACCCGTGTCGTTGCTGAAAACCAGGATACATTTGGAATCGGACATGAGGAAGAAATTGAGAATTTGGTATCAGTTTTAGGAAAGATTTCAAACAAAAATGCACTCCTAATTGGTGAGGCTGGAGTAGGTAAATCAAGCCTAATACTTGGAGTTGCCCAAAGAATCAACACTGGAAATGTACCAATTCAATTAAAGGACAAACGCGTCGTTCAATTTGACGTAAATGGATTAATTGCGCAAGCTTCAGGAGAGAAAAACATTGAGCAACTGATAATCAAAGCCATGGAAGAGTTGGGTAATGCTGGGAACACAATCCTTTACATAGATGAAATGCAGGAATTAATTCCCGCAAAGGCCGAAGAATCAGGTCAATCCATAGCGGGAGTAATGCTTCCATACATAATGAATAGTAAGTTCCCGATAATAGGGACGATAAACTATGCTGATTACAAAAAGTATTTTTACAGTAATGAATCTCTTAGACAAAGCTTTAGTAATATTGAAGTAAAAGAAGTAAGCACAACTGATACATTAAAAATTCTTGAAACCAAAGTAGCGGAACTTGAATCCAACTTCTCCTGCTATATCACCTTCCCAGCTTTAGTAGCTTCCGTTGAATTAGCACAGAGATATATTAGAGACAGGAAATTACCAAGTAGTGCAGTACAAACCATTGAGGCTACATGTTCATGGGCACAATCAAACAATATCCCCAAGATTACATCTGAGCATGTTTCAAAGGCTATATCTATACAAAAAAACATAAATATTACAGAAATAGATCAAGAAGAAAGTAATCGATTGAGGAAATTAGAAGAGAACATTAAGTCTAGAATTGTAGGACAAGACGAGGCCATCATTGCAATCACAGAAGCCCTGAGAAGAGCAAGGACAGATATTAGGAGTGCAGATAAACCAATTGGGACATTCTTGTTCATAGGGCCTACAGGTGTTGGTAAAACATATCTTGCTAAGGTTGTAGGTGAAGAATTCTTTGGTAACAAACAAGATATAATTAGAATTGATATGTCTGAATATCAGGATGTATCGAGTATAGACAAATTCTTAGGTTCGTCTACCCAAACCAATATAATGGGGCAATCACAAATTACACTGGTAGACAGAGTTAAATCCAATCCATATACAGTTGTACTTTTTGATGAAATCGAAAAAGCCCACCCAGATATATTAAATCTCTTCTTACAAATATTTGATGAAGGCAGACTTACAAGTAGTGCCGGAGAAACCGTAGACTTCACAAATACAGTAATAATCTGTACAAGCAATATTGGAAGCCAAATTCTTCTAGAAGCACTTGAAAAAGACGCTTCACTTTGGGATGAAGCAAAAAACAGAGTATTACTAGAATTAAGACAATACCTTAGACCAGAATTGCTCAATCGTTTTGACAAAGTAATTGTATTTGCACCACATGATATTAATAATCTAACTCAGATTTCAGAATTACTACTCGCAGAATTAGCAAAGAGGCTTGCTGACAAGGGTATGATCCTCAAATGGAATAACCAGATACCAATGTTAGTTGCGAATAAATCAAATGAGCCAGGAATGGGTGCAAGACCTATCAAAAGATACATACAGGATAGAATAGAGGGTGAAATAGCTAAAGAAATCATAGAAGGAAATCTAAAATCTGGAGCAGAAATAAACATAAGAGAGAGCTGGATTATATAAGCTGTTGAAAAAGAGCAATATATCGAATATAATCCAAGATTGATAATATAAATATTTAAAGCAATGGGAGCACTTCCAAAAAGAAAAATTTCAAGTAGCGTACGTGGACAAAGACGATCACACAATGCACTTAAAGTTACAGGTATGTCAAAATGTCCAAAATGCGGAAACGTAAAACGAGCACATTTTGCATGTCCATCATGTGGTTTTTACAAGGAAAAGAAAGAAACTAAAAAATCATAATAACATATGAAAAGAGCATCTGACCCAAGGCACTTAGCGAGAATTCTTGCATTACAAAGACTATTTTCAAGTTACTTCAACAGTGGAAATCAAGACGTAGCAGAAATTCCTGTAGAGCAATTAATCGAATTAGATGAAATAGAAGAGTATAACCTTGAGCTTTTCAATGGAATTGTAGATGGTGTAAATAATCAAAAAGAAGAGATTGATAACCTCATTACTAAATATGCCCCACAATGGCCAATCTCACAGATGAAGTTAGTTGATTTACAGATACTAAGAATAGCAATATTTGAAGGATTTGTAGGAAAGAAGACTCCACCTAAAGTAGCAATTGATGAAGCAATTGAAATAGCAAAGGATTTTGGAGGAGATACAAGTGGAAAATTTGTGAATGGTGTACTTGGTGCAATATATGAAGAAGCAAAGAAAGATGAATAATTACGAAGAAATAGAAGCAAAATTAGGGATAGTGTTTAAAGACAGGACTTTGTTAGACAATGCTTTGACACATAGATCATACTTAAATGAACATAGGGAAATAGCACTTCAGAATAATGAAAGAATAGAATTTCTCGGAGATGCAGTCTTAGAGCTTCTGATTTCAACATATCTTTACAGTAAATATCCAGAAAAACCAGAAGGTGAATTAACCAATATTCGAGCTGCTGTTGTAAGAACAGAAAGCTTAGCAGAGGAATCTCGGAATCTAGGATTAGGTGAACACTTAAGAATGTCTAAAGGAGAGAAGGAATCAGGTGGACGAGACAAGGACTATCTCTTAGCAAATACTTTTGAAGCAATCTTAGGTGCAATATATCAAGATCAAGGCTTGGATGTATGTAGAGAATATATTGAAAGAACGCTTTTGAAGAAAGTAGATCGAATTGTTGAGAATAATCTTTTCATTGATCCTAAGACACAAGCACAAGAAATGATTCAATCTCAGTTTAAGGTAACTCCAGTATATGAGGTTGTCAAACAAGAAGGTCCTGATCATGACAAGATATTTACTGTAGCATTGAAGATAAATAATAAAGAGATAGCAGTTGGTACAGGTTCTAGTAAACAGAAAGCTGAGGAAGATGCAGCCAAAGCAACTGTAGAAATATTAAATAAACAAGGAAAAACCTTGAATTAATCTGATTCATTTGATAGAATTCCCATTATGTTAAAAATAAGACTAAAAAGAACAGGTAGAAGAGCCCAACCACATTACAAGATTGTTGTCATGCAAGACAGCAAACCTAGAGATGGTAAAGCTATTGCAGAAATTGGATATTACAATCCAAGAAACAATCCAACTACATTTGAAGTAGATAAAGAAGAGGCAGCTAAATGGCTCAAGAGTGGTGCGCAACCATCTGATACTATAGCTCAGTATTTCGTAAAGCTAGGCTTGATCAAGGCCCTCAAAAGAGGCTCTACAAAGCCAAGCACAGAAAAGAAGACAAAAGAAGAAAAATAGTTGTATAATAATTCAAAGTATTTTAATTATTTTGAATACATAAATGAAAGAACTCCTAGATCACATTGTTAAGTCAATCGTAAATCACCCAGATAATGTCGCTATTGAAGAAAAAGAAAGTCAAGACTTTCCTGGTTTAATTATTCTTACTATTGATGTTGCTGAGGATGACAAGGGTGTAGTTATTGGTAGAAAGGGTAGAACTATTAATGCTATTAGAGATTTGATAACGATACATGCTATCAGAAATGATAAAAGAGTTAAGGTCTTAATTAAAGATGATAAGGCTGGACATAGAGATGATACAGAAGCTCCAAAACAAGAAGAGGACCAACAGGTAACAACTTCCGATAATGATAATATGCTTTATGATGAAATCTAGTCTAACTGACTAGCTTTTGTTTCAAATATCTTCACGATATCTGAGTATTTACTATACGGTGTAAATGTTGAATAAACATCTGCGCTTGATGCGGATACTGGAACATAATACCCTGTAACTGAAAGACTGATCTTCCATGAATTATTAAATGCCTCTAGCTCAAGATTTTCAATGGTTATTATATAAGGAGATATGGAATAAAGGCTATCAAGAAAACTTAAAGCGTTAGTCAAAGTTCCTTCATACGCTAAAGGTCCGCTAACCCCCAAGATATAGTTTCCATCACTAGTTTCTCCTTCAGTATTTATTTTAATATCACCAGCAGAAATCTCAGAGGAGGTTAGCCCCTTTTCAGAAGCTAGATTATCAATATAGTACATAAAACTTGATACCTTTAAAGTATTTGGTATTACCTTCTGTGCATTAATTAAGTCACTTTGCAGAATACCCTCATCCATAGTGTTTAAAGTTTCTTTTAATTCTATTAGCTTCTTCTCTTTCTCAACTACAGAGGCATGCTCAGCTTGGAATGATATTGCCTTTTTTATCATCGGAACAAATACGAATACCCCAAGGATAACAAGAATAATTACAACCAAAATAGGGATTATGACATCCGTTACCTTCAGCTTTGTCTTTCTTACTCTCTCACTTATCGCATCTATCTCTTTTTTAGTTTTTGTAGCACTTGCTAAGTTTGAAGCTATTGGCATTTTTTAATTAACTGAACTTAAGAATTCTTTCAAAATCAACTTTCCTTTAAAAACAAATCTTACGTTATTATCACTATTTCCAACTGATTGAAGGGTTACTGTCTCCATTTTTGGATCATTGCTTAGCAAATACCAAAATTTTGAGATATTTTCCATGTCTGAGGCCTTTCCTTCAATCGTGAAAAGCAGATTTTCACCCAATGCAAAATTGCTAATAACAGAAGATCCGCTTTTTGAGGCAATGGCATTTAGATAGTCAACAACACTTTTAGGAGAATAGGTTTCTCCCAGAACTCGATTATACAATTGAACTCTTTCAGTGATTTCATTACTGGAAATAATCTTTTGTGCCATTCCGCTTACTTGAGTTTCGTATGTTTTTAATTTTCCCTTTTCATTATTCAGCGACATCCTAGAAACAATATTAAATCCTATTATAAGAATAGAAACAATTACTAATATCAAAAGGCTAACAATAGAACTAACATTTAATTTTTTCTTTTTTTCTGCTACGACAACTTCTTCTTTTGAAAGAGTTGGTATTAGATTGACACCTTTTTCTGCCATAATATTTTCAAATCCGGGTTTGGAAATCTCATTTTTTTGAGAAGGAGTAAGCGGAGAAACTGATTTATCAGTCTTTATGGCAGGCTTTTGTGCTCTTATTTTTGTGAATATATTTTTGATATCAGGGGTATTATTATTCATCTTTTAATGCTAATCCAATAGCTACTGAGTATGAAGGGCCACTCTTCGCTATTATGTCTTTAAATTTATTATCAATTTTTATAGAATTCCAAGGTGTAGCAATAGAGACATTCACACCTAAACTCTTAGATACATATTCTATTAAACCTGGAAGAAGAGCGCCATCTCCATTTAAAATATAATCCATAGGTGCTGCAACTAATGTTTTGTTTTTGTAGAATTCAATTCCTCTTCTAACTTCAACCAATATAGATTCAACGATAGGAGAGAGCACATTATATATTTTTCCTTCTAAAACGTTTTCCACAACACCATAGTTTCGTTTAAATTCCTCAGCTCTTGAATATTCAAAATTGAATTTATTAACAATAGACTGTGTTAAAGAATCTGATCCAATTGCAATGCTTTGAGAAAATACTAAATATCCTTCAGAAAGAATACTCATATCTGTGCTGTTTGCCCCAAAATCCAACATTACTAGGTCTTTCTTCTTTGTAGCACGGTACATAGCCCTTCCCATTGCAACAGATTCTGTCTCAATAGCAGCAAGTTCCAGACCTGCATTCATAGCGACATTAATATATATGTCAATAATCTTTCGAGGAGCAGCAACTAAAAGTACACGAGGCGCATTTTTGGTTTGATTAAATCCTATTGTAATATAGCTCAATTGAACTTCATCAAGTGGCATTGGGATATACTGTTTAGCCTCAAAATACACAGCATCTTTTAACTCTTCGAGTTTAACTCCTGGAAATTCCAAGAACCTAGTAAATACTGAAAATTCAGGAAGAGCCATAACTACAGATTTATTCTTTATCTTCGATGAGTCATAAAGCTTTTTAAGTACATCAGCGAGTTTTGTTTGATCAGCTTTATCTTCACTGTTTATAACACCTTTCGGAGTAATTTGAGATCCAAGATTTACAAGCTCTGGAGTATCCGAGGAAATATTCTTCAACTCAACAGCTTTCACTGAGTGAGTACCAAAATCTATACCTACATGGTCGGGCAACTTAGCCATATTGAGCAGTTTATCTAAGTTTAACTTTTAATATTTATATATAATAGCAAAAAAAGAGTAGGGCAACAAAATTACTCCCCAAGATATTTATTTAATTCTTTTATCAGGCCTTCATAATCTATATCAGTCTTAACTAGGTAAGAAGAAGCTCCTAAATCAAATGCTTCTTTGATAACAGCATCACTAGTCATATTTGTTAATACTACAACGGGAACATTTCCATATTTCTCTGGATTAGATTTTACAGCTCTCAAAACTTCGAGGCCATCAACCCCAGGCATCATTAGATCAAGCAATACAAGCGCTACAATGCCCATCTGCTGTGTCATTACATCTAAGCCATGATATCCATCGTTGGCAGTCAAGCAAGTATACCCAGCAGTTTCTACAAGCTCCTTATAAGAGTCCAATAATTGCTTATCATCTTCAACTATTAGTATTGTTTTAGCCATATCTATAAATATAAAAATTTAATAATTCCCATATACTTATATACAGTATAATCAGATATTCATGTATATGTTAAGTACCTACCACAAAATTCCTTCCGTCGAGACAACAGCTTGCCTATGAACGACCTTTTTTACAGGTGCTCCTTCAGCAAGATACCACTGAGTTGGCTCTGATTCAATATCAAATCTAATTAAATAGTTTGAATCTTTTAAAATTGTATATGCAATATCAAAATTAAGAATATTGACTACCTCAGAATTTAGTGCAATAACGTACTTACTGGCATCTTCATCGAAGCAAGTAGCCTGATTATTTAGTAGGTTGGGAGCAGAGGTCTTAAGGATATACCCCATACCATCATTAGCAGTAGATTGAAAATATGCAATACATATCCAGCTTTCATATCCATATGGCCTAAAATGAATCTCATTTCCTGCGATATTCTCAGTTTCGGGATTAGCATATGCTTGCAAAACAGCAGGACTTTGAGGGTTTCCATCATTATTTATAACTATATTTGCTTCCGGATCATATTTTCGAACATCACTTGAATCGAAAATATATACATCGGATGGATTAGAATTACGTACAGTCCTCCTTACGAGTTCTAGCACGAATTCACTTTCTGACCTTACACGAGTTTTATTACTTGATACTGTTGAAATTTTTATCAAGGTAGTCAGAGTAGAAGAGGCTGTTAACATAACCACACCCATAATAACAATGGTTATTAACATTTCAACAAGGCTAAAACCTTCGTATTTTTCTTTTGTATTAAATATGTCTCTCATAGATTAACAACTGTAAAATATGTATAGTCTTTGACACTGTAGCCCTTTGTTATACTTTGACCATTTGAGGTAACTGGATTTACTTCGGATTGTCCCACAACTATTTTCACTATGGCATATGTATCTGTTATGTCATAGCTTTCTATACAGAAAATTCTAAAATATGGGCTTTCTGCTTCTTCTTCAACAACGGCTTCAGTTCTATACAGATCTCTATTTAGTAAATCATAGGTAACATCACCTTGTTCTGTTCTTCGAATTATGTATTGATCATCTGCATCCTTATCAACGACATAACAGTTATTAACATTACTAATAGGATTGGGAAATACGTTCTCACCCGTCAATTTTTCTTGCATCGCAATATTCTGAATCATTGTAGATCCTTCTACTGCATACTGTGTCATTGTATCAATCGTTTCATTCTGTACCATATCTTGTAAAGTCTTTGTTGCTATCTGCATTAATACAATAGAGGATGCTCCAACAACCATAATGGCTATTAGAGCCTCCACGAAACCCATTCCTTCATATCTTGGTTTCATTTTAATTTCCATATACTGATTCTATGCTAATTTTACCTGACAGGTTCTTCATCGTAATAATTCTAGTATTGACATTACTCGCTGGTACAATAGTTATCACAAATGGAAGGGGATCATCGATTAGTTTTCCGTCAGAACCATAGTTTAAGAGAACGCCTTGTGTATCATAAAAAAATGCTCTTCCCGATACAGACTCAAAGATAACAAATCTTGGTGTTTTTCCGTCTACCATTGTAATGCTAATACTTGATTTGGGTGTCCTAGTAGATTTATCATATCCTGGTAAAATACTCAAAGAAGAAGAAACTCCCTCCCTGCAAGATTCTACAATTGGAGTAACTGTTAAATATCCATTCAGTTCATTCATTGTACCTACACTCCCCAATGTTTTTGATGGCGTATATGCTGGAAGACTAGATTTTGTTAAAACATCACCATAATCACTGAATGGAGAACACCATTTAAATACCGTATATTCACCACTGTCACCCATTGCGCCAAAATCTATTCCTAAGCCATATAACCATTTTTCTCCAGAATCTCTCTGAAGAAGCATTGCAGATCTCTGAACCGATCTTATATCCTGTTCTAGTGTTAAGGCATATTCATTCATCTTTACAGTGTTTTGCAAATTCCCAAAAGCGGAAAAAGACATTGCACCAAGGATTGAGAAGATTGTCAAAACAACCAGAAGTTCCATTAGGGTATATGCAGAATATTTTGACGACAGTATAGAATTCAAGGCAGTAAATATATACAATTCAATGATTTAATTTAGCACAGAAAGAAATTAGTATCAATTGTTTAAAGAGAAGCCATCCTCATTATGCCAATCAGAGTTATCCATACTTTTAACTATTGTTGCTAATGGATCTCCAGTAGACTGAGCTCCTATATCCGTATCTGTCACAGGACTGATTTCGGGAAGAATACCAATTCCGTCCCCTGTGCAATAGAAGCCTCTTTCGTTTTCGTCATCAATGCCTCCAAGTGATACACATACCACCATGAACCTCTGATCCACACTATCTACAGCATAGTAGTATGTAGCATCGGTACCACCATCAAAAATCGATCCATCATTTACATATTCCTTTAGAATGTAGTTGTCCGGAATCCCATTGTATCCGAGTGCATATGCAAAAAATTCTCTTTCTATACAACCATTACATGTACCCAGCGCAGGATAGGCACCATTGATATGCTTGTATTTAAGTAATGCAGTGTACAGAACCTTAGCTGCATCTTTATGTTTTATGTCTTGGCTCTTCTGAATGGCATAACGCCCAACCATTACGCCGATAGATATAAGTACAATGAGAATTCCCATCACAATTAGCATCTCTACAAGTGTAAAAGCTTTATATCTTTTGCTCATGGTTTTAATTTATCACATTTGAAGGTATTTAAGAACCCAAAGCCAAATTGCTTCTCCATATACCATAGATATGGCAAACGCAATGCTTAAAAAAGGTACCATTGGGACTTGCGCTTTTCTTATGCTTACTTTTTTTATGATGATGAAGCCTATGGAGTAGAGGAGTGCGATGATAACTGACAACCAGAAGAAGATCACAAATTGTTGCTTGCTGATTAGTACGCCAAGTCCAAGTATGAGAAGTATATCTCCTAGTCCGAAAGATTTCTTCCATAGATTTATTATTAATAATGATATACCTATTAATATTGGAAGATATATTTTTGTAATATCGAATGTGAATACAAATATTAATAGGCAAACGCCTAAAAATATATGTGTTAAATCTTTGGGAATTCCAAATTCTTTAATATCGTAATTACTAAATACAAAGAGAAAAAGTAGAATGATGTAAAAATATAATGGAATGGAGTATAGAAAAAACAACAAAAATATTGTTCCCAATATAGATTCTGATATTGGATAGTAGGGATTAACTTTTGCACCACAGTATTTGCATTTTCCTAAACGAATTATGAAACCTAGAACTGGGAAGAGGTCTACCCACGATAACGAGTGTTTACAATTTTCACAATGAGAGTTTCGAGTAAGTAATTCTTTCCATTTAAACTCTTTCTCAATTCTGTATAACGTTGCATTGATGAAGCTAGCAAGGGCAGCTCCAATCAAAAAGATGCAAATATATGTAATTAACATGCTTAATTATATACTGTTGAGTTAAATAAAAAACCCCTCGTTAAGAGGGGTTTTCCAATTCACTTAAAAGTGTCTTAGTTCCATGCCTTTCCATCCCAGTCAGACTGTGTTAGTCCTGTTCCACCTGTTAAGAATGTATTACCTGTAGCAACATCCTTAGATGTAATAGCTGGTGTTGTAATATTTGTTGATCCGAAGCTATTACCATTACAGTAATATCCAAGTCCCTTATCATCATCAACTCCACCTTTAGAAACGCATACTAAAACTTCTTGTTGATCATCAGATGCAGCAAAATAGTATGTTGCTCCTGTACCACCATTGAAAGCTCCTTGATCCATGTATTGACCTAGCAAAGCATCTGTGGTTATCAAATACTCTGGTGTGTTAGTAACACTATCAGCAGGAAATTCTCTGTTGTCTGTATAGTATGCTTGCAAAGCAGTATAAATCTGATCTACAACATTCTGATGGGCAACATCATTAGCTCTATTGATAGCAAATCTTCCTGCAGTAATACCTACAGCCATCAAGATAATAAGGATACCCATAACGATAAGCATTTCTACTAATGTGAATGCTTCATAGAGATTCTTTCTCATGTTTAATTAGACAGTTTATTAATTTAACTAAATAAAGATTACAAAACTTTCCATACCTTGTCAATGACGATTTAACCTATCGCTGAAGACAGTTGGAACATAGGCATATATACACCCAAAGCTATAAAAGCTATTGCTAATCCCATGATAATCAAGAAAACAGGTTCAAGTACTGAAGCCATATTTGTTGTAGCAACATCCACTTCTTCTTTGTAATATTCAGATACCTTTGTCAAAACTGCATCAATTTCTCCAGTTTCTTCTCCAACAGCTATCATGCTACTAACTAGCAGTGGGAAGTATTCACTTCTTGCAATTGGCAATGCCAATGCACCTCCCTTTTCGACTTCAGACTTAGCTTCGGCAACAGTATCCTTAAACATACTATTGCTTAATGAAGAGGCTGTAAGTTCTAAGGCTTTAATAATGGATAATCCACTTCCAAGTAAAAGTGCCAAAATTCTTGTAAACTGCGATAATTGCATTTTCGTAATAATTCCTCCAATAACGGGAATTTTTAGCACTAATTTATCCCAACTTCGCTTCCCTTTTGTTGAATCCAAATAGTACTTTCCTCCAATTATTAGTACAGCTAGGACAACCAGAACCGCCCACCAATAGCCAAGGAAGAAATCGCTCATACTCATCAGCATCCTTGTCACCAATGGAAGCTCAGCTCCGAAATCCCCATATATCTGTGCCATGGAAGGGATTAATACCATCATCATCAATACGATAACTACAACAATGACTACCAAAATAATAATGGGGTAGATCATTGCAGACTTTAACTTACTTGAAAGACTATTTTTTTCTTCTAGTTCCGTTGCTAGCCTCTCAAGAATAATCTCTAATTTTCCACTTTCTTCACCAGCTTCGATAAGGTTTAATGTGACCTCATCGTAAATTTCATCCTGTTCCCTAAACGATGTCGACAAAGATTTCCCAGACTGAACTGAAGCAAGGACTTCCTTTAGAACTCGCTTGAAAAATGGATTTCCTGCTTGCTGTACCATGATTTCCAAGGCTCGCGTTAGTGGTAATCCTGCTCCCACCATTGTAGACATTTGGCGCATGAAGATAACCTTCTCCTTCGTAGGAACTCCTCCAACATTAATCTCTGAGAGTCTTTCAAAATCAATTCCCATTCCTTCTTTAATACTAACCACAATCAAACCACGGTCATGTAGAATATCTGCTACTGATCCAGGATCTCGTGCCTCAAGTTCTCCCGTGACGATTTTCCCCTGGACATCTCTTGCAGAAAATTTAAATTTCTTCATATTAATTTTTCAATAATCTTAATACTTCTTCCGGGAAAACAGCATATTCTTGGGCTTTTGGTACAGAAATAATTCCCTCTCTAACAAGATTGACTAATGATTTTTCAAGAGAGATCATTCCAATATCAGAACTTGTTCTGATGACATTATCAATCTGATTTGTTTTACCCTCTCTGATTAGGTTCGCCACTGCTGAATTTTTCAACATAATTTCAGATACAGCTCTTCTGCCACCTTTTTCGAGAGGTATAAGTCTTTGGGCCACTACAGCTTCTAATATATTTGATAATTGAGCACGAACTTGAGTTTGTTGATTATCTGGGAACACATCTATGATACGGTCAATTGTCTGAGATGCACTATTAGTGTGTAAAGTCGCAAACACCAAGTGTCCAGTTTCCGCCAAAGTAATAGTAGCTGATATTGTTTCTAGATCTCTCATTTCTCCAACAAGCAAGACATCTGGATCTTGTCTCAATGCACTCCTCAAAGCAATATCCCATGAGTGAGTATCATCGTTCATTTCTCTTTGGTCAATTAAGGCCTTCTTTCCTTCAAACACATATTCCACCGGATCCTCAATGGTTACAATATGGCAGAATCGCGTTCGATTAATATCTTCTAGTAAGCTTGCCAAAGTGGTACTTTTACCATGACCAGTAGGGCCTGTAACCAGAACTAAACCTTGTTTCAATTTCGTAAATTGATGATACATCTGGGGTAACATTAATTCCTCAATTGTCCTAATTCTTGAAGGAATCAACCTAAACGCTGCACTAAGGTTTTTCATCGCATAATATGCATTGATTCTGAATCGTGCATTGGTGCCTCCTTCATAAGTATACGCTAGATCAATTTCTCTGTTTACTTCCAATAGTTCTTTCTTTTCATCAGAAAGAATTGAAAGTATTAATTCTTCTGCATCTTGAGGATTTAGTATTCTGTCCCCAACTTCTTCAAGTTCTCCATCAACTCTAATCACCGGAGGATACCCAACCGCAATATGTAGGTCTGATGCATTTCTACTAATGGTTAATCCTAAAAGATCTTGTATCTTGTATTTAGCATTATTTGTTCCGTTGACGGAGTAGTTTGGGTGATTCGCGCCAGGGATGTTTGAAATATCATTTATAACATTATTTTGAGCTACCACATCAACAGGTTTTGCCAAATTATTTGATTTTGGATCTCTTTCCATGGCTTTCGGCTTTTTAAACTCGGGCATAATATCATCCAAACTATTTCCAGATCTTCCAAGTGAATTTAATGTCATATTTGAAGATGGTAGGGGAGAAGCCTCTTCTGGTAACATACCACCCTCTTCAAATGTCTTTCCTAAGTTAGGTAGTTGAGTAGGTTGAGCTACATATGAATTTAGAGGTTTAGTTTCCTCAGACACCTTGTTGATTTCATCTATTTTTTGAGTAATCTGTGCAATGTCATTTACAGTAGGAGATGCAGGCTGTGTTGGTTGAACAGCTTGTGGTACAGAAGTTGGCGTTTGAACATTGGTATATCCAAATTTTACATTGTCACCTTGGGCAGTATTATTATCCATTCTTTATTTATATCAAAAAATTACTCTTTTGACACTCTCATGACTTCTTCAATCGTGGTTATACCTTCGAGTGCCTTTAGGTATCCATCTTCTATCATTGTTAACATCCCTTGTTCTTGAGCAACCTTCTCAATATCTTTGTCTGTTACCGTTTCCATCATCATCCTGCTTAGTTTGTCTGTAATATCCAGTACTTCAAAAATACCAATTCTTCCTGAATATCCTGTTCCACCACATTTGTCGCATCCCTTTCCTCGATACAAATACAAAATTGGCTGTCCATCAGGTCCCATCTCAGGGACTTTAAATGCCGAACTTCTTGGCACAAAATTAAACTCTGCAGAAGTATTTGCGGAGGCTCCAACTCGTTGCAAATACTGTATTACATCAAAACCTGGAACACTACTCATCTCATCCTTAATGTTTTGCACTACTTCAGGTAAGGCAGGATATGCTTCAACACAATGCTCACATATTTTTCTTGGCAACCTCTGAGCTGCAACAGTTCGGATAGTAGAAGAGAGTAGGTATGGTTCAATTCCCATATCTAACAATCTTGGTATAGCTGCAGCCGCACTATTTGTGTGGAGAGTAGAAAGTACCAAGTGACCAGTCAAGGATGCTTGAACAGCGAGTTGAGCTGTTTCTTGATCACGGATCTCTCCGACCATTACGATGTCAGGGTCTTGTCTTAATACAGATCTAAGCCCAGTTGCGAATGTAAGGCCAGCATCCGGATTAATCTGTACTTGTGTAACTCCGGGAACACGGATTTCAACAGGGTTCTCGAGTGAAATGATATTTACTTTTGAATCATTAACTTTTAATAGTGAGCATGCAAGCGTACGAGTTTTACCACTACCAGTAGGACCAGTAACAAGCACGATACCATTAGTTACACCTAAACCATCCAAAAAGACTTTGTAAGCATGTCCTCTCATTCCTGTAGATTCAAGAGTAACATTGGATGTATCAGATTCTAGCAAACGCATAACCACCTTTTCTCCGTATATGGTTGGCATAGTAGAAACACGGAGATCTATCTTCGCACCGTTGACTTTGATTGGAAATCTACCATCCTGAGGAATACGTTTTTCATCAATCTTTAAATTTGAAAGAATCTTTATACGAGAAATAACCGCAGGATTTAATGTAGCAGGAAGAGTAAGTCTTTCAGTCATAACACCATTGATTCTAAATCTGACTCTGGTTTTCTTTTCCATAGGTTCAATATGGATGTCTGAGGCTTGAGAGATTGCTGCATACTGAAGGATTGCATTCACGATTCTAGCAATAGGAGCACTGGAAAGATCTGTACTTGTTAAAATATTTGGATCTTCATTAATCTCTGTAACTGGCATTTCAACATCCTCTAACGCTTCTGTGACCTCTGTACTCATCGTTTCCCCAACTCTTCGATCTAATATGTATCCAATACTTTCCGCAGTAGTAATATATACCTGAATTCTTGTACCTGCAGGATATTTTCTTTGAAGTGCTTGTGTTGCTTGAATATCAAATGGATCCTGCATAGCTATCTTTACAGCATCTTGAGCTCTCTCAAACGGAACCGCTCTATATTTCTGTAAAGCATCTACACTAACTTCAGATATGATACTTTCTTGAATTTCAACCTCTTTCAAATTTACATATGGAATCCCAAAAATTTCAGATTTTGCTTGTGCTATCTGATCATCATTTGCCAAAGTCATTTCTTTGATTATTGTTTCTTCGCTTTTTTGACTACGACTTCTCTCAACAAGAACCTTCCTTGCGTCATCGTCATTAATTATTCCTTTACTCTGAAAGTATTTTAAAAGCGAACTTTTCGTTATCATTGGGCAGCAGTTTGTAATTTAATACTTCATTCAGTTTATGATAACCGGTATAGAGAGTCAATGATTGATAGTAATTGAATATCATATGGTAGAATAGGCTATGACATATCTCTTCATAAGTAAAAATATTCAACAGCAAACTAGCTATTTAACTAAGTTTGTATCCGAACTGCTAGGACAAGAAATATTATCAATACAAGAAACACCTGATATACATATATTAGATAGGAGAGAAGAGAACAGTATTGGGATAGAGGAGGTCAAAGACTTTATTAAGGAAATGATCTTCAAACCCTTCGGAACCTCCAAACAGGTTGCAATCATATATGAAGCCGAAAAGCTCACGCCTCAAGCCCAAAATTCTTTTTTAAAAACATTAGAGGAGAGCAGTGACGATACAATATATATACTTTGTGTAGACAACGAGAAGAACGTATTGCCAACGATATATTCAAGATCCAAACCTATATATATAAACCAAGGAATTACTGAAACATCAGAAGAGTCAAAACCACCAATCCTCGATCAAGATCTCGTAGAACAGTTTGGATATATTGACAGTATTTCAAAAGAGAAAGTAAAATGCCTTGAATTGTTGAGTGAAATAGAGGAGTACTTTAGGCAAGAGCTTGAAAAGGAAATTAAAAATGATAATATAAATAGCTCTAGGGCTATTTCAGAGCGATTAAAGTATGTACAAGAGACTAGGGATAAGATAAATAGCAATTGTAACAAAAAGCTTGTATTAGAGGCCTTGCTGTTATATTTAAACGCTTAACATTTACCACTAAAAAGGGTAAAATATAGGGTATTTTGACTGGTAAACTAAATTACGGAAACTACATAATAATGACCAAACAAAACGATTACGGAGCATCCAATATTCAAGTCTTAAAAGGATTAGAAGCTGTCAGGAAAAGACCAGCTATGTACATTGGTTCTACCGATAAGTTTGGTTTACATCACATATTCACCGAGATTTTGGATAACTCTGTCGATGAAGCATTAGCCGGATTTTGTTCACACATATGGGTAATTTTTAACAAAGATGGATCCTTAACTGTTAGAGATAACGGTAGAGGTATCCCTGTTGAGATGCATTCCGAAACTAAAGTTTCCACTCTTGAAACCGTAATGACCAACCTCCACGCTGGAGGTAAATTCGATGGTGGGGCTTACAAAGTATCTGGAGGATTACACGGTGTTGGTATGAAATGTACCAATGCTCTTTCTGAATGGATGGAAACAACTGTAAGGAGAGAAGGTGGGATGTTCAAACAAAGATACGAGAGAGGTATACCTGTTGCTCCTGTTGAAAGAATAGGAGATTCTAAAGAGACAGGAACACAACATACATTCAAACCTGACAAAGAAATATTTGATACCGTTGATTTTGATTTTCATACAATTGTTAAAAGCTGCAGACAGCATGCATATTTAACTGCAGGGTTAAGAATAACCATAACGGATGCAAGAGAATCTAAAGCACGAAATTACGATGTGTATTTTGAAGATGGTATTAAGTCATATGTACAGTTTCTGGTTGTAAATGAGAAACCAATTAGTACAGAGCCTTTCTACATGAATAAGGAAGAAGAAAATGTTGTAGTAGAAGTAGCTATGCAATATACCGATAGCTTAGAAGAAGATGTCCGATGCTATACCAACAACATCATAAACCCAGAAGGAGGTACTCACTTAGCAGGGTTCCGAACTGCTTTAACTAGTGCCTTAAACTCATATGCCCAGAAATCAGAACTTCTCAAAGGATTAAGTGCAGGATTAAGTGGAGATGATGTAAGAGAAGGATTAACAGCTGTTATTTCAGTAAAAGTTCCTGATCCACAATTTGAAGGCCAGACAAAGATTAAGCTAAACAATCCAGAAGTTAAGGGTATTGTAGGAAAAGTTGTAAGAGATGAGCTTTTAACATATCTTGAAGAACATCCTGCAGAAGCAAAATCCATAATTGGAAAAGCTGTACTTTCAAACAAAGCCAAAGCTGCTGCAAAAGCTGCAAGAGATGCTGTCATCAGAAAAGGTGCATTAGAATCAACAAACTTGCCAGGCAAATTAGCTGACTGTAGTAGTAAAGATCCTGCAGAGAGTGAGCTCTTCATCGTAGAGGGAAACTCAGCAGGTGGTTCGGCAAAACAGGGGAGAGATAGACGCACCCAGGCCATTCTTCCTTTAAGAGGTAAGATTTTAAATACACACAAATATAGAATTGACAGAGTATTGGGCAATGAAGAATTCAACAATATTACAACTGCCTTAGGTGTAGGAATCGGTGATACATTGGATGTTAAAAAACTTCGATATCACAAAATCATAATCATGAGCGATGCAGACGTTGATGGGCTCCACATTACTGACTTGGTATTAACATTGTTATTTAGATTCTTCCGACCATTAATTGAGCAGGGTTATGTATATGTTGCGCAACCTCCTCTTCACAAAGTAGAAATAGGGAAGAAGAAGTATTACCTTTTAAATGATGCTGAAAAAGACGCATTTGTGAAAGAGGCTAAAGAGGAAGGGAAAACAGTTGTAGCAAATAGATTCAAAGGTTTAGGAGAAATGAATCCAGAACAGCTATGGGAGACTACTATGAATCCAGCACTTCGAGTATTGAAGCAAGTCCATATTGAAGATGCAGAAGATGCAGAACAAACTTTCGAATTATTAATGGGAAATGAAGTTCCTCCAAGGAGAAGATTCATACAAACCTATGCAACTAAAGCTAACTTAGATATTTAAAATTATTTATATATTATTATGTCAGATTCAAATACATTTACCGAAGTATTGGAAAATCTAGTAGATACAGAAACAGGTACAACGCCAGAATATAATGAATTATATGAAATATACCTAGCAGCAGAACTTGGAAATAGAACAAAAGAGATTATCTCAGTCTTGGCATCAGAACCAAATAGACACCCATATAATCTTTTAAGTGAATTTCTCGCGACAGAGGAGCAATCAACAATTCAGATAAATGTAGGAAGAGAACCAATAATCATGGCACGCGCAATTGATAGAAGTAATCAAGAAGTAGGTAGTATTGATATGAGCCCTTCTCCTAAATCACCTATTTGTGAAAAAATATCGCGGGAAACATTTGAGAAATTAAGTCAACTGAAAATCACCACGGATGATAAAAAGCTTGCACGATTTAAGGTACAAGACCGAGTGAAAACCGCCATTTAATAATATCCAAACCATCATGACAGACGAAGAGCAAAAAAAGAAAATATTAGAAATTGCAGAAGAGAAGCCAACAATAGAGGAAACTTCTGTTACAGATGCTGAGGAAATAATACCCGAACCAGAGGATGATAATGGGGAGATAAACTTCAGTCTTTCATTCAAGCCCGGGGAAATAGCATCACGATCGATTGTAGATGAAATGAAAGCTAACTACATCGATTATTCTATGTCTGTTATAGTCTCTCGTGCATTACCAGAAGTAAAGGATGGTCTTAAACCATCACAAAGAAGAATACTTGTGGCTATGAACGATTTGGCATTAACTCCAAGTGCACATTACAGAAAATGCGCGAAGATAGCAGGAGACACATCAGGTAACTACCATCCTCACGGAGAAGCAGTCATATATCCTACATTGGTTAAACTAGCACAAGATTTCTCTACTAGATATCCCCTCATTGATGGGCAGGGAAACTTTGGTTCAATTGATGGAGATATGGCCGCAGCAATGAGATACACAGAGGCAAGAATGGGAAAGATCACTCTTGAATTGATGAAAGACCTTGGGAAAGGAACAGTCACATTCATGCCAAACTATGATGGTACAAGATTGGAACCAACTGTTTTACCAGCCGCATTTCCAAATGTATTAGCGAATGGTGGCGATGGTATTGCTGTTGGTATGGCAACAAAAATGCCTCCTCATAATCTCAAGGAGTTAATCAATGGATTGCAAGCAATGATTAAACTTGGGAATACATGGGAAGGAAATGCCATTTACAATGAATTAAGAAAAACCAAAGAGGCAGGGGAAATTATTCCAAGAACATTAAATTCAAAACCAGAAGACTATCTTGAAAACTATGTTGATACAAATGATTTAGCATTTTTAGAAAAGATTAAGACGTTAAAAGAGAAAATCGCTCTTGAAAATAATGTTCTGTACCCAGACTTCAAATCCGAAATATCTCCATTAGACTTAATAGAGATCATTCCTGGACCTGATTTTCCAACCGGTGCAACTATCTATGATCAAAAAGAAATCTTAAATGCATATGCAACCGGTAGAGGAAGAGTTTTACAAAGAGCAAAGGCTTCCATTGTAGAAGGCAAACAAGGCAGATTCAATATCATAGTTACAGAGATACCATTCCAAGTAAACAAGGCACACATGATTGAGAGAATGGCTGACTTAGTCAAAGAGAAGAAATTGGAAGGTATTGCGGATATTAGGGATGAGTCCAGTAGAGAAGGATTAAGAATAGTAATCGTATTAAAGAGAGAAGCACAACCAAAGGCAGTATTAAACAAGCTCTACAAATATACCGAAATGCAAAAGGTATTCAACATGAATATGATTGCATTAGTAGAACAACAGCCAAAGACACTACCATTGAAGAGAATCTTGGAGCTATTCTTGTCATTTAGAATGACAGTTACCATTCGTAGATATGAATTTGATCTTGCAGAAGCAAGATTTAGAGCACATATCTTGGAAGGATTAATCAAAGCTTTAGATTTACTTGACGAGGTTATTACAACCATTCGTACTTCCAAAACTCAGGAAACTGCGAAAACCAATTTGATGGACAAGTTCAAGTTTACAGAAGTACAAGCTCAAGCAATCTTAGATATGCAACTTAGAAGACTAGCTGCACTCGAAAGAATGAAATTAGAAAATGAGTACAAGGAACTACAAGAAAATATTAAAACATACAATGCAATATTGGAAAATCCTGCTAGAATACTTGAAATCATCAATGAAGATTTAGAGGAAGTAAAAGAGAAATATGGAGATGAGAGAAGATCTAAGGTCATAAAGGGTAAGATAGATGAAATCTCCGAAGAGGATATGATTGCATCAGAAGATATGTTAGTAACCATAACCCATTCTGGATACATCAAACGACTAACCCCTGATACATACAAAGCACAAAAGCGAGGTGGAAAAGGAGTCTCAGGTGGAGATACTAAGGAAGGCGATTTCATTGAACATGCATTCCTATGTAATACCCATGATGAGCTATTACTTTTCACCAATAGAGGAAAGGTCTTCAATCTAAGAATCTTTGAAATACCTGAATATGGTAGAACTGCAAAAGGATTACCATTAGTAAATCTTGTACAATTAGAACCAGAAGAAATAATTACATCCGTTTTAACAAGAGATCCAAAGGGAGTAATTAAAGAACAACAAACAAGTGGGGAAGCCGTGCCTTATGAGTTCTTCTTAATGGTAACTGAGAAGGGAATTATCAAGAAAACAGAACTTTCAGAATTTGCAAAGATTAGGTCTAATGGATTGACAGCAATAAAGCTTGAGACAGGGGACTCATTAGCGTGGGTCAAACCAACTACAGGAAAAGATGAAGTTTTGATTGTAACTGCAGAAGGGAAGTCTGTAAGATTTAAAGAATCTGACGTAAGGCCAATGGGTAGAAATACAAGAGGTGTTACAGCTATTAAGTTTAAATCTACTACTGACTGTGTAACAGGTATGGGTATAGTTAAAAACAACGATATGATGGTATTAACTCTTTCTGAGAACGGTTTCGGTAAAATGTCTGTACTTAAGGAATATCCAACTCAAAAAAGAGGTGGAACCGGAGTATTTACGTTTAGAGTAACTCCTAAAACTGGAAAGATATCTACAGCAAGAATCATAGAGCCAGAACAAGAAGAGATTGTAGTCATATCTGAGAAGTCTAAGGTCATACGTTCAGAACTCAAAACAGTTCCAAAACTTGGCAGACAGACCTCAGGTGTTAAGATTATGAATATAGGTGGAGATGATAGGGTAGCTACAGTAGCTTTACTCTAAGAGTCGAAAGCTATTTATATCGATCCTTGCCTTTATCTAAAAGCATATTATATGTATTGGTTTTATCTTCTTGGACTTTTATCTTTGCAGAGAGAAGACTGAGTTTAGACCAAATATTTTCAATCGAAAGACTCATTCTTTCGACATTACCCTCTACGGATATTAGTCTAAGATTTATGTCTTTTAACAAGGTAGTGTGAAGTGCGACTATTTCTACAATGTTATCCAACCTCTTCTCAACAACATCTAGCCTTTGCTCAACAGCATCAAACTTAGGTTGCAACAATTCTTCGATTTTCTTTAAATCCTCTTTTGTAAGCATAGATATATTGTAAATGTTAAATCTTACGAAATCCTTACAATTTTAAAATTTTTTACTATTCCTTTATCTACTGAAGCTGTTATCTCCTCGTACAACTTGTCATACGTTAACCCTATTGGATACTTAACTTTATTCTTCTCCAATTGCTTAATGAGATGCTCCAACTTAACATTCATCTTTTCCATGTTAAGAGCCATTTTGTTAATATCCATGATATTGATATTCATAATATTTCTCCTAACAATTTATATATATCCTAAGTATATCCCTTTGAAAATATATTTCATGACCTAAAATATGATATACACACCTTGTAATATTTTTAGGATATAATGGTGGAATGAAAACTACCTTTTTAGCAGTTATTGCTTTCCTATCAACCTCTTTTAGACTTACACCAGACTCAGCAATAGCCATAACACAAAAGAATGAGGATAAAAGAAACCTTCCAATTAACCAACAAATTGTTGAATATACACAAAGTACAGAGATTAAACCTTCAGTAGTATCAACCTCTAATGCAGCAAAATGGTGGAGATACACCAAAGAGATTAAACCAGTCACTAGATCTGGAGATGACCTATTAGTACTTGTTAACAAGGAATATCAATTACCACAATCATATGCTCCTAGTGATTTAGTACTTGCAAGTAACTCAGGACTTCGTCTTGGTGGTGCGTATTATGTTAGGAATATTGTAATTCCAGACCTTACTAATATGGTTAATGCGGCAAAAACAGCTTCAATAGATTTGAGCATTGTATCCGGATATCGTTCTTACAATATGCAAATAAATACATACAATCATTGGGTAAGTATAAATGGGATAGATGGAGCAGACAAGATATCTGCTAGAGCAGGACATAGCCAACATCAATTAGGAACTGCTGTAGACTTCAGTAGTAGTGAAGTAGCTGATGGGTTAGGGGGTAGCTTCTATACCACAAGAGCAGCAGCTTGGTTATATGATAACTCCTGGAAATATGGTTTTGTTATTAGCTATCCTAGTGGATATGAGAGTACAACTGGATATAGCTATGAGAGTTGGCATTACAGATATATAGGGGTTGCTAATGCACAAGAGATGCATAATAGTGGTATGATTTTAGAGGTATATTTAGAGAGTAAGAATTAAGATATTTTATATTTATTTATGGATAATATAGGCGAAGTAAAACAAGACTATTCTAGAATCCAAGAGGAGAAAGCAGATCGGGGAGGAGAAAATTTTAGATTCCCAATAGCTGCAGAGCTTGCAAATAAAAACTGGGAGAAGGAAGATATCCCGGTAGGAGAGTTAATGGACATGGAGAACTTACAGTTGTATGTTGGAAACCCAGGAGAATTTTCTTATGATATCTGGAAACAAACAGGTACATCACAAGCAAGCGAAATTGCTAAGCACTGGGATATAATAAAGAATTATCTGCCACAAGAAAATATTGCAAGAATTAATAACATATCTGATGAATTGTCTAACCTTGTCATATCTAATCAAGAAAAAGGCGCCGATTATCCATTATTTATACTTAGAAATCAGCTACTCCTTCCATATACGACAGGACATGTAATAGATGGAAATAATAGAACACTCTCATTACTCAATTCTCTTAGAAATGGAACTATACAAGCCAGTGCTACAGTACCTGTTTGGAGATCCACAATTCCAACCACACTCGTAGTCCCATACAATATTGCAACCTTTTGCATAGATAAAAAACCACTAAAAGAAAGGATCACCCTTCTGAAAGAAAGAACCCTTGGGAATTCTCCGATATTAATTTAAATCTTTTGGGAAATATCATAAATGAAAAAAGAAAAAGCTTTAAATGTAACCGGTAATCTTTATACAGTCATTGGTGCTATCCTTTGCTTCGCAGCAATTGCACTTCTTGCATATCCTCAACTTCCATATGTATTCAACAAACTTAATCTAAATTCCCCAGAGAAAGAAGCTGAAAGTTTAAACACTCCAATTACAACAGAACCTGTTGTGAATACAGTTGTGCCGACAGAGGTACCCCAAATTACACTCCCAGAAAAAGACACATCATTAATCGAGAAGAATTCTATAGTTATTTCTAGAATAGGTGTAAAGGCAGAAATCATAGCGGGAGAAGATTCCACTGAAGCTCTAAAAAAGGGACCATGGATTGTATATGGTTACGCAGATCCTGAGCAAAACTATCTTGGAGAAACAAGCAAGTCCATTATCATTGCCTCGCATAGATTTGGCTATTCTTCTTGGAGTACTGAATACCGAAATACAATATCATTCTTTAATCTTCCTCAAACTACTGTTGGAGATCATATTACTATTATTTGGAATCAGAGAGAGTATGTGTATGAGATAACTGTCACGGATGAAAGTAAGTATATAAAGGATATCGATGCAGACCTAATCCTATATACATGTAAATATTACAACTCACCAATTCGTATATTTAGATTCGCAAATCTCATATCGATTAACGGTAATCCCGTTTAATATAATTTCACCCAACAGGGGACATATTGATATTTTCATAGGCTTATAGTATAATTCTATTAGTTCATTAATAAATTTATTATGTGTCAATTATGAAAAAGACTTTTTCAGTATTGGCAACTTCTTTAGGTTTAATACTTCTAAACACATCTGCTACCTTTGCTGATGGTTATGGACATACACCTGTAGATACTTCTTTTGTTTTAGATAGCAAGAGTGTATTCGCTGGAGTAGCTCTAATCGTTTTTGGTATAGGAATAGCATTAATGTTAGAAGGAAAATACTTTAAGAATCAAGCAAAAGCTTAATAGCTTTTGACCAATAGAGTAGGGTAATGCATACGTATTACCCTACAGTATTGTGTTAATAAATATATTTAAAAATTTTAAACTGCACTTTAAAAATTTTTCCACCAATAATACTTAGAAGATTCATAGTTAGCGATATTTATATCTCTATAATGTTTCTTTTAATAGAAACAAAGTTCTTTAAAATAATTTGTATTGTGTGATTATTTTTAATCCACTATATACAAATATCATATGGAAGGTTATGGCAAATGATCTTCTCCAATAGTTACAACCGTACCTTATTTCTTATATAGGAATATGTAATAAGTAAGGTATGGTTGTGGCGACCGAATATACTGAAGGTTTTTTCAAAAAAAAATTAACTCATATGTATAAAAAAAAGGAGAAAGATCATGGGTAAAAAAGGTTTCAAAATCGGAAGCTTGTTCATTGGTTGGGTGTCGGATGACGAACCTGCAGTAACAACAGCTCCAGTCAATCAGGCTCCAGCCAATCAGGCTCCTGCCAACCAGGCTCCTGCCAACCAGGCTCCTGCCAACCAGGCTCCTGCCAACCAGGCTCCAGTCAATCAGGCTCCTGCCAACCAGGCTCCTGCCAACCAGGCTCCAGTCAATCAGGCTCCTGCCAACCAGGCTCCAGTCAATCAGGCTCCTGCCAAGAAAGTACCCGATTGGTTCTGGATTACTTTATTGTTGGTAGTAATTGCTGTACTTTTAATCTGGCTATTCAAAACAGCCCCATTATCCACAGCAACTCCTGCCGGAGGATCATCCTCAAATACACCAGTCTCAGCCCCTGCTTCACCAAACAATGAAGTCTGGAAAGCTGTACTTACCTCTGCAAATAGCAATGGTAAATTCATAGCTGACCTAGGGGGGTACGGAACTGGCGCAGTAATCCCAGAAACAGCAACCGATCTTCAAGGTGAAACTTGGCAAATTGGTCGCGTCTTGCTCACATATTGCGAGAATGCAAGTTCTTGCTACTATATGTTCGGCAAACCAGGCGACCGCCTAGAACGTGCTTTCAACGTCAATGCTTACACACCACAATTCACCGGTGATCTCACCGAAGAACTGCAATACATTGATGTTGGCTGGAATAACAACGAAGACGTTGTCTGGACACCAGTCCAATAAGCCACAACCACCGTTCCATATGATTAGGGCACCCCCTCTTAACAGAGGTTTTATTCTATTGACTTAACTGTCGAAAAAAATAATTTAGGGTGCCCTTTTCTTTTATACTCATATCTCATATATTTAAATATGAAGAAAATATTTAAAATATTCTTAGTAATAATCATATTCGTGTGTTTTTTAACCTCCATCCTCTATGGTTTAAGAATCAAGGACACACTCTATGAATATGAATATCTGACAAATTCCCTTGTGGTAACCATACCCAATAAATTGTGGTTTGAAACAAATAGCCAGCAAGATTACCTTCTTAAAGACCAAACAACATCTACATATATCTTCAGTGATAATTTACTTGAATACACAAAATCTGGATACAATATCGGATACATCTATCCAACATATACGGCGAAAATAGCTAATGACGCAGTAGACAAGACGGATATAGTTACAAGAGAAAAGAACTCGTTGGATATAGACAGGAATATAAAAATACAAAATCCAAGTGATTACGATTATTATGTTTCTAAGTTAGCCCTCTCAGAATTTGGTTCATATGCAAACAATACATTTACACAAGAGGGGTGTAGCATTAACATATCATCACAAAATGGCGTAATATCATACGAAAAGGAAGCTTCGATAATACTCGTATCGTATATGATTAATGGAAACACGAATATTGATGACCATATAAATATAACAATAGAATGTAAGAAATAATGAGAAGAAAGATATTAATCACAATTCTAATAGCAGCAGGTTATTTATACTGTCTCTATTTTGTATTGTTTAAACCAACAATTGAGTTATCTAATGATTTCTTATTTGCATCAATTTCTATCTCATCATTATTTATTCTTCCTGCAATATTATCAAAACTAATAACAAAAAAATCGTATTTCGGAGTAGGATACCTTCTATCGACTCTCATATATCCACTGACTTACTTTATAATCTATCTCCTTTCAAAATGGTTTAGTCTAGACTCTCAGATGCTATATAGGGCGGTAGCATATACCTTTCTTTCATTTACAATGATATCTCTCGTGTTTCTACTATTTAAGAAAGACATCAAGAACTATGTATCCATTAAACGCTCAATCGTAATATATGCTGGCGTGATCGCATTACTCGTTGGGATTTATTTCATTTTAGGTATGAAAACAAATGCATTATTAGGAACAGACTTTCTTCAACATAATGCTGTTGCAATCGAAATGGCAGATGGCAAATTGTGCCTAACACCAAATCAATGCTCAAACCTATTTCAGAAGTTAGGATATACCACATACTTTCATTCAATGCAGGTGTTTACGACAATAGGTTTTGATATAGAGGCGGGACTTGCATCAACTATTTTTAATTTCACCTTTATTGCTACTTGTGCTCTCTTAATAGCCAATATATTAAGCAGATACTTCAAAAGCAAGGCACTTATAATCCTTGGGACCATAATTACCATTCTCGTATTTGAAGTAGGCGCATATTCATTTGCATTTACACTTCCACAAACTTTTACCCTCTTATTATTCTTAAATATTCTTGCACAAAGAAGCTTGAAACTTAATTTGTTATTGTTCTCAATTCCAATTCTGCTCGCAACCCACTTTATATTAGGTCCTGTATTGGCAGGTTTTTCTTTCATCTATTATCTAATTGTAAACAAACTAAAGAAAAACCCTGATATTTTAAAGGTAATCGCTATGACTTCTATGCTTGGTGCAATAGTAGCCTTTCTCGCAAATTTCAGAGGGTTTAGTATCGAAAAGTTTTTTCAACTTTCTGATATACAAATACTTGGGGGATTCTCTAACTATTATTTTCCTGGCAATATCAATTTCTTATTTCGTCAATACGGTTTTCTTTTGATTCTCTTCATAATCTCGACTATATATATATTTATCAAAAAGAAGGTTCATTCTTTTGCAATATATTCTGTAGTGTATGTATCTTTATGCTTTGTATTCTTCTTCCTAGCACCAACCTATGCCAATAAATTTTTAATCGGTTCTTCATTCTTCATGACCTTTTCGATACTATATATGATTAAAAGCTTAAGATTAAAGAAATGGATTATAGCAGTAATACTTTTATTAATGCTTTGCTCATCGGTTCCATTCTATCTCTCTAACATCAAAACCTATACCACTTTTTACACTCAAAATACTGGAGTTATTTCGGGCATAGTGGGGGAGGACACCTCTTTAATACGGTATCTCTCGAGCAATGAAGATCTGAAATGCCAGATAGTTTCAGATCCTTATACACAACTAATGATTAGAGGAAATACAAGATTTGAAACAGCAGGGGCTCAATATCAAAGCCTTGATACTAGAAATGTCATTGTCAAATTCACAGCTGAACCAAATAATGAAACCTATGAAAATTTGATTTTGCAATATGATGTAAATAATCGTTTTTGTTTCCTTCTAACTTCACGAATTGAATCAGTCACTAGGTATACCAATATAGATTATGTGCCTTGGCTAAATAATCTTTATGATTATGAAATAGATAACAATTATGGCATCAACAATCAACCTTTTACAGATTTTATGTTACAGAAAGGTTTCAAAATTATTTATTCAGATTTCAACAATGTCCTATTTGCAATAGAGTAGGGTATACCCGCCCTAAGTGATTTTACTATAGGTCCGTTTTATGGTATAATTAACTACTTCTTAGAAATAAGAAATTAGTTAAAAATGCTATTATGAAACACTTTTTAGGACATAAAACTGAATATGACTTCATTTCAATCTCCCATTACTTCTATCCAAGAATCGGTGGACTAGAAAACATGGCTTTCAATTTAATCTCAGGCCTACAAAAGAAAGGCTTAAATTGTATAGCTGTACACGGATCAAACAAAAGAAGCTCTAGTACACTTAACGAATTTCAAGTTGAAAGCTTCCCTGTATTGAATATTTTCAATGGAACATATCCAATATTTGGACTTAGATTTACTTTGTATGTGCTAAAATTACTCAGAAAGAACCCAAATGCACAAGTTCTTGTCCACAGTAGACATTTAATGAGTAGCTTAATTACATCGATATTATGTATTTTAACCGGGCATCAATATACTGTAGTAGAACATAATGCGGGGCCTGTCTATTTCAAATCATCTCTAGTTAATAAATTAGCTCAGTGGACAGATAGAAATATCTTCTCATTGGTTCATAAATATGCAACTAATATTGTAGCTGTATCAAAAACTGGAAGAAACTGGGTTTCAAAAACATTTGGTGTAGAGAAGAATCTCATTGATGTTATCTACAATGGATTTAACAACAAGGAAATCAATAAGTCCATTTCAAAAAAGAAAAACATTGTAGTTTGGGCAGCAAAATGGATCGAAGTAAAAGATCCAAGTACTACATTAAGAGCCTATAAAAAAATTGCGAACCCGTATCCTGATTGGAAATTCGTAATAATAGGTGAGGGTAATGCACTAAAAGGAATGAAATCACTACCTAGCAATGTAGAAATTATACCTGAGTTAATAAAGCAGGAAGATCTATTTAGACTTCTTAAAAAATCAAAAATATATGTTAACTCATCTTTAAGTGAAGGACTCGCTTTGGGAATTCTTGAAGCATCTGCTTTTGGTAATATCCCTGTCCTCTCTAACGCACCAAGTAATAAAGAAATTGCAAAAGAGATGGAAACTACTAAATATATATTTAAGCGAGGAAATAGCTTTGACCTTGCGAAAGCTCTCGAATTGGCCATTATAGATTCATCTGATGGAAAGATAGTAAAAAGAATAACAAAGAATACATCGATAAATTTTGCAAATAAGAACATGGTTGAAGACTATTACAAGTATCTTTATCCAGAACATTATAAAGCAGATCATTTCTCAAAAATCTCAATCGTTATACCTGCATACAATGAAGAAAGATCTATATTATCTCTCCTTGAGAAGGTTGTAGAAGTAAAATTCCCCAGAGATATCAAAAAAGAAATTGTTGTAGTTAATGATTGTTCAACAGATGATACAAAAACACTACTCGAAAGCTATATTAGAAAGAATAGAAAATATGCAGAATTCAAGCTTTTGGATAACCCAAAGAATCTCGGAAAATCTCAAACGGTAAAGCATGGAATATTACATTCAACGGGAGATCTAGTAGTCATACAGGATGCTGATTTAGAATATAATCCTAATGATTTAATTTCATTTGTTAATACATTCTTAGAATATCCAAATATTGATTTAATATATGGGAATAGATTCAATAAAGGGAATACGTTCATAAGTCCAACTCACTTCTTAGGGAATAAGTTTGTAACCTTGCTTTCAAATATTTTTACATTTAGTAAGGGTTTCATTACACAAGATATGGAAACATGTTACAAGATGGGTAAGGGAGATATATTTAGAAGAATCGTTTCAACTCTAGAGTCCACTACAAATTTTGGATTAGAGCCAGAGATGACTGCGAAATTCTCATCTTACAGGAAACTTGATGGTAAGAAACTTAACTTCAAACAGTTAGATATCTATTACAAACCTAGAACACAAGAGGATGGTAAAAAGATGAGATGGTTTAAGCATGGGCTTGAGGCTCTTAAAGAGATTATATATTTCAATATGCAGCACAAGGAAACGGGGGATTATAATCCTAAAGATTTCTCCTTGCTCAAGAGCTAAAGATAAGGTCATAACAAGCATTATCATATATCAAATTCCAAGTTAAAGCAGCAAGGAAATTATCTTGACTTCATATAATTCATCCCCTATATTTATATATATAAATCTGCCTATTTAAACTCTGTGTTCAAATAGGTCGTTAAATTTACCTAAATGAATAGAGATGGATAACAATATTCCAGTTGCAGAAAGTGGAAATAATAATAGTAGTAATGAAGAATTAGCAAGACAAATTGAAAAAAGTGAGTATAACGAACGAAAGAACGGTCGTGAGACATATACCGCTGAAAATGGGATGAAGATAAGTATTGGGCAGAAGGATCAGGCAGGTGCAGATCAAATGGTAGATTGGTTGAGAGGAAACACTCAGACTCCATCGGATACCCCAATTCAATCAGCTTTTGAAAAAGCAATGAGCGGACAAAGACCTCCAATTACTCATGATACTAACGAAAGCGATAATTCTGTAGCACCAAAACAAGGGAGTTATGAATCACAAGGCAGTAGCCAAAACCCAGTAGATTTAAACAAATATCCTGAGGTATTAATAGAAAAAGAACCTACTGTCGTATCTTCTGAAAGTACCCCAATTCAGTCTGCTTTAGAAAAGGCTATGAATGGGCAAAGACCTCCAATTACTCATGAGACAAAGGATAGCTCTGTAGCACCAAAGCAAGGAAGTTATGAATCACAAGGCAGTAGTCAGAATCCAATAGATTTAAACAAATATCCTGAGATATTAATTTCTGCAGAAAAAGATACCCCTACGATATCCGCAGAAAATGCTGCACACCAAGAAGAAATGCGTAGATTTAGAAATCAAACAACAGTAGGAATTACAGGAGAAAATATTGGTGGTTCAGGAGAACCAAATAGAAATGATGGCATGGCAGAAGCTGCTATGAAGGAGAAACTACATAAAGAAGAATTAGATAGAAATAGAAGTTTAAATGAAGGATTCGCTCCTACAAGAAGTAATCCTGAAGCTGCAAAGGCCTTAGGAAAACAAGATACTATTATCGCAGAACTCAATAAAGAAACTACTCCAACAGAAGATTTACACAAAGAGACCGAAGAGAAAGAATTAACACCAGAACAACAGGAATTAAAGGAAATGAAAGTTCTGATCAAAGAACAATCAGCACAGATTCAACAGTTAATTCTAATAATGCAACTAAATATTACACATATTCAAAATAACAATGTAATAAATGGGGGAGCTACACCTTCCATAGAGACAACTACACCGACTGAAAGTGGAACTGTAACACCTGAAGTGACACTTACACCAGAACAGCAAGAGATAGCGGATATTAGAGCCACTGTGTCTAAGACTTCTGAACAGATTAATCAGTTAATGATTTTGATGCAACAAAATAACATTAATGTACAGAACAACAATGGAGTTCCAGCATCAACCGAAGTTACACCTCCAGCAGAAACAACTGCAACAACGACAACAACTCAAGAAAGTGCACCCGTCGCACCCGAAACAACCCCAACTCCAGAAGCAAGACGAAAATTAAAAATTGCATACATAGCTGGAGCAGTAATTGGTGGCTCAACCGGAATCTTAGGTGGAGTCCCAGCAGCAGGAATAGGAGCTCTTACATGTATAGCAGGTGGCTTGTTAAATACAGGTATAAACAAGCTCAGTGGCTCAGGTATTGAAAGATGGAATCGCAGATTAGCGACAGTTACAGATCCAGCAGAAAGAACTAAATTAGAAAAGAGAGTTGCAAGATTGGAAAAAATTAAAACGTTCACAGAGACTACAGCAAAAGATTTCCTTAGAGGTGCAAGACATGGACTATTAGCATCTGCAATCTTCAGTGGCGTATTCCTTGGAGCACATGGCTTGGCATGGAATACACCAGAACCAATAATGCCGACATCAACGAACCCTACAGGACCTTCACATATCGAGCCAAGAACACCTACAGCTCCTGAAACTGGTGGCGCAGGTGGTGGTGCTGAAGGCCCAATCGAGCCTACTACTTTCGAAGGTAATTCATTCATAAAGGACGGAAGGGTTAATCTTCCAGGTGACGCCATAGATGGACAAATGGCTGGAGCTCCTGATCAAAGTCTAACCGGGAATCCATCACTTGATTCATACGGTGGCCAATCACAAGTAGGAGGATATCAGTTAGATCTTGACTTAGAAGCAAACAGAATCCCTGACGATGTATGGAACCAAATGCCACAAATTGACCAGCACAGAATATACAATCAATATTGGGAAGCAGCTAAGGCTGGGAACAACAATCCTGACTTAGCACAAGAATTACAAAAGCTAGGTTCTGAAGGAGCAAAAAAGGTTCTTCAATTTATGGGAAAATAATTTAATTAAACATACACTGCCATGGATATCGAACAATTAAAAAGTGAACTTAGATCATTAGGATTTACCGAAGAAAAGCTTAACCAACTTATGGACCTAGCGGCCCAAGAAGTACTAGACATTGCATTAGAAGATCTAGACTCAACAGCGGATGATGCAACATTAGAACAAATGGCGCAAATGATGGAATCAAGCTCTGAAGATGCTACAAAGAAGTTAAATATGATTTTTGAAAAAGCATATGGTCCTAATGCAGAGAATAAAAAGATGGAATTATTAACAGCATATTTAAACAGTGTCATAGAAGACACCCAGAAAGCAAAGGATCTATATGCAAGATATCAAGCAGGAGATCCAGCCGCAGTGGCACAGATAAAAGCACAAGAAGGAAATCCTGATGTGCAGGCTATTGTTGATCAAATGCAGTAGATATTTTTTTTATACACTACGCAATTATTAAGACCCTCGTAAGAGGGTCTTTTTGTTATATTTACTTCAACGGATGATTCTTCCTTACTGTTTCCTCCGCAAACTTCTCACTAGCATGTACATACTTAGTAGTAGTATTTAAACTCTCGTGACCTAATAGAGCTTGCAACGCCACAGGACTAGCACCTTGTTCAGCTAAATAAGTAGCAAAACCATGTCTCAGACTGTGTGCCGAAGTAGGAATCTGAATACCAAGCTTACGTCTGTACTCAGCAATCTTTTCCTGAAAATAGTTTGTAGAAATTCTCATATCTTCTTTACCATACCGTCCACCAGAAAAAGGAATGAACAGAGCAGGGGAGTCGAACTTTTCAAGGAACCCACTCTGCCTGTAACTCTCAACCAAAGAAATATATTTCCTATTCCCTTTATCAAATATCTCCAAATTCAATTCATCTCCAGATGTTTCACGCTCAGTATTCACATCAGCCATCAACTTATCCAAAACTTCTGGTTGTTCCTCCGCCGCATCCTTATTCGTAAATGCATACTTAAGCCTTACACTCAAATACTTATTCAACCAATCCAAACTTCTTTGTGTCAAAAAAACTGAACGTTCTTTTTTACCCTTACCAATGATATACATCTTACCTTCAACATTAATATTCTCTAGGTCCAGATTGATTAATTCAGAGATACGCATACCACTAGCAAACAACATCTCTAACATACATCTATTACGTATTGCAACTCTCTCATCAGACTCAAATTCCAATGGTGATTCAATCAACTTAATAAGATCTTCCAATGAAGCAACCTTCTTAACACGCTTCTCAGCCTTCATCATATCAACCGCATCAGCTGGCAATGGAATTTCTAAATCCCATTTAACTCTAAATTTCAAATATGATCTTACAGATGACAACATACGATTAATACTGTTAACATCCAAACCAGATTTTTTTCGAGCATTGGTATTCATAGGTCTTTCGAATATTCCAAACGACCCATACACACGGTTGTACAAGCTCTCCAGGAAACTAACCTCAAATACTTCCTTCTTAGCAGGTGTATTTATGGCACCCGAGTCAGTATCGTTCGTTAAATCGTCGCTAGCAGTCCCATGCTCAGATATTGCCTTTATACCGGCGTTTTTGATGTATTCCTTCCTTATTTTATCCAAATCCTTCAAATGTTCACCTGCTTTTAGGTATCCCTTGTACATAGAAATGTCCTTCTTAGATACATCCTTAAACTCAACACCACGGAACTTAAGAAAGACAGCAAATATACAAAGATCTCTGGCATAGTTATGTATGGTAAGAGAACTGTAATTACTGTTCTGTAGGTCCATCAAGAAGTCATCTTGATCAGGTAGCTTAGGAAATATTTTGTCTTTCATATATTTATGTTACTACAAAAATAATTTTTAACCAATCAGAGTAGGGGGCCAATTTTTTGATTTTGAGAGATTATGTAAGGAGAATGAGGAATAGATAAGGAAAGAATAGAGATAAAATAAAACTAATATTCAGAGAATCTAAGGAACTAATAAAAAGAGCTACACAAATGGACTTTTCAAATTTCTAAGGCACGAGACAGCGTATAAGGACGATTATACTCGGTCATTAATTCTAGAATTGTAACATATATTTCATCAGAGTAGAACCCTCTCTCTCATATGTATACATTCATTGATAATTGATGAATTCTTCAAACCCATACTCTACTGATAATTCTTTTTATTCGTGGGAAATGATTAGCAGAAGGTTATCCACAGTGATTACTATAGGATTAGTGAAACTATGGGTCTCGTGTAACTACAGGCCCTACCCCCTACTCCCATATGTATACCCCAAATTAACTTGAAATCATATTCAAAATTATTACTGCAAAAAATGCTACAGATAAAAGAATCATTGAGAATATAAAACTAATAGAATTCTTTCTAAATATCTGTTCCTGGGTTACCATACTTACAGCGAAGTAGTATCCCAATGCAGGAACAATAGCCGTAAGCTCGTGTGTACTACCAGTTAAGAACACCCCTAAGAATAGAATCATAGATATTGCAGTTGTTAAAAGAGTCTTTCTCCACAACTCCCCCTCCTCCATTCCCATATTTACATAATGAATTAGAGCAATGAGCATATATACAATTAATATGATTGGAAGAACAAAATACAAAGGCAGACTTGAGGACAATATACTAAATGTTAAAAAATATATCATCAAGAGCGAGATGAGGTATGAAGAGGTTCTACCAACTTGTACCAATGGGAGTTTTTTGAACAAATCTACATTGAATACATTTGCCATTAGGAAGGATACATATATACCTATGAATATTAATACTAGTAGCATTATAAGGATAAGAGATTCATACAAACGTCCGAACTTTTGGAAAAAGAAAATCTCCACAAAAATAACTTCTGAGAGTACAAACAGGCTGGATTGAAGAATATACAGTAGAGATTTTACCTTTATCTGAAAATTGAATGCCCAAAGTAACCCAACGAAAGCCACAATGAAATATATGGCCCCATCTAAATATATTCTCCAATTGGGCATATCATCTTGGCCTTGCAATACCTTGGTTAGGAATATGGCTAAAGTTATAACCCCTGCTAAAAACAGGAACTTTCCCCTCTTCTCGCTATCTGTGTTTGCATCTGTTCTATCCATTTAAATCTTCCAAATATTTTAATCCTTTTTGAGTGATTACTCTACCTCTGGATGTACGCTTTAAATATCCACATTTCATAAGGTATGGTTCATATACATCTGCTACAGTGGAGACATCTTCTGAAAGAGATGCTGCAAGCGTAGAAGCACCTACAGGTCCACCATTAAAGTTGTTTAATATGGTATGAAGTATTAATCTATCTATATTCTCTAATCCATATTCATCAATATCTAAAAGCTTTAATGTTTGATTAACTGCATCCATATTTATAGTTGTATTTGAACTATTCTCCATGTAATCTCTCGTTCGCTTTAAGAGTCTTAATCCAATTCTAGCTGTGCCACGAGAACAGTTAGATAGCTTTTCCAATGCTTCGTCCTCTATTCCAATCTTCCAAAGGTTAGCGGCACGTTTTAATATTGATCCCATATCTTCACTGGTAAAGAAATCTAATCTCTGAACTAATCCGAACCTATCCCTCATTGGTGAGCTAATCTTCCCTATCTGCGTTGTAGCCCCAATTAATGTAAATGGTTCCAAGCTCAATCTAATAGTCTTAGCTGATGGACCTTTTCCCATTACGATATCTAATACACCATCTTCCATAGCTGGGTAAAGAATTTCCTCAACTACTCTGGATAGCCTATGGATTTCATCAATGAAAAGAATATCGTTTCGTTTCAATCCAGTAAGTATAGCTGCAAGATCTCCTTGTCTTTCAATTGCAGGTCCAGAGGTTATCCGAATACTTCCCCCTATCTCATTAGCTATAGCCATTGCAAACGTTGTTTTACCTAATCCTGGAGGACCATAGAACAAGATGTGATCTACAACTTCTTTTCTCTTCTTCGCAGAGTCAATCATCATTTTAAGTGTTCTTTTCTCTTGCTCTCTACCAATCATCTCATCTAATTTAGATGGTCTAATCTTTTGTTCTTGCTCAAGAATATCTAAGACCTCTTTTTTAGGTGTGATTTTTTTTGTAATGGGTTTCTTTTTTAATTCTGAACTTGATTGTATCATTACTCAGATAGTACTTTTTTAATTAATGTCTCTATTTCAATATCCTTGTCCTTCTTCATAATCTCTTCACCTTTTTCAAGTTGAGAGTTCAATGCTTCTCCATTGAAGCCTAATGCTTTCAATGCATTCTTCAGATCTTTCATATCATCACTTTCCTTTGGTGTTTCTTTTTTGAAATCAATCTTTCCTCTTAGCTCCAATATAATCTTTTGAGCTCCTTTACTGCCTAAACCTGGTGTTTTACTTAATCCTGCATCATCCCCATCTACAATCATATTCTCTACCTCTAATTGTGAATATGTAGAGAGTATGGCTAAGGCCACTTTTGGTCCAACGCCTGATACTGTTAATAACTTTTCAAAGAAATCTCGTTCTGATTCGGTTAAGAATCCAAAGAGTGTTTGTGCATCTTCTCTTACATGGAAGGATGTATATAGAGCTACTGGAGAGCCATCGTTTACAATGTTAATCTTCTTAGTCAGAAATACACGATATCCTACTCCTGAAGCGGTTAATATATCTACAAATGAGTCTTTCCCTATGAATACTTTGAGTAGTTTTCCACTAATGTATGAAATCATATATGTCCATTATACAGTATTAGTATTGTTTCCTCGAGACCAATATTTCGGTAGCTATGGCTATGGCTAAGGCATCTGCAGCATCATCGGGCTTGGGTATTTCGTCTAATTCGCATATGGTTTTTACATTCTCCTGTACTTGTCTTTTATCGGCTTTTCCATATCCTGTTATGGCATCTTTTACTTGTAATGGTGTAAATTCTTCTAATGGTATGTTGTGTTGTTGTAGTGTTAGTAATACTACTCCCCTAGCCTCTCCCACTGTTATTGCTGTCTTAGCGTTATTACAGAAGAGTAAAGTTTCTACTCCAGCATATTCGGGTTTAAATTTGAGAATTAATTCGTTCAAATCTTTGTATATTTCTTCTAATCTTTGGGATATTGTTAATGTTTTTGCAGTTAGGATAGCTCCAAAGTCCACAGGATGTGGTTTATTATCTTCTCCAAAATCAATTATGGCCCATCCAGTTGTTGCTACTCCTGGATCTATTCCTAATATTCTCATGGGTATATGATAGCACTAAACTATCATATTCTTTAGTACAGAGGTAGCTTCCTTAGATCCATTTATTGCTTTATCCCTCTCCTTGGAAGAAAGTGGCATATAATCAAAGACGATACATTCTACTACTGTCTCTTTATTAAGAACCAATACAGGGATTGGGCAATCTGGATTTAATCCTTCTTTTCCTTCCTGACAAAGCAATTCTGTATAAAAAAGTCTATCTCTAGCACTTTGATCAGCATAATCCCCCTCAACTAATGTTCTTGCATAATCAACTTCCGTATATGGATTAGCTATTAAGAACCCCAAAATATATCCATTATTTTCAATCTTGATCAATCCTACTAATTCCGAAACTCGAAGATTCTCTGCGGGGTTCAGCATTGCTGCTTGAAAAAGCTTCATCATTTTTTCTCGTCTTATTCTATTTTCTGGTCTTTGCTCTTTTTCATCAGTAAATATTGACATAATTATTAAAATATAAACTTAATTGGAGCAGTAAAATTATCGTATTTTTTTTGCCAATCTTTTTCCATTAGGCGTAATTGGAGGTGGATTAATCATGTCCTTCAAATTTGATAACGCTATTTCTTTTAAATCTGCAACATTAGCGTCCATAGTATCAAATAATTCCTCTGGGACTTCTATTGTAATACAATTAATGTAAAACCCATTTTCATGTAATAGTACATTTGGTCGAGTCCTCGTGTGTGTGTAATTAGGTTTATAAAACTCTTTTAGAACTTTAATTGTAGGAATACCCTTAAGTGCTTTCCCGTAAATAGTTACAGGATGATCGTGCGTATCTGGGATATATTCAAAAAACAGTGTCATTTCATTATCATCTGGAGAGAATTGTTCTACTGCTAGGATGTCGCCCACAACACCTGAAAGATCCATATCTGTTTTCTCCTCCTCCACCTTATTACATATGCTGTAGTTAATTCCTTCGCGATTTAATTGCTTAGGACTCTTAAGCCAAGATAGAAATTTTACTTCTAATTCGCTAGCTATCGTTCTTTCATACTCGGAATTTAAAAACCCTTCTGTGTTTACATGAGTTCTTTCTATTGGTTCACTCATTATGGCGCTTCTTGCTTTAAAAATTAGTACTGGGCAGTACTATTCTATAATAAACTATATCTTAGTAATCCAAGTCTGTCCATACATTCTGAACATCATCATACTCTTCTAATCTTTCTATAGCATTCTGCGCTTTCTCTAACTCTTCTCCCTCTAATTTCTTGTATATCTTAGGTTCTTTAACAATCTCAGCCTCTTTTAATACAAAACTTAATTTACTAATACTATCCCTAACCTGAGCCAATTGATTATATTCTGTATATATCTCAAATCCCTTTACTCCATTATCCATATCTATCTCTTGTATATCCAATATCCCAGGGATATCCATAAGCATCATCATTACACCTTCAGAATCATCAGCTACAAAAGTATCTTCACCACCAAATTTCTCAGATTTTTGCATATGACCAGACTTAACCACAATATATCCCTTAGTTTCAAAATTCCATGATACCGAGCCTTCAGCACCAATATTTCCTCCTATCTGATCAAATATCTGTCTTAATTCTGAAACAGTTCTATTCTTGTTATCACTAATAGTATCAACGATTAATTGGATACCACCAGGCCCAAAACCCTCATATGATGCTTCTTCAAATATAATGCCACTGTCCCCACCACCAACTCCCTTTTCAATTGCTTTTTCAATTCTATCCATAGGGAAACTAGCATCCCTAGCTTTATCAATATACAACCTCAAATTAGGATTCATATTTGGATCTCCCCCACCCTGCCTAGCTGCATGAGTAATTTGTACAGACAATTTTGAAAATGCCTGACCTTTTTTAGCATCATTCAATGCTTTCTTATGTTTAATCGTATCCCATTTGGAGTGTCCTGACATATATATACAATCTATATGAATTTATATCTTGATATAGTAATTCTATCACAAACCTTTTCCTAAATCTTTATAGTGTACTTCTTTTTCTCTTCCTCTTTCTTAGGTTCAACCTTTGGTTCCTCTTTCTTTACTTCTTCCTTCTTAGGTTCAGCTTTTGGTTCTTCTTTTTTTTCAATAGGTTTAGTATATTCCTTTCTCTCAACTGGTCTTTCAGTTGATCTTTGCTCATCATTTACAGGTACTGACCTATTCCCCTTCTCACTGTATGTTTGATTACTCCATTTCTGGATCTTGTCTTCAATCACTTCTCTATCCATACCATACTTCTCTCTGGACTTCTCAATTATCTCTTGTTTACAATCAAATTTTTGATACCTAACCGGTAAAGATTTAGCACTGAAAGGTATAGAGGTCATTCCATCAATACAAAGCTTCACATACATAGCATGGGAATCCAAAGATACAAGGTCATCAGAAGATACTACTGGAGCAAATTCTTTCTCCAATATTGATGCATCTGATTGACTTACAACAAATGATCCCAAAGTTCCTACATTACCAAAGATAGCCTGTCTTACTGTTAAAGGTAATTGATCAATATACTGATTAGTCATTGTCAAACTTAAGTGATATTTTCTAGCTTCAGAAAGAATCTTTGCAAAGGATTCTGTAGCGAAATTCTGGAACTCATCAACATACAAGAAGAAATCTTTTCGCTCTGATTCAGGCATATCAACTCTTTCCATAGCAGTAGCTTGTAATCGAGTTATGATCATACCACCTAGAAGTGATGCTGTTTCCTCTCCTAATCGACCCTGGGCAAGATTTACCAGAAGAATCTTTCGGTTATCCATAATCTCTCTTAAATCAATTGTTGATTTGACTTGTCCAATGATATTTCTAGTAACGGCAGAAGATACAAATCTTCCAACCTTATTCTGTATTGGAGCCACAGCCTCTGCGAGTAGTCTTGGATTTTGAGACATCTGTGCAAATTCTTCTATCCAGAATTTGTAAAGAATTGGATCATTTACCTGCTTTAAGATGAATTTTCTGTAGCTGTTGTCCGTTAACATTCTTAATACTGCGAGTAAGGTAGTCCCCTGTGCTTCTAATGCTGTTGCTACAGTATTGGTAAGAATATATTGAAGTCTTGGACCCCATGAATCTCCAAACTGCTTCTTAAATACTTCCACTACTCCATCAGCGATTAAATCTCTCTGTGATTTGTCCTTAAGTTCTAACAAGTTAAAGCCCACAGGATGGTCTACATCAGTAGGATTAAAGTAAATGACATCATCTATACGATTAGGTGGAATATGGTCTAAGAGATCCTCTACAGTGTCTCCGTGAGGGTCTACAAAGCATGCCCCATCTCCAGCCAATATGTCGGATATGAACATATTTTTAAAGACTGTAGATTTACCTACACCGGTTTTACCTAAAAGATAGAAATGACGTGCACGATCGGTTTTCTTTAATCCAAATTGTACTGTGGCTCCTCTGTAATCTGTTTCTCCAAAGATTGTGACATCCCCATCTTTTGCTGTAGGCATATTCATAGGTGGCTCAAGCTTTCTTGATCTACTCCAAGCGATATTTGGTGTCTCGACTGATATATTTGGTAAGTGATACAAAGATGCTAACTCTTCAATATTTAATATATCTGGCTCATCCGCATCCATATGCCTAATGACATACTCATCATATATTTCTTTACCTGTTTTAGTTGGTTTGGAGTGTATGAAGTTGTTCAAGTGTGCAGTGGTAAACTGTTTGAAACTTGCGGTAACATCGCGGAGTATCTGTTCGGACCTTTCTTGAGTCTCAGCCTTTGTAACCACACGGATTTTGACTTCAAAACCAAGCTTAAGCATCTTAGTTTCAATCTCTTTTAACTCTTCTTCCTGACCTGGCTCTAGCTTCACTACTTCTTTCTTAGCAGGACTGGATTCACTAGTTGAAAGAGTATTCCCCAATTTTATTAATCCCCCAACAATTTTACTAAAGATTGATTCTCCATTGAGATCCTTTCCTTCTTTTATGGCTGTTATATATTTCTTCGAATCCTTTTGCCAGAAATTTGAAACTGGTCTTATGACTATCTGTAGCCATGCCTTTTCCCCTTTTGAAAGATCGGACATTGCCCCAGTAATTGCTGCAAGGGGGTCTACTTCAAAGTTTCTAAATGTTTTGATTGGAAATATAGAATCTTTTTCCATTTCAATCTCTCCACAAGTCACAAAGGTATCATCATTGCCATTGGCTCGTGTGGCATAGTCTTCGACATAGCTAATATCCGCATTTGGATACTGAGCATACATCTGTCCTTCTACAAACTTTGCAAGATGTTTTGGGGTAACAATGTAGAAACGGATACCATCTTCATCACTGGATATAATTTCAAAACTGATAATGTCCTCTCCTCTAATCAAATCTCCCAATATTCCGTGAACTGATGCAAACATCTGTTCGGCTGCTAACGCGGATTTGTCATTCTCTCTAGGGACTAAAACCTGGAGTACCAAAGGACTTCTGATATCTTCAAAAACTGACTGTTCGACTTTGTTTGTTTTACTTCCCCAAATCAATATGAAGGCTACAAAGGCCCCAGCGAAGACTAGAAGTATTAACATGGCTGCAATCATATGGAAATTTTAGAGGAAAAAGCGTATTTAAGCAAATATCTTTAGAAACTGTACATCTGCTTAATATCTTGTCCCAATACTACAACAATATCACCTGTTGTCATAAATTCGGGACGCCCAACTACAAGGTCATAGCTTCCAGAAAGAATTTCAGAGACCACTTTCAATGAGCTCGCGAAATTCTCTTCATTTGAAATATACAAAACAGTTCTATCAATTGTTTTTGGTGCATTTTCATATCTTACGACATCACATCCAGAATTTTCAATTTTTCTTCCGAACTGTTTAGCTGCCCCCGGAACTCCACTTCCATTGTATATCTCTACTCTAACCCTTTCCTTTTCCAAAGATCTATCTATGATTTTCGCTATCAAACCTCTATATACACTATCGAATTCATCCGTATTAATATATCGAATCTGTCCACCGCTAGTTGAGAGGTCTTCGGTGGAGTATCTATAGAATGATAGATCTATTCCAAACGTTTCTGTGCTTGCTGCTGTCCTGTTTAATGTGTTAAAGAAGTTAAGAAAACCAGTAAAGCTTAAATTGCTGTATACAGAGCTACTAAACCCTACCAGTTTTGACATCCCAAATATATTTTTTATGGCAGAATACCTTGAAGACATCATCGAAAGCTTGAAGAAGGTATCATTAAGAGAGTCACCTTCGACTACTTTGTAATATTCTTTTACTCTATCCTCTACTCCACTAATATCTCCATACAGATTTGAGTAATTTTTCGTACCATCTGGTGAGAACCAAATATAGTTATCGACCTTTATACCCAACATTTGACCTATTTGCCATATTGCATATTCGACTCCTCTTCCTTCTTGGAGGAAATCTCCTGCATATCTAAAACTTGAAACAGCTAAACTATTTCCAAAGTCTTCTTCTAAACCACCATAGTACATCCAGCCCGGTATATATATCAGTATTGATTCTTCTTTGTTTTTGTTAGTCAAAAAGAGGTATGCCTCATTAATTCTTTTCTCTTGTCCGTTATTTCCCTCTAATACAATCAACGTGGTACTTGTATCATCATTTGCCTGAGAGAGTAGATATTGATTTGAGCCATTAATCTTGGTTGAATCAGATAGTTTAGCGGATAACAGAACTACAAAATATATTCCCAAAAATAGGATCAGACCTGTTATCAAGGTATATACAATGATTTTGCTTACATTTATTTTCTTATGTGTTTTACTCTTACTTTTAGTTTTAGTCTGTGAACTCAGTCTTTTCATTTCAATCTATTGATTAATCTTTTTCCTTGCATATCATTGCAGCAAAGAAGAATTGATTCTAATTCAATCTCATCTGGAACAGCTCCGCCTTTTAAAGTTTCGAAAAGTGTATCTCCTACAATATTTGCCCCAAGATATTCTATTGTAGCCCGTATTTGATGCATTCTTCCGGTTTTTATAATTACTAATAGTTCATCTTTACTTACTGGTTTAATGTATGACAAAGCGTATCTTCCATGATTAAATGTATATGTTTTGAAGGTCATTTTCATTCTGTTAATAGAGCTTCTTCCAACATACCCTTCAGCCTTTAACCATGTACCATCTATTTCAAAATTGTTTTGAACCAATTTATCCAACTCTTCAGAGACATCTAATGATTGAGTTGGGAATTTTTCTTTTAATTCACCACTAATATCATTGCCATACTCTACCTTTGCTAAATATATTTTCTCTACCTTATGCTCTTCAAATTGTTTTTGAAAATATAGCTGTGCTTCAACATTCTTTGCAAAGAGGATTAAGCCTGAAACAGGTTTATCCAACCTATGTACTATTCCTCCTCTTTCCATCCTTGGATCATATTCTTCTTTTGATTGAAGATATTCAACAACATAGTTAACTAAGGTATCTTTAGGATTCCCAACCCCGGGGTGAACAACAAGATTTTTAGGCTTGTTGATAATTAAGAAATCCTTGTCCTCATATTTAATATCTAATGTGTGATGTTGTGGAATAATTTCTCCAAATGAATGCTCCTCTAAGAGTTTATCTACTTCTTCATCCTGGATTTCAAGAATATCCCCTTTTCGAAGTTTGTAAGAAGGTTTCCCCGTTTGTCCATTAATGGATATGAGTCTTTCCCAGTTATGTTTTAAAAAGCTTCTACTGTGGACCTTAAAATTGTTTGACACAAAAGCATCTGCCCTATTCCCTTGATTTGTTTCGTCGATATGGACAGTATGCATAGTAACAATTATCTTTGTATTTTAATTGGTTGATTAATATCAATTCCCCTCACAGAAGATACCCTCTCTATCACTACATTAGCTCGTTTCGTATCTTTAATGAAGAATACCAATCCTAGGAGAGTCCAAAGCAGAAGTGCAATTAATGTAATCTTTTCAAACTGATTAATCTCCCCTGTCGTATATATATACCCAATTACTAAGCTAGAACAAATAATCAAGAGAATATTTGCTAAAACATAGATATTTCTTTCTGCCTTTGGTTTTTGTATTTTGTTTACATACCCTATTAGCAATACTGATATGAACGGGAATACTGCAAGAGCTAGTCCTTCAAATACCCAAGTTGTATTACTACTACTCAAACCAATCAGAAGAAATGACATGCTCAACATTACCTCGCCTGAGAAATATATTGTTGGGAACATATGACTCCATCTCCATTTTTTTACAAATGTAGACCAGAAGCTAGCGGTAAATAGAAAGCCTACAAACATTATAAGAATATTTAGACCTCCATCAAATATATCAAAGAATTTCCATGGAAGAAGTCTAAACCAATATACAAGATTGCCGTATCTTTCGTATGGAAGCCACCACCATGTAAGCTGAGAAAATTCTGACCAGTTTGAAAGTATGTATACTATTCTTCCGCCTATGAGTCCCAAGAATATGGATACAATGAAAAGATCAAATACTGAGGATTTATCCTTCCTAGTTTCCATAGATCCTCGCCAAAATACATATAACCCAAATGCAACAACACAAAGGAATAGAATAGCCGGACTAAACTTAGAAAAAATATCGAATATGCTGTTTATAATGTTTTGCACCAAAGTTTATTAACAAATTAATATCCGTGAATATATAATATCACAGTATTAATGTTTTTTATTTTTCTTTTTCTTCTTGCTCTTTTTTGCTGTAGTTTTTACAGCAACCTCTTCGGATTTCTTTTTTAATGGCTCTGCAACATTTTTTGCTTTGTTCAAAAGAGCTTGATATCCCGCTATTATTGAGCTTCCTACCTTTACGGTCAAACTCCTCTTCTTCGTGCTGTATCTTGTTTGCTCTGCCTCAACAACTTTCGTAGCCTCGTCCTTTGATGCTTGAATCTGCTGTTCCATTACTTCCCTACTTGGAGCTTCTTCTTCGAAAGTTACAACATCTTTTTCAACTTTAACCCCACAATATGGACAGTATTCGCTATTCTTCTCGATATATACATCACATGATTTACATTTTACTCTTATCTCTGATCCACAGGTGGGACAATATGTATAGCCAGGATATAACTGAGTACCACACTTTGCACAATCCCCCAATTCTGAAGTTTCATATTTCAAATATCTTCTTTCAAGATCAGCCCAATAGATTTGCTCAATAGTCTGAGATGGTCTCAAAATCAAATACATAATCCATCCAAATATATTGAAAAATACAACAAGAAGCAAGTAAATTATTCTTGCAGTTTTGTTACTTGTTCTCTCTCCAGCGTCCAACCATACCCAATCCAATACAATTATCCAAAATATTACAAATGCTACAGCCAAGATAATCCAAACTATTTGGAAATTTACCTTCCCCACACCACTGAGCAGATTGAGTAAAAATGTCTCCATGCTTTTTTATCTCAAAATATAATATGGTCGGGAAGGGAGTTGAACCCTTATGCTATTGCTAGCACGGGATTTTGAGTCCCGCGTGTCTGCCAGTTCCACCACTCGACCTTGTTGCAGGTATTATACTAGAAATATGAGAGATATAGAAGGTCCTAGCGCTATTTCTCGCCTTTGTACAGGTTTCTGAAACTTGCGATTTCATTTACAAATGCTAATTTAACTACTCCCGTTGGTCCATTCCTATGCTTTGCAATGGTAAGTTCCCCTATTCCCTTGTTCTCCGTATCAGGATTCCACATTTCTTCTCTATCGATAAACATTACAACGTCAGCATCCTGTTCGATTGATCCTGACTCTCTAAGGTCGGACAACTGAGGTCTCCTACCCTGTCTTTGTTCAACTGCACGATTAAGCTGAGCCAGAGCTACTACTGGGATATTAAGTTCCTTTGCGATATTTTTTAATCCTTGTGATATCTCAGTAACTTCAAGCGTTCGACTTTCTGTACTACTTCCATGCATTAGCTGAAGGTAGTCAACAAATATCATATCTAACCCATGTTCCAGTGATAGCCTTCGTGCTTTGGTTCTAATTGCATTAATATGCTGACCGGCCTGATCGTCAATATATATATTTGTATCACCAAATTCACCCATGGTATCTGCTAATTTCATCAACTTTTTGTCTGTAAGTCTTCCTGTTCTAATTTCCCAGAAAGGAATTCCTGATTGCATACCGATAAGCCTATCCATAATTTGTGTTTGACTCATTTCAAGAGAGAAGAATGCTACAGTCTTTTTTTCAGTCATTGCTGCGTGACGTATCATGTCCAGTGCTAACGATGTTTTACCAACGGAAGGTCTTGCGGCAAGAATAATTAAGTCTGATTTCTGGAATCCTCCGAGTAAGTCATCTAAATCCTTAAATCCCGTTGATATCCCAAGATATGCCTCATCATTGTCTGCCCTCTCTGCTCTTTCGAAAGCTTCTTTAAGTAAATCTCGAACATGGACAAAGTTACTTTTCGTACCTGATTGTGCAACGTCAAAAATTCGCTTTTCAGATTGATCCATAACATTTTCAATTTTCATACCTTCGTTAAACGCTAATTCGGTAATATCTCTAGATGCAGCAATAAGACCTCTTCGCGTTGCACTTTCTTTTACAATACCTCCATACTCTTCGGCATGCGCAGAGGTTGGAACCATTGCTACTAAATCAGCAAGATATGTTCTTCCTCCTATCTTGGTTAGTTGTTTTTTCTTCTTTAATACATCGGAAAGGGTAATTAAATCTACAGGAAGCGCTTCATTAAAGAGTTCTAAAATGTTGGCATATATAATGCCATTACGCTCTTCATAGAAATGTTCTGGAAGTAACCAACCAGAAACTGCAATCACCGCATCCTTGTCAATTAGCATTGACCCTATCAATGATTGTTCAGCCTCTATATTTTGTGGAGGGACTTTCTCCGTCATTTTTTTACTGTAAAAATATTACTTCTACACTTTGTTGATTTTCTTCATCAACTTTTTTCTTAACAACATTTAGTGTGGCTTCCTCTCGTACGTTTGCAAAACCAAAGTGTTTGATGAATTCTTCCTTACTCTTGCAGGTATTTCCTTTTGCACCATCTTCACAAAAAGCACATGGAAGTAATACTGCAGGATCTATTTCAGATATGACCTTTTCCATTGTATCAAAGCTCATGAAATTGACTCCATCCCCTACTGGTAATATCAATACATCTACATCTCCAACATTTTTTACACTTTCAGGATCAAAGCTACTGCCAGTACCACCTAAATACACTACACGAAGAGTATTTTCATCAATAATGTAAAAATCCTTGTCGATATCTCTTCTAATCATGATTCCTCCTACTTCAAATTCTCCCGGTGTTGATATCTCCATAACCTTTTCTCTTTTGTCAGGAACTATTTTTGTATCTAGGTTGTTATCTTTAATTATGCTTGTTTTTACTGTTTTGTCATAGTTTGTAAATATTGCAATGTCTGTAGCTGTTTTAGATATACTTGCACCTGCTTCTACTGCAGCTAATGGATCTGTTACAACAGAGATATTAGGTGATGAGATTAGGAAACTGGTCCATCCAACTTTCTTGATTTTCATAGTGTTCAAGTATATAAATTTAACAACTAGCTATTATCCATAGTATATCAGATTTCTTCTGGGGCGGAAGAAGAAATTTTTAGGTCAAACCTAATGATTTTTTAACATCTTCTACAAGGGATTGTTTCATCTCTTGTTTTATCATTTCTACTTTTAAACTTTCTAATGAGGATATACATGCTTGTAATTGGGTCATTACCTTTATATTGGTTTCTCCATCCATTACCATTTTCTTTACTCCTTTTACCTGGCCTTCTACTCTATTTATTCTGTTTTGTATTCCTTTGGAATATGTCATTACAAAAGTATATGCAAAAGATATGTTTAGTGCAATATATCTCTGTATTTATTATGGGATATTAATAGTATAATTACATATGTATACAGAACAAGAAAATACACCTGAAGAAGCTACAATGCCTATTGAAGTATATCGGTTCTTTGAAAAGCATGACGTTTTAGAACTCCTTACTCCTGACTCTATTTTTCCATCTCAACTCATCTTTGACGAAGAATGTGAATTTGAAATCAAAAACTTTGGGAATATACACGGAAGCTATATCTACAACCCAATTGATTTTGAGTTTGATATCCATAAAACACAGTCACCATACCAGAAATTAGAATGGCAGCTAAATGGGAAATATCTACCAAAACTATTTAATTTAGAGCCTGATTTTGTTAAAGGATATCTTGAACGCTCCGGCCTTACCCAGATTCCACTCACACAATACATAGATATATACAGAACCTTAATATTTCATAAGGAAAGAGGTTGCATCCTATCAACAATAACCGAAGCAATAATTCCGGGATATGGAGGATATAAGAATTACTCCCCTAGAACATATAGAGAACCTCAATATTTCTAGACAACAACAAAATCATCTGATATAATCCTACTCGCTATGAAAAAGAACATACACCCAGAATATAATCACAATTTAGAAATTATCTGCTCATGCGGTAATAAATTCGTAACAGGTTCTACCCTCTCTGAAGGTACACATAACGTCGATATCTGTTCCAAATGTCATCCATTCTATACTGGTGAACAAAAGATCGTAGATACCGATAACATCGTTAAGAAGTATGAAGATAAGGTAGCAAAAGCACAAGGCATGTCTTACAGAAGTAAGAAAGAAAAAATGCTCGCAAGAAAAGAAAAGATGGGTGCAGTATCCTCAAGACCAACCAATACCCTTACACTAAAGGATCTTCTTGAAAACGCAAGAGTATCTAGGTAACAAATTTCCATTAATAATTTAAAATGATATATTATCCATATGGATATAGCTTTGTTAAAGAAAAAATACAGCGGAAATGATGCACAAACCCATGTTACTGATTTAGAACAACAGATTACCCTAGCCCATACAACTGGAGGAGCAAATCTCTCTAAATTAAGTGGGGATTTAAGCTACTACGCACAACTTGCAAGCCATACATCAGCCATACAAAAAGCAATTAAGGATATAGAGGATGCACAATACCTACTCTCAAATGAAGCAGATACAGATATAGTGGAAATGGCAAAAGAGGAAATCACACAAAAGGAAGAACTCATAACCAATTTAGAAAAAGAAATATTCCAAATCAAGGTCGAAAGACAATTTGAAGATGAAGACGATGACAGATCAGCCATACTTGAAATCCGTGCTGGTGCAGGTGGTGATGAAGCAGCTCTATTTGCTGCAGACCTTTTCAAGATGTATTCCATATATGCAACTAACAAGGGTTGGGAAGTACAGATAGTAGATAGCAATGTAACCCAAGATGGTGGATACAAAGAAGTCATTGCCCATTTAGCTGGAAAAAATGTGTTTAAAAACCTTAAATATGAAAGTGGTGTTCACAGAGTACAAAGAATACCTTCAACTGAATCAGCAGGAAGAATACATACCTCTACCGCTTCTGTAGCCATCCTACCTGAAGCAAAAGAGATAGATATACAAATAGACCCAAGTGAGATTAGAGTTGAAGTAATGCGTGCTTCTGGCGCTGGTGGACAGTGTGTAAACAGAACTGACTCAGCGGTAAGAATCACACATATAGCAACTGGAATTGTCGTAAGTTGCCAAGAAACTAAGCATCAAGCTCAAAACAGAGAAAAGGCTATGGCTCTACTCAGATCTAGATTGTACGATATGAAGAAACAAGAAGAGATGGCAAAACGAAAAGATATGCGATCATCTCAAATTGGTTCTAACTCTAGGGCAGAAAAAATCAGAACATACAACTTCCCACAAAATCGAGTTACAGATCACAGAGTTAAGCTCTCATGGTTTGGAATGGAGAGTATCCTCACGGGTAATATCCAAGAAATAATTGATGATGTAAGAAAAGGTATTCAAGAAGAGATATTAGCTCAGCAAGAAAAAGGTGAATAACGAATTAAAAATTCTTTTTCAAATACAAGAAGCTTTAAAGACCTCTGGATATTTTGATACCTCACGTGTTGCAAAGGATATTTTAGAATATATCCAAGCAAATAATTTACCATTAGAACCGATATTGGAGAGGATAAAGCTCAATGAACCTTGGGAATATATCAAAGGTGAAGGAGAATTTAGAAATATTGATTTCAAATTAAATGCCCATACACTAATTCCTCGAATAGAAACAGAGTTAATGGTTGATATTGCCAAGCAAGAGTTAATCAAATCCCCCACTCCATATACAGATATCGTAGATGTTGGCACAGGCAGTGGATGCATCATTATATCCTTAGTAAAAGAGTTATTCGAAAAATCATGGAACAGTAAACCATATGAATACTATGCAACAGATATTTCTGATGAAGCTTTAAATATTGCAAAAGAAAATGAAAAGAACATCTTGAAAAAATCATTTATTAAATTCTCTAAGACTGATTTGATTGAGGATATCTCATTCTCAAAAGATAGTTTCTGTTTGATACTCGCCAACCTTCCGTACATCCCAACACAACAATATTTAGAATTAGATTCTAGCGTTAAAGATTTTGAACCTAGAACTGCATTAGATGGTGGAGAAAGTGGAATTCAGTATTACGAAAAGCTACTAGCTCAGATTGAGGCAAAGAAATTAAAAGGATGTGCAATATTCGAGATAGAACCATCTACATTAGAGTTATTCAAACTCCTCTACCCAAAGGTCATCAAGGATCAATATGGCAAAGACAGATTTGTACTAATCCGCTTCAGCTAAGGTTACTTCAAATACTTTTTCTGAACCTGCTCTATTTACCTTAACCTCGACCTTATCCCCTACTTTATGCTTCTGAATATATACAGATAGTGAAGATGTTACTTTCTCCCCCCCTAATTCTGTAACTATATCTCCTTTTTGTATACCAGCCTTGTATGCAGGTCCATTTACATCCAAGCTCTGTATTAAAGCTCCTGGCACTACATTAGTATTGGAGTAGTACAAGGCAAGATATTCAGAAATCATTTGATATGTAACTCCCATATATGGTTCTATGAACTTACCATAGGTACGATATTCTTCAATTCTTTCCTTAACCTTGTTGATTGGTAACGCAAACGAGATGTTCTCTGCTCCAGAAGTTGTTGCAAAGTTTACTCCAATTACTTTGCCCTCACTATTTAACAATGGGCCACCAGAGTTTCCAGGATTAACTGCAGCATCAGTTTGTAGTACACCTTCATATGTTTTCTGTGTGGCACCAAACCAGCTTGCGCTAGTAGTAACAGTTCTATTTAATCCACTAATTATCCCCTTGGTTACACTACCTGAATATTCACCAAGTGGAGTCCCAATTGCGATTACATCCTGTCCTGCTACTAAGTTATCTGAATCACCTAATTCAAGTACCTTCAAATCTTTGGCATCAATTCTTAATATTGCAATGTCATTTGCATCATCTCTAGCAATCTCTGTTACGTCATATTGTTTCCCATCACTTGTAACAACCTTGTATGCAGCAGTTGTACTAGAAACTACATGCTGGTTAGTTATTATCCATCCATTAGCATCAACGACAAAACCAGTCCCAATATTACTATCTGTGTTTATGATTCCTTTGTCCTGTGAAAGAGAAACTTGAGATACAGCGATGCTTACTACTCCTGGAGTAGCGTTTTTTACAATATTAATTGTATTACTTTCTTCTTGAGATACTACAATTGGATTCCCATTATTTGCTGTCTGTTGAGTAATGCCTAGAAAATTCTGAATCTTATCAATATTCAAAATTACTATTGATGTAAGAGTAATTGAAACTAAAATAACTCCAAGTATGGTTCCAAATATGAAAAGATATCTTCGAGGATGTCTTTTCAAAATACTTGTGATTGTTCTCTTCTCTGTTTCCATAAATATATATATATTAAAAATTATTTTTGAATCACAGATATAGCTTGATTTAATTGGGTATCTACACCCTTGTTGAAATCTTCTTGTGAATTTGCAATTTCAATATTTGGTGTAATTGGGTTGTCTTTGTTTAACCACCCCCCATCTGGAAGTAACCATTTCAATATTGTGACATGTAATGTAGAACCATCCGACAGATCTAGTACACTTTGGGCCGTACCTTTTCCGTAGGTTTTATCACCAACTATTGTAGCTCTTCCTGATTGTTGCAAAGCTCCTGAAAGAATTTCTGAGGCAGATGCACTACCTCCATCGACAAGCACTATAACTTGCATATTTACAAGCTTACCACCCTTAGTCGAATTAAACTTCTCTATCTTCCCAGCACTATCCTGCTCTTGGGCTAATACTTTCCCAGAATCAACAAAATCATCAGCCGCATATATTGCAGCATCAAAATATCCCCCTGGATTACCTCTCAAATCTAGTATTACTTTCTTTACACCAGACTTTACAATGCTATTTACATTGGTATCCCAATTCTTTGTCCATTCACTATATGAAGAGTCTGTAAATCTATTTACTTTAAACAATGCAATATCTTTCTTGTCTCCAACATATGACAATGACATACTCGGAACGGTTATATCACTCCTCGTAATTTCTATTTCTACTGATTTCGTTTCTCCCTTATGCAATATCCCAAGTTTTACTTTTGTTCCAGATTCTCCTCGAATCTTTGCAACAACATCATATACCGTTTCAGTTGATTTAATAGCTACACCATCAATAGTTAGAATATAGTCGCCAGCTTTGATACCTGCAGCCTTTGCTGGAGAACCTTCCAATGGAGATACAACGATGATCTGTTTGTTACTGTCATACCCTAATTCAGCACCAATACCTTGGAAAAGTTTTCCCTCACTAGCTTCGTTAAATGTTTTAGTTTCTTCAGGGTCTAAGAATACCGTTGCTGCATCATCAAACGAATTAACCATTCCCTTAATTGAGCCATATATCATTTCTTGTTCATCGATTTTGGAAGAATCCACATACTTACTCTGCATCAAATCCCATACATTCCAATACAATTGGAAATTCACATCAGATTTACCAGATAGTGCATTGGATATTGTTGCTTTGTTGGTTTGGAATAGTCTTCCTGACACAAAGCCAATAGCAAACAAACACACCATCAATATTACTATTCCAAGCTTTTTTGTAGTTTGTTTCTCCATGATTTCTTTTCTTAAATTATACTAGTATGATACAAATTCTAAACTTCCTAAATTGATTACACTTCTTCCACCATGTTCCCACTCTACTGTTACATATGACGATCCTTCGGTACTTAGGATCTCTCCTGTCATTCCATAACTTCCAAGTGTACGAGATACTATTTTACTCCCTACCAAGTTTTTTACAAACACCGAATCTTTTTCCTTTGTTTTATGTTCTTCATTAAGGAAAAATATCTGACTTTCATCGAAATCTACTACGGCATAGCTTCCGTTTAATTTTGCTATCATCTCTAAAAATTCTCCACCAGAATATATTTCCCCAAATCCTCCCACCAGCCCTATTGGTAATCCTTGATTTCTAAAATCTTGGTAATCCATTGAGTATGTAAGCACAAACTTAGCTCCTTTTTCAAAAAGATCTCTGAGCAAACTTGTATGCAAATGTTTGCCTACAAATACTATTTTCCCCTCGTAGCTTGCATCATCTCCTTTCAATTTAATATCCTTCCCCATATTCAATGTAACAAACTCCCCAGCTAAAAGTACTCTTTCAGCACTGGAGACACTTAACAGGTCTAATGCTAATGCTGGTGTCTTTAATGTAATTCCTTCCAATGGATTAACATCCAATATTTCTGCTTGAAATGTACTTTTAATTAAGGCTTCATGTTCTTCCCCTAAGACATCAATATACCCCAACTTTGTTCTTGAGAGATCTACAATTCCATTTGATGGTGATACTAGTCGTTTTACAGTTAATCCTCCTGCAGATATCTTCTCAGCAAGCACATCTCCCTCATTTACAAATTCTCCATCTATACAGGTTACATATTGCATTACTGTTTCTAAACTACAATGGAGTTGATCCGGAAGGTAGAAGGAATGGCGAGCATTGTTACCACGTCTCAGATACAGATCCATTCCCTCTTTGACAGTGTCTCCAGCCTTAACCATAACCTTGTCTTTACTGTTTACAGGTATTCGGAATGTATATGTATCATATTTTTCTAGCATCCTATGTTTTAATATCATTTCAACCACTGTTGTAATTTTAATTTGTTTGCATATGTATCAGGCCCATACACGATTGGTTTTGGTCGTGCATCTATAACCATGGAATCATATCTTAACTTTCCAGGTATTGATATGAAGCTTAAATTGTCCTTTGCCTCGGTATTTCTAATGTATGCTCCATTTTTAAATTCACCTTCAATAATTAGGTTTTCCCTGTGTAATGGTAATTTGATATATGTGAACTCAGGGGAAAGTGCAAAGATATCTTGTTTTTCACCTTCTAATGAATCGGTATATCCGTTAAATATGACCTTACTTTTGTTTCTAGACACTTTAACTTCTGGTACTAATACCTTGGTAGCACAAGAAAGAATTTCTTTTCTGGTGAGTACTACATCAGAAGATGCAGGACCAGATATATAGCTTTTGGCATAGGAAAGTAATCGTTTTTCGGTATCAAAGTATGCATCTAGTATTCCTGATACTTCAAAGCCATCAATTACTGAAAGAAGGAGTTTTTCTTTCCCTAATAGTAATGGAACCATACCGGTTAGTATGATTCCTGTGTTTCCTTGTGTCCCAATTGCTTGTAATTTGTCCTTGTTGTCTTGATATATCGAATGTAATTGTGCCGTGGTATATGCTCTTACCGTATCCAATATATTTGGATCTTCGGTAAACACTACCCTATTTAGTACAAAGTTGCTCCAGTAATTGAGCATGTCTTTGGATGTTACATCTGAGGCTAGAAATGCTTTAAATCGAGCATCCTTTATTGAATCTATAACCCCATATTCATTGTTCCATTCTATCTTTGATTTGGATATTTCAATCTTTCCTGTTTGCTGGTCTTTGAATGCTCTGTAAATTTTAAAGTCTTGGAGGTCTAAATCTAAGAAAAGAAGGTCATCATATCCCAGTTTTTGTGTTAATCCCTCTAACATTCCTCGCATGTATACTTCGTCCATTACTCTGAGAGCTATATCATTCGAGAATGCTCTAAGTGATGAAAATATTTTTTGAAAGTATTTTTGATTTTCATCCATCTGTATTCTAATTCCTGATATTCCATCTCCTTCTTCTACAAATTTTCTGAAAGAGAATATTCCATATCCATTTCTGTCTACGATATTCCAATTGAAGACCTTTTCTAGATTATCAAAGTATTCGTACCAGAAGTTTTTGGTAAAGAAATCATCATCCAATCTTTGTTTTAATGGGTTTAGATCTGTGAAGTCTGAGAGTATATATTCCCTATTTGCATTATGATCTGTATATGCGAGATGTGCCCAGATGTTGTTATCTGATATAACGAGGCTTAGATATGAGTTTTTCTCTAACATTGGCAGTGTAGACATATATAAATATATTACTTGAAAGGGTTAAGAGATGCAATGAAAGCTTGTATTACCTATAGTTTTCATTAATGGTATAATCACTTGTTGTCAAACGCTCTTTTAGAGAAAGGATATTGTTATGCATGGTAAGAATTGTTTTACCACAGAACGAAGGAAAGTTTTTGAACTTCTTTCAAAGACTTTTCCTATTCAATTTGCAGATTTTCTTGCTAGAAATATTTCTGGCAAAAAATTTAATACTGCGAAGGAATTGATCGCTGTGATTTCTAAAATCATTTTAGATTTTAAAAAGAATCAGAAAGATTTAGATATCTCTCCATATGATATCGCCATACTGTTAATTAATGGGGAAGAAAGATGGGAGATCGCAATACATACAATAAAAAAGAAATCTCTAAAGAGCTAACAGAATCTGTTGGTATATACCAAACACCAACAGATTCTGAAAGTTCCATAGCAAAAAAAAGAGGACCTTTCGGTCCCCTTCTCAATTCAATGTATATATTACAGACTATTCATTAGAAGAATATGGCAAGAGAGACATAAATCTAGCTCTCTTAATAGCTCTCTTTAACATCTTCTGATGCTTGTGACATGCACCAGACTTTTCTACAGATATAATCTTACCTCTAACTGATGTAAACTTTTTTAATTGATACACATCCTTGTATGTAACAGTCTTAACACCAGATTCACATAGAGGACATTTTAAGTTCTGAATAATCTTTCTTCTTCTTCGCATATTCTTTTTCTTAGCATCAAAAGAAGAGTCATCACTTACTGTACTCTCTACTGCTGGACTTTGTTTTACTACTATTTCGTCTGACATTCCTTAATATATATCAAATTAAAATGGCAAATCTTCTTCTAAAGGATCCTGATCAACAGGAGCTTCATCTTCAACTGGAGCTGCTTCATCAGCAACAACATCTTCCTTAGGAGCTTTCTCTGCTTTTTCTGGTCTTTCAGCATGTGCAGCATCTTCATCAACACCTGCACCCTGCTTACCCTTACTATCTAAAAGAATCATATCTTCAATTCTTACTTCTGTCTTGTATCTAGTTGTATTGTCATCTGCCTGCCATGATCTTGTATTCAAAGAACCCTCTACATAGATCTTCATTCCCTTAGCTAACAATTGCTGACATATCTCAGCCATCTTGTTCCATGCAACTACATTATGGAATTCTGCTAATTCTTTCATCTCACCATTGGTATCTTTCCATGACTTGTTTGTTGCCATTCCGAAAGTAACAACTGGAGTTCCAGAATTGGTATATCTCATCTCTGGATCTCTTGTTAGATTTCCAATTAACATTACTTTATTTAGTGATCTAGCTGCCATTTGTTTAATAATTATAATTTAACTTACCTACAATATACACTGCAAATATTAAAATTCGATTAAATTTCTATTTCCTTCTTCTTAATCTTCTTTCCTATTTCATCTACATCATCTGCTTCTACTACCATATATCTCAAAACTTCTTGTTTTAATTCCATCTGTCTTCTGATTTCTAGGATATTGGAAGGATCGGATATGAAGGTATATATAATGTAATAGCCTTCGTTATGTCCATTTATCTTGTATGCTAAATATCTCTTTCCCCATACATCTACATCTAATACTTCTCCACCCTTAGACTTAACTAAATCAACAAATTCTTTGTGAATTGCTTTTCTAACATCGTCTGGTAATAGTGGTTTAAGAGCCACTGCCATTTCATAATAGTTTCCTTTTTTTACTTCTTCTGCTGCCATTTAACCGATATATACAAATTATGTCTTAACGAGAATGGATTTTAGCAGAAAATATTAGTTAATACAACTGCCAAACTCTCAATATATATGGGATTACAGGTGGAACTCTCTACATAAGTAGAATAACAGAGCTCCACCACCCTTTGTTTTGTCTTTTTGTTTTACTCATCATTGAGCGGAACCAAAACTCCTTTGTAGAGTTTTAAAAATTCAACTTTCCATGGTAGGCGTTTCAAGTCCCGAGTTTCAGGATCGTACCACATATAGAAATTCCCCACAGGAATTTTTTCGATAGAACGCACCTTCCAATTATTATCTTCTTCTTCATTCATATGGTATCGAACCAGATATTGCCGATCGCCATTGATAACCAGGTCATATTCTCTCCAACTTGATCGCAGAGAAAAGTGATTCCGTATAATTACTTTTCTGGTTAAAATAGCTGGGCATGCATTGGTTATATATGGTTCCTTCTCATTTTGCATAAACAAAAAACAATCCGGAGATTGATCATGTTTTGCAGTGAAAGCATCTCCATATCGATTGATGACCTCATAATTAAAGCCACCAAATTCAAAAAACCATTTCTTACCTTTGTTTATGAACTCCATTTTTCCCTATCCTTCCTATTCCTATTAAGAGCGAATATAATCCGGGACTTAATCCCAACAAAAAGACTATCCATATTCTATAGGATATCTAATTTGTTGTAAATATCTACTGCAACTGTATTTCTTTTGTAATTTTGTTAAAGGGTCGTGCAGTGGACTATGTGTGAAATTGGAGTTAACCAATATACGAATAGTCCACTACCCTTTTTGTCTTTTTGTTATTCTTTCTCCTTTATTTGAAGCGAACACCTTTGTAGGGTTTGCCCTTCCACAACTAACAATGTTGCATCCCGTTCAAAAATCACAACGTTTCCGATGTTATCATCAGGAATGCTAACTGCACAGTTGCTGTCTAATCGGCTTCCAAACCTAAGTGAACCACTAAGGTTAAAGCAGAGAACTACATTAAGCTCATTTTTATATTGCGCATAAACAACTCTTCCTTTCTTTGGAATTCCGATGACATCTTTATAAGAAAAGATTCCCGCCAACTTTACAAAGGTTAAACTCTTTTCCGGCAAAGGAATTGCAATAGCATTGATAAAGCTCGTATCTACAATTAAGATACGATCACGACCCTCGGAAGTTACAAACATACCTCCGAAACTACCCAAAACTGGAAGAGAAACTTGTCCCTTCCCTTCGATATTACGTCGAACATTTGAGGTCATTATTCTATTCTCCTTTTTTAGTGAGCAACACAAGATTTGGGAATAATCCCAACAAAAAGACAACTATATTCTATAGGATACCCAATCCGTTGTAAATATCTACTACAACAGTATTTCTTTTGAGAAATTCTTACTTATTCGCAAGAATAATAATGTAATCACCATCTTGGACAATATAATCCTTACCATGATTCTTAACCAAACCCAATTCCTTAGCCTTAACCCAACCACCAGCATCTAACAAAGCGTCTACATTAACTACATCAGCCGTTATAAAATTATTTTCTAAATCAGTATGTATAACCCCAGCAGCCTCCTTAGCATTAGCACCCTTCTCAATAGTCCATGCATTACACTCCTTCTCAGATCCGGTATAGAAGGTTATAAGATTTAGCGCATCATATGCCCCCTTAATAATATCCTTAACCGATTTAGGAACATAACCCAATAACTCAGCATATTCATCTGCATCTTCCATCTCCCCCACCAACTTTACATCAGCCATGATTACTAAGTCCCCAGTTTTCTCTTCCAATTCCTTCTTCCATTGTTCAATCTTTTCATTTTCCAACCCTTCCTTACAATTCAATACAAACATTCTCTTCTTGCTGGTTAATAACCAAAGGTCATATACATATTCTTTCTCTTTTTCATTCATCTCCATATCTACCACAGGAATACCCATACCAAGATTCTTCTGTATCTTCTCCAATATATTCATCTCTAATGCAGCATCTGCATTCCCTATCCTTGCCATCTTGTTTACGCTAGCAATTTTCTTTTCAATGACCTCAATATCTTTAAATATGAGTTCTGCTTGTACAATTTCAAAATCTTCAACAGGGTTTACCCTTTCATATACATGTACAATCTCCTTACTTTCAAAAGCTCTAAGTACATACATAATGACATCGGTTTCTCTAATATGTGAAAGGAATTGATTTCCTAATCCCTCTCCCTTTGATGCTCCTTTTACTAATCCTGCAATATCTACAAATGTCATAGCTGAAGGGACAATCTTCTTAGCATTGAAATATGCAGACATTCTTCCTAATCTTTCATCTGGTATCTCTACTACTCCTACGTTTTTATCTATCGTACAAAAAGGAAAATTTTCTGCTGGTACTGTTAATTTGGTTAGTGCATTAAATATTGTAGATTTTCCTGAATTAGGAAGTCCTACAATACCTAGTGATAATGAGTGTGATCTTTTTACTGACATAATGGTGAATTATATATTAATATCCTTGTTTTGAACACCAAGACCTTACAGTAGAGCTTCATGTTCTTCATATATATGAAGCTCTACTGGTTTTTGCAACAGGCCCTTTATTTTTTAGTTTCCACCTCCTCAAGGTTTTCTATATTTAATGTTTTTCCCGAATAGCCAACTGCTTTTACAATATTTCCACGTTGAGTAGCTCTATAAGCCTTTTTCATAACACCTAGATGAGACTTAATTGCTTCTACAGCTATTTTTTCATCTTCGCTTTCTGCCTCAGTTATCATATAGAAAATTGTTGCAATTTCGATAGATCTGCTTAGATATTTTTTGAGGTTGGAATAGATATATTCCTTATACTCTACTATTTCTTGGAGAATAATATAGAAATAGTACCACTTCGCTGGCTGTTCTAACGATTGCCGTTTGATTTCTGTTAGATATGGTTTTCCTCCTAAACACCCCTCACAGTATTTTCTTATTGCAAATAAATCAACTTCTAGGAATTTTACTTCCACCATCTTGGGCTCCTATTCATAATATAAAGATCTGTTGCAAGAAACATTATAGGCCTTGTTGCCTCGTTTTTCAATTCCTACAACATAAAATAACCATATCTGGTTTTAAAACAAAATTTATCATTTGAAATATATAACCAATCTGTGAGTCTCTATTGATGGAAATTAATCCAATCTTCAGAGACCCACAGTCAGACAGGTTTTAGAAGAATAGCACACTCTATTCTTCAGAATGTACATCTTTTAGGACTTCTTGTCCTTTAAGACCATATAAAAAGGTATTAAAGATCCACGCCTGAAGAGTTTGTTTCCCATATGTTCGTTTTCTTAATTCCTCGGTATCGAAATATTCTTCAACACCATCTTTCAAGGAATTAACCATACCGCCAAATTGGGCTTTAATCTTTTTTCTCACTGCGCCAGCTGCGCCCTCATTATGAGGACAGTTGACCATTACGAAGACCAATTGGTCTACCTCTTCAGAAGCATTGGCCATTAAAACCAAAATCATTGATTTTAGTCTTGGATCTACCAATCTTTCTCGTAGGATTAAAAGCTCATCCCAATCATTAAACAAGAATTTTATCCCATTAAAGAACAGGGTATTCAGAAAAGACTCAACATGAGCATCTTTAAAGATTTCCTGAAATTCGTTGTATAACTTAACAACTTTCGTTATTAACTCTTGTCTTTCTTCTTTCATTTTTAGCTCCATTTTTTAAAAGATCCACGGATGTGTGTTCCGGACCCGCATTATAGGTCTTCTTCCTTCCTTTTTCAATAATTGCTATGATATTAAATACATTAAATAGCCCTAATCAATACAATGAAAAAACTGTTCATATATATCTTCAGTATTGTCTCCCTCTTCCTTCTCCTCTCAACCAAGGTATTAGCAAAGTCATCAGACTTCGTAATAGATTCAAACACAGACATCACATATACCACAGGAGAAACATACGTATCAGTAGTAACAAAATATTCAAGAACAGTAGCGAATAGTGACTACTTCTACCCTGCAACAGGCGAAAAGGTCTTCAATATACCTGACCTACCAAGTAGTACAGAAGCAGAAATAACCGCAGAGAGAAAATACAAACTAGATTCCTTAAAAGTAACTAACTCTTTAGGAGGAACAGTAAAATATACAATTGAAGAGCAAGCACAAGGCTCAGGGATATATATTAAGGTTCCTAACTACAAACAAACCACATCAAGCTCACCATATTCCATACAAATAACCTACAATACCCATGATTTTGTTACTAAAGTAGCCAATTTCACAACACTTCAAGCTCCAGCCTTACCAAAAGATGTCATATTTGAGCAAACAGATACAACAACAAATACCCAAACATCCTTTAACTATGGTTTAAACATCATTGTAGATGACAAAATAGCTCCACTTGCCAAGGTATATCCTTCTCAATTCACTCAAGCTACAAAAAATGGTAAAACAACATATTCATTCGCACAAGAAAACAGAGTTGGAAATTCCCCATATATGGAATTCGGAACATCAGTTACATACAAATTTGCACTAACATACACCACTCCCAAAACTGATACCTTAGTACCAGAAAGTTTAACCAACGTATTTAAATCTCTTTCAACAAATATATTTGAGATCTCTTTACCTAGAGAATTTGATGAAACAGATCAAAAGGTATATTTCACCAATGTATCTCCTACCCCATCCAATATATACAAGGATGCCGAAGGAAATATCATTGCATCATTTGAGGTTCCTGCAAATACCATAGGGACAATAACCTTAGAGGGATATATTGTTACAAACCAAGATGCATACCAGGCTGGATCAGCTCCCGTAAATATGGATTGGACTGCATACAGAGAAGCAATCTCAAAAGCTTCTTACCTTAAGAACTACTTAACCGCTACTAAATATTGGCAAAGTAATGATTCCAATATCAAAAGCGAGGCTGAGAAATTGATGGCAGACAAAACTACAGTTATGGATATCATAAAGGCTGACTATGCATATATTGGAGACAAGCTTACATATGATGATAACAAGGCAAATTCTGAGAATGAAAGAATCGGTGCAAAAGCTGCACTCGAGGGTGGTGCTTCTGTATGTATGGAATATGCAGATTTAATGATTGCTCTTCTTAGAGCTCAAGGTATTCCATCTAGAGCAGCTTTAGGATATGCAAATATTACTGAAACTCAAGAAGCTCAAGTTAGACATCAATGGGTACAGGTTTGGATTCCAGACTATGGTTGGTATTCTGTAGACCCTACTTTAGAAAGTAATAACATGAGGTTGGGACAGAGTATTGATCGAGTACTTTGGGAAGTGTTTAATGGAGATACGCTTTCAAATATTAAGGTGTTTTCAGCAGACAATATTGATGTGTTAACTACGGAGGGATATAACCTAAATGTGTATGGTGTCGATAGCACGGGAATTGATTTTACTAAGTTGCAGACATATACCGATTTAGTACCCGAGAAGGGATATGAATCTAATGAGGATATTCCTTCTGCTAGTAAGTATGGTTTTGGACAATGGTTAAATACATTCCTTAAGACTACGACTATTGGGAAGGCAGTTATAATTACGGGCCCTGTTATTATTCTTGTATTGATAGTTTCAGTTATAGTAGCTGTTACTAAGAATACGGTTAGAAGAATGAAGAGGAAGAAATTGAATAGTACCCCTATTCAAAGGTAAATATATCTCTTAAATACAGATATGCAATTCACTCTGGGTATCTAAAAAATAAACACCCAGAGGTGCGCAGAGGGAGAAAAAAATGCTAATCAAAAGCAAACTTCTTTCGCGGAAAATATTTCCACAAGATTGCGATGATTATTCCGACGATCAAGAATGCTGATAATAGAAACGCTATCAACATCTGAATTAGAGCAGGTCTTAATATCACACTGGTGAATGGCGGTTGAGCTATTACCAATGGAGCCGTAGCCACAAGAAATAAAATGAATGGACCATACCCAAGGATGAACCAAAGAATACTGGAACCATCAAGCTTTCTCAGGGCCATAAAGTGACCAACTGGTTGTCCAATAACCAACATAATTACCAATGGGAACACAGGAACTCCTTGAACAGGGATCGCCATCAAGGTGACGAAAATCAAAAGTGCCAACATTTCCTTGCTAAAAACTACTTTCAAGTTAATCTTTTTCATTAAATTCCTCCTTCTATTCGAACACCCTCGGTGTGCGATATATATAACGTTAATATATTTAAATTAACATCATTTAAATCGCACCCCACTGGGTAAGAATATATGAAAGAAATATTAGTATTAAATAACAAAGTATTTAATACAATTCCCTCTGCATTTAAGAAATATATTTTTAAAGATCAATATCATAGATAAATACAAAAAGATAACCATGGGTGTCCTGTAAAAAAAAATAGAACACCCAATGGTGCATGTTAGTGGTTATCTTATTTAAAAATTTGTCTCAAAGTTGGAGTGAATATGTTAACATCAAACCATACAACAAAGGGTATGAGACAAAACATCATAGAGATTAAAGCTCCTAAAAACATACTCTCGTAAACATTGCTTCTATATTGAGCTATCCCTATTGTGATGAATAAAACTTGTACTACAAAATACAAAATTACAATCCATTTTGGGGACATTGAGAAAATTCCCAAGAAAATAAGGAATAATGTCAATATCATTGCTATCCAATATGCCGATAAGGGCATTTGACTTTCCCAAATTAGCACATTTCGTGTGATAATAAACATGCCAATTGAACCCAACAAACCAACAAATATTTTCCAAGTTATTTTCATTTCAATTTCCCTCCTTTAAGAGAAATTTTTATTCTAATTTGAATATGAGTATGATAAACCACAACAAAGAGATGACTAACATCAAGTGATGAATAAAATCATCAAAAGAAAATCTCCTTGTATTTATCAATGATATTTTTAAAGAGCAGTATATTATTAACTACTCTATTATACCTTTTTCAAAGGAAAATCTCAATACTATAGGTTCTGTCGTCTAAACTATCTCGTACATCTTTTCAAGATCTACCGCGCTTTTTCCATTCTCTAGCCTATCATCCGCAGTAGCATACATAGTAAACAAAACATCCCCCTTAGACACAGACTCACCCGGCATCTTGTGAATATATAGTCCAGCCTCCTTAATACGAGGACAACCCAAAGCTCTAGCAATATTTACAATCTCAATACTACTAATCATCTTAACCGTACCCTCCTTAGTAGACACAACCTCAGCACTTAAGTTCCCTGCCTTAATCTCGCTAGATTTAGTTATCTTCTTTGCACCCTGTGCAAAACCAATCTCCCAGAATTTCTCATATGCCTTCTTTGAATCCAAAAGTGTTTGAGCAAGAACCTTACCCTCCCCTTCAGTAGAGATACCCGTAGCTTCAAAGAGGATTCCTGCCATATCTATAACCACCCTCTCCATTTCCAAAGATGCACAACTATCCCTTTCTAAAATTTTCAATGATTCTTTAATCTCAAGGTTGGGACCAATTCCCCTACCATCAGGCCCATTAACCTTACGTGTTGTCGTTTCACACTCAATACCAAACTTTTTAAACAGTTTCTTAAATTCTTTAGCTAATTTGAATACATCTTCGGTAACCTCAACCTTACTACCCTTACCATATGGAAGATCGATTAAAATATTCTCAATACCAAGTGCTACCTTCTTAGCCACAATACTCACAAGTACCTTCTGATATTCTTGAATACGAAGAGATCTTTCAACATTAATAATTACATCATCTGCAGGGGATATACTCAAAGAACCACCCCAGAACAAACAACCACCTGTCTTCTCCACAACCTTCATTATCTCCTCCTCAGTGAGCGATACAGGCATAACAACCTCCAAGATGTCTGATGTACCAGATGGAGAAGTAATTGCTCTAGAAGAGGTATTAGGGACGACCAGACCACCAGCTACAAGTATTGGGACAAGTACAGGAGTAACACCCTTTCCTGCAACACCACCAATGGAGTGTTTGTCAGCTATAACGCTACCTTTACCTTTGAATTTTTTAAACGAAAGTGAGTCTCCAGACTGTGCCATACCCTGTGTCATCCAATATATCTCCTCGTCATTGAAACCTGGATTAAAGAAGGTTGAAATGAAAAATGCAATCTCTGTTTCTCTCAACCTACGAGATGCAATTTCTTTCATAATTAATTCCAAATCTTCCTTTGTTAGATCATGGCCAAGCAACTTTCGGCTGATAGCTTCAAGTGCTTTACTACGCTCTGGAATATCCACAAAAACTGTACTTCCTTCCACAATCAAATACTCTTTCCATATCTCTTCAAACAGTCCAATTTCCCCTTGATGTACTCTTTCCTCCGTCTCCATGACATTAGCATAGAGTTCAGAATCACCGATTCCGATGTATACCAATTCTCCTTCTTTCACTCCAATTTTCTCAGCATCTTTTCTATGTAAAACAACATTAAAGCTATTATCCTCGCCTAAATCTAATATTTTGCTTCTCAGGTAAAATGACATGTCTAGTTAGTAAAAAATTATCTATCAAATATCCAAGGATATTTCTCCTTGACTACTGTGTCCACTTCAGCAGGTTTAACTATACCAAATTCTGTCACAAAACCAGTAATTAGGACATTATCCACAATCTCAAATGCTGGATTATATATCTCCAATCCTTTAGGAGCATCAGGCCATATTTCAGAGTCTTCTCGCACTTCAATTTCAACATTTCCAATGTATGAACTCTCATCAATTTTGAGTAACGGTGTAATCACATATACAGGTTTGTCTGCATAGTGAGCACTCATGGCTATACTCCAACTCCCTATCTTGTTTATGACATGGCCACCTTTAACAATCTGATCACACCCTATGAATATTGTGTCTACAAGGACATTTCCTCTACCAATTATAAATGAATCTGCTGCGCTATCTGTAATCATTGTTGTTTTAATTCCTGCATTTACCAAATTCTTTGCTGTAATCCTTCCCTGCATTCTTGGTCTAGTTTCTGTGCACACCACCTCAAACTCCTTATCCTTGTGTGATAATTCTTTGATCAATGTTTCTACCGTTGAAGAGTGACAATGTGTAAAAATATTATCATAGTTTTTAAGATATTCCTTCGACTTATCCACAATGTTTTTCTTGGTTTCGGAAATCATATCAAGGTATTGAGCACATAGCTCATCAAGCCTTGGTTTCATAGTGGACACCTCTGGTAAAACAGCAAACTCCTGATCGAAGAAATGTTTGATGAATTTTACACCATTCTTTGCCAATGGTTCATTAGGTCGAGCTTTTGAAAGCTTGTCCCCTACCTCAAAGAATTCATCATGTATCTTTTGTTTGTCTGTTTCTTTGGTTAAAGAGAGATACAATTTCATGCCTTCAAACACTGCAATGGCAACATTAGTCGCGCCTTGGATGTTCAACTTTTGTATATCCCCATATATTTTGTCTATCTCTGTGTATACTTCCATACTACTTTAATTCAAATTCTTCATTAACATTAGGTACTATAGTTTCAATCTGTGTATCCTTGTATATCTTGTCTGCGAATTCTTCCGCTACTTGTTCATCTCCGTGGGTTATGAATATTTGCTTAGGTGTATGTCCAAAACTTCCTAACCAGTACAACAAATCTCGTTCATCGCCATGGGCAGAGAATCCTCCCAAGGTATGTACATGTGCATTGTTTTCATACTCCCTTCCGAAGATTCTTACTACCTTTTCACCATCAACTATTCTTCTGCCCAATGTTCCTTTGACTTGATATCCAACAAATACAATATGTGTTTTGCTACTCTCAATGTTATTTTTTAGATGATGCATGATTCTTCCTCCTGTACACATTCCACTACCTGCCATTATGACTATTCCTCGTTTAGATATTAACCGTTTTGATTCTTCAGCATCCTCTACAATATGTAGTCCTGAGAACTCAAATGGATCATCTCCTTTGTTTAGTAATCGCTTAGCATCTTCGTCATAGAAGTCTGGATATTGTTTGAATATCGCAGTAGCTTTAGAAGCCATTGGACTGTCTAAATATATTGGAAGTCCAGAGAGTAATCTCTGCTCTACAAAAAGATTAATTTCATACAATATCTCTTGGGCTCTTTCAATTGCAAAGGCTGGGATGAGAACATTGCCTTCACTTTTTTGTGCTTCTTGTAATATGGAAAGTAGTTCTAAAAGCGTTTCGTTTCGATCTCTGTGTATTCTATTTCCATATGTTGACTCACAGATTACAAAGTCTGCTTCTCGGATTAAGTCTGGGTCTCTAACAATACGTGCACCAGGTTGACCTAAGTCTCCTGAGAACACGATTTTCCTTACTCTTTCAGCTTCATTTTTTACCCAGAACTCTATACTTGCAGATCCAATGATATGTCCTGCATCTCTAAGTCTGAATTCAAAATGATTGTTAATATTGACTGATGTACTGTAAGGATATACTTCAAAAAGCATACTCATTGCTTCTACATCTGCAACAGTAAACAATGGTTTTTTGTTAGCTTCAATAGATCCTTCTTCCGCAGCAACCGCAGACATTCCATCTTCTCTTGCCCTGGTTATCCATCTTTCGTAGTCCTCCTCTTGGATATTTGCTGCATCTAAGAGTACAACCTTAGCTAAATCTCTAGTCGGTTGAGTACAAACTATTCTTCCATGGAATCCTTGTTTGACTAATACTGGTAATCTTCCACAGTGATCAAAATGTGCGTGAGTAAGAAATACAAAATCTAAATCCGCAGGATTAAATGGGAATGGTTCATAGTTTAATGCTTCTTGTTCATCAGAGCCTTGAAATGCACCACAATCTACAATGAATTTGAGTTCTCCAGTATCTACATAGTAGCATGACCCAGTAACATTTTTAGCAGCTCCACAGAATTTTAACTTCATTAGGCAGTACTAGTTAATTAAGCTATGTATATGATAGAGGAAAAAGGAGTTAATTCCAACCCTACTTAAATGACATTACTAGGAATCCTAATTCTTCAATATCTTCTTGACTCCAGAATTTAAGATCTTTAGTCTTCATAACAAAGGTAACAGTTTTCTCAATTTGTCTTCCTGTATATTCCTTCATTTCAGGATTCCATTCTCTTAATACCAATACATCCCCTACTTCACATTCAAACTCAGCTATTCTTAAATCAAAATTCTTCTCTCCATTAAGTACTTTTTCAAAAAGATCTGGTACTGTCTTTTTCTCAATCCTTCTCATATATATTTAGAGAAATTAATTTAAATATTTGCTAATTTCTTAGCATTTTCTAACAATTTTTCTTTGGTATTAAGCATTGGATCTTCAAGTACCATATCTAAAAGTTCTTTTAATATCTTTCCCAATTGAGGACCTCTTTCAATACCAATACTTACTAAATCTTCCCCATTAATTTTTAAATCTGTAACCTTAAAGGCCATATCTTGTTGCAGTACGGCAGATATTCTTTGTTGTAGCAAGGTTATCTCCTCTGGTTTAAAAGCGGTCATTGGATTAGATTGAGCATCTGCCAATCGCAATTTAAAAAGGTCATCAATATTGTCGATACCTACCCTTTGTATGAATCTCCTAACTGCAGAATCAGACCATTGATGTAATTCAATATTGTTCTTCTCTTCTTCCGTCATATCATCTTGCATGTGGGGATAGTAGAACATATGATTTTTGATTAACAATACCACACGCTTTACCTCCGCCTGCGGGAATTTCATTCTTCTTAATATATCTTCTGCCATCTGAGCTCCCATTGCATCATGCCCATAGAAATGGCCATTACCCATATCTGTTCGTGGCTTGGCGATATCGTGAAGTAAAGCAGCTAGTTTTACACTGTCATGTGCAGAGTCGCATGTTCTAAGGCTATGCCAATATACATCATCGCTATGGAACATTTTTTGTTCTACACCCAATCCTTCTAGAAGCTCGGGCATGAACAGTTGAAGTAATCCGGCCTGTCGCATGAGATCAATCCCCACAGATGGCTTAGAAGACTTTAAAAGGGTCTTCATGAATTCATCACGGATACGCTCCATGGATACTTGCGCTGCCACTGGTACACACTCCACTATGGCTTTAAATGTTTCCTCATCAATCTCAAAACCAATCTGCGAAGCTAACCTACATGCTTTAAATGCACGAAGTCCATCCTCTTTAAATCTTTCTAATGGAGTCCCAACTGCTCGTATTTTCTTTAATTCAATATCCTTTATCCCATCATATGGATCATATACTTCAACTTCGATTGCCTCACTACTACCTTCTAAATCAAGATTGCCCAAGTCTATGGCCATTGCATTAATGGTGAAATCTCTTCTCCCCAAATCTTTGTCTATCTCTTTTACAAATTCGATATTGGTAGGCCATCGTCCATCAATGTAGTCGGATTCACTCCTAAATGTTGTAACTTCTACTTCCATTGTTTCTCCGTGACTGTCTTGCACCAATGCCATTACAGTACCAAATTTAGCACCAACAGATACTGACTTTGGAAATATATTTAGCATTTCATCTGGAAGTGCATCTGTAGCAAGATCGTAGTCATGAGGGTCTAATCCCATTACGACATCACGTACAGCGCCGCCAACAAGGTAGCATTCAAAGCCCTCTTTACTGAGCATCCTACTTACTTTTTGTACGTACTCTGGAATTTGTATTTTTACCTTCATATTTCCTCCTTAATATATACCAAGAATACCAAAGAAGCACATCTACAACAAGTAAGGCTACCAAACCCCATGATCCCCTACCGGTTTTTGGTAATCCCATGTCTGAAATTCCTAAGATATCTCCAACCTCCTCTTCTTTTGTAACGCTTACCTCGGCATTCCCAACATTCTTTGTTTCTGATAAAGCCATTGGTTCAGAAATCATGGTATATGGTATTCGTTTAATGCAGAAACTCTCTCCCACTGGTTGTACAGAAGCTCCTGGGATAATTCCTCCATCCTCCCTATATGCATATACCGGAATAGCATCTATTTGGGTATATGTGTAATAAGGCGAACCATATATCGCACATACTTGCTTGATATTTGGATTGTATATCTCAAATCTTCCTAATTCTTCAGGTGTGTTCTCTTTCGAGAACTCTATTACATATTCTTGTTCTTCCGCTAAATTAAAAGTCTCTTCAAATGACCCATATGTAAATTTCAAATTGTTTAAATATTCATTGCTGGTATTTTGGATATATATTTTAAAATCCACACCCCCACTTTCATTGGAATTAGCTTGTATATCATCAATACTCAAAGGATTTTTAATACTTACGCTATCCAATGAATATGCTCCACTTCCTCCACTCAAAATATTCCCAAGTCCAATATATTCCTTGTATATTCCAGATTTAATTAGGTTCTGAGCAGAATATTTAAATCCGAGATTACCATTTACAAATTCTGGAATATCCAAAATCTGAGTTAGATTTCCATTCTCTTTAATATTTCTACTCAAAACCCAATCTATTTTTGAGATATCCACACTATGCCCTGTACTATTCCTGTACAGGTAGACCACGTCTACCTGTGTGCCTGGTGGCGCATCAATATGGTCTGCTACCATTGGAATACGTCTTGTATTGTCAAAATCGGTAAAGGCTTCTAGATTGGAATTGAGTATGGATTCGGTGTTTTCAGCTAGAAAATCCGCTTTGTTGTACCGGATATCCTCGATCTCCGGATATCCATTCGCTCCAAAAGCTATGGTCTGGAAATATTGATTACTGGAGGTATCTCCATTTCCATCAAAATTATCCGCATATACTGGGGTAGCGAATATGATGAAGAAGTAGAGAATCATTTTAAGTATTTTTCGAAGCATAATGTTTAAAACTAATAATTTAGTATTTAAACATTACAGCACTAAAATGAAATTACACTGAACTGAGATTTTTTCGTTTATTCATCTTAACTTTTTCAGTGACATAGAAATTTCGTTTGAAAGCAGATTGTCCTAGCATCATCTCGGTTTGTGCTTGAACGTAAGGTATGAATCCAAAGGTAAGCATATTTACAGTAACCAAGAATGTTTCTGCGAAATCCAATACATGTCTCCACCATTTCCAACTCTTAGGTACCGGAGTTATCATTCTTCTAAATATGACGATTGGGATATTGGTTAGAGTGATTGCAGTAAAGATGTAGCTAAGTGCTCTTTGGAGATTGTATGCCAGCACTGTGTATTGGTAGCTTGGACTTAACCAACCCATTATGGTAAGACCAAAAGTAAGGATGAATACTACAGTTAAATACCATATCTGGTATTCAAAAATATTCCTTAACATGAAAAGCTTTCTGTAAATTGGGAATTCTTTGTTCTTCTGAAAAAGAGCTGCCATGGTTATTGGTACATTTACCACACCCCATCCCCATCTGTGCTGTTGTTTGTAATATGACACATGAGATTTAACATATGTTTGATTTTCTACTGCATCATTGTATGTAGGAATATATACTTCTTGGCTCTTAAATGTACCATTAGTTCTAATCATTGCATTCCAGTAGAAGGCGGTATCATCATTTGCAATCTCTGGATTCCAAAATTCGAGTTTTTTCAATGTTCCAAGGTTAACGATATATGAGGAGAAAGTATCTCGCACATATATACTTTCACCTACAAAAGGAATTCTCTTCAATTTATCTACTACCCAGTTTTGGAGTAATACCAGAGTCAACATATTTGATTGGGCACGTATTAATGATGGGACATGCCATATGTTATTGTTAAATGTATGCAATGCACTTGCATAGTATCGGTTATCCCTATCCTCTACTGTTAGGTATTTGTACAATACAGCTGAGAGATATTTAGGATGAGGTCTTAGGTCTGAGTCACAGGATATTAATAAATATTTTGAAATATCCTTGCCTTCTTTTTCTAAATCCATAACTAGATGTCTTCCAGCCCAGTTAATATTTGCACCTTTTACACCTGCAACTTCTCCCTCTATCCCAGCCGGATGAATGTAGTACCTCATGCTTCCAAATCTTTTTCCATATTCTTTCTCAAGGTGGTTAAAGTTCTCAATCTGCATATCCTTATTCTTCTCCTCCATAGCTACTACTACATCTATCTTCTCTGCACCAATATCACTGTTAGCCCATGCCTCAAATGTTGGTTCTAACACTTCTAAACTTTCGGAATATACAGGACATAGGTATATGAATCTAATATCTTTTTCCTCACCATTACATTCCTGCTCTATCTTCTCTACCCAATCCGTAGAGGTATCTCGTTTTACTCTCTTCATTCCTATTGCTATTCCTGTAATGAATTTTATGGATCTCAAAGACCAATATGCTACCAAGAAAGCAACATATATTGCGAAGACCTGATTCCATCTTAGTAATGCAAATATGACCGGGGAAAGGATGAATAGCCAAGTGAAAAAACCTGGAATGATTTCATATATTCTTCTTAGAAATATTGGGGTATTCTTAGGAAATCCCCCTTCCCTATCCTGTGGTTTAAAGGGATTCTCATACTTCACTATCCCACCCATTGTTCCATACAATTGGGTACTAACCTTGTTTAATTTGTATCCAAGGTTTCGAGTAAGCGGGAATCTTGCTAAATTTACCGATATTATGCCCAATATTGCAGCAAATGTTTCCTTAATTCTAGAAAGTAATTTTCCTGTTCTCGCAGGTCTTCCATTTACTACAACTCCAACATCCTTGTTAATTATTTTGTATTTGTAACCACTACTTACAACCTTCTGGATCATCAATGTATCTTCCATATATTTGAACTCCGTTACGAATCCTCCTATGTCTTCAAATACTTCTCTCCTTACGAGCATTACTGTCCCCCAATCCCATTTCAATCCCGGCAAAGGAGTTAATGCACTAATATCTTTAGCTACATTAATGAACTTTGTTGTCATATATTTCGCAAATGATTTGTCTCCAGTGTATGCAAAATGGCAGGTCGCACAATCTAATTGTTTTTCAACAAAAATATCTACTATCTCCTTTAAATCTGTTTCACCCAATAGCTGTACATCTGCATCAAAGAATACAATTATATTCTGCGTAGAAGCATTAAATCCATTGTTCCTTCCGACTGAAATTGGTCCTCCTGGTACAACTTTCGCACCATATTTTTCAGAAATTTCTACCGTTCGATCTTGAGATCCTGCGTCTGCAACAATAACCTCGGTTGGTTGGTATTTCTGCTTCACAATGCTTTCCATTAAAGCGGTAATATTTTTCTCTTCATTCTTTGCCGGTATAACTATGGATACTGGTAATATTTTATTTTCCATCTACTTTATTTTCTTAAATATATTTAAAACAAAGGTTTGTATCTTCTTTTCGAATGTTTTGTATACAATGAATATTATAACAGCTATGAGGAGGATAATTCCCATAGCTTTAAAGATGTCATATACCTGTGTAAATTGGCCTACCCCTTTTCCAACCATGTATCCTATGAATGATAGCGAGACAGCTCTAATACCAGCCACAATTACAGCATATCCTAAAAACTTAGGAATACTCATTGCCTTCATTTTACCCATATACAATATTCCTGGAATTGCTAGTGGGCCTGCAAATTTTACAAGCATTAGGGTAATTCCTGGATGTTTTTTATATGCCCCTTCTATTGTTTTTATGAAATCGCTCTTTTCACTATTGGTTAATCTTTTCACTATATCAGTATCTGATACTTTATGCCCAAGTAGGAAGTAGAACATATCCACCATTAATTCAATGACTATTGCGGCTCCTGCTATTATCCAGATATTGAGTAATCCACTTCCTGCTAATGTAGAAGCTATGAAGTTTGTAGAAGATCCATCGATGAAAAACATCAAGAATATGACAGGGTATTTAGCAGTTGAAATTATTTGTGTTATTAGTGCAACAAGATCCATAGCTTTGTATATATGTATATTCTTATGGAATTCACAATGATACTAATTACTTAGGATATTTACAAATATCCCGTATGTACATAAAACAAAACCGAGCGTTTCCGCTCGGTTATGATACTTACTTCTAATTAAGGATTATTCAGTTATTACATCCTTAACTTCCTTAGCTTTCTTTACTACTTTCTTTGCTGTTTTCTTAACTTCCTTAACTACTTCAGCAACTTCCTTTTCGATAGCTTTCTTAGTAGCCTTAACCTCTTTAATCGGTTCAAGGATACTAATGATCTTGTCTAATTTCTTGTTTAAAGCTTCGATATCAGCTTTGCAATCACAGTTACATCCACCTCTGTTACTTCCACCATTGCTCTTGTTTCCTTCTTTACCTTCGAAACATTTACTACAATAGATTGGTTTGTTGCTAGATGGTTTGAATGGAACTTCACAGTCCTGTCCACATTGATCACATACTGCTGTAAACATTTGCTTCTCTTCTCTGTCTCTGAATCCACCTCTATCAAAGCTTGGTCTTCTATCTCTACTCTCAAATCTTCCACCTCTGTCGTCTCTTCCACCTTCTTCTCTCTTTGATTCGAAACAATCGCTACAATAGATAGGCTTGTCTCCAGATGGTCTGAATGGGACTCTACAGTCCTTTCCACATTGATCACATACTGCATCAAACATTTCTGGTCTATCTCCCCTTCCGCCACCACCAAAACTTCTGCCTCCACCACCAAAACTTCTACCGCCTCCACCGAAGCTTCTTCCACCACCTCTACTGTTTCCACCTGATCTATTAAAGTCTCTCATTGTATATATTTTTCTTTTTAATTTTAATCTAGACAGTAGTGAGTATATTCTAAAATCATTAGAATAACAAGGAAGATATATATATGGGGTATGTTGGTAAAAGAAAAACGGCACCCGTGATTGTTTACGGATGCCGTAGTTCTTTTTAAAATCATTTTCTTTAATCCAAGAGCTGGAAATCCTGGACCTTGGGATCCCGTTTGAGTTCCTCAATTCTTTTCTGGACTTCGCCTTTTAACCATTCTGTAACAGACCAAAGTTCTTCTTTAAATTCAATTGTGTAATGGGCAAAAGGTTTGTATTCCACAACTGCTGCGAAGGCGTCAATCATTCTTTGATGATGGGTAGGCATACAGACGATGAGAAGTACATCTGGAACCCAGGTTATCTTCATCAGATTTCCCCCTCCACAAATCCCAGTAAAATCGGTCCAACTTTCTGGATATTTGTGAATTATATAGAAGAAATCTTCTAACAGACCCGTGTTACTTAGATCTTTGTCCATTTGCTCTGGAGTCCAAAAGTCTCGGCCCATTATTCTTGTAGTCGTTTCTGACATAATTTCCTCCTCTTTTGATTCTTGTATATGGTTTTGAATAAATGAGTACAGTTTTGAGTTCGAAAATACTTAAAATTGTACTCACTTAACTAAGTGATTTTAAAAGAACTCACAAGATTGAAAATATGTACATACATACATTTATATATCCTGTATAGACAAGGATTATATCTCAATGTATGTAGAAAATCTATATTATAGGGTTATTGAACTGTTGTTTTCTGTGTGATTACTAAAAACAATGCAACAACATAGCACAATGTAATGGCAATGAATGCAGCTAGCATCCCATACTGTAATACAGGATTCATAGATCCTTGAGGATATATTATCTGGAATATCAATCTAGTTAACCAAAGAATACATGTAGCACCTAGTAATACCATAATGGAATATTTATTTGTTTTACCACTGTATATGAGAAGCATATTCATTACTCCAAACAATACTAGAGAGAGTGAGAAGAATACATTTATAGCTCTTACAGCTACTATTAATTCTGTAGCATGGGTATCTATATATGAATACCATTTCCAAAGGGTTGGTACAAAGAAATGCCATATACCAAAAACAATGGATGCACTACTCCCTATTGTTACTAATATTTTTGTTAAGATATCCATTACAAATCTATGATACAGAAAACAGTATAGAAAAGGCAATATTCAGAGGTGTATAATATCCATATCTAAATTTTACTTTATACATATGAACGTAAAACTCTTTAAACCCAATGAGAATTTGGTCGAGTTACTTAAAGACAAGTTCATACCTAATGAACCAGTAATCATAAAAATGCACTTCGGAGAACCAGGAAATGAAACAGCATTCAAACCAGAAGATATAAAACCATATGTAGAAGCATTAAAGGAATTAGGACATGAAGTATTAATGATAGATACACCAGTAGCATACAACTCCCCTAGAAATACCAAAGAAGGATATGAAAAAGCCATAAAGGAAAGAGGATATGATACCGTAGGCGCATATAAAGTGGTAGATGAATATGTAAATGTGGATATAGATAATATGACATTTGAAGTAGCTAAAGATCTTTCAGAAGCTAAGAATGTTTTAGTAATCTCCCACATAAAAGGACATGAATGTGCAGGATTTGGTGGAGCAATTAAAAATCTAGGCATGGGAGCACTCTCTCCAAAAACAAAAAAGATGATACATAATGCATCTAAACCAGAAATAGACCCAGAAAAATGTATAGGGTGTGGAGTATGTGCAAATCTATGTCCTGCTAAGGCTATAGACATCATAGATGAAAAAGCACATCCAGATTGGAATAGATGCTGGGGTTGCTCCATATGTGAGATTAATTGCCCTCAAGAAGCTCTTACCCCTACTCTTAGAATCTTTGATGATGCTTTAGCTATGGGTGCATGTGCAGCTATTAAGGTTATGCCTGAGAGTACATTCTATGTAAATATCATAAAGAATATTACTAAGTGTTGTGATTGTGAATCTGATTCTGGTGAGATTGTGGCTCATTACGAAGGTACTCTATTCTCTCAAGATCCAGTAGCTGTAGATACTGCTAGTATCGATTTGATTAATCAAAATGAAGGGAAGGATGTATTTAAAATTGTGAATCGTAAAGATCCTAAACTACAGTTGGAATATGCAGAGAAATATAGTAACTTTAGGATGGAATATGAGTTAGTATAATAATTAAATTTATTAATATTTAACTATGCCTAAGAAAAGTAATAGTAAGAAGCGTTCCCCTCTTACTACAATCTACATAATAGCAGCTATAATTCTCGTACTAATACTTGGTTGTACATTCCTCTATGTAAAACAAGTAGAAAATGGATTAGTTTCTGAAGCCTTTTTTGGTTTAAGAATAACTAATGTCGCAGATAAACCAGTTAAGGAATTAATCACATATACCCTACCCTCTGGTTGGTCTGAAGATACAAATGCACTACATCTCGAGGAGAATGGGAACGTACTTCTTAAATCTGCAGATTACGCAGGTCCATTTTCAGGAGATTCAAATATACGAAGTGGTGCATCCATAATTCTAGGTGCCTCTCCCAAATATCGATTTATGACTATAAAAGAATATAAATTCTGGCATTCACTAGATAGAAATGCTCCTGATTATAAAGATATAAAAATAGATGGAGTGAATGGAATTAGAGAAGAGAATGCATATTCTGTTAACTATCTATTCATAAAGGGAAACTACATGATTGAGATTGGTCCTGCAATACTTTCTGAGGATATAAGTACAGAGGTTAAGAATCAATATCAGAAGGATATAGATTCAATTATCAATTCTATACAGTTTAAATAACCAAGGACTACAAAATAAAGCCAGGGGCTAGAATAAAACATAGCCCCTGGCTCATCTTGCAATTTCAGTCCAAATCTTCAGGATATGTTAAAATGAGTGGTTGTACGGTGCCTCCACCTTGCCATCCTAAAAAGGTGAGAATAGTGAAAACTACGAAGCAACTTACTGCAGTCCAGGCTAACCAATTTATGTGTACTACCCAGATTGCCGAGATAGCAGTTACTCCAATGCACACCAATGTGATGATAGCACCAATTCGGTATGCCAAGCGGGTATTGTTGGACCAAAAAAATATCCCAACAATGACAATGGCCACGGCTTCCAATATGTAAGCCAGTGGTTTTGTTGCACTTACCAGCATCACTTCAAACATTTTAAAGACCTCCTTTTTTTTGTTTGCAAGAATTTAATCCATATACAGGATTAGTACATGATTATACATCTAATACTATGAGATTATCAAAAGGTATATACCCACCCTGCTTGCCACTTCCCTATCTTTCTCCAATCGTTTTTAAATGCTTCTTCCCATGTCATATTCTTTAGTAATACATCTAATGCTAATTGTGGTGCTTTATGTGCAACTATAGCTATATACCAAAATCAAGCAATAATGCCTGATGATCAGATACAAGCATTTTCTCTACTTCAAAGTTATTTACTTTAACCAAATCATTAATAAAGATATAGTCACAAACCTGTATAGCTTTTCTAGAAAACTCATTCCTTGTTGTTTGTACATTATTCAATATACAAAGATTCTTTAATTCAGCATTCAATATTTCTAAAGATTCACACTTAGGAGAGAGATTGAAATCACCTGTTAATATTACTGGTCCACTTAATTGTTTAATATAGTCTCTAAGCATTACCATCTGTCTTAGAGTTTCTTCATTCCCCTCTTTAGTACCTTCTACATGGTGTCCATGGTGGGTTATAACGTTTAACTTAGAACCATTTATATCTATTATTGCATGTACAAAGTTTCTAATATTGTAATCATCATATTTGGTATTAAAATCTTTTTTGAACTCTCCATTGGTAAATACAACCTTATTATCTACAACTGGATATTTTGAGAGTATGACATTTTCAAACATAATATCTGCATCCATAGTTTTAAAAGAATATGTTGGTGCGAGTACTTCATTGTAATTAGGGAATTCTGCTTTAATATCTTCATATGAGCTAAGATTTAATGTCTGAAATTCAGTTTCTTTACAACTACATACCTCTTGGAGAGTAATTATATCGGGGTTTGTTTCTTTTACTAAATCTATGAAGTTTTTTACCAATCTTCCTTGCCAGATATTTGTTTGTAGGATTTTCATAATAAATATAAGTGAATTATTCTAAATTATACACCTACCTTCCTTGTAAACTAACACTTCTTTGTAAAATAATACGAGCTTACCTCAAATCCGTTAGATTCATAGAATCTGTGAGCATCTACCCTCTTAATACCAGAGTGTAATTCTATTTTGAAACATTGTTTCTCTCTTGCAATATCTACTGCTTTATCTAATAACATTTTACCTATACCTTGATTACGATAATTTACATCCACTATTAATTCATCTACTATGGCAACCTTTAAATAGTGTAGGTTATCTTTAACTACTAAAGTACATATTCCAACAATATTCTTTTCATTTTTTGCTATTAAATATGTTCTTCTTGAGGTATTTATATCTGTTTCGTAGATTGTTTTTATCTTTTCTTCATCAAAACATTCCCACTTTTCCCAAAGTTGTCTGTACAGACTAATTAGTTCTGAGAAATCTGAGATTGTAGCTTCACTGATTGTGATTTGCATAGAATTTAATGTTTATAAATATTAAATTTCAAAACTACTGAGAACTTCGTTCCTCTTTTATGGAATTTTTATATCTATCTGTTTGCATTAACTCTGCTTTTAATTTGTTATTTACACTCTCAAGGCTCTTTAGTCTTGTTACAAAGTCAGACGTAAATTTAAGTACTTTATATTGTTCATTAATACCATAAAATAAATCTAAGACTCCCATTATAATATTACCCGCTTGCCAAAGAGCTGTCTTAGTCCGATATTCGTCTTGAAAATCAAAAAATGGGATTTCAGCAATTTTAGCTGTTTTATTTAACTTAAAACTTTTATATGCTGTAACAAGATTTGAATGTGCCGTTGAATGATTTATTAAATCCTTCATTCCCTTAATTGCATCAGAACCTATTTTGTAATTTTTGTCCAACCATGGATATGCTTTCTCCTTGTATTTATTTGAAAGCTCAAAAAGATCCTCGTTACCTTCAGTAAAGAAATCTTCGTACTTACCCTCTCCTATTGAATATGCAGCTAAAGTACTTGATTCTAATACCTGTCGCAAATTCATCATAGCTTGTGTATCCTGCCTACGAAGTATAGAGAAAATTGCAAGAAGTGAGTGCTTTTGTATTTGACCTAAAAATGCACAAAATATAAAATGATCTCCCGGACAACTTACTAAGCAGCTTTGCAAAAGATCATTGAAATCCAAAGCATTTTTAAAAAATTCACCATATAGTTTCTCCCCATCAATAACCATCTGATGTTCGCTTCTTATTATATCGTCAAGATTATCTGACTTGTAATCTGAATTATTTTCCATTGTTAGTAAATTAAAATTTAGTACTGTTCCTCATCTTCACTTATTAGTAACCTCTTCTGCCTTGTTGGAAGTTTGTACTGAATAAAGTAATTGAGGATTGCTTTTAGTATAAATCCAACCATTCCACAAACGAAATAAACAGAATGTAATACTTTTCATAGCCTCTAATGTTTCAATCTTTGCATTGTCGGGTAAATCTATTGTTTCACTAACCTTTATATCAGTATCACCATTTTTCTTCACTTTCTCAAAAATACCTAACAGATGTTTATCACTTATGTGAACAAATTTTGATGTTTCCTCATAAAGATGCAAAGCCCAAGCAGCATCAAGATCTTTAGAATTTGAAAGCTCGCGCGCAAGATGACTATCTTGCATGCGAACCCCATTCCTATCTTTTAAATTGCTTGTCTGTTTTCCTTCAAATTTTTTTAATGCAAAATCCGCGGAATCCTTTACAAGGAATAATGCGAATGTATTTAACAACGTATCCAAATGCAATCTAACTAGTGGGGCTGCACAAAAGAAATTGTTATCACGAAGTTCATTACAAAAACCCCGAATTACAGACCTTGACCTTTGCATCATTGCTAAACAATAGAAATCCTCTATATAGAGTTTTTTCCCCTCTGCTCGCAACATCTCGAGAGCTACATCATTGTGAATCTTTTGTGATTCTTCAAGTTCTTCTAATAAAAATTGTACCCGACTCTTGGATGTTGCAATCTTGGCCTTAGACATAATTGTAATCAGTTGGCATATATAATACGGAGAGGAAGGGATTCGAACCCCCGATATGGTTACCCATATAACGGTTTTCAAGACCGTCTCATTCGACCACTCTGACACCTCTCCATATATATGAACATAGGGATTATACCAAATATACAGTAATTAGGCATTCTGTAGCCTGTTAATCTTTCCACACAGTATCATCATCTCCCACGTCCTTGTTAATCTTGAATACCAAAAGTTTAAATTCTTGATCTTCCCTATTCCATAGGTAATGAGTATCTAAAGGCTCACAAACAAAAGAATCTCCCGAAGAAGCAATATATTCAACATCATTAACAAAAATAGAACATTTACCTTCTAAGATATAGAAAACCTCTGTCTGTTTATTATGATAATGCTTCCTTTGCTTAGTCTTAGGTGGAATTGTGACCATTTGTAGCAAATGCCCCTCCCCAGGAAGTTCCTCATTCTCAAAAATCACAGATTTAGAATAATCTTCTTTCTCAATAGTCCTTGCTTCGGATAATTTTTTGTATTTCATATTATTAGAAATAAATATTAAATCTTGTACCCACCCTCAAAAATACCCTTAATAACAGATTCTAAATTAGGTTCACTAATATCCAAATCCACAACCTCAAACAAATTTAATAACTCCTTAGACACATCACTAACCCTCTCCCTACTCACCTCTAAAGTACCCTCATTACCACTACACTCCGTTAACTTACCTAACCCTTTAAAATCATCAGGACTAATATTCTCCTTAAGAACAAAATGAATATGTTTTTCCTTAACAAAACCATTAATCAATTCCGAAATCTTACCATCATACAAAACCACACCATGATCTATAACTATCACCCTTTTACAAAGATTAGAAACATCCTCCATGTTATGACTCGTAAGTAATACCGTAGCCTTGTACCTCTGGTTATACACCTTAACAAACTCCCTCAGGTTATGTTGAGAAACCACATCCAAGCCAATAGTTGGTTCATCTAAAAATACTAACTCAGGAGTATGCAATAACGCCGCAACAATCTCACACCTCATACGCTCACCAAGGGAAAGGTTTCTAGTAGGTTTTAATATCACCTCAGCAATATCCAAAATCTCAACCATTTCATTTACTACCTCATTGTATTCCTTGTCCGAAATACCATATATCTCCTTGTTAAGCTTGAAAGTCTCAATAGGTGCTAACTCCCACCACAACTGACTCTTCTGACCCATTACAAGTGCGATCTTCTGTAAAAATTCCTTCTTCCTCTTCTCAGGCTTAAACCCCAATACTTCAACCTCACCACTAGTAGGAACTAACAAACCCGAAAGACATTTCAAAGAAGTAGTCTTACCCGCGCCATTAGGACCAATGAATCCAACAACCTCTTCACCATATATATCAAAAGAAATATCCTTAACAGCTTCAACTTCCCTCTTCTCAGTGCTAAACAAACCCTTACTAACTCTAGTGTGATATATTTTCCTTAAATTTTTTACATGTACAACCGTCTCTTTCATATATTGATTGACTAATAGTTTCAATTTACAATATCATTAATAATGAAAACTGCCAACATATTCAAAGTAATCCTAGTAACAGGGATATCCTTTACACTAGTACAATCTGTATTTGCTACAGACCTGGATTCAGGTAATTACAAAGTAGTAGGAGCAACAACATCAGCAGGTGGAGGTCTCCTCGATTCAGTATCCGGTAGCTACAGCCTAATGAGTAATGTAGGAAATATATCCGCCAATCCTAGAAATTATTCATCAAACTATCGATTACAGCAAGATCCTTCCGCAAACTTCATAGCTGCACAACCAGGCATCCAATGCTTTGAAACTACTACCAGTGGAAGTACAAGCTGTTTAACTGGGCCAGCTGAATTAAGTGGAGGAATGGTGGCACTCTGTGGTACCGGTGGATGCTATGACAAAGCCAGATTTGAGATCATAGCCAACAACAATCCTTCAGATACTCTGTATACCATAGCTATTTCAACAGACAATTTTGTAAATGATGTGCGATATATAGATGGAGCTACATTCAGACCAGAAGCAGTTGGAAACCATGATATTAATGACTTTAGAACCAAAGCATACTGGGAAGCGGAAGTATTCAATATTAAGGCTCTAGCATCAAATACCCTCTATACTATACAAATCTCTGCCATAAGTGGAGATTTTACACAATCCGATTACAGCAAAACTTCAAGTACAACCACAGGTATAGGGGCAATATTTTTTGATATTGATATCGCAAATTCAAGTGGTACTACAACAGAAAGCAATTCACCATATACCATCACATTCTCAGGAGCTCAGAATCTTGTTGCTGGATCTGCTGCTACTAAAGCAACCTCTTTAGTTTGGTTAGATATTGATAGCAACTCATCTGGTGGTGTCGCAGTAGTAGCCTTTGGTAAGAATGGTGGTTTAAGAAGCACCACAACATCTCAGACAATTGCTTCTACAAATGCAGATCTAGATTCCGTCTCGGAGGGATTTGGATTGCAAAGTTTCTATGTACATAATGATACTTCTGGATTTTTAGGAAATCTTACAACTACAACAAATTATGCAGGCAGTGTAGATACAGTTGGGGCAGTTACCACTACCGCAAACAAAATATATGATGGAAGCGGCCCTATTAAGAATGGAAGAGTTGGAATGTATTTAATTGCAAAAGCAGGTACCAACAAAACTCCAGCCACTGACTACTCTGAAGAAATCTATTTTATTTTGGTACCTAGGTATTAAGAAAAAGCACCCCCTACTCCCATGTTTTAAGAATGTGCAATTATTAACGTATAATTATTTGACAAAGGATACATATTTAGATTAAATTGTATTTGTATTAAAGATACTAATTATATTTCTGCCCTAAAAATATGAAAAAGTCTGGCTTGATTACAGGAAGTATCTCCGTCATCGTTTTAACGATATGCTTTGTACTACTCTTCCCAGCATTTACATCAAAAGCTGGTGCATTAGCAGCCTCATACCTCTACCTTAGTAGAATTCAATCAAATATTAATGGATCTTCCGCAACTGTTGAGTATGTTTTAGCAATAGATACGGGGCAAACCATTCCTTCAGGTGGTACAGTAACAATTTCATTCCCTGATGCAGATGATGCTGGATGGTGTAGAACCGTAGGTGCTTTAACTGTAACCGGAGTCTCATCGTCAACTGCTGACTACGCTGCTACTAACTGGGCAATTGATGCCATAATGCCTAACTCTGGAACTGCACTAGCCGCAGTATGTGCACAAGGTTCAGGAGCATCTTCTGTAGACAAAATTACAATATCAAACGTTGGAACCTTAACCGCAGGCACTACATATGGTGTAAAGATAACCAATGGATCGGCCGCAGGTGTAATCGGAACAGCTTCTGCAGCTGGAGAACATGACGTAACAGTTGAAGCAAAGAATGGTGCTACAATTGATTCAAGTACATTCGGACTTTACTTAGTTGCAAGTGATACAGTCGTAGTTTCTGCAACAGTTGCAGCAGTTCCCTCCGTAACTTGTTCCATAAGTACGAGTGCTGTAAGTCTTGGTTCACTCTACCCTGGTGGTTCATACGCAACAGTAAACCATACAGTATCAACAACTACATCAACTACGACTAGTGGATATTACTGGGCAGCATACGGTGAAGGAAACGGCTCTTCAGACGCAGGACTTTGGAAATCTACCGCAACTACATACTTGATTGCCTCTACAGGTAGTGGAACAATTGGATTAACCGGTGTAAATGCAGAAGGCTTTGGGATGACAGTATCAGATCCAGATGCAGGTGGCGCAGCAACTGTACCAGCAGATTTCAGTGATGGAACAGCTGGAACATTCGGTGCTTTAGACAGAACAGTAGCTGGAGCACAGATGATTCTTTACCAAAATGGTGCACAAACATCTGCAGAAAATGCTACAATAACCTATGGTGCGAGAGCAGGAACATCTGCAGTTGCAGGTAGCTACTCAGAAAGCGTCACCTTTGTTTGCGGTGGTTATTACTAGCATTTATGAAAAACATACATATCAATATCTTTAAAGGAATATTTGTCCTGTTAGTCTTCTTTTCATTGTCATTTATTTTCGTTGATCGTGCATTTGCAGAAACATCTCTTTCAATTGGTACCGCCCCTACTTCAGAAAAATTAAAACTTTCTCCTGGTCAAAAATACAATGGAGAATTAGTTGTATGGAATTTAACTCCAAAGGCTATCACCTACAACATAGTCATTAAAGGATTCAGGCAAATTGAAAATCAACCAGGTACCGCAGTAATGCTTACTGACACAGAAGAATCGAAATCTCTCTACACCGCCACAAATTGGACCAAAGCAAGTGTTGAATCCATCGAGCTAATACCAAACAAAAACGAAAAAATATATTACGAAATTAATGTACCTAAGGACGCAACCAAAGGAGAATATACCGTAATCATAGCCTTCATATCTGAAAATGAAGAAAAACTCACAGGAAGTGGTGCAACCACAACCCTCACATTAGGAATGCCCATATTGATACAGATAGGAGATGAATTTGTAGAAAATGCAGAACTTCTAAAGTTCTCTACAGACAAAAGCTTCTATGAATACCCTACCCTAACATTTGATACAAGAATTAAAAATCTTGGAGACACACATATCACTCCCGTGGGAGAAATCGTTTTAAGCAATATCTTTAAACAAGAGATAGCTAGAATACCATTTAACGCGAATAACCAAAGTATATTAAGAGACAATACAGGTAACTACGAAACGCTTTGGAATCTAGGAACCTTCTTAACCAAGGACAAATCGATTGTATTAGGACCGATAAAAGCGAACCTAGTACTCACCTATAGAACCTTCCAACCCGGATTTGCTCCGCTTACATCAGAGATTACATTCTGGATTTTACCATGGAAGATAATATTGATAGCTGTGATTGTAATCATAACCATTATTGTCATCGTAAAGGTTGTAAGAAAAAAAAGACGCCCTGTTGTGCAAACCCAATACACTCCATACTCTCACCCACTACCAAGATGAAGTTAAAAACCTGCCTCATAACCACAATCCTTTGCATATTAGGGATATCATTCTTAACCCCTTCAAAAGTACAGGCAGATTCTGTAACCCCATCGATATATGAGACTTCAATTCTAAAAGAAGCTAATGGAAAAGGAAAAGTAACTTTTAAGAATGAAGGAACTACACAAGTAAAAATAACCCCACGTGTTTCAGCATACGATCCAAAGACTTTACAACTCATATCAGAAGAAAATACTCTTTTTCTAGTATTAGACAGAGAAACATATACTGTACAACCACAATCTTCATTAATATTGAACTACGAAATCAAACCACCTACCAATCTTTCCGCAGGAACATATTTCAACCTAATCATATTTCAGAAATCAGCAGATTTGACAGTAACTAACCAACCTAATCAATTAGGAACAGTAGAAAACCTTTCACAGCTTGTAAGCATCCATATATTGGAGAAACAAACTACATATCCATTACAGATAAAGAGTGACTTTGCACAAATAACCATGGAGATAACTGATGCGGGAATACCATTCCTTAAACCCATGACTGTTAAATATACATATCAGAATACAACCAACTATGTATTACAACCTCTCGGAGAGATACAGTCATTTGATCTAAAAAGCTCATACTCCCCTGAGTATATACAGATCAATGCTACAGGGAAGAAACTCTATCCTGGTGATAGCGTAGAAGAAACCATAACCATAGATAAATGGCATATATCGGACATCCTCTTTGGAAGAAAAATTGTTGGAAGATTCTATAATGGTATAGATCAAAATGTCATAACCAAAGAACAAACTCAAAACACATATTACATATATCTAGCCCTAATCACAGGAACATTAGTAATGGTTTTTGTATTGATGAAATCAATACAAGCAGACAAAAAGAGAAAAACTACTTAGTAATATCCTTTGTAGTCCTAAAAGATATCTTTGCTACATTCTTTAATTCACCAATTCCATACTTCTTAACAAATTCTTTCCCCTTCCCTATGACATGTGTTGCACCCTTTGGGAAATCAAACTTGTAAGCATTACCCATCTTTTCCATCTGTTCTAAAAATACACCCCTAGCTAATACAGATGCAGCAGCTACTGCAATATCCGATTCACCTTTGTGGAACTGATTAATATCTGCTCCCTGCCCCATCTTACCCAATTCATTCAAAATTCTACTCTTACTGTTTGAGAACTGATCAATAACCACGGTGTTACATTCAATATTCTTAGATTTAAGATCTCCCAATCCCATTTCAATCACCTTAGAATGTTGTCTTGCAAGCAATATCGCTACATTCCCTGTTTCTTTTTGTAAATCAGAATACTCAGCAGGCATTACAATACTCACATAGTAATATTCATAATCCTTTAATTGCTCATACATCTCTATGATCTTCTTGTCCGAAAACTTCTTAGAATCACCTACCCCTATCTTTTCAAAAATATCTACATTCTCTGGATTAACAAAACATGAGACTACAACCAAAGGACCAAAGTAATCACCCTTACCAACTTCATCTACGCCAAGATGAGGAACCAAAGTCTTGTTTCCTACCTCTGATGTTTCGCCAAGTATTTCAGAAAAATCTTCGTTACCTTGGAGTACTAACTTTCCACTGGTATATAGCATTGCTGCAGAACCAAGATAGCTCTTCATTCGAAGTTTTACATATTCATTGTTAGATTTTTCTTCTCTCCATTTCAATTTAAGAAGAATATCCTTGATACTTTCTTCTTGAATATGTGTTAATTGGACAGTTTTAGTATTTTGCATATTTAGTACCTTCTGGAGTATCGAAAACTTTAAATCCAGCTTCCTCTATTAACTTTCTAAACTTGTCAGCGTCCTCATATCTCTTTTCAGCCCTAGCCGTATCTCTTTCTCTAGCATATGATTCAATCTGTTCATCCGCAATTACTACACTGTAATCTTTAATATTGTTTAAATTCAATCCCAATACTCTGTCAAAATCCAACACTGTAGCCAAGATATCTTCTTTTGCTTCCTTACTCTTTAACATCTCGTTTAAGATGGAGAGTACCTCGGACATATTTAAATTGTTTTCCAATGCATTCTTAAATCTACCAATATATCTAGGTATGACCTTTCCACTCTTGTCTCCTAATTCCTTTACCTTCTTGTTAAGACTTAGTCTAGCATTCTGAGCACCCTTTAGAGCCTCTGTAGAGAACTGTAGCTTCGTATGGTAGTTAACAGATGCAAAGAGGTATCGAATATCTAAAGCATCAAATCCTTGGGCTAAGGCCTCTGGTAATGTGTCTGCATTTCCCTCACTCTTAGCTAATTTAGCATCATCTTTAGTTACAACCCATTCATTATGTACCCAATATTTAACTACTGGTTGTCCAAATGCACCAATATTCTGTGCTCTTTCATTTGGATGATGTACAGGAATATGATCTATACCTCCTGTATGTATATCAAAATGTTCTCCAAATGCCTTGTTACCCATTGCAGAACATTCAATATGCCATCCTGGAAATCCTTCACCCCATGGTGATGTCCAATGCATAGCATGATTTTCATATTTGCCAACCATTTTCATCCACAATACAAAGTCGGCTGGATTCTTTTTGTTTGGATCTACTACTACGTCTTCTCTGTCTCCTACCTTCTTGTCCTCTAATTTTTGTCCTGTGAATATGGTGTAATCTAGTACTTTTGTAACATCAAAATACAATGCATGATCAGTTTCGTAAGTATAACCATTAGCTTCCATTTTTTGTATGAGAGAGATTATTTCTGGAATCATGTTGGTTGCTCGCATCCATCCGAATTTCTCTACTTCTTTGTAATCTAAATCTCTGGGTATGACATCTCCGCTTGGTGTGAGGATATTTAATGCTTTGAAATCTTCTAATACTGTATTGATGTATTTGTTTGCTACATCTATGGCAGTGATTCCTTCTTTTGCAGCTGCTTTATCCATACTGTCTTCACCAAATTCTTCGTCATGGCTCATATGGCCTACATCTGTGAAGTTCATTACTCTGTTTACATTGTAACCAAGATATTTGAATGCTCTGTGCATTACGTCCCAGTTTACATATGCTCTGATATTGCCTAAGTGCATTCTGTAGTAGACTGTTGGTCCACAACTATATATTGAGATTTCTTTATCTTTTATGGTTTGGATATCTACTACTTTTCGATCTAGTGTTGAGTATAGTTTCATTGTTTTAAATTATATCAGATTAAATAGAATAACCAATATTAATATATGGAGGTGACTATGGGAGTTGAACCCATCTAAAAGGTTTTGCAGACCTTCGCCTAACCGATCGGCCAAGTCACCAATACATATATTGGCTATTGAACGATGTTTAAGGATTTGGGATATTTGTTTAAACAGCAAAAATAACCAATATTTAATTATTGGTTACAACAACATGTAATGTTATTTATTCTGTTTATCATATTGAGGATTATATCAATGTAATATTGATACAGTCAAATATATCTCTTAAATACAGATATGCAATTCACTCGGGGTACTATATATTTTTTATTTATGTTTTTAAGACAAATATATAGTACTCCCGAGGGGCGCAGTGAGAGTCATTGGTTTCGTTGGTTTTTATCTTTTTCGGAAGCCCAAAGCGTTAGTAGCACTGCACAAGCTACAACTAATACTGCAATGATACAGGCAACAAAAATAGCCAAAACCAGGATCATGATGAATATGAATAATTCACCCATTTAAGATATCCTCCTTCTATTCGAACACCATCGGTGTGCGATATAGCTAATGTTAATATTCAAATTAACATCATTTAAATCACACACCAATATGACCTCTTCTGCACTTAAAGAACTTGCTTATTGTACAATTTCTTCTGTGGGATATCAATACTATGGGGCTGTCTTAAATTCCTCTTCTCCCCTCTAAGGCTCTCTTTAATGTAAGCCTATCCGCATATTCCAAATCCGCACCTGTAGGTAATCCCATTGCTAATCTAGTAATCTTTATCTTCTCCTCTTTCAATTCTGATTTAAACAAATCAATAATATAGCTAGCAGTAGCCTCACCCTCTAAACTAGGATTAGTAGCAACAATAACCTCTAAGGAATCACAACCTTCTAACAACTCATCTACTCTAGCCTTCAATTCCTTAAACCTAATCTCTTCCTCACCAATACCCTCAGCAGGAGATATAACTCCACCAAGTACAAAATACAAACCATCAAAAATACCAGAATTCTCAAACGCAACCACATCCAAAGGCTCTTCCACAACACAAAGCTTATCCTGTTTTCTTAATTTACTAGAACAAATATCACACACCTCCTTATCACTAACATTGAAACACTTCTTACAATTCATAACTTCATCTTCCATAGCTAACAACGCATTAGCTAACTTAGTAGCATCTAGTTTTGAAGAACGAAGATAGTGGTAAGTCATACGCGAAGCAGATTTAGGACCAACTCCAGGTAATCTACTAAATTCATTAATTACATTTTCAACAGACTTGGGTAGTACTGACATTATTTATTACCAAATAACTTTTTAATCTGCTCTAAATCAACATCCTGTGCCATATCCTTTTGTAATTTCTTTTGGTAATCCTTGAATGCCTCTTTCATACCATCCTTAATAGCACCTGCCATATCTGGATCTAGGTATTGCTCATCAATATATATATCTTCAAACTCTTGAGCACCATTCATAAAGATGATGATCATTCCATTCTTAGACTCACCTTTAATCTTCTTCTCTCTCATCTTATTCTGCATCTTCTTAGCTTCATTCTGCATCTTTAACAACTCTACTGGGTTTATCATGATAGTAATAATATAAAGTAAACAAGGATATTATATCGTAAAACTACATACCTTCAAAGATTGCTTCTATTTCTGCAGATACCTTCTTAGCTTTAAAGAAGTTTGGCTTCTCAGCATTCTCTTCTTTAGGAGCCTCTTTCTTAGGTGCTGCAACTGGAACATTTCTAAGTACAAATTCAGCATCTGATTTCTTTTCTAATTTCATCTTGTCATTTACATTACAAACAATCTTACATGGAGAACCAAACATCTTCTTAAATACAGTAGAAATTACTTCCCTACTCTTAGGAATTTCAATTCTATCCTTGTGGAATGAGAAAGGTACTTCAACTGTTAAAACTCCTTCGTTAAAACCAACGACATTAGCACTCCCTAAGAATGCATACAGATTGTTGTTAAATGGTTTAACCTCTAATACAAAGCTATCCCATCTCTTCTTAACATCCTCAGCAGATATATCATCATTACTAATATCATCTTCCTCCTCTTCAGAATCTTCAGCTACTTCACTTGGTATAGGTTCTTCTTTAACCTCTTCCTTCACTTCTTCTTTCTTTGGTTCAGGTGCTATCTTGTTCTTAACATCCGTATTTACAATCTTCACTTCATTGTCAGGAACAGGTTCATCCTTCATCATTTCAGGGATAATCATTTCTAATACCAATGCTTGATTACTTGCATATTTAATACGATTTTCAGCTTCCAAGAATAGATTAATAACCCGATGTATCATCCTAATATCCCAATCCTTAAACATTTCATAATCCTTACCCAATTTACCTTTGATCTTTCCAACTAATATCTCTCTCAATATGGACAATGTATAGCTTGTAAACTGTTGAAGATTTACGCCTTTCTCTTCTAAACCTTCAACAATTTCTAATGCTTTCTTACCATTGCCTTCCTCCAAACTACTTAACAATACCGTTACCTTATCAAAATCTGGTAATCCCAATATATTCCTTACCTCTTCTTCAGTAATCTGTTTCTTCCCTTTCTCCTGACCACTGTAAACAACATCCAAAAGTGAAAGTGCATCTCTGTAACTACCTTTTGCATTCTGTACTAGTAAAGCCAATGCTTTTTCATCTACACCAATACCTTCTTCCTTAGATACACTAGATATGACCTCAGCTATTTCACTGTCCGTACCAAGTCTAAAATCATATCTCTGGCATCTCGACAAAATCGTAGGTGGAAGTTTATGTACATCAGTTGTAGCCAACATGAAGATTACATGCGCAGGCGGCTCCTCTAGGGTCTTGAGAAGGGCATTAAAAGCCTCAGTCGTAAGCATATGGACCTCATCAATGATATATACCTTGTATTTACCTTCTGATGGTGAAAATTCAATCTTCTCCTTCAATTCTCTAATCTGATCAATACCTCTGTTTGAAGCTGCATCAATCTCTATTAAATCCATCATAGAGCCATTGGAAATGGCGTTACATATGCTACATTCATTACATGGGTTTCCATCCTTTGTTGGATTCAAACAATTAACTGCTTTTGCCAATATCCTTGCAGTAGATGTCTTTCCTGTACCTCTTGAACCGACAAAAAGATATGCTTGGGCTATCTGATTGGTCTTAATAGCGTTTTTAAGCAATTTTGTAATATGATTCTGCCCTATTAACTGGTCGAAGTTCTGGGCGCGATATTTTCGGTATAGTACGGAAGGCATGTGTACATATTAAGGGATAGTCAGGGGGTTTAACAAGTGAAATTTTTGTATTCATTAAGACCCTTTACTACAGGCATTTCTTAACGTTGGTTTCTTCTCAATTCGTCTACTGCGTCCTGAAGCATCTGTGTATACAAACCGTACCCTACCGAATTGATAGTTCCTGACTGACTTCGTCCCAATATGTCCCCAGAGCCTCTAATTTCTAAATCTCGGTTAGAGAGTAAGAATCCAGAGCCCAGAGCTTGGGAATCTCTAATAGCCGTAAGCCTTTGTTCGGCATCTCCCTGAAGAGTATCGTAGTAGAAATATGCATATCCTTGCTCTAATGAACGTCCAATTCTACCTCTAATCTGGTACATCTGAGAGAGCCCAAGCTTAGTTGCGTCATCAATGATTAACGTATTAGCAGAAGGGATATCTAAGCCATTCTCTATGATTGTTGTGCAAATTAATATATCAATTTTCTTGTCTACAAAGTCGGCCATGGTTCTAGTCAGTGTTTCAACATTCATCTGTCCGTGTGCTGTCTGGATATTTGCCTTAGGGAATAGCTTCTTAAGCTCTTGCTCAATGTTTTGCATATTCCCCACCCTGTTATGTAGGAAATATACCTGACCATCTCTTTCCATCTCCTTACTAATAGCTTTTAATACTGAATCCCAGTTAAATTTTTCGAAATGGTTAATGATCTCTTTCCTACCAAGCGGTGGAATTGCTAATACACTGATATCTCTAATACCTGTCAGTGCCATATTCAATGTCCTTGGGATTGGAGTAGCGGTTAAAGACAATACATTGGTATCCACTCTCGCCTCTTTTAATTTTTCCTTCTGTTTAACACCAAATTTCTGTTCTTCATCTACAATTAATAGTCCCATGTTTTTAAATTTTACATCTGCTGAGAGCAGTGAATGAGTACCAATAACGATATCAACCACACCACTCTTCAAGCCCTTTAATACTTCTGTCTTTTCAGCTTCAGTTGAGAATCTTGAGAGGGAGACAATGTTGAAAGGATAGCTTTTAAATCTTTCTTGGAATACTATCTTATGTTGTTCAACCAATATTGTTGTTGGTGCTAATACGGCAACTTGGTATCCTGCATCAGCTACAGCATATGCTGCACGCATTGCCATTTCGGTTTTCCCAAAGCCAACATCCCCCACAAGTAATCGGTCCATTGGTTTGTCTTTTTGAAAATCATCAGCCATCTGCTTAGTAGCTAATAGTTGGTCATCTGTATCGGTATATTTAAATTGACTTGCGAATGTCCAAAACCCATCCAATGCCTCTTCGCTATCTATCATTACAGGAGCCTGAGCGGTCTTTCTAAGTGCGTAAAGTTGTAAAAGTTCTTTCGCTATCTCCTCTACCTTTTCCTTAGCTCTAAGGGAGATTCGCTTCCAAACGCCACTGTTCAATCCTGTTAACAAAGGGCGCTTCTTTCCTGCACCAATATATTTGGTAACTTTGTCTGCAGCACTAAGTGGAACATACAATCTATCTAATCCTGCATATGCGATTTCAATATATTGCCCTCCATTTCTTTCCTGTATTCCTCCGAACTTACCAATGCCGTGATCTTCATGGACAATGAAATCCCCAGGGATTATCTTTTTAAGAATAGCTACAGAACTTGGATCTACATTCCTATCCACCTTCTGATATTTAAACAAATCTACTTCACCTAATACTTCTAAATCTGTTAATACCAATGTTCTTGTAGCTCCTAGTACAAATCCTCTACTCAACTGTTTTTCTAAGCTATCTTGTGAGTTAAAGATTTCCCCAATCTGTGTCTTCAATGGGTTATTCTCAAACCCTTTGCTATCTTTAGTCACATACCAAATCTTAAAACCTCTGCTTTTAAAATTCTTTATGATCTCTGTTACGACCTTGGTATTACTAAAATTCTCTATTCCTGGTATGGTTCTAATTCCTAAATCTACACAATCTTCTTGGTCTCCAATCCTATGCATTATCTTAATATTTACATCTTCCTCGGCTTCTTCATTACCAAGGAATATATCTACTCCATTTGAAAGAAAAATGCGGGTATCTACAGATCGAATCTTCTTTCTCGTTTGTACATCTAGGATATCTATGTTCTCAATATCTTCCCCATACAGACTAATTCTAACTACATTATTCATACTGTATGGCCAAACAATGACTACATCACCTAGTATGGAAATTTCGCCTTCATTCCAAACCCTTTCTACTCTTTCATATCCCAAATCTAAGAATTTCTTAATATCAAATTTTTCTTTGATCTTAACATTTAATATCTTCTCCTGTGCAGATTCCAAATCAGAGAGCAAAAGCCAAACTCTTTTGTTAAGAGCCTTACCTAATATCTCTGCAGTCAGTTCGTAGTAGTTGGAATCTATCCCTGAAACCTTCTTTTTAGAAAGAATCTCCTCACCAAACTGTTTGATATCACCCGAAATTTTGTTTA
>CAZSUV010000002.1:0-33740 GCA_964610125.1 uncultured Candidatus Saccharibacteria bacterium | reverse complement strand
ATATGTATAATCAATGGAGTTAAAATTTTTGAATTTGAAATATGTTTCTAGCACATGCCCCAATATCGTTTCTTGGTAATGAATTAATCCAAAAGAAAGGAATTGCTAAATTAAAACAGAATGAGAAAGTTCTGGTTGGTATTGCGGCTTTGTTGTTTGGGATAATTCCAGATATTGATATTCTCATACTAATTGGTGCTGGATTACCTGCGTTCATTCATCACACAGTAATGTCACATACACCAATATTCTACCTTGGAATTTGGTTACTTCTTAAATTAATATATTGGATTATTAAGCGATGGTTTAGTAAACCTGTTGAAAAATTTCTTAATCCAGAATTTGTAAATGTTTTAATTGATACTTTCCTTATCGCTACTCTGCTACACCTTGCCATGGATATCTTTGCAGAGGATATCATGTTGCTCTACCCATTCACTACCCAGAACTTTACCCTATTTAAATATGCATTTGAACCTAATCTCTACGGTGGTTATTTCATGGGCATAACCTTTGCAATTGAGATACTGATGGTTGGAATTTTCCTGATCTATTTACTAAATAGGTTTATTAAGAAATCTACAGTTCATACAATCTTAAATATACTTTTCGTAGTACCTGGAGTACTTCTAATCGGATTTGGAACCTATGCACATTTCAATACATACAACAGAAGTATATTGAGAGATATCAATGGCAAGGTGAATGTAGATATTGATACTGATGGACAGTTTGATGGATATGATTGGGATATAGATAATGATGGGAAGGATAACATTCTTGATATTGATTTAAAGAATTTGGTGCCTCAGGTTAAGACAATTTTAGAAAGTGGGAGATGGACTGCAGATTCGGGGTCAACTAAATTAGTAGATAGATTTAAATATGGGTACGGTGGTATGACTTCTTTCAGATTAATTTCTCAGGCATACTACAATATCCACTCCCCAATCTCTCCTGTACTTAAAGATATGTTAATGAAGGATGAGAGCATTGATAGCTACACAGCAGAATATGATTCTCAAGAAGCTTTCTACAAATATTATAATTACAGAAAGATGTTGAAGGCACTCAATCAAGATATCGCATTAGCTCAGGGTGCAATATTTTTTGTATTGGATGAAAAGGATACGGTATTAAATGTAGGTATAGCTTTGGAGAATAACAATGTGGGAACAGTATTACCATATGATACCAATCTTAAAACCCATACATTGCAGGAGATTACAAACTACTACGGGGATACTGTGAAGATTATGACTACAGAATAATATCGGAGAGAATACCTTTAATAGCTTCTTCGACGGTTTCTTCTAAAGTAATCTGCTCCTCTTTGGAATATTTCATCAGAACATAATCTAGACCAGGGATATTCTTGTTTGATCTATTCTCAATCCCTATCCTCACTCGTTTAAAGTCTTTAATTCCAAGATGATCTTCAACACTTAATACTCCATTATGCCCTATTGGAGATTTTCCTTTTTGAATTTTAAATTCTCCTAATTGTATATCTAAATCATCATGCACAAGAATTAAATCATTTGAGGGTTCAATATCAAACTTCTTAATGAGCTTCTCAACGGCTTCTCCGGAGAGGTTCATAAATGTGGAAGGCTTTTGGAGAATAGCTACTATCTTAGATCCACTTTTTATGAATGCGATATCTGATTTAAATGTATCTTCTGTTTTCCAATCTGTTGGATACAAGGTATTTTGATACATGAACTTCTCCCTGAGTGCATCTAAGAAAACAAAACCCGCATTGTGTGGGGTATTTACATACTCTTTACCTGGGTTACCTAAACCTACTATTAATTTCATAGTACATTCTCTAATATCTGCTCCTGTTTTACAAACATTTTTTCTGTATTTTTAGTTTCCTCTGTTAATTCAACTTCATGATCATACCCTATGAGATGCAATATTCCATGGATTATTAATCTTAAAACTTCTTCTTTAAATGCTATTTCTGGACGTGTAGATTTAATGTATTCGGGGCAAACATATATCTCGCCCAAAAGTTCTGTTGCATCAATGTTAAAAGATAACACATCTGTAACATCATTTATATTTCTATACTGGGTATTTAATTCTCTAATGAACGTTGGTGTAACAAATATAATGCTCACATTTTGAATATTGTGATCAACAAACTGTCCTTCTATCTTTGGTAAATATTCATCTATTGATATATCTAGAATTTCCTTGTTGAAAATTTGTAGATTCATTATTTCAATAGCTCTGAAACTATGTTCTTCACAGTGTTCCCATCTGTTAAGGACCCTATCTCTGCCATTACAGCACCCATGAGCTTTCCCATATCTCGCATTTCTGTGATTCCTAATTCTGCGATCTTGTTTTTTACAACAATTCTGACCTCATCTTCAGTAAGTAATTGTGGTAGATATTTATCTAGGATTTCTAATTGTGCTTTTTCTTTTGCTAAAAGATCTTCTCTACCCATCTTGGTATATTGATCAATAGCATCTGTGATCTTTCTAGCTTCCTTTCTTAAAATCTTTTCAACCTCGGAGTCTTCTAATTCCTTCCCCGTATCAATTTCAACATTCTTAATAGCGGCTAAAGCCATTTTAAGGATGTTTGATTCATCAACTCTTCCCTCTTTGGAAGCGGTAAACATATCTTTACGGATATTTTCTGATATGGACATATGTTGTAAGAGTTAATTTAACTGCTTATTTAGCTCTTCTAGCTGCAGCTCTTCTTCTTCTCTTCATTTTGGCCCATTCCCTTCTCTTCTCGATCTTGAGTGTTCCAGGGATGATTCTAAAAGCCTTAGCTCTGTAAGTTTCTAAAATCTTTTCTCTTAATACTTCTCTATGAAGTCTTTTAAGAGCACTATCTATATTTTCGTTGGAATGTACTATGACTGACATTTGAACTCCTTTTATTTAATATATATCTATGCTCGGTGATTATATCATACCTTTTTATCTTTTTACCACCTTTTTTTCAAAATTCTTTTTTCTTTGCTCGGCATACCCATCATTTATGGAAATGTGTAGTTTTCTAGAGAATCTTGAGATATGTGAGTAGTTCATACCAATAGCTATGAATGCTATTCCTAATAATACTTTTGCCCATACCGAATCGAACATCCCAGTATCTGGAGCTTCTATGACACAGTCTGCATCTATATTTGCATTTGCAATGATATTCTCTCCTGTAGCTGGATATGCTGTTACTGTGTTGGCATATGCACCAAATTTATCCTTAGGTACAGTTACTACATATGTGAATACTTTGGATTGATTCGCTGCAAAGACTTTTTCTGTAGTGGATAGCGTCCAGGTTATATCTCCATTGGCATATACTCCGCTATTTGATATTCCACTTATATATGTTTGTAATACTTTTGAATCTAGTGAATCTCCTATCTTGGTTATGGTCCCCTCGCCTGCTCCAGTATTCTTAATTGTAATGGTATATGTCAGTTGGGATGTCGGATTTGCAGTTCTTTCGTCTATACATTTTTCAACAACTCCTTTGGTTAGACTCCAATCTGGATTCAATACTTCGGGTTGTACTGTAAAGGTTGTGCTTAATGCACAGTTTGAGCCTGTGGCACCCTTAGTATCCTTCCAATCCATAGCTAGGGTGTATGAGCCGGGTGTTAGGCATTTTGTTGCACTGCTGAGTGTCTCAGAGATGGTAGTTGTAGTTCCTACATTGCTCTTAGTTACACTTGATCTACTTGTACTATTTAGTTTAACTGATATTGATGTTTGATCTATTCCATCTGTGTCTGTAGCTGTAGCAGAATAGCTGATTGGGGCACAATATGCATATGAACCTGTTGGCTTGGTTACCCATGCTCCAGAGTCACAGACGTTAGTAGCGGTAGCTGGTTTACAATATCTATATATATTTGAGGGGTTATTACAATCAGGATGATATACAGCGCAAGATACCGAAGATTGTTTTACACAATCAGAACCACCATCATGGTTGGTAGAATCACCACAACTCACCTTTCCATCTGGACATCCTCCCGGTGTACATGTAGGAGGGTTACCGGAACATCCATTGGAACCATTACACTTCTCACAAGAACAAGTATTACTCATTATTGTGTTTGGCCATTCACAAGCTTTGACACTATCTGGACACGTACCCCCGATTGGAGCCTCAGGATCTACAACCTTCACGCAAGTCCCCAAAGGATTGGTAGGACAGCATTTGTGAGCAGATGAATCTGTGCAAGTAAAACCATTACGGCATTTTACCGTTACACCGTTTAAAGTACCACAGGATGCACCCGCAGCATTTGCATATGCGTTCTCACAAGACGAACATGGTTTACTATTATCACAGGTATATCCAGCTACACACCCGGCTGCGTTACAACACGCTCCAGCACCTCCTGAGGCTTCGCTATCTGTTGGCGCAACTGTATCATCTTGATTCACTCTCCAAAGCAGGTATCCACCAGTACCAGCTAATATGAGCATCAATGATGCCAGGATTATAATCTTTCCTCTTTTGGTTAAATGTATTCTTACAGCCATTATTTAAATCTTCTTTCAAACCTATTTCGCTTGTCCTCTTCCCTCTTCCTTTTCTTCTCTTCTAATACTACTCTATTTCTCTCACCAATGATATTAAATATATATCCAAACTTGGAGAACTGTGTTGTTACTATTCCTAAAAATACGAAGCCTGTACCAAGGTAGATTTTACTCATAACGCCATCAAGAAGCCCTGTATCAGGGACTTCTTCATTTACAACTACTGCATCTGCAGCTACAGTAAACGAAGTTGTTTCAACACAGGCATCACTAGCACCTGGTAATGTTACCGAGAGAGCATATGTTCCTTCTGCAATTATTGATTGACCTCCAAAGAGTGTCAAAGTAACAAGTTGTTGTTTAGCAGAATTGGTAGATACTGAGAAGCAACTAGCTCCAACTGTACCACCACATTGGGTAAGAGCAGTTCCATTTAATTTTATAGCTATTCCTGTAGTTGCAGTGCTTGTGCTATTGGGATTAGTTATGGTTACTGGCGAGAGAGTTTTGACTTCCGGTTTGTAAGATCCGCTTGGTTTGTTTCCCCATGTCATAGCTTTACATGAGCAATCCGAAGCACAAGATGTAGAATTTTCATTACTACTACATACGTTATCTCCACACTTTCCACAATCTCCTGGACAATTAGCTAGAGTTTCAGTGGGAGAAGTACATACCTTGTCACCACACTTTGCACAATCACCTGGGCAAGACGTGAGAGATTCTGTACTACTACATATCTTGTCACCACATTTTGCGCAATCTTTGGGGCAACTCGTGACTGTTTCATCGCTTGAGCAAGTGTTATCACCACAGTCAGAAGTACAAGTAGATGTATATTGTGCACACCAAAGAATTCCCCCAACATCATAACCTCTCTCACCTTCTCCACAGTTACATGACATACCTGTCGCCGTTGCAGATCTACATCCTGTACTTCTATCAGATCCGGCTACTTTATTATATACACAACCTGCCTCCGTAAAAGTCTCACTTAGTGTTTTTTGCTGATTGACTCTCCAAAGTAAATATCCTCCCGTACCAGCTAATATGGCAAAAAATATGGAAGTTATTATTATTGATTTTTTCTTGGACAGTCTTAATTTCATTAATACAGCAGTTATCTAAACATATCCTTAATATTTTGAATATTTAGGACATCCTTTATCATAATAAATATAACAAGAATCATAAGGAAAATGAAACTCCCATTTATTATAAGTGTCTTAATCTTTTCATTTAAATTCTTCCTTAAAATGCTCTCAATCAACAAGATCACTACCCTACCACCATCTAACGCAGGTATAGGAAGAAGATTCATTACAGCTAAAGACAAAGATAAGTCTCCCATTACACTTAAGAAAGTAACTAACCCGAGATTTTTAAAATAATCAATTAAGAAATATATCCCCACAGGACCAGATACGGAGTTGGAAATTTCAGAATAATCTCCTGTTGTTTTAGCTTCACCAAACATAGTTCCAAATTTGATACCTATTAACCTAACTGTATTTATTAAGTGTGCAAACCCTGCAGTTAATTTAGTATCTTCATACGAAATGATTACAAAGTAGTTCTTTGGAAGCGCAATACCAATTGTTCCCTTGTCCGATACTTGTACGGAATATGTTTTGCACACTTCATTACAAATATTGATATCAACCACTTCATTTTTATGTGCTTTCAATACCTCGCCTACCTGATTTGAAAGAGTAATGGTTTGTCCAGCGATGCTTTTAATAGTTCCCTCATTGGGAATCTGAGCTGTGTATGCCCCACCATCTTTAATTACCTCAGAGTATTTAACATCTTCTGCAACTTCTTTAGTAATATTTGCTCCTACAGGTTTGAAATCTTCAAATGACCAATCCAATGTCATCTTCCACCCGCTACTTCCAAGAATTATGAAGTACATCGTAATAGCAAAAAGAATATTCATAGTTACGCCTGCAAGCATAACGAATATCTGCGCTAATCTTGATTTGTTGTGTAGATTTCCATCGTCTTCTTTTAATTTTTCTTTAACTTCCTTTTTCTCAGGATCTCCATCACCCAATATTTTTACAAAACCTCCGAGAGGTAAAAGTCGGATGTTGTATTCTGTGCCTTTGAATTTTTTAGAAAGTAATTTAGGCCCAAATCCTAATGAGAATTCAAATACTGTAGCTTTAATTAGCTTGGCTGCAAGAAAATGTCCTAATTCATGTACGAATGTAAGGATACCGATAACTAATATGAACAAGAGTATATTTACTAGAATGGACAGCATGTGAGTCTAGACTAAATTATATAGTTAACAATTCTTTTTCTTTTTCTTCTCTAATTTCTTCAATCTTTTGATTGGTTTCCTTAGTTACCTTCTCTACCTCTTCTCTAGTTCTGTCCGCTTCATCCTCTGAAAGGCCATTCTTCTGAAGTTCATCTATCTCTTGCATATATTTCTGCCTTACTTGTCTTACTGCTATTCTTCCATCCTCAATCCTATCCTTCATTATCTTTACATATTCTTTTCTTCTCTCTTCAGTAAGATCAGGAATCTTAACTATGACTCTGTCACCTTCAATCATTGGAGAAAGTCCCATGTTAGCAATATTTATAGCCTTTGAGATATTTTCCAATATACTTTTGTCCCATGGTTGGATGGAGAGTGTTTTTGCGTCAAGTGCAGAAATCGATGCATAGTTTTTGATTGGAGACATTGTCTCGTATGCATTTACCATTACTTCTTCTACTAGTTCTGGGGTTGCTCTTCCGGTTCTAATCTGTGTTAAATCGTCATGTACGTGATCTATACACTTTTGAATATCTGCTTTAAATATATCTATATCCATTTTGTTAACATACCTAATATTATCACCATATTGTACAACAAAAAGGGGGAGTTTTTAACTCCCCCTCCTTCATACAAAATCAAATGAATTACTTGGTTCCAAATTCCCAGAAAAGTATTCTAGTAATCTGTATAGGCTCACCCATTTTTTGAGTAATCTCATCTAAAAGATTATTCATTGTCTTGGATTCATCCTTAAACCACTTCTGCTCTAGTAAACATTTCTCTGCGTAGTATTTAGAGAACTTTCCTTCAATTATCTTCTCCATTATATTTGCTGGTTTGCCTTCGCTCTCAGCTTCTTTTGTAAAGATAACTTTCATTCTTTCGACATCTTCTGCATTTACACTGTCCTTAGAAACATACAGAGGCTTCATTGCAGCTACCTGTAATGCTACTTCATGCGCAAATGCTCTGAAGTCATCATTGGTTGCAACGAAATCTGTTTTACATTTTACCTCTACAATAGCAGCTAATTTGTGATCCATTCCGTGTAGGTAAGTTTCAACAACTCCCTCACCCTTTTCAATGGTCTCATCTGCTGTTGGTTCGTTCCAACCTCTTTCACTAATCAAAGCTACTGCTACTTCAAAATCTTTTCCTGCTTCTTCAAAGGCTATTTTACATAGTCCAATCTTTGCACCTGTAAGGTTATGAAGTCTTCCAATTACGTCACTTCTTTCATTGATGTATGCAATTGCCTTAGCCATATCACCATCAGAAGCTACTAAGGCTTCTTTACAAAGTCCCATTCCAGCTGATGTTTTAGCTCTTAATGTTTTAATATCATCTATAGATATTCCCATTGCAGTATTTGTTAAAAAGTTATTTAAGTGATTTCAATATATCGACTGCTGCTTTCTCTCCTACACCTTTGATTTCCATTAGTTCTTCTTTGGTTTTACCTGAGAGATCACTTACACTCTTGATTCCATTGTCTGCTAAAGACTTGACTACTCTTGCTGAGAGTCCGAGATCTTCAATGCTCTTAGAATCAACAACTTTCTTTGCTGCTTCTGCTGCTGCGATTTCACCACTGATATCCTTCTTAACAACTCTTACAACAGTTCCTTTAGTTTCAGCAATCTTTCCTTCTCTCAATGCTTTCATTCTTTCTCTGTCTTCTTCTGCCATTTTTGCTTCTCTTTCCTTAGATTCAGCATATTGTTTTGCTAACATTTCGAGAGTTGCTTTTTGGCTATTTCTCAATGCAATGATTCCTTGTGATTTCTTAGACTCACCTAATACTTCACCTAATACTCCCATTAACAATGAGATGCTCTTTAGAGAGTCATCATTTGCTGGGATTGGGTAATCTACTAGATCTGGATTACAGTTGGTATCTATTAATGCGATGATTGGAATATGTGCAATCTTTGCTTCTTTTATAGCTAGTTTTTCAACTTTGCTGTCTACAACGATTACTGCTACTGGTAATTTGTCCATGAACTTAATACCTTTGTATATTCTATCCATCTTCTCTGATTCTCTTTGCATGAAGAGTCTTTCCTTTTTAACAAGATCTTCTCCTCCTCTTGCGAGGCTTTCTTCCATCTTTACTAATCCTTGTACACTCTTTCTAATTGTTTCGAAGTTTGTGAATAGTCCACCTGGCCATCTTTTGTTTACATAGAAGGCTCCGTTATCGGTAGCTACTTTTTCAACAATTGATGCTGCTTGTCCTTTGGTTCCTACGATTAAGACGTTTCCTTTTTCAGTTAATTCGCTTAATGCTTTTATTGTTGCAGTTATGAGTTCCTGTGTTTTTACTAAGTCTATGATATGAATACCATTTCTCTCTTCATATATGTACTGTTTCATTCTTGGATTCCAAGCACTTTTCTTGTGTCCAAAATGACAGCCTGCTTTAAGTAAATCAAGTATCTCTGGGGTTTTTACATTTGAAACTTTGTTTAAAGTCTGTGTTTCTACGACTGTTTGTTTTTTGTTTTCCATTTTTATATGTTTCCTTTTATTAATATCTCTGTTGGGTGATATTTATCATCCAGGAAAATTACAGGGATATATGAGATTAAATAACATAGGGATTATACAAAGAGAATGAGGAGAATGCAAGGTTAGACCTTACAAATAAATGTTTCAATATCTCTTTCCCTTTTATTCTTGATCCACATTCACATAGATATCGGCTTTTACGAAATCTTCGCCTACAGTCTCCCCGATACTTTGTAAGAATGCGACATCTGCCTCTTTCTGAAGACGATTTCTTTCTTCAGTTAATACTCGCTGTTTTTCTAATAAAGGTTTCCCTACCTCAGGGTTAGCATGAGCAAACAATGTGAGATCAACATCACCGGTATATTGTTCTTCATGTTCTGAATCTATATATTCATCTGATACTTGATATTCTTTTGCTAGCCCTGCTTCCCAATCTTGCAACTCTCTTTGAGAATTAATAAGAGAAGGGCTCGTTGTGCTCATACCAAGAATATCACTTACACCAGAATAAAAAGTAATTCTCCCTATCATAGTATCTTGTTTTAATACTACAGAAGATCGTTTTTCTTCATGAGAATTATTTTCTATTGTTCCTGTTTCTGTTGGGAATCCATTTGCGTTTAAAGTTGGAGTTATGGTTGATTTCCCCGACAATATTCTTACTTCTACAGGAGTTCCACTTGCCAAAGTAAAATATCCTTTTTCTCGAATTGCACTTTCCACTTCATCACGGCTGATCTTTGTTTTTGCATCTTCTTCTATTGACATATCATTTATGAATTAATTTAATCCTTGCTTAATTGTACGTATAAAAGGCAATTAAATCAATTAGCATATACTCTTCCAACTCTCCCTCCCTATAACCATATGGTCTAACAATTTCATCCCTACCAAATCTAAAGCTTTCCCTACCCTCTCTGTAACAGCAAAATCCTCATCACTAGGTAAAGGATCCCCCGAAGGATGGTTATGTGCCAGTATAACAGAACTAGCATTAAGTTCTAATGCAGGAATAATAACATCCCTAGGAAGTAACCCAGCCCCATCCACAGTACCAATAGCTAAAGTACGTTGTTCTAATAACTCAAATCTAGAATTAAGAAATATACCAACAATATATTCCTGCTTCTTCTTTTGCATATCCCTAAGTAAATAGTAAGCCTCTTGAGAATTATGTACGCATACCTTCTCCTTACTCCCAAGATCATACAACCTCCTACCAAGTTCAATACCCGAAAGAATCTTCATAGCCGTAGCTAAACCAATACCAAGGATATCTACAATATCATTCACATCAACATTACCGTTCTTTTTGATAGATTTACGAATACGATATACCACAGATCTAGAAACAGACATGAAATCATGCCCCTTAATACCAGAACCAATAATAATGGCTATTAATTCCATATCACTTAGGCTATCTATACCCCTTTCTAAATATTTTTCTCTTGGAAGCATGTATATATCTTAGAAGATATATATGAAATTACTCTGAACTCTTCTTTTTCTTCTTAGCCTTAAATGTCTTCTTTATGTACTTACATTCAGGATAGTTACTACATCCAGTAAATGTTCTACCCCACTTACTCCTTCTCTCAACCAAAGGATGACCACACTCAGGACATTTCTCTTGCAAAAGAAGAGGAACAGTACCCTTACACTTAGGATAGTCCTTACAAGCCCAGAACTTACCATATTTACTATTCTTAAGCACCAATTCCCCACCACACTTAGGACACTTCTCAGGTCTAAGATATTTGTTAAAATCCAAACTCTCCTCATTACCAGACAAATCCTTCATACCCTTACACTCAGGGAATTTAGCACAACTAAGGAATTTACCATACCTACCTATTCTAATGATCATCTCCCCACCACACTCAGGACACTTGTCCTCAGCCTTACCAAGTATGACTACATCTTCCTTGTTAACATCCTTCTCAGCTTTAGCAATCTCTTCAACCAAAGGCTTGTATTGCTCATCCATAACTGGAGCATACTTCATCTTGCCAGCCGCAATACCATCCAACTCAGCCTCAACCTTAGCAGTATATTTGTAATCAACCAACCTCTTAAAGTTATCTCTGAGGAAATTAGTAACAATTCTACCCACATCAGTAGGAATCAAAGCCTTAGCTTCCTTAGTGATATATCCTCTCGCTTCAATGGTAGAGATAATGGTTGCATATGTAGAAGGCCTACCAATTTCCAATGCTTCAAGTTTCTTAACCAATGATGCATCAGTATATCTAGCAGGAGGTTGAGTATATTTCTGTTCCTTAACAAACTTCTTCCATTGCAAAGAATCTCCCTTCTCAATCTTAGAAATCTCCTGTAGATCATCTTCCACTTTACCAGTACCTAAAACCTTTCTAAAACCATCAAACAAAGTCATCTCACCACCCAAGGTAAATACATATTCAGGTTTCTTCACATCCTTGTTAACAATGGAAACAGTTAAAACCTCTGCCTGTTTGTCTGTCATCTGACAGGAAACTGCTCGCTTCCATATCAAATCGTAAAGTTTTGCCTCTGCACTACCAAACTGAGCCTCAATCTTCTCTCTCGTCACGTTAATATCTGAAGGTCTAATTGCTTCGTGTGCTTCTTGCGCACCCTTGCTTCTGGTTTTGTAGTAGTTTGGTGTAGCAGGTAAATATTCTTTACCATATCTGTTGTTAATCAATTCTCTAATTGAATCAACAGCCTTTGCACTCAAGTTAAATGAATCAGTTCTCATATATGTAATGTAACCCGCTTGATACAAGATTTGTGCAATAGCCATGGTTCGCTTAGATGAATATCCCAAAACATTGTTTGCAGCCTGTTGAAGTGTAGAGGTAGTAAATGGAGGATATGGATGCTTCTTAACCTTCTTAACAACCACATCTTTAACAATGTAATCAGAAGATCCTAATGTCTTTTCAATTCCCTCTACCTCATCTTTGTTTGTAGGGATATATCTCTTTCCATCTTTTTGAGCTAACTTTGCATTTAATGTATTCCCACTTTCATCCTTAACTTCTACTCCAAAATCCCAATATTCCTCAGCCTTAAAAGCTTCTCTCTCTTCTTCCCTTTCAACAACTAGTCTCAATGCCACAGACTGTACTCTACCTGCAGAGAGACCATACCATATCTTCTTCCAAAGTAATTCTGAAAGCTTGTATCCTACCAATCTATCTAGTATTCTTCTAGCTTTTTGTGCTTCTACAAGGTTTTCATCAATCTCCAAAGGATGTTTAACTGCCTCTAGGATTGCATCTTTAGTGATTTCATTGAACATTACTCTCTTGGCATTCTTAGTCTTTAATACACTGTTTACATGCCATGCTATGGCTTCTCCCTCACGGTCAGGGTCCATTGCTAAGAAGACATTTCCATCTTTTGGAACTGCTCGTTTCAAATCTGTGATTATCTTTCCCTTTCCATATATTGTTTCAAACAAAGGTTCATAGTTATGCTCAATATCAACTCCCAGTTTACTCTTTGGGAGGTCGATAATATGGCCAACAGTAGCCATTACTTTGTAATCTGTACCTAAATACTTGTTAATGGTCTTCGCTTTTGCAGGAGACTCAACAATTAAAAGGTTTTTGTATGATTTCTTTTTCTTTTCCATATGCTTGCCTCTTAAAATACATTAAATTAATTAGTATTGTCAAACATGTATACAAACCTTGCACTATTTTCTTCTTCAATATATCTTGATCACACTTGTTCATCACCCAACGCAAGAACCCTTTCCCATATTCATTTTTAATTGACCTTCCACTATGCCCAAAACCTCTTTAAAATCCTCTTCACTTACAATTATTCCCGCCCCTTGTTTAATCAGTGAGTGACATCCACGTGATGTAGATTTAAATATATCACCTGGAATTACATACACATCTCGGTTAAATTCCAAAGCTAAATTAGCTGTAACTAATGAGCCGCTCTGTATATCCGCCTCTATGACTACTGTAATCTCTGAAAGCCCCGCAAGTATACGATTGCGCATTGGGAACATACCTTTATGCATCTCCACTTTGCCCTCGTATTCTGCTACAACCAAACCTTTCTCTGATATATCTTTGTAAAGCTTTGCATTACTAAGAGGATATATATTCTCTATCCCTCCGGCTATGACTGCAATTGTAGGTATTCCAAGTTCTAAGCATCGTCTATGCACCATTGCATCTATCCCTTCCGCTAGCCCACTTACAATACATATATCTAATCCAATGAGGTATGGCTGAAGAAGCATGTCTAATACCTCCTTTCCATATCTTGTAGCCTTCCTAGTACCTACAATGGTTAAGCACCTCTTCGTCAGCAAATCCATATTCCCATTACAATGCAATTGTTTAGGAGGATTATGTATCTCTTTCAAAAGACAAGGATATTTAGAATCACCCATACATATATATGACATATGTAGAGTATGACAGAGAGAAATGAAATATTGGTTAAATCTTACCGTTTTGGACCATCCAAGCTATCATTTCCTTCATAATTTTGACGGAATTGAGACTCTCACCACCATCTTCAAGGAATATGCTAAAGGAATATTTAGGCGTGTCATATGGGAAGAAACCACCTACCCATGCGTGTGTATGCTCGTAGTTTCCCTTTTTGTCTAAAGCTCCGAACTCTGCAGTACCCGTTTTTGCTGCAACAACTGTTCCTAAGTTAGCGAGTGAAGATATGGATGCCCTGTCACCATTAACTGCAGACCACATACCCTCTTTAGCGATATTGAAAGCGTCTGCCTTGGCTATGTTCTTTTGTAATATTTCTACTGGAACCTCTACTTTGTTACCATCCTCATCAACAAAATATTTAGCTAAATGTGGTTTGTAAAGTGTGCCTTCATTAGCTATGGCACCCATCCAGTTAGTCATCTGAATTGGTGTAACCAAACCAATTCCCTGACCAATTACAGAGTTACAAGAATCTCCTTCTGGATACCAGATGGGATCTAACCATGGACTTGTAGAATTAGCTAACATTAGTTTGTTGGCTGGAGATGGGATTCTACCTGCCATCTCACCTGGGATATCAATTCCAGTAGTCTTTCCAATTCCAAATTTTTCCAGATATGGTACTAACATATTCATATCCCAATGCCTAATGGTCTCACAGAAGAATATATTTGATGATACAGTAAGTGCACCAACTACATTCACCGTACCATATGCATGGTTGTGGTATTCCTGAAATGGCGCACCATTGGAGAAGGTGTAATTTGAAGTACTGGTATATTGAGTATATTTGGTAATGGCGCCTGCATCCAAGGCTGCGGTAGCTACCATTGTTTTAAATGTAGAACCTGCTGGAACTTGAGCCGCAATTGCCCTATTCATCAATGGATTGGCTTTGTCATTTAGAAGTTTTGAATAGTCGGAGACTGAAATTCCACCAATGAAAAGATTGTTGTCATATGTAGGATATGTAACCATGGCTATGATTTCACCAGTGTTAACATCTTGGATGATTCCTGCTCCTCCTGTAGCCTTAGAATTGCTTACTCCTGTCTGCAATGCTTCATACAGCTTATTCTGTACTGCCATATCTAATGTAAGATACAGGTTCTTTCCCGAGATTGGAGTTTTAATTGTTAAACCCTCCTGAGATATCTTTTTACCCAATGAGTCAACCTCCCAAACCATTTGACCATCTTCACCCGCGAGTTGCTCATCATATTCTCGTTCAAGCCCCGTACGACCAACTACGTCGGTAGAATTAAGGTAACTGATACTTTTTAAATCTTCCGCTGAAACATTTCCTGTATATCCAAGGATTGAAGAAAGAATATTCTTATATGGATATGAACGTTTACTACCATCATCTATATATATACCTGGTAAATTCTCAGTGGCAGCCTTTATTTGAATCATCTCCTCATTATTTAGATCTGAAGCAATGAGGATATCGGTGAAGTATGGGCTTTCGGCATGTATCTTTAGCACCCTCTCTATTATTGAACCATATTCAACCTCCTTGTTGTCTGAGACCTTCTTCCACCTATCGCCCAGTATACCCCCAAGGGTATCACACGTACTCTGTAGCTTTGAGTTATCTACCTCACCATCCACCAAGTATTTATCAATCATCACATACAACCCTACAGAGGCTACATTCTCAACAAGCTTAACGCCGTTGCGGTCAAACATTACCCCACGATACGCAGGAATACTCTCCTTTCTAATCTGGTTGTTCTCGGATTTAGCTAACATCTCCTCCCCTTTTACGATCTGGAGTGAACTAAGCTGAAGAAACAAGATACCAAACAAGACAAAAAACATCAGGAAGACTATCAGATAATTCCATGGAGAACCCTCAGAGTACCCTGGAGTTGATTTCCAAAGCTTTTTAACACTTTCCCTAAGGTTAACATCCTTTATACCATTGATTCCTTTGGCTTTTTTCTTGTTGTTTGATTGTATGCTTTTTGAAAATTTTAAATCCATTTCGCTTACAATGATCTTAATTTCATACCTTCATCACGCTTTCTTAACCTGCTCCATATCATATCGAACACTACGCAGAAAGCAATTGACGCCAATGCCTTAAGTACCATTCCACCTATCATCAACCCAGTTATGCTTGTCCAATTACCAGTAGATATTAGTTCGGGGACAAAAGCTAGCAAAAGGTAGTATACAAATATGCAGAAAAACCTCACACTGTATCCTGGCAGGTTGTATTCTAACGGCACCAACATAGAGATACCAAGCATTAGTAAGAGTGATATTCCAGTAATTAATAGGTTGGTACCTAAAACATAGTGATATATCACATCGAGTACAACAGAGCCTAAAACTACTAAAATTAAAAGATATTTCCAATTAATCTTGTTAAACAAAGCAAGATTTAAAAGAAAGCAAAATCTAAGATTGCCCAACGCTACTAAAAAGCCTTCTAAAAAGATTGTGGAAATACCTATTAAAAGCGTATACAGTATTGGCATTATATATATTTTACAAATTATTCAACACGCACGAATATCTGCATTAGGTTATCATAGTCTAGTATTGGAGAGACAAATGCAGTTTTGTATGTACTCGCAGGATTACTCGAGAGCGCAACGATATATCCCAAAGCAAAGAATCCTCCGACCTTAGAATCATTTATATATACCACATCACCATCTGCTACTTCAGAGTTCATACCAATATTTTCAATCTTAATACCCTCTGCAGAGCCACTAACTACCCCACTACTCAATATATTGGTCTTTGTATTTTCCTCTCGTCCTGGTTTAAGTACCACGACTTCTAAATGGGAATTAGTATCCGATGGCAGCCTTACAGTGCTTCCTTTCAAATCTACGTTTGAGATTATTCCAACAAATACATTTCCTAATGTAACGACATCGCCTTGCTGCAGCCCAGATTCACTCCCTTGATCTATGGCCATTGTATCTACAGTATCATCTCTTAAAGTATTCGCAAGTACATACTTCGCCTCTTTATTTCCCAATGCTATCTGCTTTTTAAGTGCTTCATTTTCATTTTTTAGAATTAAATAGTTGGAGTATTGAGTCTCATTCTCATATGATTTTACTTTTAAATCATTAAACTCTTTTCTAAAGTTTCCTAGATTAACAAATGTTTGAAAATATTCTTTTACCTTAGAACCTGCGACATTGGCTTGAAAAGATGTAGGCTCAAAAACAAAAGACAAAGCATTTCTAACACCTTTCATTCCACTTAATCCGTCGAGAAGGAGTAATGCAATCGCCAAAAGCAAAGAGATATATACTACAATGTTGTTGTTTTCGACTTTGGTAGTATTATTTTTCATTCAAGTATTATTAAACTAACTCGTTCCAAGATCGCTGTACTCTTTCAAGTAGCTCAATGTGGTCTAACATCAATGCGGTTCCTCTTGCTACTGCTGAAAGTGGATCATCTACTATTTTCACTGGAAGATTTAACTCTTCTGCCCAGAATGTATCCAATCCTTTTATCAATGCCCCACCACCAGTTAAGTGTAATCCTGAAGTTAACAAGTCTTTCAAAAGTTCAGGTGGAGTATCTTCAATTGCATCTTTGACTGCTTCAGTAATCTGATATATCGAGGTCATTATGGCTTCTCTAACCTCTACACTACTTAATTCAACTGTCTTTGGAAGTCCTGTTAAAAGGTCTCTACCCTGTACAGACATCTTTACTTCTTTCTTCAATGGCATTGCAGAACCTATGGCAATTTTTACATCTTCAGCGCTTCGCTCGCCTATGAGTACATTGTACTTTTCTCTTACATAGTTAACGATATCCTGATCCATTTCGTCTCCTGCAATTCGCAAAGTATTGTCTACAACAATATCTCCAAGTGAGAATACTGCAATGTCCGAAGTACCACCTCCTACATCTACAATCATGCTTCCAGAAGCATCTTCAACTGGTAGCCCTGCTCCAATTGCAGCTGCCATTGATTCTTCAACTATGAATACTTCTCTCGCTCCCGCGGTCTTTACAGCATCAATTACGGCTTGTCTTTCCACTTCAGTTACGGAAGATGGAACGCCAACGATTACTCTTGGTCTTGGAAGCTTAAATGAATTCCCAAAATATGAGTGTGCTCTATGTATGAAGTGATGGATCATCGCTTGGGTAGTATCAAAGTCAGAAATGACTCCGTCTTTGAGTGGTCTAACTGCTGCAATGTTTGCAGGGGTCCTACCAATCATTTGCCTAGCTTCCTTACCCACAGCAAGTACTGTTTTAGTTCGCTTGTCTATTGCTACAACGGAAGGTTCTGAGACTACGATGCCGTGATTACGCATATATACCAAGGTATTTGCAGTACCCAAATCAATTCCCAAATCATATGTTAATAGCTCCCAGATTGAATCAAAAATTTTCATAGACTGATAGTATACAACTAGATATCCTTGATTCTAACATGTAAAAAAAAAGAACACGAGTGTTCTTTTATATATTTCTACCTAAATTGAAAGGAGGATTTATGCTTCTTTTTCTTCTACACCTTTTTGCAATCTCTTGTAGCATTTCATACAGATGGTGACGTTCTTTACAACTCCGTCAACTTCTAAGTCTATACTTCTAAGATTTGGTTTAAACTGTCTAACAGTGTGTGGTGCCTTGTATCTCCAACCCACTGAGTGCTTGTGTTGGATACTTCGACCTGCTATCGTAGATTTTGAACAAATAAAACATTCTTTTGACATAACGGAGGTATTATAAACTAAAATCTGTTTTATTGTCAAAGATTTTGTGACATATATTATATAATAGATTATGGATGGTTTAAGTACAGAGACAATTTATTGGATTATACTGGCAGTCCCAACTATCCTTATTGCTTCTACAGTACATGAATATGCGCATGGTTGGGTAGCTTACAAGTTGGGAGATCCTACTGCGAAAGCTGCAGGAAGACTTACATTGAATCCACTTAAACATATCGACCCCCTTGGAGCCTTATGCATGATTTTATTTAGATTTGGGTGGAGTAAACCAGTACCGATAAATGAATATAATTTTGAGAGACGAGAGGTTGATACTGCACTCACTGCGTTGGCTGGTCCTGTATCGAATATTTTGCTCGCATTATTAACTGCACTTATTAACTTTATATTTAAACCTGATTCTAGCTCCATATTTGCCGTTATATTAATAGTATTTGCCTCAATTAATATCTCTTTAGCTGTTTCCAACCTCCTCCCTATTCCACCTTTAGATGGACACAAAATCGTGAGAGCATTACTTCCAAAGAAGCTCAGATATTACTGGGAGAAGCTAGAAAAGTTTTCTATATTCATCATTTTGATATTCATATTACCTATCTCTCCACTATCGGTCTGGACTTCCAATTTTTTGAGCTCAACCATAACGAAACTATTATCAATATTAGGTTTCTTATAGAATTTTCCTTACAGGCTCGTTCTTATTTGCATACTATATATTTCAGTCATAAAATGTAGATGCTCTAGTGGGATGTAATAGAGGAATCATAGCTCTATATCCATAAAACGGGATTCCACACATCACTTAGCTCTGCGGAGCCGAGTTGAGGAAACCCACTTGTATTACAGGGCTCTATGGCCTTACCCTGCTGGAGCATTCTCTAAGTCTTTGACGACTCTTTTATTTTTGTTTCTCCATTTAAAGTCTCTCCTACCCTCATATATACAGTTGTATATATTTTTCAAGTATAATATACTTACTGTCGTTAAGCCTAAGTAGCTCAGTTGGTCAGAGCAACTGTTTTGTAAACAGTAGGTCGAGAGTCCGAATCTCTCCTTGGGCTCCATTACGCAGAGGTGGCGGAGCGGTCAATCGCATTGGACTGTAAATCCAACGTCTTCGGACTACACAGGTTCAAATCCTGTCCTCTGCATATGGATATATATCCTTTTATGTTCTAGAATAAACAAAGGATATAAATTTAGCCAAGCTATACCTATGGATTCTATCTTCCCTATTATCATTATGATTCTCTTTGCTACTGCAGCTGTATTAGTAGTTGGAGGAGTAATATATCTAGTTACTCAGTTGATTAAGAACAAGGATTCGAAAAATACCAAGCCACTCAATATAACTGTGAAGATGCTCTTCAAGATATATCTCTATGTAATCTCCTTCATATCTCTCGCAGTATCTGTCATAGGTGGCACAATGCTTCTTAAAGCAGGCGCATCATATGCATTTGGAATATCATTCTCCTATGATCTTCCAGCAATAACAGGGGCAGAAAGTACATTAAAAGATCCTGATATGGAACCTATCGCTCCAGATTGCTACGAAGGAAATGCCATTACAGTCAATGACCAGAAAGTCTGCTTTAATGAAGATACTAGAAAACAAGAGATCATAACTGGGGCTACATTCTTTGTTTCAATGTTAATGATATTTGGTTTACACCAATTTGCATTAAGTAGATTAGAAAAGAAGTCTAAAACTCCATGGTTAAAGAAGATATATACCTTTGTATCATTGATTCTTTACAGTATTGTTGGAGTTATAATTATCCCTACTGCAATATATCAACTAGCTACTCACCTACTCTACAGAGTAAATGATGTGACATTGTATGATGCGCCTGGGACAGCCATTGGAATATTAATAATGACATTACCGCTTTGGATATTCTTCTTAGTAAAAACTACTAAGATGAAAGATGAGGATTAATGTAGTATAATTTTCGCCAATGCTGAATTAGCTCAGATGGTTAGAGCACATTCTTGGTAAGAATGAGGTCCTGAGTTCGACTCTCAGATTCAGCTCCACTTACAAGATATTTCTGAATACATTGATTTAAGTACAACCAAAGGGGCATATTTTATTACGCCCCTTCGGAGGTACAAAGTACTTAAACAATTACATACCTGGCCAGATTTTAAAAGCAAATGATAAAAGAAGAAGCACCAATGCAGCAATACAAATTCCACAAAAAATAACAAAAACCTTTCTCATTTTGCGAATCCTCCCACAGAAAAGATGATGATTAAGAAAATCAATAACATTGTTACCGTGATTTGGATGATTTCATCCATTTCGCACCTCTTTAGGATAATTTTTCTTGCCTCCCAGCGAACACACAAAAACAAAAAATGGGAACACAATAAAAAACAATCCTGTGCAAAAAATCTCTTGCAACTTTTCTAAAATTTTTTTCATCTTCCCTCCCAGAAAGAATAGTTTGTTTTAAGTACTCTGTACTCAGAAATATCTTGTAAAAGAACGAACCCAATTATATCACAAACCATTTGACCTCCTAACCATTTTCCCATATAATACGCGTATATTTCCCAATATATACATTTTTAAATTGAATCCCTGAAGAATATGGCAAAAGTTAAAAGAGATCTCTTCGCTTTGAAATGTACAGAATGTGATAGCAAGAACTACACAGATTACAAAACAAAGAATATAAAGGAAAAGATGGAAATGAAGAAGTACTGTCAGGTATGTCAGAAACATACAGTACATAAGGAGACCAAAATCAAATAATCGCTCTTTGAATTAATTACGGGCCCATAGTTTCAATTGGTTCAAACAGCGGTCTCCAAAACCGTTATTCCCTGTTCGAATCAGGGTGGGCCTGCCAGAAATACAAAAATGAAAAACAACATATTTAAAAATATAATAATTGAATTAAAGAAAACCAAGTGGCCTACGTGGAAACAGGTAGGAATATTAACCATATATACCCTAGTTATATGTGGTATAATCACCCTGTTAATTCTTGGTTTAGACCTAGGACTCTACAAAATTAGAGACTGGTTTCTTAATGTTTAACTAAATAACACATGACAAAAGAAGTAGAAGTAAAAAAAGAAGTGAAAGAAAAAGCAGTAAAAGCTCCTAAAGAAGTAGTAAAGAAGGAGAATCCAAATGCAAAATGGTATGTTTTAAATATCAGAACTGGATATGAGAATAGTATTCAAAAGGAATTAAAGCAGAGAATTGAAGCTACTGGAATGGAAGATAGAATTGTTGATATCCTAGTCCCTACTCAAAAGAAAATCTTTGTTAAAAAAGGTAAACAAGAAGTTAAAGAAGAAAAGATATTCCCTGGATATGTATTAGTAAAGATGGAATTAGATACAAGAACATGGGATTTAGTAAAGAATACAGAAGGTGTAAGAGGTTTTGTTAAAACAGAAAAATATCCTAAACCACTCCCAGAGTCAGAAGTAAGAGCAATTACCAAATTCATGGAAGTCGAGACTCCTTCATTCCAAACATCATTCAGTGTTGGTGAAGCTGTTAAGATTACCGAAGGTGCATTTGCAGACTTCATCGGAAGTGTACAGGATATTGATACTACAAAAGGAAAGATCACAGTCCTCATTTCTTTCCTTGGTAGAGAAGCACCTGTTGAATTAGATCTTACACAGGTAAGTAAACTTTAGTTAAATATATATTGATATGGCAAAAATAGTAAAAAAAATAATTAAGATAACTATACCCGCAGGTAAAGCAACAATGGCACCTCCAATAGGTCCTACTCTTGCTCCTTACGGTATCAATGCACAGGATTTCTGCGCACAGTTCAATGAGAAAACTAGGGAGAATGATGGCATATTAACACCAGTAATCTTAACAATCTATGAGGATAGAACATTTGGATTTGAGTTAAAGACTCCTCCTACCTCAGAATTGATTAGAAGAGAATTACACATTAGTGCCGGATCTGCTAAACCAAACTTGGACAAGGTTGGTAAGCTTTCCAAAGCTCAAATAATGAAAATTGTTGAAGTAAAAATGCCAGATTTAAATACATCAGACCCAGAGCAAGCCGCAAGAATAATTGCTGGTACTGCAAAACAGATGGGTGTAGACGTAGAACTTTAATTACTAAAGATATACATATATGAAAAGAGGAAAAAAATATATTAAGACAACAAAGGGATTAGATAGAGAATTGACATATTCTGTTGCAGAAGGTGTTAAGAAAGTTAAGACCCTCTCCTACTCTAACTTTGTAGGTACATTAGAAATGCATGTTGATGTTAAGTTACCTAAGGACAGAGATCCTAAGTCAATCAAGGGTGCTGTTTCTCTTCCTAATGCTAGTGGTAACAAGGTTGTTAGAGTTGCAGTATTTGCTACTCCTGACAAAGATACTATTGCTAAGGATGCTGGTGCAGATTTAGTAGGTATGGAGCAGTTGATGAAAGATATTAAAGCTGGAAAGATTGAATTTGACGTAGCTATTGCTACTCCTGCAGTTATGCCTAAGCTTGCAGTACTTGGTAAAGAATTAGGTCCTAAGGGATTAATGCCAAGTCCTAAGAATGGCACAGTTACTGATGATATTGCTAAAGCTGTTGCAGAATACAAAAAAGGTAAGCAGACATTTGCATGTGATGACTCTGGAGTTATACATATGAATGTAGGCAAACTTGATATGGACGATGCTAAGTTAGTAGAGAATGTACATGCTGGTATTACCTCTATTGAGGAAGTATTGGGAAAACCAGTTGATCAGATTCTACAAAAGATGCATCTTGCTCCTACAATGGGTGCAAGTGTTAAGATATCCTACTCTAAAGCATAGTAGATATTACATATTGTAATTGAAAGACCTCCGTAAGGGGGTCTTTTTTTATATATACCTTCACAAGACACATTCTATAGGATATAATATGGGCTGTCTTATTGCTCTTAAAAGTCTAAACATTACTCTAAAAAGGTGGATTATATATTATGTGTTACAAAGTTGGTCAAGAATTAGTACTGAATTTGGTAGTAGCAAGAGAGTACGGGGATTGTGCTCATTTTACACAAGTGGGTGGTCACGGTCCAGATATTTTAATCCTTCCAGACAAAACGATGAGGGCTTGTAATCCGAATCCCAATCTCTTGTACAATGAGAGAGAAGAATATGTTCTAATCCACGGGATAAAGATTCCATTAGAAGAAGGTTTTGAAAGAGTTTCTGATAATTCTCGGAATGTTATTTCAAAAGGAGCAAAATTCAATATCGCTCTTATCCTATACAAACAAACCATCCCAGAGAAAGAATCAGGAACTTTCAGAATTAAATCGGCTAGTCTGGTTTAACATCGAAAAATCATCAAATTAGACTTTGAAAAGCAAAAAAGACAGAGAGGGAGCTAACATAGCTTAAAAGGCGACTTAAGGGCCAATTAGGCTTTTATTTCTATAAAAACCTGTTAGCTCCTCTCCTCTCTGTTATTATTATCACAATATATCTTTACATCTCTATATCTATAGGATAGAATATCTAGGCAACAAACTCACCATTTGTTGATCATTACCAATTATCAGAAATTCCAACACTACTAGAGAGGGTTAAAATGCTTACAGATTTCTCAGATCCTTGCATCAAGTGCACCGAAGAAGTTTGTCCTGGAAGCTCCGACTGTCCAACTGCTAACGCAGAAGGTTTAGAGAGCCTCTTAATCCCTGGCTGTTCGCTTCCAATACCAGATACAAAGAAAGTAGAGAACAAACTTGAACTTCCCGAAAAGGTAAAACTTATCTTCGCGGAAGCAAGCATTCAAACACCAACGAAAGTCGGAAAAACCATAATCAATATCAAAAGAATTGATAATATACTTTTGATAACAATTGGAAAGTCAAACATCGGAACCTTCATACGTAACTACCATGGGAGATTCTGCGGAGAGATAGATCTGCATTATAGAGCAGGAAATCTGATAAAGATTGTCTCAAAAAAGGACAGATAGTCCTTGTTTGGTGAGTTTGTAACGGTAGGTGGGCCCTAGAATGTATCTATTTGAAGATTCTAAATACTCAGCTGAGTATCTTCAAATATTTCATAGACCCACCTTACCGAACAAACTTGACCCTACCCCATTCTACTGATATAATCCAAGCCATATATTAACCTAAGAAACAAGGTATATAATAAATCCTTGTGAGGTAAATAGTGAATTCAATTAAATAAATAATAAATATGTCTAAAACACGTTCTCAAAAAACGGAGTTGCTAAATGGATACAAAGAAATCCTTAAGAACAAGGTTGGATATCTTTTAATCAACTCTGAAAAGACAGATACTAAGACTGTAACAGGCCTTAAGATACAGTTAAAAGGTGTAGGAGCTAACTACGAAGTAGTAAAGAATAGTATCTTTAAAATAGCTCTACAAGAAGCAGAACAACCACTACAAACTCAAGAGTTTGATGGCCCTACTGCAATTATATATTTCGATGAAGATCCAACAGCTCCTGCAAAATTAATAAAGGAAGCTCAAAAAATAACCAAGCTATTTGATGCAAGAGGTGGTGTATATGAAGGAGAATTTTTAACAGCTGAGAAGGTAATGCAATTAGCAGAAATTCCTTCAAGAGAAGTATTACTTGGAAAGTTACTGGGCACCATGGTAGCCCCACTCTCTGGCTTTATGAATGCCGTTACTGGCAATGTCAGAGGTTTAACAATGGTTCTAAAGGGCATTTCTGAAAAGGATGCTTAAGGACATAATTTAGTTATTTAATTTATACATATCTACAAAAATGGCAGACGAAGCAAAAACATTACCAGAGCTTTCAGAGAATGGAAAGAAAGTTTTGGAAATTGTAGAGAAGATGACAGTGCTTGAACTTGCAGACTTGGTCAAAGTTATGGAAGACAAGTTTGGAGTAAGTGCAGCAGCACCAGTTGCAGTAGCAGCTGTAGCAGCAGCACCAGCAGAAGCAGCAGAAGAGAAAACAATGTTTAACATTGTTCTCAAAGCAGCAGGTGCAAACAAGATCTCTGTTATCAAAGTTGTAAGAGAAATCACAGAACTTGGTCTCAAAGAAGCTAAGGATATGGTTGATGCAGCTCCTCAGACAGTCAAAGAAGGTGTCAAAAAGGAAGATGCAGAAGCTATCAAAGCAAAATTTGAAGAAGCAGGTGCAACTGTTGAATTACAATAGTTCTACAGAATTAGATCGTATTAAGAGGAGCCATAGCAATATGGCTCCTCTTTTTCTATTAATGATTTAAAATATTTTTTATGTATGATATATTAAATAAATATATCATCATTCAATACATGAAGAAGGAGATCACACCATTTGTAAGAATATTAATCTCGGTTATTTTGTTTCTAATATCTGCAACGATAGGTAGTTATCTCTTCTTGAAGTTTGGCCCTAACCCAATAGGAATACAGATACCATGTAGTAATTGCCCGAATACCGCAATTGATTGCCTATGCTATTCCAATACTTTCACTTTCTTAGGAAAAAATTATCCTCAGGGAGCCTCATGGATTACAGATAATTCTATTATAGTGGAGTCAATTATTTCATTGATAATAGCTCCAAGCATAGTTGTATTTCTGTTTAACAAGCTCACTCGGAGTAAGAAGTCTTCCTAATTCACTAATATTACCCACTTATCTTGTGTACTCCCTACCCTTTACTTCCACTCTAATTCACTAAGTTCAAATGTGTTTTTGTATACCACACTCTCATCGCTATTATTTACAAACATCAACTTTCCCTCAGTCCTTCCTAGTTCGGTATTATACACAGAAACAAACTTTGGGAGAGAATATGTTGTACTCGGAATAGATTGAGTTGAAATAGTTGCAGTTCTCCCATCCGAACGTAATATCTTTACCCCACGAAGATTCCATAGAGCCGTGAACTCATTCACTTCCTTAGCAATACACTCTCCTGTGGCATCACCACAACCTCCGGTAGCCACATAGTATGCTGCAAGGTAGCCATATTCGTTAGTGTCAAAAGCTGAATATGAGATATTAGAGCTATTTTCATACAATGGATAAAAGACGTTATTTGTAAGATTGTAGAGACCAATCATAGAGTTATCAGTATGTACTACTAAGGTATTACTATCAAAGAGGTATTTATAAATCGAAAACCCTTGTCCTTTCCACAACCCCTCTATACTGTCCTTTGATACAAGCAATTTTCTACACAGACTGTTATCAAAAATACTTAAACCAATAGCATAGATTTCTTCATTTTTACTCATATACGCACCATAATAATCATAACTTGAAGTACTTTGACTATTAGAACAGTCCTTCATTGAAAAATCTTCGTTCGTCCTGTTTTCTTCGGTCGAACTATATAGATGAACATCTAAGATCGGCAAAAGCGGATTACTGGTAGGATAGAAAATGTTTGAAATTACAGTAACAACACAAAAAGAAATAATCAAAAAAACTAGGACACCAGAGGTAATAAGAAGGATTCTTTTTATTCCTTGATTTGTAGAGTTAGAAGGATTCTCGGCGCGTAATTTATTCATAATATTACTTTTAAATTTAAATCCTCTCTCTTTTTGCTTTGGGCAATGGACAAGTCATTGCTATCTAGATGCTACCATATTCATTAACATTTTCAACACCACCATCGACAAATACACCCCAAATTAAGTATAATCTAACCAGAATCTGCCTTAATTTAATACACATATATTTCAATGACCTACACACCTTTTACTCAATGGATGATTACGACTGGAGTACCACAACAGGTATTGGAATTGCTACTCGCAGTAATGATTGTAGCAACGATTGTAAGCATAGCTAGATATATAATTGGATCTAAAACATATGGAATATATGCACCAATAATATTGGCAATCGCATACTCATACACAGGTTTAAGATATGGATTAGCCATAACCTTGATAGTTATACTTACTACCCTACTCTCATACACCATATTACGAAGAGTTCGTATGCATTACATTGCTAGAATAGCCGTAAATTACTGTCTCCTAGCCATAATGTTAGTGGTATTCTTCATAGTCGTCGGTCAATTCGGTTTTGGCTTAGACAATATGTCAAATATATCTGGATTGGCAGCAATATCAATTGCAGCACTCTCAGACTTCTTCATAAAACAGTATGTTAAGAAATCATTTAAATCATCTGTTTTAATACTCTTTAGTACTGTACTCATAGCTACCCTGGGGTGGTTTGTCATAACCAGAGAAGTCATAACTGTATATTTCTTAAATAATCTCTGGATTGTACCAATATTGATTGTATTGAACATCCTCATAGGGCAATTTACTGGCCTTAGAATTAAGGATCTCTTTAGATTTAAATCAGTTATTCAAAATAAGGATAAAGACAATGTTCAGAAATAGAATAAAGGATGTATTAGGACTCAATAGAAGAAATCAGGAGTACGTTCGTCCTTACAATCATCCAAAAGCAAAAGCATTAGCAGACAACAAGATAGCTACTAAAAAACTCCTTGCAAAGGAAGGGATTAATACTTCTGAAGTATACAAATTAATCAAAAACCGTAAACAGTTAGCCTTCCTAGATTGGGAATCATTACCAAAGAGTTTTGTTATCAAACCTAATCAAGGTACCGGTGGAAATGGAATCCTAGTAATCTATGGTAGAAAGAAGGGCGAATTAGCATGGATAAGGCCAGGCGGAGAGATATTAACTAAAAAAGATTTAATGCTGCATATAGAGAATATCCTTGAAGGACGATTTTCAATGGGTGAAAGAAGCGACATTGCCATAATTGAAGAAAGAGTCAGAACTGATTCATTCCTAAAGCAATATTCATACAAAGGTGTACCCGATATTAGAATCATCTGCTTTAACCTCGTTCCCATAATGGCTATGATGCGAATACCTACCAAACGCTCAAATGGTACTGCAAACCTACATTCTGGAGCTATATGTACCGGCATAGACATAGCAACAGGTATAACCACCTACTCTATGCATATGAACAGCCGATCATTACTAAGTGACACATATGAGATGATAGATAATACTCAAGATTTAAAGATTAACAAGAAGCTCTCTGGTGTACAGATACCTGACTGGAACAAAATATTGGATATTGCTGTTAGATGCCAAAAAGCAAGCAAACTCGGCTATACTGGCGTTGACATAGCATTAGATGCAGATAAAGGCCCAATCGTCTTTGAACTAAATGCTAGACCTGGACTTGGAATTCAAGTCGCAAATCAAGCAGGGCTAAGATGGAGATTAGAAAAAGTAAAAGGATTGGAAGTAAAAAGTATTAAACATGGTATTAGAGTCGCTAAGAATCTTTTTGGAGGAGAAGTTGAAGACAGTATTGAGGCAATTAGTGGAAGAAAGGTTATAAATATCAACGAGAAGATTACCCTCTACTACAAATCATACAAAGAAGGGAGTAAGAATGAAAACAAAGACAGAGAATTAACCACTGCATTTGTTGACACTGGAGCTATAACCTCTCGTATCTCTCGAAGCTATGTATCCCGAATGGGATATTTTGAAACCATGAGACAATTTGACTATCTAAAATGCCCTAAATCTTTCCCTGCATTCAAAGATGCACAAGAATACATAGATGAATATAGTAAGAACATGACCGAAGATGCATACATCATACGTTTAGCAAAAATATTTGAAGATGGGCAAATAGTTGTTAGACCTGTTATCATTGTTAAAGTAAAAATCTCAGGCGAGATACGAGATCTTGAGATGATTGTAACTGAAGACAGTACACATTCCGTCACCTTGGGAAGAAATGACCTAAAGGACTATTTAATTGATACTAGTAAAACATTTAAATAATGAGAACATACGAAGAATATTTAAAAGAAGCCGGTAATGTACATTTAGCATACTATGTAGAAGCTGCAGATATATTAGGTATTAAATATTCCATCATTGTTAGAAGTTTAATTGCAAAATTTGAGATTGGAGATAAGCATTGGTTCATTATTAATACTGTAACTCCCCTAACCTCTTCTCCAAGTGCTACCATTTCCAAGCGAAAGAATCTGACCAATATGGTATTAAGTTCATATGGTGTAGACGTACCAAAACAAGAAGGATTAAGTAGCCCAATTGATGCTATTAAATTCTTTAACAAGTACAAAAACATCGTAATTAAACCTTCGCAGCAGCTTGGTGGCAAAGGTATAACCCTACTCCCAGAGACAGAAGACCAAGTTATATCCGCTTTCAACGAAGCATTTGAGAAGGATAGATCAAAGGGAGAAATAAAAGTATTAGGGGAAGAATTCATAAAAGGAGAAAACTACCGATTCCTAGTAGTTGGTGAAAACGTTGTTGGAATAGTATGGAGAAAGGCTCCGGTAGTTATCGGCAATAGCAAGAACACTATAAGAGAATTGATAGAAACTTTCAACAAAGAGCGCAGACTCCTCCTTCTTAAATCAATCCCCATAGATTCAGAAGTTGAAACTAGATTAAAAGAAGCTAACCTCACATTAGATTCAATTCCAGAAGAAGGCCAAGTTGTAACCCTCAGATATAATTGTAATCTCACTACTGGTGGTACCACAGAAGAGTGTGCTTCCATCGTAGATCCATACTACAAAGAGCTCGCTGTAAAGGCCGTTAAGGCACTTGATTTAGAATTTGGGGGTGTAGATATCATCGCAGAAGATATAACCAAACCTGGGAAGTGTGGAATAAATGAAATTAATTACAATCCAGGATTAAGATTACACTACAAAGCAGACAAGGGAGAGAAAGTTAAGGTCGCCGTCCCTATTATGGAATATATTAGAGATAAGTATACAAATAAATTATAAGTCAAACATTATGAGTAACGTGCAAGTTCTACAAGGCCTGAATCTAGATTCTGATATCTCCGTCATCAAAATCAATGTACATAAATCTGACCATATTGTTAAGTACTTGGAGATGCTTAAAGGATTTCATCCATTATTTATACGGGATTATGAATTTGAAAATGACGTTTTAAGTATATATTCTCAAATGACATCGCTTTGGAGAGAACTTGGCGAAGTAATAATCAAACTCTCAGAAGGAAAGATTGATTACGATGAAGCTAAAAGATTTTCTTTAGAAGAAGTTATTAAACAAAGAGTCCTCTCTATGGTTACCATTCCTGTCCTACATATCGCTCATAAATTGGGATTAGAGACCACACCAACAATGTTAATTGATAATAGAGTTACATATACCAAAACATACAACAGACATTATACAATCGGCGTTGGTAAGCATTCCGAAATTCTGTATTCTGTATCCTCTAGTAAGGATTCTAAGATTGCTCAAACTATTCAAAAAGACAAATGGGCCAGCAATACACTCATTAGTAGATTAGGCCTTCCTATTCCAAAGTGGCAAGTAGTCGATAACATAACTCAATTAGAAGAAGTATGGACGCAATATGAAAAACCCGTAGTGGTAAAACCTGTTGGGCTAGTCGGTGGATCCGGTGTTGTAACAGGTATAAAAACTATTGATGATGCTAAAGAAGCATTCAAATTTGCACAAAAAGCATGTAGCAGACATATCGGAAAAGACTGGCAAAACAAGATTATGATTCAAGAACAAATCCAAGGTGAAGATTACAGGCTCCTCGTTATAAACGGCAAACTAGAAATAGCTACCAAGCGTATTCCTGCTTTTGTTGTAGGAGATGGTAAAAAGACAATAAAGGAATTAATCGAGATTACCAATACAGACCCTAGAAGAGATATTACATCCCCTACTCACACATTAAAACCAATAGTCATAGATGAATCACTACTTTCATATCTCAAAGATCAAAAGCTATCATTAGAATCTGTACCTAAGAAAGAACAGAAAATCAATGCCCGAAAGGTTGCGAGCATGAGCCAAGGCGGTATAACCGAAGACTTTACTGAAAAGGTTGGACCCGAAATTAAAGCAATCGTAGAAAGCATTGCCGCTTCTGTTCATGCATTCACCTTAGGAGTAGATATCCTTTGCCAAGATATATCCAAGCCACTTACTCAGGAGAATGGTGGAATAATTGAGATCAATATCATGCCCGAAGCATATCTCAATGTGTATCCTGTGATTGGAAAAGTAAGAGAAGATGTATATGTAAAATATGTAAAGTCCTTAATCGAAGGCAATAATACAAAACAGATAGTAATTGTGGGTAATAGTACAGAAGATGTACCTACCCTACTTAGAAAAAAATTCCTCTTTGGATCGTACCTCAAACAAGATGCCGTTATCGGAGAATACAAAGATGGAGAGATTAGAATCAATGGATTGGATATAAATAAAGGCCTAGAGAAATGGAAGGCCATAGAAGGCCTTAAGGTAAACGCTTCTTTAGATGCAATGATTATACATCATAGGAATGTAGAAGATGTTAGAGAAACAGGCTTAGGATTTAATAGAATCAATCTTCTAATGGTAGAATCAAAGTATCTTGAAGATAGAGAATTCAAAAAAGCTATCCGAAGATACCAAATGAAAGGTTTAATATCTAAAATTAAGAAATTCTAGTATGAAGTACCTCATCATAGATAAAAGACAACGCGTAGAAGTAGCTACAATGGGTGAAATACCTACCGGATCAGCTAGATTGGTAGAAGAATTAGAAAAGAAAGGTATTCAATATGATTTTGCATACAACGATGAGATTGAATTCTTGTTTCATAATGGTTCCACGGTTATCAAAGCTGCTGGGCATGATATAACTGAGTACAGTAACGTCATTTTTAGAGGTCACTCTTTAGATGATGAACGGGAATATCAATACAAACGATTCATCATAGACTACGTTGATCAATATAATAGAGACAACCCAGAAAAAAAAGTGATCATTCAGAATTCTAAAGCTATTAAAAATCTTCCATATTACAATAAGATAGCCTTTGCAATGCTGTGTTCAAAAAATAACCTCCCCTACTTTAATACATATTTCCATACTAATGGTGAATATTTAAAGGAGAGAGAGATGTTAAATGAATATCCATTAATCATTAAGGAATATACTGGTGTAAATAGAACAGAAATGATTGATGGTAAAGAAAAAATAAAGAAGAACGTGTTTAAATTGGAAAAGGATGAGGATTACAAGCAAGAGAATCTTAAGGGCCAGGATCTTTCTCATTTCTTCATACAAGAGTTTTCTGATGCTGGGGAAGATTACAGAATATTTGTTAAGCTAGGTAAGGTTATTGGTGGATGGAAAAGAATTGCAGGAGATGGATTTATGACTGTTAATAAAAGAACTAGTACATATGAGATGTGTAATCAGCCTAACGAAGAGATAACTGAGATTGCAGAAAGAATGGCATCTGTATTAGAAGCTGATTTCATGGCTGTAGACTTTATGTATATGAATGGGAAGGCATGTATACAAGAGATAAGCTTCCATCCTGGATATAAGGCATATGAGACTAAGATTGAGGGAGAACCAGTAAATATAGCTGAGGCTATTATTACAGCATTTAAATAGTTTCCTATTTAAGTTCATAAAATCTATATTATGGGTGATGAGACAACAGGCTTGCCTACAGACATTAGTAACGATGAAATTACAGAAGAAGTGAAAAATTCGGATACAAAATCACTACCGGTTAATCCAGATTTGAAATGTAATTGGTCAGAACAAACCTATGAAGATTTAATCTCCAACGGTTGGTACAATGTCATTCCTTTCAATCTGAAGGATCCTACCCACATACTTGTAGCTTCAAACTTGATAAAAGATATTACAGAGGAGGGACTTCACAAAATTATTCTTGCAAAGTCTGACAAAGATATTCATACAAAAGAAAAAGATATAGCTCACCTATTACAAAAATTTACTGCCTACTAAGTCCTAGCTTCTCAAACATATTCTTACTCTCGCCATCATGGTCATGTATTGCTTGAGCTTTGTATCTAGGTAATACAAATATGAACTTGCTACCCTTACCTACTTCACTCTCAACACGAATATCACCACCCATCTTACGGATAAGATTAAAGGTTACAAAGAGCCCTAGGCCAGTACCACCAGGTCTTACAATCTCTACCTTCTCTCCAACCTTTACATCAGAATTAATATGATTACCTGCTCTGTAGAACTTCTGACCAAGCTTAGGGAGATCCTCTGCACTAATACCATTTCCAGAGTCTATAATCGATATCTCGACCCAGTTATCGTCATATCTGTTCTCTATAGTAACACTACCCCTTTCTGTATATTTAACAGCATTGCCTATCAGGTT
>CAZSUV010000001.1:0-454213 GCA_964610125.1 uncultured Candidatus Saccharibacteria bacterium | reverse complement strand
TCTCCTACATTTCTTGGATTCATGAAATGATCCATTACTTTTTGACTATATTCTTCCATTTTTAGTAAAGGTGTCATATAAAGGGGACATAGCTCTCAATTTCTCAATAATTGGAGGTAATGTCTCTAATAGATAGTCTAAGTCACTATCTGTATTTTCTTCTCCAAAGGTTAATCTTAGAGAACCATGTGCTATCTCATGAGGTAATCCTATGGCAAGTAACACATGAGAAGGATCTAGGGAACCAGAGGTACATGCTGACCCACTCGAAGCACATATACCTTTCATGTCTAGCATAAGGAGGATTGATTCTCCTTCTATGAACTCAAAGGAAATATTTACATTTCCTGGTAATCTATTCTTTTCATCTCCATTTAATCTTGAATATGGGATCTTTTCTAATATCTCCTTTATAGCCCTATCCCTTAATTTCATTAATTTTGTGTTGTATTGTTCAATATTCTCTGTAGCTAATTCTATTGCTTTTCCGAGTCCAACAATACCTGCTACATTCTCCGTACTAGCTCGCTTACCTCGTTCCTGTGCTCCTCCGTGTAGCATACTTGATATTCTTACTCCATCTCTAATGTAGAGCACTCCGACGCCCTTAGGACCGTAGAACTTATGCGCAGAGAGTGAGAGCAGATCAATATTCATATCTTTTACATCGATAGGTATATTTCCAATAGCTTGTACTGCATCGGTATGAAAATATATCCCTTTCTCTTTAGCTAATGCCCCTATTTCTTTGATTGGTTGTATTGTTCCTATCTCATTGTTAGCAAACATAATGGATATTAATATGGTATCTGGCCTTATGGCTTTCTCGATATCTTCAACATGTACTATTCCCTTGTTATCTACTGGTACATAGCTTACCTCAAAGCCTTGTTTCTCTAAGAATTTGCAGGTATGTAAGATCGCATGATGTTCTATATTTGTAGTTATGATATGTTTTCCCTTAGCTTGATTAGCAAATGCTATTCCTTCTAATGCCCAGTTATCTGCTTCTGTTCCCCCACTTGTGAAGAAGATTTCTTTTGGTAATGCGTTTAATGCTTTGGCTACTTTTTCTCTTGCATCGTCAATTGCTTTTTTATTTTCTCTTCCTAATGAATATATGGATGAGGCATTGCCATATTTTTCAGTAAAATATGGAAGCATTGCTTCTAATACCTCTGGTTTGACAGAGGTTGTCGCGGCGTGGTCAAAGTATATATTTTTCATATATATATTCTACCATAGCAGTCAAGTAAATATGGAATTTATGCCTGTGGAGGATTGTTTTTAGGTGGTTTGTAATTTGGAGTTAATCTTTGAGCTTCATCATACAGGGCTGTTGCTTCTGTAAGTAATGCATTGGCCTGGTTTGAGAATGGTTTGCTCTGGGTAGATAGTTGATCACAAAGTGCTTGTATTTGTGCGTATTTATCTTGTATTGGTTCAATTAGTGAAGTATATACTTCACTTCGTGTATTTTCTGAATCAATTTGTTGTGGCTCTGCTATATCTCCAGGATTCATATTTTTAATTTTGAATATTATTTAAACTAGTTTGATTTTTAAGGTCAGTTAATTTTTGAAGTATGTAATTCATGAGAATATTTATTTCTTGTAATCTCTGGTTGATTTCTGTTGCATTCATACATCTAGTATATCAAATGTTATATTTTTGTTATATGGTTTGTCTTTCTCTTTTTCGCAGTAAATATCAATACTACCCATATACTTCCTGCCATCATCAATATTCCAGAACAAATCATAACCCAATCAAAATACATATCTCCTAAGTTAGCGACAAGACCGATGATTGCACTCAGAATAACAGTGGAAAGGCTAATTATGGTTTCGTAAAATCCATATTGTTTTCCTTCTCTTCCATAGTCTATGTTCATTGCAAAGAGCTTCCTCCAAGTTGAAAGGTTTAAAGATGCGCCAATACCAAATATGAGCTGAAGAACATAGAAATGCCATGGAGAGGATATGAGAGGATAGAAGAGATATGGAAGTCCCATGAGTATTATTCCTCCTATTAGGAAGTATATATCATCTTTATCCTTCTTTATCTTGTCCGTTATATACCCTATTGGTATTTGTGTTAGTGCTCTTGTGAAGTAATATATTGCTGTTCCTACTCCTATGAATTCAATGGCATTGCTTCCGAGTTTTCCCGCTAGATATATTCCTGCTAGTGTTGATATGACAAAATATGGTCCCCAGGAGAATACATCGGCGATGGTTAGTAGTACGACTACTTTGTTGAAATTCTTAGTATATTTTTGGAGTTGGAGCATGATGGATATATGGTAGCACATGGAGGAGGAATAAAAAATAACAAGTATTTCTACTTGTTAATTAATAATGATGTGTGGATTGTATTCTTTTCGGCTTGCCAATATATATTGGAAGACTCATCAGTATCGCTTAGCGATAGAAGAATAAGGAAGAGGAACCACAGATATATTAGCCAAAGGCAAAGATTTGTCACCCAGACATGTGTTACTGTCTCCGGTACGAATCTAAATGCCTTTAGGCGAACTCCGTGGCCCTCTCCCAACTTGCTGATTCTTGTTATTTTGAAACTATGAAGCTTCAAATGTTCTCTGGTGTATCTTGGAAGAAATTTATTTGTTACTAACAAATAAGTGGTACAGAAAACTAAAACATGTTTCAGCTATGTCCTTGCAAGGATAGCTATATAAATACATAACCTGTATGTATTCAGGTAGCTATCCAGGACATTTGTTTTAAAGATCTAATAGTAAATAACTTTCATTATTTAACTGTATATATTATACAATTTTTCTAAAAAGATGTAAATATACTATAAGTCTACTAATTAAAGCCTAAATTTGGAATAATAATAGGTAACCTAACCACATATCACTAATGTCTAAATACGATGTAATAGTAGTTGGTGCGGGCCCTGCTGGCCTATTTGCATGTTACGAACTTCTCAAATCACACAAAGATATGAAAATTGCCCTCATAGATATGGGTAATAGAATTGAGAACAGAAAACCCAATGAAGTAATGTCAGGTATAGGAGGCGCTGGAACATTCTCTGATGGCAAACTACACCTCACAGCCTATCTCTCTCATGAAAAAGCCTTCCACCTCATATCACAACCCGAATATCAAAAGATCTTAGACTATGTAGACGAAATATTCACAGATTTTGGAGTAGATGCCGAATACTATCCAAAACAAAACAAAGAATATGACAAACTTATTGAAGAGGCTACAAAGAATGACGTTGAACTAATTGTCAGAAAAGCGAGACATGTAGGAACAGACAAATTAACTATGGTTATAGCGAAGATGGAAAAATACCTATTAAAGAAAGGAGTGGAGATACTAGATAACACCGAAGTAACAGATATCTTAGTAAAAGGAGATAAGATAACAGGGGTAGTAACTAAAGATGAAAAAGAAATCAAAGCCCCTATTGTTCTTCTTGCACCTGGTAGAGTTAGAGCCAGCTGGTTACAAAAACTAGCTAACAAGTATGATATTAAATATATGTATGACAAGGTTGAGGTTGGAGTAAGAGTAGAATTCTTAGCACCAATAATGAAACGCCAAGCTGATATTCTTTATGAGACTGTATACAAGGTAAGAACTAAAACATATCACGACATTATACGAACCTTCTGTAGTTGTCCTAATGGTGAAGTTGCAACCGAAAACTATGATGGTTACATCTGTGTAAATGGACATTCAAAATCGGATCACAAATCAAAGAATTCTAACTTTGCATTTGTTTCTGAAGTAAGTCTTACTGAACCTGTTGAAAATTCCATAGCATATGCTAAATCAATTGCAGAAGTTGCCTCTACTATTGGTGGTGGAAAGCCTCTATTACAATCACTTGAGGATCTTCATTGTGGAAGAAGAAGTACTTGGAGCCGACTATCAAAATCTTTTGTGATCCCTACTCTTACAGATGTTACACCTGGAGATATAGCGATGGCTTTGCCATATCGAATAGTCAAGAATATTGAAGAAGGATTAGAGATATTGGATAAGGTTATGCCTGGTGTAAATGGTGGCTCTACCCTTCTCTATGCGCCTGAAGTGAAGTTTAGATCTTCAAAGATAGTTACAGACAATGGATTACAAACATGTATCAAGGGACTCTATGTAGCTGGAGATGCAGCTGGTGTATCAGGAAGCATAACGGGAGCTGCTGTAACAGGAATTATGTTTGCAAGGTCCATACTGTGAAAATTTCTGATATAATAACGAACATAAATTGATATCATTACACATATGAAGATATCCATTGTTATACCTGCTTACAATGAAGAAAACAGAATAGGAAAAACACTCCCCCATGTCATTTCATATCTCAAAGAATTTAGTAAAAAAAATCAAATCCAAACCGAAATCATAGTTGTTAATGATGGTGCTAAAGACAAAACTTTGGAAGTACTAAATACATTCAGAGAAGATATTACGATTGTTAGCTACTATCCAAATATGGGAAAAGGTTATGCACTAAAGCAAGGGATAGCAAAGGCCGATGGAGATTACATATATATTGCAGACGCAGACTTTTCTACCCCAATTGAATATATTGAGCATTTTGTAGAAAAAATGGATAAATATGATTGTGTAATTGGTTCAAGAGCATTGGCAAAGGAAGCTATTAAGGTATCACCACTTCGAAAGCTATTTGGAAATGCCTCAAATCTTCTGATTAGGGGTGTATTAGGTTTGAACTTTAAGGATACTCAATGTGGTTTTAAGATGTTTAATCAAAAATGTAAACCATATTTTTTAATGTGTGAGAATAATAGATATGGTTATGATTTTGAATTTCTGTATCTTTTACACAAGAATGGTCTAATCATTAAGGAAATGCCAGTTGAATGGGCAGAGGTTGGTGAAAGTCATGTAACTACGGCTTCATACTTTAAAACATTTGCAGAGTTATTACATGTAAGAAAGGCACATAAATAGTATGTGGAAGAAAATTTTAAATATTCTAAAAAATCCGTTGTTTATACTCGTGGTCATATTGATCGTAGGTTTGGTATTGAGATTATTAGAAATCAATAGAACTAGCTTTTGGTATGATGAGGCCTTCACAGGTGACGTTATAAAGATGTCCTGGAAGGATATGTTTGCAGTAATAGCTGCTGACAAGGTACATCCCCCCCTTTTCTATGTATTAGCTAGGATATGGGCTTCCATCTTTGGCTTTACACAGGATTCTTTACGAGGATTATCTATTTTCTTTGGTCTAGATACATTGGTGTTAGGATATTTTGTTGGAAAGAATCTCTTCGACAAGAAGAGATTCCCAATGGTAGGTTTAGTAACTGCATTAGCGATAGCGATCTCCCCATTCTTCATTGCATATTCCAATGAAGCAAGATCATATTCATTTCTTGCACTCCTAGCCTTAGCATTGGGCTTTGTTGTTATCAAATGGCTTGATAGCAAGGAGAAGTTAGAAAAAAGAAAATATCTGATTATTAGCCTCATATTAGGAATTTCTTTATGTGCTACCCACTACCTTCAGATTGTTTTCATCATAGCTATGGTATGTACAGTATTGATATATAAATTTGTATTTACTGAAAAGGGATTAAACAAGAAAGGATTATGGATAACCCTTGGTGTTATCTTTCTTGCTATCCTTGGGATATTATTTATTCCAATAAAGTCCTTCCTTCTTTCTCACGGTATCTCAGGTATGTGGTGGATTACAGATGTTAAGCTACATGAGGTTGTTAGAGTCTACTACTCATACTTCTTAGGGGTTGTTAGATATATGGATGGTGTTCCTCCTATGCGAGATCTGATTATTGATATTCCCAAATTACTTCTTGCAGGCAGTTTGTTCCTCATTCAACTTCTAAGCTATGTATATATATTAGTTTCAAAGCAATTTAGTACAGAAGAAAAGCGACATATTACATTTTTCTATGTTTTAGGGGTTGTAACTTTCTTGGGATTTTACATCCTTAGTGTTATTGGTTTTAACTCCTTTGTTGAAAGATATACCATTGCGGGTGGTATTGTTTTGTTTGTTTCTTTCTGGATAACTATTGCTTCTGTATTGAAGAATTGGTTTGTATTAATCCCTATTGGTATATATGTTGCCTTTATACTCATGCTTACTCCTCTTACTTCTAGAATTGACTACAGAGAGGTTGCAAAGGCTCTGGATGGTATGAATAATGTTCATAGGTATGTATTTACATCTCCTACGGATTTGATAGATTCCCAATTCTATATGTCTCATACCAATGTCTACTACTACTATGAATATACAGGGAAGTACCCTGGTTGGGCATTGTTAAAGGATGATGTTAATGGTGTATATATGAAGGATATACAGGAGGGGGATATATTAATTGTACCAAATTATGAAGTTCAGAAATTTATAGACTTAGGATATACCCAAAGTCAATCAATATATGATGGAGAATTCATAATCCTTAAGAAGTAACTATATTATCTAATTCTTTGTGAGGCATTCTTAACTTTCTGGGGGTTATAATTAAAAGAATCAAGCCAATTACTGCTGCTATTACTCCAATTATTGCAAATGAATTATTGTATCCCACCCTATCCGCAAAGAATCCCATTAATGTAGGTGCAACAATATATGCTATGGAATAGCTTGCTTGGGATAATCCAATTAGATGTAGGCCGTGTTTTCCTAATCGTTTTTGTAAATCACTGAATATTGCATCATCTAATGGCCAACACAAAGACATTATGAGATTTGAGATGAAAATTATTATCAATATTGGAATGAGTTTGCCTCCAAAAAAGAAGAGCAACGAAAGGACAATTCCTGAAGCCAAGATTGAAAGTTGCGAAAGCCTTTTCTTTCCTTTCTTTAGATTTAATCTATAGATAATGAGTGATCCAAACATGTATGGAATAGTTGCTAACGTGATTAATACCCAATTCCAATCGGGATTGGCTATCAACTGTTCTCCATACAATCCTGCGAATGTTAAGAAGCCAGCGGAAACTATTTCCACTATCACAGCCATTATTAGTATGATATATACCTTTTTTGAAAGTATCTTCCAAGATTTTAACTCTCTAAAGAAGCTAATATATTCCTTAATCTGGCTCTTTGGTCTTTGTGTTTTAACATCTCGTTTTACTATGACTAAAAGAACTGCAAATATGAGAGCTAGAATCTCAATAACTAATGTGGTCGATGTATATGCAACTATTCCTCGTATTAAAATGAAGGCACCAATGATTGGTGCAGAAACTTCTACGATATTGGTTAAAATCTCTACGATACTCCAATCATGAGAATAGTGTTTCTGATTTTCTTCTTCTACAATGAAACTCTGTTGAGCAAACATTATAAATTCATAGTAAATACCCCACAAGAGTGATGCTATTAAGAACATCCATACGATTGAAAATGTATCTCCAATGGCTGTGGTTAATGGAAATGTTAGGGCTAGAATAATTCCAGTGATAAGTTGAAATTTCCAACCATATTTGGGGAATACTAATGGAATTAGAAAATCACAGGCGATTCCAATTACAGAAGAAGCCGACATAATCAATCCAATTACTAAATTGGAGCTTATATGATTTCCTAGGATTAATGGAAATATATAGGCAACTATTCCATCCCCAAGGAGTATTAAAAAGAGAGGTATCAAAAAATATACAAAAGTATTACGCGAGAACTGTTTTGGTATTAAATCTAGTATTCTTTTATTTTTTGACATATTTCTCTATTCTATACAGGTCTTAGTGTTCCAGCAAATACCTGCCATGCAAGTAATGATTTAGCTACTAAGCTTAAGATGACATATACTTTTTCTCCAAATGTATAGTTCTTCCATTTTCCAATCTTTCCATATTGTAGGATCATGTTACCTGCAAATGTATTAAAGAAGAGGAATATACTAAAGAAGATCCAATATACAAAGGTTGGAGCTTTGTTATCTGCATCTCCAGAACCAAAGAGGTACAATGCTACTACTACCCATGGAACTATTCCTGCTATACATCCAAAGATGAATGATATCCAGTTTGTTTTGGTTGTTGTTTGATTGTGTATTTCCATAACCATTCCAAAGAGAATCATCATTGCATTGAGGAAGAAGATCAACAAGAGCGTACTAAAATCATATACCCCTACTAACATTGATACTACAACAATCATTATGGATGAACTAAATGCATATTCTATCCATCTAGCATAGTTAATACCCTTCTTTAGGTTTGCTACATACCATTCATATACCCTAGGAAGGGAGATGATGAAATGTGCTAATGATGAAAGGAAGAGGAATGCTGCAATTGCATACCCTACCTTTAGATCATATATATGGTTTAGGGATGGTTGTAGTGTAAGGGTTGTTACATCAAACTTTAGGTAGCTTGTATTGATTGGTAATGTGAAGTCATTACTTAGTACTACCATGAGTATTCCTTGTACAAAGTGGAAGAATCCCATTACTATGTTAAATATACGGAGGTTTTTGTATTTATCCATAGGACAGAAGATAAATTTAATATATTAAAATATATATAATTAAGTGAAGTGATGCAATGGATGATTATGGATATAAAGTGATTGCTTGATACAGGCTCATTATTGTATATCCTCTATTCTGTATTTCCTGTATTACTTCATCTAACACTTGCCCTGTTAGATTGTCTCCAATATGCATAAGGTAGATATTGCCGGGCGCGAGGTTATCCAATATCCTACTTTTTACAGTCTCTGCAGTGGTTCCTGTGGATTCTTTCCAATCTAGAGCATCTATAGTCCAATATACATCTTGGTAGCCCAGAGAAGCTGCATACTCTCGTATATGTGTATTTCTAGATCCATATGGTGGTCTAAAGAATGGTTTCGTATGATATCCTGTTATATCACTAATAATGGCATCTGTTTTGGAAAATTCTTCTGCTATCTGTGTATCAGAAATGGTAGCGAAGTCTGGGTGTGAATATGAATGATTGAATATTTCATGTCCTGCATTATTTATACGTTTTACATCATTTACATTAGCTTCAGCCCATTTACCTGTTAAGAAGAACGTACTTGTTAAATTGTATTTTGCTAATGTACTAAGTATGGAATCCATTGATTGAATTCCAGACCCTCCATCAAATGTAAATACAACTACTTTGTTTGTGGTATTTATTCTTGATATCTCCTTTGATGTTACTTGGTAGCCTGGGCGTATGACTTCAGCTGTATGCACAAGCTCTGGTATGGAAGTGTCATTTTCCTTTATAGCTCCTACTTCAGTTGTTTCTTCAACTATGGAGATAACGGTACCTGAGAGGTTTAGACTGTACTTTCCTTTTTTGTAGGTATCACTGTCTGATTGGGTCCATTCTTCGGTGACTAACTTTGATTGGAAATCGTTGTTTAATTTAAATTCCATATGGATACTATTCTTTGCAGTTGAATATTCTACAAGGCATAGGTCTTGAGTTAAGGGGGATATATCTGAGGGAATATTTAGTGTTTGTTGGTCTAAACAGTTAATTTTGTTAGCAAGATATCGTTTTGAAAGTTCAAATAATGCGAAGGTTATGAGGAATACTAAGATGGGTAATGATATGGCAAAGATAATAATCCATTTCTTTTTCATATCTTTATTATATATCAGAAAGAACAAGGAAGCATCTATGTTATTTCGAGGGCTTGTAATGATATAATCCCTTTGTTGTTCATTCTTGTTGGTATATGAGGAGGTTTCAATGTACGATCCAATCAAGTTAATGATCTTTGATGTGAACGGAAAACGGTTATGGGTGGGCCAAGTCCATTTATACCCAGAGAAACACTCTGTAGCTGTGGGAACAAAGGAAAAGAAGGAATTAAATGCATTGAAGCTCGAAGGTACATATCTTCTGGAAACAAATAAAAAGGAAGATCGCCGTCGAGATGATATCCATTTTCCTGTTGGGATTCCGGATGAGACAATTTTGGCCGCATTATGCGACAAAATCTATAACATTACGGAAGATCCTGATCCATACCCACTTCCTTAGTACACAAAAATGAGCACGGTAGCCCGGCAAATATATAACATTTGCTGGGCTACATGAACATAAATTACATCCCTGTATCAATTTTTTATTCTTTGTGGTATTATCTACGCTGTTTGATGTAGATGTAAGCGAAATTAATGAGACCTTATGAGGTTAACAATATTTTATTTTCGGTTTATCTATATAAACTGAAAACTAAAATTAATGTTAATCACTGTTATGGAAAACAGGTATAGATCATACGGGCCTAGTCGTACAAATCGATTTTCCCCAAGAAGAAGTTACGGAAGAAATACTAGAAAAAGTTCTGGTATAAGTACAAATCAATACATAGCGAAAGCTATTGAAACTGAGACATCTAACATATATGTTACAGATGCCCTTTTTAACGACTTTAATTTAGATCCAATACTTCAGAAGAATATTCTAAGTAAAAGATACACAATCCCTACTAAGATTCAGAATGAAGCTATTCCTGCTATTATGGCTGGAAAAGATATTCTTGGTATAGCAAGCACAGGTTCTGGTAAGACAGCAGCATTTTTGTTACCGATGATAAACAAATTTTTAAACGATGGTACACAGACATGCTTAATAGTTGTCCCTACCAGAGAACTGGGTAGCCAAATACAAGATGAATTCAGAGAATTAGCTAAAGGTACTAACCTTAAATCTGTATTAATTATTGGTGGTAAGAGTATTAGGGATCAGATGTATATCTTAGACAAAAGACCACATTTCATCATAGCTACACCAGGGAGATTAAAAGATATCTTTGACAGACGAGGTGTAAATTTAGGTGAAGTAAACAATGTAATCCTTGATGAAGTAGATAGAATGTTGGATATGGGATTTATAGATGATATTAGATATATCATAGACAAGCTTGATCCTAACAGACAATCCCTATTCTTCTCAGCAACTATGTCATTTAAGGCAGAAGCAATTGCTAACTCCTTGCTAAAGAATCCTGTTAAGGTTGAGATTGAATCTCAATCTCCTCAGCATAATGTGGATCAGGATGTTATTAGAGTTGATGGAAGTAAGAGAAAAGAAGAAGTTCTTTTAGATTTACTTTCTAAGGAAGAATTTAAAAGAGTATTGATATTTACTAGAACTAAGCGAAATGCAGACAAGCTATCTGACTATCTTTACAACCAAAAGTTAAATGTAGATGCCTTACATGGTGACAAGCGACAATCACAAAGAACTAGAATTATCGATGGATTTAAGAGAGGTGATTTTAATATCCTTATTGCTACTGATGTAGCTTCAAGAGGGTTAGATGTAAACAACATTACCCATGTTATTAACTACGATGAACCAGAGTGTTATGAAGATTACATTCATAGGATTGGTAGAACAGGTAGAGCTGGTAAGAAGGGTTATGCGTTGACGTTTATAGATAGATAAAACTATCTCCCTACCAATCCTTTTATATATTTATATGCCGCTGATATCTCAGTAGACTTTTCTGTTAGTCCAGGTCTTCTATTTACCTCCAATATATAGTTTTCTCCCGTATCCTTATCTGTAACCACATCGACCCCAGCCCATTTCAATTTCAAGGCATTAGCAGATTTAATAGCAATAGCTATAACTTCAGTTGGAACATTCTTGATATGTATAAAGTCCTCACTAGCTCCTAGAGCTACATTATTTCTAAACTTGTCTGTTATCCTAGTTCGCTTACATACCGAAGTAGATTTACCATTAGCTATAACTACTCTGTAATCAAAATCATTAGGAATATATTGTTGAAATATATACCTATTATATTTCCCATTATCTTTAATCGTCTGCTTAATCTCTTCTTCCTTATCTATTAAAAACACATTACAACCTAATGAACCAAGTGAAGTTTTATATATACATGGTAACTTACAAACATCAGCTATCTCAGTAATATTTTCTTTAGTCACATTCAATCCATTATGGAAATATGTATTAGGTACTAATACCCCTTTGTAAGCCAAAGTAAAAATATCTGACAGTTTTGTGTTATGTGAATTAGTCTTGTTATGTGGAATATGCTGTGATTTGAGATACAGATGTAAAAGATATGCCATATGGGTTGTATTCCATCCAGACTGTATCCAAACATAGTCATACTGTTTAAGATCTTTTCCTTTGATATTTACTGTTATGATTCCATCTACTATTTCAAACACTATGTCCTTAATTGATGCCGTCTCTAGGGTAATATCTTTTAGTTTTAATTTTTCTTGTATGATGATTTTTTCCTCAACAGGAGTATTAATACCTACGGCTAGGACAGTGCGATTAATCATATTAGTATTGAGGAGGTTATGGCTGTATTATACCATTTCTTGAAGCATAGGCATATGGATGGAAAGATCCTTTAGAACTACCTCGATATCAGTATATTTTATTACTTTGAAATATGAATCACCTTTGATCATTGCAGAAAGATGATTTCCAGAATTCTCTCGAAAGAGACAAATAACGGGGATTTTTTTACTTTCGGCGTAGGCTAGTTCATAACCTACTCCTAAACTTGGCTGTGTGACTTCTGCAATAACAATGTCTGATTGATTAAGCCAATCGATATCTCGTTTGTATATGAACTCTTCTGTTTTATCATCCTCGCCCATATCATGGATAGAATCTAGTGTTATGTGTTCGGTTAAGACAGTTCCCTTAGTTTTTAGAAATGCAACAATATCCTGATATATTTTTACATCCTCTCTTCCTCCACGGATTGAACCTGCAAAGTATATATTCATCGTCTATGCTTTGATAATATGTGGCAATCTAAATTGTTTAGCTGATCCATCTCCCACTGTTTGTCCAGTATCTGAGACATTTCCCATTACGATCTTTGATCCATTTGCCAGAGTCAGATCTTTTATTCCGGTTAAACCAACAATGGCTTTAAATATACCAGTTAGTGAGCCTCCTGTGTCTTGCATACTGCTACCATATATTGCATTGACATGTATATTTAAGAATATCTGTTGAATTGGAGAAATACCAGCTTCTCTTGCATCCTTGTTAAGCTGATCGGCATAGTTGTCAAATGTCTCTTGTTCAATTGATCCTGTAAATTCTAATGTCTGAGGTGTGCTTGATTGAATATCAGTAGGAAGGGGTTCATGAAGATTATCGTCCATAGGTATATATTTAAATATTACTATATTAATATATATGTTTTAGATGATTTTTTCTACAACCTGGTTGTACATATCTCTCCCTTTGGTGTTTAAAATCGTTTTATCTCCCACCTTAGTCATGTATTCCTTTTGAAATAGCTTTTCATCATATTTAATACCTTCATTTAACCTTAACCCAAGCATTAGTTTCTCGAGTTTTTCTTCCTTTGAGGTAATAGTTTCTTTTTCAATATCCCATTCTCCAAGTATATATGTTTGTATATCTTCTGGATTGTGTGATTTAGCATTATTTACTCTTGAATATGCTCCTGCTCCTAATCCAATGTAGTCTTGGTAATGCCAGAAGTTTTGATTATGTTTACATTCATATCCTTCTTTTGCAAAGTTAGATATTTCATATTGTTTAAAACCTTTTTCATTTAAATATTCACAAGCGTAATGGTACATTTCTCGATCAACTATCTCTGTAGGAAGATTTAACTTTCCTACTTCGTTTAATTTCCCATACGGTGTTCCCTCTTCTACTTCTAGACTGTAGCAAGATATATGTTGAATATCTAATTGAGCTACAAGTTTAAGAGATTGTTTCCATTGGTCTAAGGTATGGTTTGGATATCCAAATATGAGGTCTACTCCTATGTCCTTAAATCCTATTTCTTTCACAAGTTGGTATTTCTCAAGGAATTCTTCATATGTATATCTTCTAGAAAGTTTTTGTAACTCATCATTCTTTGTCGCTTGTAATCCTATACTTATTCTATTTATTCCTACTGCTTTGTATGCTTCTAATGATTCCTTAGTTATGTATTGGGGATATTGTTCAATGGTTATTTCTATATCTTTACTTAATTGGAAATTCTTTTTGATATTCTCTATACATTCCACTATGTATTTGTATGGTACTAGGTTGGGTGTTCCTCCACCAAAGTAGATGGTTTGTATTTCTCTATCTTTATATATTTTAGACTTGGTGAGAATCTCTTTGTTTAATGTTTTGAAATATTCTTCATACGTATCTTCACAGTTGGTACATGAGAAGAATGCACAGTATGGGCATTTGGCAAAACAAAAGGGAATGTGGATGTAGATATTTAGAGAAATCATGTTTGATTATAGCAAAGGAACTAATTGCTCATTTGCATACTCTTTTTTTGTTTTTAGTATTACCATATGTTTTAGGATTCCTCTACGAAAAAAATAAGCAACTGATGTTGGAGAATACTCCTGTTGGAAATGATATTTCAAAGTAGGACATTTTTGAGAAAAAAGGTCGGAAAACATTGTAGATGCTTTATCAAATACTTGAGGTGGAACTGTAAAGTTAAAAATGTATCCTTGCTTTTCAATTCCTTTTGCGACATCTTTTCTAGATGCTTCTGCTAGATATTCAGTCTCTTTCTTTGCATGACCGAGTCCAAATAATCCTTTACTGTTCTTAAACATTAGAAATTCCCCTGAAGTGAAGATAATTGGGTTGTTCATTATTAAGCGTCTATATACATATGGATATTGCTGCTCTGTAACAATGACATCTATATGGCTCATCCTCATCTCAGGGATTTCTTCTTGTACAATATCAGAAATTTCAAATATCCCTTGTAATCTCTTTTGCTCCTCTTTTTTTCCTAAATATGAAAGTGAAACATTGGATGAAGTATGTGGTTCTAGGTTTGGAAGGATGGAAGGAATGTTAGTTGCATATGTATTTATATGCAAATTCGAAATATTGTCTCTTAAGGGCAACGGGATAGATTTATAGAAATTATAGATAATGATTGGTTGAGTATCATCAATATCATACTTAAAATCACCTAATTCACAGGGAATACCAAATTCTGTTTTTTCTCCAACGTCACATGACATAATGGAAGATATTATACTATAGGGCCGTGAACATCTCAATAACCCTATTCTGCCAACAATTCTTTAAATTTCTTCTTAAAATTTTGAATTGAATCCTCATCCACTATGGAAGTAGTAATTGTATCTATACGATGTGTCTTGAATTTCGCTTTAGTTTCTTCGATTTTAGATTCATTTACAGTATCTATCTTTGTTAATACAACAATCTCAGGCTTTTCAAACATATCCTTACTTATCTTTCTAATCTCTTCTCTCATACTTGTATAGCTTTGATATGGATTTTCATCTTCTAAACTTACAAAATGAGCTACTAATTTACAATTCTCAGTATGTTTAACAAAACTAGTACCTAATCCCTTGCCATCATATGTACCCTCTATGAGGCCTGGGAGGTCCATAAGGACAAGCCCATCCATAATACCTAACTGGGGTTCCAATGTAGTAAATTGATATGGAGCAGTCTTTACATGAGCATTGGTTAGTTCATTAAGAAGACTAGATTTCCCTGCATTAGGATATCCAATGAATATCACATCTGATTTAAGCTTGAGAACAAATGTAAATATACCTTTCTGATTAGCTCTTTCTGTTTCATTAGATCTCAATTCCCTATTCCTCAACAAAGTAGCATTTCCATATCCACCTACTCCACCTTCCAATATTTTTAATACCTGTCCGTCATTCTCTATCTTACCAATGAGATTGTTGTTCAAATATACTTCAGTAGTTAATGGAAGAAGTAAGGTAAGATCTTCAACTTTGTCTCCTTTTCTTTCTTTTTGTTGGCCAGGTTGTCCGTTAAGAGCCTTGTATGTCTTCTCTGGATCAAAACGACTTAGATCATATGTATGCATAGAGCCTTTGAGATATACATCTCCACCCTTACCACCATCACCTCCAGAGCATCGGTTAGCATACATCGCACTGGATCCTTCTCCACCTTTTCCTGATTCTATTCTTATTTTTACAATATCTTGTAACATGTTGGTATTATATCATCTTCTTTCCAAGCTATCTCTCTTAATATGATATATACTCTTGGGATGAATATTACTGTAATGGTCAAAGCGAATGCGAAAAAGAATGATGTTAAATTTGAGAATGATTTGTACTATGTACATACGCAATCTCCTTCGAGGGATGGTAAAGCAAATATTTCTGTAATATACCTACTTGCTCAGTATCTAAAGATTCCTCAGAGTAACCTGAAGATAAAGTTAGGGTTTAAGAGTAGGAAGAAGGTTGTGGAGGTTTCTGAATAGTGAAAATATGCTCTACAAGAGGTTTGAAAAGGCCAAAGAAAGAATATATACTAGTTAAATAGTTGGAATTGATTAGATTCCTGCCTCTTCTTTCTATCAATTACGATCAGGCTGTAATATCCCATATTGAATTTTCATTCTTAATATCTTTAATACTTTTTCATCTATATTCATACTCCCATTTGTAACCTCCTGTAAGATGTAATCATAGACCTTTTGTTGTATGGATGAGCCCGAATCGTTAGCAGTACTGTAGATTAGAATGTCATTCCCTGCAATTAGTGCTCGCTTAGCTAGATTAACATCTGTATCTATCTCCTTTAGAGCTCCCATTTCCATATCATCAGAAATGATCAATCCGGTATATCCGAGATCATGTATTAACCTTTTTGAAACAATCTCAGGTGATATTGTTGATGGATTACTATCAATATTTGGATATTCAACATGTCCCACCATTATTCCGTCTACAGCTGTTTGCTCAAGTATTCTACTAAATGGTTTTACATATTCACTCCATTGATCATTAGATATATTTACAACTGGTAGATTGAAGTGTGAATCGGGCGAAGTATCACTGTGCCCAGGATAGTGTTTTAATACTGCAACGACATTCGATTGTTTGTATCCTTGTATTGATGATATCCCTTTCTGTGCAACTTCCTCTTGTGTGCCTCTAAAGACTCTGTAATACATGAATGAGCTCTTGTTAGTGATATATTCTACTACTGGAGCTAAGTTCATATTTATTCCTAGATTCTTAAGTATTTCTCCCCTATCTTTTGCAACAATATATGCTTGTTCTGGTGTCTGAATATCCTCTTGAGCAAATGTTAAAGTGATGTTCCATTTCAATCTTGATACAATTCCTCCCTCTTGATCAATTGATATGAATAGTGGGATTCTATTAGTTGTTTGTAGGCTCTGAGTAAATAATTTTACTTGATCTTCACTTATTACATTTTTTCCATACAGTAATACACTCCCTACATGATGGTCAGTAAGAAATTGCTGCGTTTCAGATGTTAAAGTAGTGCCATTGATTCCAAACATAAAGAGTTGTCCTACTTTCTCCTCAGTGGTCATATATTTGAGGATTTTTTGTTCTATAGGAGGTGGTGCAAGTGTTATGGATGTTTCGACTATTTCATTTTGTAGAAGAGTGGTTGGTAATATACTCGAGAATATTAGTGCAATGAATATCGAAAAAATATATTTCATTCTCGATTATATCTCATTGTATCCTTAACTTAAATTTGTTAAATTAAGAGTACTATGAAAAAGCTTTCTATGCTAGTAAAACGATTTTTTAGGTCAATCAAAAGATTCTCAATCCGTAATTTTGTTAAAAAGAAATATATTCCAGTATATATTGTTGCTTGTGTTATATTTTTCTTTTTAACTGGTATTTTTGTATTTGATATGATTGTTAACCGAAAGAAACTAGATCCGATTGGTAATGCTCAAAGGATTGAGAATCCAGAGGTTGTTGATGCTTCTAAGGTTAACAAAGATATTTCTCCTGAATACCCAACGATTACATCTGTTAAAGATGGTATTGGGAATGTTAATTACAGCTCATTTGGTCAAGGGAATATGGACTATTGGAAGAATCCTAGTATTAAGGTTGAGGATACTTTGAAGATTTCGGTTGTTGCAAATAATCCAAAAGGTACAGAGTTGAGTTACAGATATGAATATCAAGTCCCTGGAGGTACGTTTCAGGTATTAAAAGATTGGGATACTACTAATTCTTTGAATTTTGTTGTTCCTGCTAATGCTGTTGGTCGATGGTTGTATATTAAGATTTCTGTAAGAGATGCTGACAAAAAGTACAGGTTTAATGATTGTGATGACTATACTACTTTGATATATGAGGTTAATCCTAAGGATGTTAAAAACAAGATATATCCGGTTATTACTGATTCTAGAGATGACAAGGGTAATGTTAATACTAATTCTTGGGGTGCTAATGAGGGTGGTTCATGGCCTGATGGTTTACCAAAGAGTTTGAAAGCTGGTGATACTGTTATACTTACGATAACGGCAGTGGATCCTAATAATGACAAGATGGAGTATAGATTTCAGGTATTGCCTAAGGGAGGATCGTTTACTGTATTAAAGGATTGGAGTAGTGAGAATTCATATACTTGGACTGTTCCTTCTAATTATGCTGGTACTGCTGTAACGATTATGGCCTCAGTTAAGGATAATGATAGCTATCTATTGTTTAATGATAGTGGTGATGATTATAACTATATGATTTATACGATTAAATAGTTATCTCTCATTAAATTCTACTGTCTCTATAACCCCATTTCCACTATTATACGAGGTTATCTCCCCTCTCGCCTCATATATCTTAACCTTCAAGTACCCAATATTTGGTTGTCCACTTAATACATAGTAATGGATTCCGTTAGATACTGAATGATTGTATGAGTGTAGATGACCTGTAACGACAAAATCTACACCATAATTTACCAAATATGATGATATAGTACTTCCAAATGAAGGATGATGGTACATAACCCCAGTTATTCTGTTTTGTGAATTAGCACTTTGTAAATCATTGGCTAACCAATTTAATTGTGTTTGATTACCTGATGCAAATGCACTATCCAATACAACCATATGGAGATTACCATAGTTTACTGAATACCATCTTTCATTGTTTGGGAATGTAAAATTGTCTAAGAATAATTGTGAGGGTGTAGTTGAATCACCGACCATTCGATCGTTGTTTCCTAGTGCACTGTAGAAGGTTCTTGAAGCTCTTAGGCTAGATGTTACTGTATTGAATCGGTTAAGACTGGTTTGTGTTCCATCTTCCATAATGTCGCCTACATTGAAGACTGGATTGGCTCCTGAGTTAAGGATATATGTTACTACTCTTTGATGATTAATATCTTCATCATCGGTATCTGATTGGTTGTCTCCATAGAAAGCGACTATGGCACTTGGAGATTCGGGTACTACGGGTGTATTCTCAGGTTCTGGTATAGGTGTTTCATCGGGTGCTGGTCCTGGATTGGATGTGGTTCCTTGTGGTGTGGATTGTGTTTCAATTTTTGTTTCTGTAACGGGTGTTGTGGTTGTTGGTATTTCTGTATTTACTTGTGTTTCTAGTTTGGTATCTGAGTCTACGGGTGTGTCTATATCATCAGTATTTTCTTCTTGAGTGGTTTGGGATATATCACTGTTGGTATTCTTTTGTGCAAGGTTATCTAAATGGGTGTATGCAAATATGAAGGATATACATATTACGAGGAGGATGGAGAGGAGGTATTTGAATATATATTGTTTTGATACAATGGCTTTTAGCTTTGATATATTCTTGAGCATTAATTCATTATATGGCTAGGGATATGGGGATGCAAGATTACATAGTATAATTGAAAGATATGATAAAAATATTGTATTAGATTCGGAGGAAGGTATTGAAGGAGTATTGGGAATATATTAAGAGGAGGTAGATTACTCTTTTCAATATTTATCAATAAAGCTTTTCGCTTTCTCAATAAAGGGATAATTTTTATCTTCTATCAACTCATGACTAATAATTTCTTCAACGAAAGATAAGATATTTTCATTATATTTATTTCCTTTTTCTATATTCGCTAAATATACATTTAAACTAGTATCAACTTTTTTATGGCACTTTATTTCAAATTTTCGCCAATTATAGTCATTAGAGGCGACTCCTTTTACATAGCTTACTAAGTAGTAACCTAAAAGTTGATAAGCTTCATCAAATAATTGTGATTTTTCCTTTTTATTATTTTTCTTAACTATATCCACTAATGTGCTAAATATCTCTGAGTGAAAACTCAAATCTTGTTTTAATAATTGAGGATCTTTATTCCAATTATCTTTTATTATATGAAATGAATGTAAGTATGAAGAACGTATTTCATCGGGAAGTGCCTCGTTTTTAATTATTTTATTTATAGCAGTATAAACTTCTTTGTAATTCCTTAATTTGAGATTGTTTGGTAATTCCAAATGTGGAGAGAAGATATCACTGGATAAAAAGCCTAGCTCTTTAAGAATTACTTTCTCATCTTCTTTATTAATATCAAGAGTATTAATTTTTTCTATCAATATATCTACAAGATTATTGAATATATGTGGGGCCTCTTCAGATGCAGAATTATGTAAGAATTCAAAAATCCCTTCTCTAAGATACTGACAAATTATTAAATAATCATTTGTTTTTGTAGCCTCTATCATTGTAGAAAAAAGCTTTCTAGTTATAGATTCAGGTTGATATGGAATTTGCTCTGCGATTATCTTTAATGATTTCAATGTAATATAGGTTTCCTCTTTTGCAAATTGGTTTGTTTCTTCATCTCGACATAAAATCATGGTCGTTTCAAGTGGGTTGGATATCTTCTGGTTTAATAAATTTGTTATTTGAATCGCAAATTCTGGATTTTGTTCAACAATAACGGGATATGCTTCCATAAGGAGACTTAATGCTCGGGTTCTTTTGGTGTATGGATTGGTTTCTGGATCAGTTACTTCTTCGGGGCTTTGTGGGTTGTAAGCAGCTGCTTCTAATACTCTTTGTGTCGCAAGATTATATTCATTTACAAATCTTTCTTGGTCTATTTGATTCTCCAAGGGTTTGAAATCAGGGGAATTTGTTAGTGTATATTTAAACCATTGGATTGCATGCCATGATGGCTCTTTTGTGTGACCTAAGTCATTAATCCATCCTTCTAATTGGGTATCCTGCAAGGGTTCCGTTTTATCTAAATTTGTATTACTCATAACATGAATATAAACAAATTACATATCCTAGTATATCACTTAATAGGCTATTGAGAAGAGGTCGACAAAATTGCAAAGAAATGGAACTGTGATATTATTTTAATACCAAACTATGATACAAGAAGTAAAAAATCTTGAAGATTCTGCTAATGCTTTCTTAGATGTAGTACGTACTACAAAGCTTCTAAGGCCTGTATATGAGGATGGTTGGAATGCTAAAGAGATTGTAGCTCACATAGTCTACTATCATGAGTACTATTCTAGAGTGGTTGATGCGCTTGTTAAGAAGAAGGATCTTCCTTTGATTGATGAATCTCTTGCGGTTATTAATATGCGATGTACTAAGGAATATGCTAAATATTCTAGAAATGAACTGTATGATAGATTTAAGAAAGCACAAAGGCTATTTGTTAAGGATTTACTTCTACTTAAGGATGATACAGAGATTCCATACAAAAAGGGAGGTAGAATATACAAGGCTGTAGACTATGTTAATGAGATAGCTAGGCATATCAGAAAACATACGAAGGATCTAACAAGGAAGAAAAGGAACTTCACGATGTGACCAATTTTTTAATTCTTCTCTTCTTTCTTCTTTAATTCCTCTAACTTTTTTGAATAATACTTAACGTAGAATTCCAAACATTCTTTAATAAATGGATGCTTTGGATTTTCTAATAAAGTTGGAGATAAGAAATCTTCGAGTTGATCTATTATGTTTTCACTAATTTCTTGATTTCCTTTGTTTATACCATTAAGGTATGCTCTTAACGCTTGTTGACATAAAGGATGATACTCTTTATATAAAGTAACCCATTGCTTATTTTGACTTATTACGCCATCGACATATTCTCCAAGCATACTGGACAAAAGATTATATGTTTCCATGTGGAGATTTATTGTTGCATCCTGTTCTGATTTTCCAACAAGAACTCTTTGTTCATTTGTGATAGCGATTAAAGTTTTTAAAGTTTTAATATAAAAGTCTACTTGCTGTGAGAATAAATTGGGCTCGATTTCCCAGTTTTCGTTATTTTTTAAAACAACTGTACTCAAAACAGAAATGAGACCACCTCTGATTCCATTATCTTTACAGTTATTTACCATGGAGATTGTTTTTTCAAAAATCATATTATTTATATCAAATCTATACTCTGAATTTATCTCTTTATTCTGTTTGTATAGCTGATTAAATAGATATACTATTGATATATTGTCCAAGATAGCATTATCCTTTGCATTATCGATATCCAGTTCTTCTATCCTATTAAAGAATATATCTATGAAGTTCTTGTATAATTTGTAATCTTTTGCTTCTATCGCCTGATAAAAGAATGTTTCTAAAATACGTCTTTCCTCCCCAAAAACATTACTGTCTTCAATAGATTTAAAATTTCGTATGACAGCATCAAATACATTGACAGATACCTCCTGAGGCTGCTTTTTAACATTGCAAGCAATATTACGTAAGAAGCTGAAGACAGCTGATGTTTCATTGTTAAGATCTCGTTCTTCCTTTGAGTTCACATCATACATTTTCATCGTTCCCTTATTTGGATTATCAAGTTTCTTGGTAAGGGCATATGCGATTTTTGCTGCACCTTGTGGATTATCTTTTAACAAAGAGGTGTATGAGGTGTTTAATATCTCTACTGCATTTTGTCGTCTAAGAGAAGGGTTTGATTTTGGGGATTCATCTATTGGATCTTCTGTTATAGCTCCTAATACTGCATTTAGTGTAAAATTATATCTGTCCTCAATATGTGCGTATTCTTTTGAGTCTGTAGTGTCGGGAATGTTTTTTATAATGTTTGTGAGTTGTTTTTTCGCACTATCAGCTTCATTCTCGTTCCCTAATTTGAGTATTTTACTATATATATAAGCATAATCTTTCAATTGTTCTTCATCGACCTGTTGAGGTAGTTCTTCGTGAGTATCTGCCATATAATGTGTATATCACAAATTATCGTATCCTATAATATCACTTTATTAAACCTCACACAATATTAGGAATTTATTAGTTTCAGTCCTATTGATAATCAATAGCATAAAAATAGAAATTCCTTTCCAATTTTGATACAACAAATATTTAATGATATAATCAAATCTTTGAGAAATTATTGTAATAAGGCAAAACAAATCATTCACGACATTATGACACAAACTTTAGGTGTCTAAATTGTCGTGAGATTATCTCAAACAACGCAATAGGTACTTCCAATAGAAATCATTGTCCATTATGTTTACATTCTAAGCACTTAGACTTATTTAAGCCTGGTGATAGAAAATGTACATGCCAAGGTAAGATGAAACCTATTGCTATAACATATAAGCCTGAAAGGAACGTATATTCAAGAAATACAACGTTTGAATTAATGTTAGTGCATGAATGTACTAATTGTGGTGCCTTTTCTAAGAATCGAATAGCTGGTGATGATAATGAGTATTCTATTGAAAGAGTTTACTTTGAGTCACTTACTCTACCGATAGAGAAGATACATATGTTAAATAAACAAGGTATTGATATTCTAGTTTCTACTGATAAAGAAACCTTTATGAATTCATTGTATGGGAGAAATTCATATTAATAGTTTTCTGTTGTTTTGATCTTTTTTAGGTCTGTGAACTTGGCTTGTTTAGTAAAGGTTCGTGTTTTTTATTATATTTATATGGAGTAAGTCTAGATAGGTTGACAAAATTCCGTGTATTCCCGAATCTTAGGATATTATAATAATGTAAATCCTGCAGGGTCTAATGGTATGCAAATAGAATCTTTGTATTTCTCTGGATTGAAGTTTTCATCAAAAGATTGTTCTGATGGGTATATTAACTTAACTTCTCCATTAGTTTGGTCTATTGGTGTATAGAGAAATATGTATTCAAATATTAGTTTTTGATCCTTAAGGAAATATTTTAATAACATGGTTGCAATATCTGATAACGCAAATTTATAATCCGAAGTATACAGTAATAAATGAAGAGGTTTATCAGAAGAATACTTCTTGGAATATGCCACTATTTCCTTTGCAACAGAATTCGCATAATCGTAATTATTTATGCTTGTATTTCTTGTTTCGTATGGAGAACCCTTTTCTGTGATTTGAGGTAAAACTTCTTTGAGTTCGAGGTAAACATCTTCATGATTACCTATATTCAATATAAAATCAAAATCGTTCTCTTGATTTGCTTTGTAACTATGTATTTTAAATCCAACTTTCTTTGTCTCTTGCACAAATCTTTCAACAAAATAATTTTCTTTAGATGCTTTATCTAAAGGTAATATTATTGGTACAAAAACATAAGAATTAGGATTTATTTTCACTCGAGCAATTCCGTTTTTTCCAGAAGGTTTATTATGCATATGAAATTTCTATATGGGGTGGATAACGGGACTTGAACCCGTAACCCTTGGTTCCACAAACCAATGCTCTAACCAATTGAGCTATACCCACCATATCGAAAAGTATTATACCCTATCTTATTCCATTTCTCTATATTGTATTCTTATTAACCTGTAGCATATAATAAAGAGTTATAAATATCGCTCTTACTGGAATAATAGTGCGTGGTGCAATGGAGTCCAACTTTTTGAAGAAGTTTTCCTCACTTCAAAATATTCTAAGGGTTACGCCCTCAGAACCCTTTGGATTACCAGAAGTTCCTTTCCTTCTTTAAAAACCACTATTATTCGTTAAGGGTCCTGTTCGGGTGGGCAAGCACACTTGGATAGGATCCAAGATACAATAACAGGAACTGAGAGCATAGGTTAAACCCTATGTAAAATATATGCCTATGGCTATACTCTCAGTTCTTGAAATAATACCTATAGTAATGTATAATCCTATTTGCTATTTTAAAAACAAATACATCAAGAGGATTTAATTTGCCCAATATTCCAGCAAATTGAGAAGTCTCCCTACTTCCACCCCTCTGTCGTAGAGAAATCTATGGAATTTACCGTTACTGGTATAGGTAAAATTTCTCTACAAACGCATTCATCAGGAGCTGATCCCTATTCTTTTAGGAGTAAAGAGCAACAAAATGCATTGGATAGATTGAGAATCTAAATCAGCAATTCATGCTGTTTCTTAAGGATGCCCCCCCCATCCCTCGAAATGATTTCAATGAATTGATTCTCTTCTGTCCACAATCTGTACATACACACTACCTTGAGTAGTATCCCTAAGTGGAAAGTATGTACAGATTAAAGAACGTTTTTCTAATACCTCATCACATCACATTCACATATCCTACCCGTAGTACTGGTAGTAAGTTTTAATCCATTCAATATGGTATTTTTGTCATCCTCATTCAAATACAAGAATGGACACTCATACCTATCATTCTTCTGATTATCTAAGATGAAGTGAATATTGGTACCCTCTGAGTATCCCAGTACATCTCCTGCGTTAACATAGTCCCCTACACTAACATTAAGCTTAACCACAGGACTAACAGACACTAAAACATTGGTATCAGGTTCTAGGGCTATACGGTTAGGACCCTCATATATATTAGTAACTACTCCAGAAACAGGAGCTAATACGGCAGTATTTTCCTTAACCTCTATCCCAATACCATTATCCTTGTTAACACAAAAAGAAGTAATACCAGTACCATAGTACCTCATATTGGTCATATCTACAGGCAATTCCATTGTAATATTCTTGTAACCAATACCATTAGCATCAACCATCTTAGGGAGATATATAAAGGCAAATATAATTACACCGACAAATATCAATCCTAAAAACACAAATATGGCAGTAGCGTTTTTCATAACTATCTATTCGATTAAGTTATATCTAATTGTATATTAATTCTCTCAACAGTAACAGCCAGAAAATTCCTTAAGTAAATGATACAATGTATAGACATATTTAAGGTTAACAAATAGCTAAAGGATGTTTGAATTTCTGAAAGATCTATTCACAGACAGTCGAATTTCTAGTATCCCATTTATAGAATTCTACAAGAAAATTAACCGACTGAAAGAAGATGGGATATTTCCATTTGAATACAATCTTCCACAGGCAATAGCTTTACCTGAATCTTTTTGGAAAGAAGTGGTTTCTATCCACAAAATGACATTGAAAGACGGACTAGAAAGAGAAATATCCGTTTTTATGGTTGATGGAGAATTGATCTTTACATCTGTTATAAAGGGACAAGAGAGTTCTGTAACATCAAATCACAATATTTCTGTTAAGTATATACAACATCCTACGCGTAAAGGATATTTTAGAAAGGAAATATATATGGATGGGAGTATATACAAGCGTAAGGACGTATATTACAAAGATGCTCCTAAAAAAGTATCTATACAATATCTTTTCAATTTACATACCCACCCTAAGCATGTATTTGAAAATGGGGAATCTATTTTTTCATTTGTTTCAAAACAGGATATGATCTCTCAATTACAATCTAAGGCAATAGTTTCGGGGTTGGTTACAGACAAGCTATGGTTGTTTGTAAGGACAAATAATTCACCAGATACTATTACTATGGATGAAGTAAATATTACCGTGGATACATTGAAAGCTGAAATGAAGATGGTTATATATTCTGCCGAACTATTTAAAAAAGCTATTAAACAGTAATGAAAGAAGAGATATTAAAAGAATTAAAAAGTGTTTCAAACCCTAAAAAAGCAAAGGAGTTACAATGGTTTTTCAAAACAGGAAAAGGAGAGTATGGGGAGGGTGATATATTTGTTGGTATTGTTATGCCTGATATTAGAAAGATTGCTAAGAAATATTCAAAAGTCGTAACCCTATACGATTTAAAACCGTTTATCAGCAGTGAGATACATGAATATCGAATGTTTGCATTACTAACACTTACATATATGCCTTTGAATAAGGAGATATATGATTTCTATATCAACAATTTGGAATATATTAATAACTGGGATTTAGTTGATGTGACGACTCCCAATATTGTTGGAAAATATCTTAAGGACAAGGATAGATCAATATTATATGAATTAGCTAAAAGCAACAATCTTTGGAAACAAAGAGTAAGTATTATGGCTACTTTTGCGTTCATAAAGGAAGGTGATTTCAAGGATACATTGGCTATAGCTGAGATATTACTTCATCACAAACATGATCTCATTCACAAAGCTGTGGGTTGGATGTTAAGAGAGGTTGGGAATAAAGATCAGGCTATTGAAGAGAAATTCCTGAAACAATATTACAAGGAGCTGCCTAGAACTATGTTAAGGTATGCAATTGAGAAGTTTGAAGAGACTAAGCGAAAAGCATATTTAAAAGGAGAAATTTAGAATTAATTTCTTCTTCTTCCACCTAGTATATTAATGTAGTAAAGCAGATTTAATGCAGAAGAGAGAAATCCTGCAATATATGTAAATACTGCTGCCGTTAATACCTGTTTTGCTCCATTTGTATCGTAGCTATCTAGAAGATCATACTTCTTTATGAATCCCATTCCTCTTTTACTTGCATCTACTTCCACAGGTATGGTTATGAGTGCAAACAATGTGCTTGTTGAGAAGAATACTAGCCCTATTTCGGCCAATCTTAATGCGGAGAGTAGTATCCCAATTATGAAAAGTATATATCCAATGCTAGATGTAAACTTAGTAATTCCAGTTAGAATCATTCTAAATCTAAAGATTGGTGATTTCTCAAATTTCTGTTGTACATGACCAAACTCATGGGCTACCACAGCTATATTTGCTACAGTGCCCTGCTCTATGTTATCTGCAGATATGTTTACAAGATCTTTTGTAGGGTCAAAATAGTCTTCTAATTTCCCTCCTCGGGGATATATTTCTACTGGAAATCTTTCACCGTTTTTTATTAGTTTTGCTACTTCCATACCAGTATGTTTAGCTACAGGAATGCTATTGTATTTTCCATATACAATTTTTACATATATCTGAGCTATTATGGTTATTACGAATCCTGGTAGTGCAAAGTACCAATATATTGGATCTATGTACATGCTATGATTGCTTAGAAGTTAAAAATATGGATGCTAACGTTCCACCAATTAGAGCTGTGTAGAGCTGTATGAGCCCCATTGAGGTTAGAAATATCTCTGGTATATGAACTGTATTGAAGAGTATATATGCAGCTGAAAACAAGAAACAAGTCTTAAGTAATGCTGCTATTCCTACATTTAAATACCTCACCTTTATATATCTAACCGTAAGTACAAGTATGAGGTTGGAAAGGACTATGAACGGCATTAAATAGAGTAAATATGGAGTGAATACTCCAAAGAGTACTCCATTTAGAAAGGATGCTAGTGATGGTAAAAACAATACAGGAATTATCTTCTTTAATCCATATTTTGATATGGAGAAAATGAGTATGAAGTTTATGATGCTCCCAATGAGAAGCTGTGGCTGTTTAAATATGAAAGGAATTGTAAAAGCTAATACGTATACTACAGAAAGTTGTACTTTTTCATTCAACAATATTTGTTTGAGATTTTCTTTCTGAAGCAGTTCCATATATCCAGTATATATCAATCTTAAATATTTTACAGACGTACCTACTTAAGATATATTTAATATATGGAATTTGTACAAGGACAAAAATATCTATGTATGTTAGCACCCTCGTTTGCAGCTGAATTTGAATATCCAGAAATAGTTTACAGATTAAGGCAGTTAGGATTTAATGAAGTCTTAGAGCTTACATTTGGAGCTAAGATGGTGAATATTGCTTACTACGAATTACTAAAAGAAAGTTTAGAAAAGGGAGAAAAGAAAACGTGGATAGCATCTCCATGCCCTACACTGGTTAATATGATTAAGGTAAAATTTCCAGAATTAATTCCAAATCTTGTTCCAGTCCTCTCTCCTATGGGCGCTATGGCTCTCATATGTAAGAAATACTACCCAGATTACAAACGAGTATTTGTTGGCCCATGTATTACTAAAAAGAATGAAGCACAGGAACTTGGAACTATTGATGAGGCTTTAACATTTAAAGAATTAAATGAACTCTTCAAATTACATAACATTCCGGAGAAGGTTACAGATTCAAAATATTGTGTGACCTTTGAAAAATTTTACAATGACTATACCAAGATCTACCCTATCTCTGGTGGGCTATCCTCTACTCTTCATTACAAAAACATATTGGAAGAGAAAGACATTCTTGTTACTGATGGTGTAGAGAATATAGTAAAGGTACTTTCTGAATTTAAAGATGGTATGTACAAGAATTATAAATTTTTGGATATTTTGACTTGTGAAGGTGGTTGTATTGGTGGACCTGGGATGATTGGAGAGCGTAGTGTTAAGGAAAGGACTAAAAAGATACTTGAGTACAGAGATTTTGCACATAGGTATGAGCAAGATTTAGGGAGAACAGGTAAGAAACTTATGGTAGAAGATATTAATTTTGGTAGAAAATTCTAATGAATGAATTTATGAAGGTTGCAATTGATGAAGCTAGATATGGTATTAATCACAAGCATGGTGGACCATTTGGATGTGTGATTGTAAAAGATGGCAAGATTGTAGCAAAGGCACATAACGAGGTTGTGAGAAGAAAGGACGCTACGAATCATGCTGAAATTAGAGCTATTCAGATTGCATCGAAGAAACTTAGAAATTTTGATCTCTCGGGATGTGAGCTATATGTTACTGGTCAGCCTTGTCCTATGTGTAAAGCCGCTATCATGTGGGCAAAGCTATCCAAAGTATATTATGGTTGTGATTACAATGATGCGAAGGATATAGGGTTTGCTGAAGAGCAAGGGAATAGTAAGGATGAATATGTAGAGATGCCTTTAGAAACAGAAGCATGTAAAGAGGTTTATAACGAATACAAAAACGGGGTTCATACTTTGTATTAAAAAGTGTACAATATCTACTAACTTGTTACTGATTATCCTATGAAAGCTGTTATAGCTACCGCTGGCTACTCTACTCGTTTTCTTCCGGTGTGTAAGAGTGTTCCTAAGTCTATGCTTCCTATACAGGAAGTTCCAATTATTCACGAAATTGTTAAGGAATGTATTGATGCTGGAATTACAGATGTAATCTTGGTTACTAGTTTTGGTAACTATCCTGTTGAAGACTATTTTGATAATCGTCCTGATTTAGAATCGTTCTTAAAGGAAACAGGAAAAGAAGAGAGATATGAAAGATTTAAGGAGGTGTTTGGTAAGGTAAATATTACTGTTGTAAGGCAGAACAAGGCATTGCCATATGGAAATGGATCTCCTGTATTAGCTGCTAAACCTTGGTTAAAGGAAGGAGAACCTTTTGTATTCATATTTAGTGATGATTTAGTACTTTCAGAGGTTTCTGCAGTTAAGCAATTGGTGGATGAATATAATATGAGGAAGGCTACGGATAACAACATTGGAGGGGTTGTAGCGGCTCAAGAGGTTGATGCTAAGGAGATACATAAATATGGGGCAGCATCATTTAGGGATGAAGAGAAAAGAATAATTGAGACCATTGTTGAGAAACCATTAGAAAATCCACCTTCATTATTGGCAACTTATGGAAGATATTTAGTTGATTACAGTATTTTTGATTATTTAAACAAGGAAAATATTCAACAAGGAGAATTATATTTCCCTGTGGCTTTAGACAAACTATGCAAGGTAAAGAATGTATATTGCAAGGCTGTGGATGGTGAATGGTTGACTACGGGTGATCCATTGAACTATTTAGAAGCACAGATAAAGTATGCTATGACGAGAAATGAATACAGGGAAGAATTAACGAAGTTCTGGGAGACGTTATTATAAATAACTTATAGAATATCTTTATTATTTATTAACAATTTATGGTAATATTTATCATTAAAATATTAAGAATTTATATTTATGAATCCTGATCTATTACAAACAAAAAGAGTATTTACAGAGACTGAGAAAGCATTAATAGATAGGTATGCCGGAGCTGTTCTTGATCAAGATGATCTTCCAGTTCCAGGACTTGATATACCAGATGGAACAGCAAACTGGAATCGTGCTTTATTGGTTCCAACAATCGGAAAGGTTTTTGAAGGTATCAATCCTCAAGAGGGATATAATGCTATTGTTCAGAGAAATATAGCAGAGATTACTGATAATTCTGGTATAAGCACCGTTGTCTTTAATGATAGAGATGGAGATGAAAAATTTATAGTTTTAGAATCTCCTACTGATGTTCCAGCAGAATATACGCCATACCAACTGTAAAATAGTAAATGGATTATTCAAATATTAAAAAAATAAGTATTTTGGGTATCGGGGGAAAAGGTGCATATTATATTGCAAAATTTCTTTCTCTCTTAGGTGTTGAAATCATAGGGTATGATCTTAAAAAGAATGATAATACAAAAGAATTAGAGAAACTCGGAATTGTAATTAATTATAGAAATCCCAATGTTGGAGAGCATTTAGAAGGAGACTTCTATCTTTATTCCAACGATCTACCTCAAAAAGTTCAAGCAATAATATTTGAGGATAATAAGGATCTTGTTGGACATGAAATAGGCCATTTTTATCATCAGATAACCAATGATTATGAATCAGGGCAAATGAGCGATTCAGCGAAAGAAGCATTTATTCAATCGGATATAGCTCCACTCTATTTTGTAGATCAGTCCAAAATAAAATATATAGGCGTTACGGGTACCGATGGAAAAACCTCAACTTGTACAATGGTTTATCATATTTTGAAAGAATCTGGATATAAGCCCGCCCTAATAACAACAGTTTCCTGTATTATCAATGACAAGGAGGTGGATACAGGATTTTTACATACGACAACTCCTTCTTCTCAAGAAATTGCAAAAATTATTGAAATTGCTGAAAAGGAAAATTGTACCCACATTATTATAGAAAGTACCTCTCATGGATTGGAGCAAGGAAGACTAGCGGGTTTGAAATTTGATGAAGTTGGGTATACCAATATTACTTCAGAGCATTTGGATTATCATAAGACTTGGGAGAACTATTGTCATGCTAAATCATTGTTAATTTCAAAACATTTAAAAATTGGTGGTATGGTTATATTGAATAAAGATGATAAGTCTTTTGATGTACTGTCTAAAATTGCATCTAAGTACCAAACATATAGCAGAATTGCCGATGCAGACTTGGTTTGTAGCAAGTTGAATGAAGATGAAAGTGGGCTTACATTCGTCTTGCAGAACGAGGATAAGCAGTATGATGTAAGATTACCAATTTTAGGTGAATATAATGCCAGTAATTTTATGTGTGCCTCTTTGCTCTGTATGCAAGAGGGTATCTCAATAGAAGATTGCGTTAAATACATCTCAACCTTTAGTACTGTAGCAGGGAGAATGCAAATTCTTCAAGAAACACCTTTTAAAGTAATTGTTGATTACGCTCATACGCCAAATGCTTTGTTTGAAGTACTTAGCTCATTGAATAAACATAAAACTAAAGGAAGAATAATTAATGTATTTGGTTCCGCAGGTCATAGAGATTTTTACAAAAGGCCTATGATGGGGAAGGTCTCTAATGAACTAGCAGATATTACAATACTAACAGCTGAAGATCCAAGATTAGAAAGTTTAAAAGAGATAAATGATCAAATAGAAACAGGATGGAAAGAAGGAAAGAATAAAAATAGTACTTTAATAAGATTTGATGATGTAAGCAATAATGTCGTTAATCGAAGAGATGCAATTAAAAGAGCTTTGGAAATAGCACAACCAGATGACATCATAATTATCACAGGCAAGGCTCATGAAAAATCACTTTGCTTTGGGCAAACAGAATACCCCTGGAACGATATTGAAGAAACAAAGAAATTATTAGCTATTTCTTAACATAGAACTTAGCATCTACAACAACAGCACGTTTTTCAGTTATCATTACAGGATTGATGTCCATAGAGATTATTTCAGGATAATTAATTAGCAATTTTTCTATCTTCGTAATTAAATCTAAGATCTTTTCTTTTGCTAAAGCTGGTTTTCCTCTATATCCATTTATAATCATAGATATCTTTGTTTCATCAAATAGATCTCTAATCTTTTCATCATTTTCAGGTACAAGTATATGCTTAATGTCTTTATATACCTCTGTATAGATACCTCCCTGACCAATTGCCAAGAGATGTCCAAATCCTTTTCCATTCTTTTCGTAGATATGGGAATCTCCTTCTCTATTTGCACCAATGAAGAATTCGACTTTTCCATCTATCATTTCTTGAACAAGAATTTCTGGTGCAGGATTACCTGTTATTTTTGAGATATTTTCTCTTAATTCCACAAATTTTTCCTCAAATTCCGAGATAGTTCTAATATCAAGATATATACCCTTGAAATCTGTTTTATGTGCTAAATCTTTAGCTATAGCTTTTATTGCTACGGGAAAATTCATTGCTGCGAAATCTACAGCTTCTTCTATACTCCCAGTTACTAATTCTTGTGGTATATCAATTTTGAATTCCTGAAGTAATGCTATAGCAAGATTCTCAGGCAATATCCTGATTTCATCCTCATTAGTATATTCGCTAACTTCTTTCTTGTGCTTAGCCCTTACTTTGTAATCTTCACAATTAACTACTTTTGTCTTTTCTTTGTTTTCTTCAAATTTTGCCAATTTGGCTATTAGGTGTATGCCTTCCTGAATATCATTAAATGATGGTTGATTGTTATGCTTTAGTATCCTAAACCCTGCTTTTACATCTTTCCCTCCTAAGAAACATGCATAGATGGGTTTGGATGTTTGTTTACTCATATCGACAATCTTCTGAGCAGTACCTTCAATGTCTGTAATTAGCTGTGGTGTTAAGATTGCAAATATTGAATCCACATCTTTCTCTTCTAATACTGTTTCTATTGCTAATTCATATCGATCGCTTTTTGCATCTCCTAGGAGATCAATAGGATCTTTAATGTTTGACTCTCTAGGCAAGACCTTAAGTAGTTTTTGCTTTGTCTTTTCCCCTATTTCAGTTAACTCAAGATTCTCTTTTTCTACTGCATCTGTGGCAAGTATTCCAGGTCCACCGGCATTGGTTATTATTGCAATTTTTCTTCCATCTGGTATAGCATCTTGGTTTATGAGCATGATTAACTCAAAGAGGTCTTCTGAATTATCTGCCATAATGATGTTTCCTTTTTTAACAGCGGCAACAATAGTGTCATATGATGAAGCAAGAGATCCTGTATGGGATGAGATTGCTTGTTTAGCTTTCTCAGAACTACCAGGTGCTATGAGTAAGATAGGTTTTTTAGCCTTTTGAGCAAGGGAAATGAATTCTTTTCCATCCGCAAATTCCTCAAGATACAAAGCTAATGCTTTTACTTCTTTGTCAAAAAGTAAGTCTTGCATTAATTCGTTCTCATGTATATCTGCCTTATTTCCCAAGGAGATAATATGGGAGAATCCAATTCCACTTTCACAAGCCATATCTAGAATTGCAGTACAAAATGCTCCTGATTGTGATACAAATGCAATATTCCCATCTCCAGGATTCTGCCTAGCAAAAGACAGATTTATCTTGGCTTTGTTGTTTATGAATCCAAGACAGTTAGGTCCAAGCAATCTAATTCCTGCAATTTGTAATTTTTCTGCAATTTTTAATTCTAATGCTTTGCCCTCATCTCCTGTTTCTTTAAATCCTGCAGTAATTATAACTACTGATTTTACTTTCTTCTCTATACACTGATCTATGATTGTATCTACAAATTGATATGGGATTGCTATACATACTAAATCAATATTTTCTTTAATAGAAAGAATATCGGGATATGCCTGTCTTCCTTGAATTTCTTCATATTTGGGGTTAATTGGAAATACCTTCCCATTGTATCCACCTTCTAGAAGATTTTTTAATATGACCGAAGCTATTTTTTCTGAATCTTGGGATGCACCTACTATTGCAATTGATTTAGGAGAGAATATTACATTTTCCATTATTTAAATTGGTCAAATAATTTTTGGACATCATACTGTTTTACTTCGTCTACTAGTTCGGTTGGTGTATCTTTTCGATTTTCTAGTAGTTCGTAGAATGTTTTAAGTCCAGTATTACGATATATTATACCAGTATTTATGCTTTCATCAGTAATTGTACTTATCTTTCTCGCTTCTTCTAATGTTCTGTTGGTGTCTTCAACTTTGTGTATTCGTTGCATAAACCATTGTGGAGTACATTCTTCATTGTAGGTTGGACATAGTTGCATGATTTCAATAACACTACATCCTTTGTTTTGTATTCCTGCTTTGATTAGTTCGGTCATTTGTTGCATATCTCCAGAATATCCTCGTGCATACAAGGACGGATTAGCGCTTAGGATTATTTCAGATGGCTCTAAGGTCCTCTCAGGCTTGCTATCTGGGAGTCCATACATTGGTTTTTCTTCATCTGTTGTAAGTGTTGCTTGTCCTGTGGTTAATGCAAAGTTTTGGTTGTTATGTATTATTATTGTAATGTCATAGTTTGAACGGATGGCATGTATCAGATGATCTAAGCCTTCATGGAAACATGCACCATCGCCTAAGTCTGCAATTACAGTAAATTTTCTATTTGCTAAATGTAATCCAGTGGCTAATGGAATTGATCTTCCATGTAATCCCTTAAATGCGTATGTATTGATTTTGTCTGCTCCATTTCCATTGCAACCAATGTCGAATGCTATATATGTTTGTGATGGGGTTATGTCTAGTTCGGAAAGTGCTTTTTTCAAAGACATGTGTATTAGGAAATTTCCACATCCTGGGCACCATGTGGGTTTCAAATTTGAGTTGTATTCGTTTAAATCTATTGCCATTATATTTGTATGTTTAATATATCTTCTAGGAAGAATGGTCTTCCGTCATATTTTAAAACTTTTTCCTTAAATTGATAGCCTGAAGCTTCTGTTAATATCTTTCCTAATTCGCCTGTTTGGTTATTCTCAACTAGGATTATTCGTTTGCCAGAAGATACTAAATTCATTAGAGTTTGTGTTTTAGTTGGATACAGATATTCATAATGGAGGTATGCAATGTTCATTCCTTCATTTATTGCATCTATGACAGGATTTTTTGTACTTCCACAACCAATTAACACTGTTGGTGCATTAGGGTCTCCATAGAGGGTTGGTTCGGGTAGATTACTTAACAATGTTGCATGTTTCTGCATCCTTTTATCTGACATTGCTTTTATCTCTTCCCCATTTTCTGTACTTTGGCTATTTTGATTATGTTCGTCACTTGTATTTAGATATGGTTTTTTGTCAAAACTTGGTATCCATCTTGGTGATATTCCTGTATTGGTTATCGTGTATCTACTTTCTCCATCGTATGTTCCTCTTTGAATTTGTAATGGTTGCGGGAGAGTGTCGACTGTAAAGAGGGATTCAGCTATCTGCTTCTCAGTTAGAACTATTACGGGGATTTGATATATTTCTGCGATATTGAAAGCTTGTTGGATTAGTATATATCCTGATTGTATATCACTTACACAAAGTACTGCTTTTGGAAATTCACCATGTCCAGATTTTACTGCTGTATGGATATCACTGCTTCCTGTCCATGTGGGTACTCCTGTGCCTGCCCCTATTCTTTGTGCTAATACTATGACTAATGGTGTTTCTGTTATTCCTGCACACGATATGGTTTCTTGCATTAAATCAAAGCCACCTCCTGATGTTGCTGTTAGTGCTCTGGTTCCCATGGCCATACTTCCCAGTGCCATTTGTACGGCTGTAATTTCGCTTTCTGCTTGTTTAATGAGTATACCTGTCTCTTTATATGTATTACCTAAATATTTGAATATGGTGGTTGCTGGAGTCATTGGGTAACCGTAGTATGCACGTACTCCTGCGGATATTGCTCCTAATGCAATTGCATCATTTCCCGTTAATATTTTACTGTTATTTTCTTGCTTGAGCTGTTCTGGAATGAGTGTATTTTGTAAATATTCGTCTTTGAATTCCGAAGCATTGTATCCGGCATTTAAACAGAGAATATTTTTGTTTATTACATCATCTCCTTTAGAGGTAAATATCTCTTTAACAATATTTGTAAGATCTTCTGGGTTAAACGCTAGTAGCTTCCAAAGGAAGCTAGTCATGACAATATTCGACATGATTGGAGAACCTCCTGCATTGACAGCCATTGCCTGTGAATCTAGGTAAATGGTATGAACATTATTTTGTTTTATCCAATCTTGTTCTTCTTGTGTAAATACTACTTGCTTATCATCATATAGTAAAATACCATTAGCATTCAGGGAATGAAGATATTCATGTACTGCTTCAGGATCTAATATTACCAATATATGGCATGATTTTGAGGATGAAGCTATGTATTTATTTGCGAGATCAATTTGATATGAGGCTATACCACCTTTAATCAGGGATGGGTATTCACGATATGAAAAAATGTTATATCCTATTGATTTCATGGCTTTACTGAGAAGCAAACCAAGAGTGTTAATTCCTTGCCCAGATTCTCCGCCTAGTTTTATGCAATATCTATTAGCTGGCATATTTCAATTCAATATTTTAGATTTCGAACTTGTAAGTTACTAAAGTGAGCCCTCGCCATTGAAAAGTACGTAGTTAAAGAGTGGAACTTCCCACTGTTTCGCAGGGATTAGAACAGATTTTCCTCTATATGTTCCACTACAGTTGGCTCCAGCTTGGACATTTATCATGTTTAGTTCTTCTGTGCAGGCTGCAGGGATATTGTAAGCAATTCCTATTGTTCCTCCAACAGCAGTTATTTTTACTTCGTCAAGCGTATAACCATCAGAAGAGTATGTATTATCTCGCAGATCCACTACTATCTCTCCAGGGTATGGAATCCAGTTTAGCCCTCCTCCAAAGGAGGTGGTATTATTGCACTGACCAGAAGTTGCGAAACAATAGTGTAAGACATCTGCTTCAGCATATGGTTTATATGTTCTTGCATATCCATCTGTATCATAGTTCTTTGCATATATGTATGTGACTGTGAATCCAGCGCCTGAATCTCCTCGTACAGCTGCTCTCACGATAGTATTACAATCTTCCCCAAGGGGGGTATTTTTTATTGGTAAGACCATTATTTGGCCTGGACGTATTTCAAAATACGTATCTAAGTCGGCTTTTCTAATATTGAGGAAGTATGTATTATCCGATACAGGCAACGGGCATATACTCAGGTTATCTATGCTATTGGTATTATTTGTAATACTATTTAGCAAATCACTTATCTCTGTTTTTGTTGAATTCTCAGTTAATGTTATTCCTATCCCTGAGTCTAATGATTGAAGCCCGTCTTGTTCTATTAATGCAATTGTTTTTTCGATTGGTGATGCTGTTAGATAGTTAAGAATCAAGTCTGATACTTCTAAAGCTTCAGCAGAATTCCTCTCATCAAGGGAGAGTGTTTTGTCTTTTGATACTCGAGAATATATTGAAATTGCTAAGATTGAAGATACAACAAGCACAACCATAGCTATGGCCAAGGCTTGCGCCGGGTATTGTTTATGTTTCATTACTTTATAGTATATCAATTAAAATAATGTTAATCCATTTCCCAAAACTCTTTTAGCATTCCATTGTAAATCTGGTTTATCTAGCATTGTGTCTACTATCCATTCTAAGTATCCCTTATCTGTTCGTGCAATGTCTTCTAGTGTTTTTCCCGCATACTTACCAAATGTCATTTGTCTCATAAACTGAGGCTCTTTTGAGATGAGAATCATATTCTCGGCACTTAATGTACTATTTGCTTGCATGTAATGAAATAAATCTCGAAGGAAATATACATCACTTAAAGCATCATGAGCTGTGTTATGCTCTAAATTCTCATTTTTGTATAGACCAAGAAAATATCTTAAATACTGAAGTGCATAACTTTCCAGGTCGTGATCTCCTTCGTAGAACATGTTCCGTGCTAATTTAAGCGTGCATATGCTATTGGGAATCTTGATTCCTTTTCTATCGAGTACTTCTAAATCAAAATCAACATTATGTGCTACCCATATATATTTGTCTGCGAGGAAGTGTAAATAATCCTCAAGGGTCTCGCCGATGAAGTCGGGATCAATGTTCTCAAGTGGAAGTTTTGCTTCTTCTAGATATGGTTTATCTTCTAAAAATTCAGGTGTTATATGGTGTACTGCCATAGCAGCAAACGCGATATTTTGTTTTGGCTTGAAATACATATTAAGTTTAACTTCTGAGTCAGTGATGAAAGCTAATTGTATTAGGTCTTTTACCTGAATATCTGTTGTTTCGGTGTCAAAGTAGAGGAATGGTTTGACCATATTTATTATTTATATAGAGCAGATTAAGTAAGTCTTCAGTATATCATTATCTAAAAAGATTTAAAGCCAACTTCTTGCTTATATATTGTAGCTTCTGTACCAAAGAAAAAAGTAGAAAGATATGAATATTTATTATCATATGTCAAAACTATAGTGGGATTGGTTTGATTGAATAAACGCATATTTCGCTCTATCGAAATCGCATTTCCCTCTTGTAATGAATTTGATCCAAATGCCACAATTCCACCAAACATTTCTATTCCATCACGTAAGGTTTGATTAGTATCTACAGGAGAGAAAATTACCTGGTTTTCAGCAATTAAGAAACCTTCTATATAATCATATTCTATTACACTTCCAGTAGATTGATAATCTCCAGCGCCAATATATATATTATTCTTTGCTATAAATATACAACCCGTTGCTTTTGTAATATCGCTGGTAATATTAGGTTCAATGTAAATATTTCCTTCTGATATAAATAAGGTAGGTCTATCACATTGATAACCTTTTGGAATATGTATGTCTTCAGTTGGGGCTGTGGAATGCATATAGCATGAAGTTTCCCCTGTACAATCAATAGAAGTACGCGTAGTCAAAGAGGAAAATTGTGAAGATTTATTCGCTAATATATTAAATTTCTCCAACAATGTGTTGAACCAATATAATTTAATATTATTTGAATCGTACGCTAGGATAGCCTTAGCAGCTCCACTATTAGAGTGAATAAGAACCGAGATATTTGTGTTTCTTGTAGCTAATAGTTCAGTTCCAAGATCTATTAGACTTTTCGTCATCAATGTTCTTGAATTGAAGACGTTATCTAGGCTTGATACTTGCGATACATCCTTTGGAGCTTTTGAAATATTGTTCTCGGAATATACTGCCCCTCCTCGTGTGGCAAACCAAGGGTCTAAATCTATTTTTTCACTTGTACTTGTTGAATTGCATGCGTTATCGTATGCTGTTACATATATATCGATAGCGCCTCCTTCGTTAGTACCAATGTTTAGGCGATCGGTTTCTCCAGCATTATTATCAAAAATCCATGCATTTGTGTCTGTATATAATCCTATTGCATTATCAAGTGGTTTTGCCACTAAATTCAATGCTCCCTTATTAGTATTATTTTTATCAAAAAGAGTTGCGGTATCTGTTTCTATTCCTCCAGTTCGATACCCATTAATGACAGTGCGTCCTATACCACTTTGAGAATCGGTTACAGACCAAGTTAGATTTGTATTTGTTGGATTTTGGATTTGTTGAACAATATTGTCAAGGATTGGGTTTACTAAATCAATATTCCAATCAAAAAATTTTGCAAAATAGCTTTGATCGATAGTTGCGTCATTAAACATATTTGTGTCTAGTGCTCCTCCATAAATATGGTATAGAGCTGATATAGTATTTGAATTATTTAAGAATTCAAGTTTGTAATCAAATATTATATTTGTGTCTTGTGTTACTGAAAGATCATATATCCTAATTATATTTTCGTTATTAATTTTTATATATCCATCAGTAATTTGTCCAAAATCTAATGAAGAATTTGTGCCATAGAGAGAAGGATTTGTCCAATCTGTGCCATTCTTCTTTATCATTATTCCCAAATCAGTATTTGTACTTCCTGTGTATGATGAAGTTATTGTTGTTGTTGTCGGAATTGAAGAATCTTGACTTAACCAAATGGTAAAGGATTGGATTTCGTCATTTGTATTAGTGTCCGAGGTTTGGGCAATAATATGAAGTGGATTATTAATCTCACTTCCTGTGTATGTAGAGGATTGGCATGCATTTGTAGTAATGTCTGTTCCTATACTTGGAACTAAGTCTTGAGGATCAATAATGGTTGTGTTGTTTGTTGGTGAATCTGGTGATGGAGAGACATGGGGTAATGTATCTATGAGGTAGTAACCCTCTATTGGAAGAGAGTATTTATATGTATTGCCACATTTATCAGTAGTTGTATACATTCCTGAAATCTTTCCAGTTGCTCCCTCCTTAAGTACTTGATTTATTGTCTTAGAGGTAGGGACGAAACTTTGAGTATTGTTTGTGTTTGGTACCGTTGTACAGAAATCTTCACCCGCTATACCAGAGCAAGATACCCAGGTTCGCCATTCATCATTGATTCCATAATTGTTGGCTGTAAAATAATAGCCTCCACCTCTTGATGTAGCTGGTGCTGTAAAAGTTGGAACTGTAATTTGTACATTTGAGGCTCCAAGCTTTGGAAGTTTCAATTTGGTTGGATTATTGGGATTGGTAGAAAGTTGGTATGTTTTACCATCAATAATCATGCTTATTGTATTTGGTGTTGGTGGGATTACATTCGTTTCAGGATAATAACAAGCTGCTCCTGTACTAGTACATGAGGAACAAGAATTTGATTGTGAACAACTAGATGTTCCAGCACTACATAGGCTTCCTGTCACCGTAGTTGACGCACCTGCTGTACATGTTGGTGTACAGTTACAATTAATCTGACTACAGCAAGAAACTGAAGAGCCGTTAGGATATCTTGTGCCTCCTGCGCTGCTAGTGCAAGTACATGTGCCTATATTATAGCAAGTAATTCCGCCTCCATTTACCCAACATCCCTGTTTTGTACAGTCACTACATGTTCTCTGGTTACAGGTGATGTAGCATGTACCATCAGGACATGGGCAATCTATTGAACCTGAAGTGCAGGAACATGAAGTACTTCCACCAGTGCATGTAGTATATGTATATGCAAAAACTGTTTCAAATCTTGAGAAGAATAGTATCGCCAAAGTTAGAATCATTAAAAACAATTTTTTCATACTTAATATAATACAATGTTAGTTAGGTTTTGACATCTTGAATATATTGTTAATAGGTCAGGTTGGAGATTTGAGTAATATCTTTCTATATATATTCCATTTGTATCTTTGTTCAAATTAAGATCGGGAATAATATCTGTGCATGTCGAAGTATTTGATAAGTCTGAAGAAAACAAATCTCGGAGGGTATTTCTATCAGAAATATATTTGCTATCTTGGGTTGCTAGTCCACTATAAATCTTATATATTCCACATAATATTTCCCCATTAAGGTTTGAGTCTGTGTTCACAGTATCAACTAGGTCTTTCATTAAACTTAGATTTACCAAGCTATTGGGTATATTGATAGAATACATATTGTCATATAGAAGCGAAATCTCCTTCAGAAGCATTTTGTTTTTATTATTCAATGTATTATTCCAAACTGGAGTAGCATAGATATGGTTTATTTCAGTTGACATTAAAGACAGATTGTTAATTTTTTTATCACTGCATACCCCTTTGTATCCCATATTTTTTGAAGAATCACACGCGTATAGTAACCGTATGATAGTATCATCCCAACTATATAATAGAGGATCTATGTATTTGTCTTCCGTAAGAGTATTCTTATTGAGATATTCGGAATATGCATTTTTATTAGCCTCTGTAATATAACTTGGCAATGTCTCTAATTGAGGACAAAAATCTACACTATTTTGTATCGTTGTGGTACTTAGATCTATTGTAACGAGATTCGCAATATCTTCATTGATAATGTTCTGTATATACGTATTATCTTTTTTAGAGAATGAAACTTTATTTAATTGATATTCACCTAATACCCCTTCATTTGTATAAGCAAATACTATACTAACTGGCATCAATCTTTTAAACTCCAATACATCGTTGGTATATACATAATTATCTTCATTTTCACAAACAGTCATATCCTTTAGTTGCTTGTCCTGGGCGATTACCTGTATTTCAAAGCATGTTTCTTTATTTTCTGTGACTTTAATATCTTTTAATAATCCAGAACAATTAATATCTAATTTATTATCATTTAAAGTATGGTTACACCAATCAAACACCTCTGAATATCTATTAATCCTCTTCTCGAATATTTTCAACGTTTTTTGTTTTAACAAAAAAAATATCCCTGTGCCTAAAGAAACGATAAAAAGAAAGGATAGGAGCATTAATATGTATTTTGTTTTTGTAGAAGTTTTTCTCATTATTTATTTAAAATGTTTTGAACCCAACTTCTTGTTTATACAAACTGTATTCTGTTCCAAAGAATATAGTTGAGATGCTTGGGTATTTTGTGTCATATGTTAATACTACGGTTGGATTTATTTGACTATATAATCTTAGATTGCGTTGTATTAATATTCCTTTGTTATCACTTGTTGCTAGCCCTACCATTCCACCGAAAATTTCAACGCCATCTCTCAATGCGCGAGATTCATCTGCCACTGTAAAGATAATTTGATTATCTGCAATCATATAACCCTCTATATAATCATATAAGATTTTTGTCCCTGTTGATTTAAATCTTCCGGCTTCTATATAAATATTATTCTTTGCTAGAAATATACAACCACTTAACAAATTGTTATCACTATTTACATCAGGATTTATATGTATATTTCCTTCTGTAATGAATAATGTACTTCGGTCACAGGTATACCCCTGCGGAATTGTAATGTCTTCAATTGAATACATATAGCAATTCTTACCGGTGCAACTATCTGACACTGAATCGTCCGTTACGACTTTAGCAAATGGTGTTAGCTCGGACTTGTATCTATTAAATTTCTCAAGAAGATGTGCGTACCAGTTTCCTTTAGTATTATTTGAATCCTCTACTTCTGTTGCTAAAACTGCTCCACTTGAGGGATGAATTATATTTGAGATAGAGATGTTTCTTGTCGCAAGTAATTCACTTCCAAGATCAATGAGAGTTGTGTTCATTCCTGTCTTTGGGTTAAATACTCCATTGAGTGATGGTAAATTTAAAACATCTTTTGTTGTTGTTGAGATATTGCCCTTAGAATATACAGTTGCCCCTCTTGATGCAAACCATGGATTTAAATCTATATCTGCGCTATTTCCGCTCATGTTACATGCTTTGTCATATGCTGTTATGTATAAAGCGATTTGACCACTTTCGTTATTTCCAATATTTATTAAATCTTGTTCTCCAGTATTGTTGCTAAATACCCATGCGTTTGTATCATTGTATCTACCAATGTTTATAGTATCAGGAATACTTGCATTAGGATCCAACGTTATTGCGCCTTTCAATATTGTATATGCGGCTGGAAGATATAATTTAACCCCCTCTGGGTCAGTTGATACTCCACCCAATCTATAGGCGTTAATGACAGTTTGTGCTATCCCACTAATGCTATCGGCATTTCCCCAAATTATGTAGGTATTTTGTGAGTCTCTAATTTGTTGAGTTATATCTTCTACTGTAGGGTTTTCAAGATCTACTCCCCAATCAAAAAATTTAACAAAATAACTTTGATCGATAATGTTCCCATTAATCATGTATGTATCGAGTGAGCCTCCGTAGACATTGTACATACCAGAAAGGGTTGAAGCGTTTCTCAAAAACTTTATCTTGTAGTCGAAGGTTGCATTGAGATCCTGGGTGACTGATATATCATATATTTCGATAATGTTAGAACCTGCTACATTTATATATCCTTTCCCATCAGTTAGTGATATTTCTCCCCAGCTTAGGTTTGCATTTGTAGCATATATAGTTGGATTGCTCCAATCGCCTCCATTCTTTTTAATCATAATTCCAAGGTCCTCAGTTATACTTCCTGTATATGAGGCTGAGATTGTTTCTGTTGTAGGAACGTTTGTATCTTTTGTAAACCAAAGGGTTAGAGCTTGTATTTCGTTCAGGTCATCGATATCTGTAACGTCCGCTTTTATATGTAATTCGTTGTTAGCTTCTACACCAGAGTATGTTAAAGAAGAACAACCATTTGCTGTAGTATTCAAACCTATGTCTGAGAAAAGATCTTCGGGGTTAACTATTTCACTGCCTCCTTCATTAGGTTGTGAATCTGGGAGGGTATCAACAATGTAGTAACCTTTGATAGGCAATGAATATTTGTATGTATTGTTACATTTGTCTGTAGTGGCATACATTGCGGATATTTCTCCAGTAGCTCCTTCCTTTAATACTTGGTTTACTGTTTTAGATGTTGGTACAAAGCTTTGAGTATTGTTTGAATTTGGCATTGTAGTACAGAAGTCTTCTCCTGCTATGCCTGAGCATGTTGTCCATGTTTTCCATTCATTGCTACTTCCATAGTTATTGGCTTGGTAGTAGTAATTGGCTCCTCTAGAGGTTACAGGGGCTGTGAATGTTGGTGTGGTTATCTGTACATTAGAAGAACCTAAAGCTGGGAGTTTGATATGGGTTGGGTTGTTTGGGTCTGTAGAAAGGATATATGTTTTACCATCTACAACCATATTTACAGAGGTTGGGCCTGAAGTTGAGCCGTTAGATTGGATGAAGGTGGTGTTGGTTTCTGGATAGTAGCAGGCGCTCCCAGTACTTGTACATGAGGAACAGGAATTTGATTGAGAACAACTTGCGTTTCCTGCAGCACATAGAGGGCCTGAGTATGTTGTAGAGGCGCCTGCTGGGCATGAGGGGGTACAGGAACAAGAGATTGGAGTACAACAAGTACATGTTCCACCGTTAGGATATGTAGCATCTACATTCCGTGTGCAATATCCCCAGCTTGCAACTTCTGGGCCTGAGCTAAATACGCAAAGTCCATAATAGTATGCACCTTGGGTACAGTGAATCTGTTGTGCTGTTCCATACCGTGCACAATCACAAAAAGTTGTTCCAGAGGCACAGTAACTTTGTATACCACTAACGCTACAGGTTAACCCGCTTCCTCCCGCACGAGCATTGGAGCAATCTGCAGCTTCTAATTTAAACGGCAGGAAAGTAACAATGGCAATGATAATCAGTAATAGGATGAACTTATTCATTAGATATAAAATTTCTTAAATTATTGCATCTACGATAAATTGTAGTTTGATTTTCAATTGAGCATCTAAAATATTTCCCTATCTCGTTATGATATTGTGATTCTCCACCATCAGGGCAGTAAGTTAACATATCGCCTTGAGATTTAAGTATTGATTCGATAAAATAAGATTTTTGCTGATATGATGTATTTAATGTTGTTAAATCCAAATAAATTTTATAAATTCCCCAAAGAACTTCTTCTTGTAATTTTTCTGTTGCATTGATTTCTTGCACGATATCACCGAGCAAACCTACATCTACTATATTGTTTCCTATATCCTTGTGCATACTATCGTATATTAAAGACACGGTTTTCAATAATTTATCTTGAGCATTAAGTTTGGAGTTAGATAATTTATTGCTAAAATCGACATCATGGAAGATAACAGATTGCTTCTTATCATTCTGTGATCTTTGAGTATTACATACATCTGTATACCCCATATTTTTAGCACTATCACAAGCAAACAATATCCGTATGGTACTATCATCCCAGTTGTACATATATCCATCGAAATATTTTTCCTTAGCCATTATATTCTTGTTGAAATATTCTGTATATGCAGTTCTATTCACTTCTGTAATATAACTTGGCAATGTTTCAGGTCTTGGACAAAAATCTACACTATTCTCAATTGCTGTTGATTTGGGATCTAAAGTTACTAGGTTCGCAATGTCTTCATTAACAATACTCTGCACATATGTATCTTCTACCTTAGTAAACGAAACGTTGTTAAATGAGTAATCTCTTAGTATTCCTTCCTTAGTATATGTAAATACCATATCTACAGGCATTAGCTTTTTGTATCCTAATACATCATTGGTATATGAAAGAGTATCATTCTTCTCACAAACAGTTAAATCTTTTAATTCTTTGTCCTTGGTAATGAGCTGCACTTCAAAGCAACTATTTGAGTCAATGTTGATTAATAAGGCTTTACAATCTACTGATAACTTTCCATCCTTTAAATTTGTATCACACCTATTCGTAACATCTGAATATTTATCTACTGTATATATAGTAGAACCATTTATCTTCGAATTAACAAATATGTATATACTAGCTGTAACAGCAGCAAGTACTAAGGTTATTAATAATAGTAAGATATATTTTTTCTTTTTAGACATAACTATTTATATAGTCTTCTATTTAGGCAGATTAGATATGTTTAGTATATACTAAATTATTTAAAGAAATACAGTACCTATATAAATGTATTGCTCTATGTTTTAGTAAGCGCATATCAATAACGCGATTTTAATTTATGATTATTGTATAATTTATTGGGCATATGGTATAATATACTATAGGTTAGAAATAGCTTATACTGCTCTTTAAAAAGACCTATTGCATTCTCCTCCGTGTTGTACGATTTATAACTTTCAAGTCTCCAGCTTTAAGGCTTTAATTCGTATAACACGAATAAACACAAATTTATTTATTCCCTTTTGGGAAGAGGAGAGCTTTCAATGAAAACAAAAACAAGAACCTTGTTACCCCATATCTTAATCATAGTCTTTGTCGCCATGATTTTTGCACAATTTGTTGTTGCTGATGAGCCTGAAAAACTCCCAACACAATTTCCTGCAGGATTATCGACATATGAGAAAAGAGATGGCTCTGTCTGTAGTGTTATGACAAAATTGTACATACCTACACCAGAAAGTAGTGTCGCATGCTTAGATTTAAGCTTACCCAACAGGATAGCGACACAGTTTAGATTGTGGAAAATGGATATAAAATTCTTTTTATTCCATAAAATTTAGCTTGCTAAATAAACCACAATCTCATGAATATTGAATTCAACAATAGGCCTAAGAGGGGGTTCAGATAATACTATATTGCCTTTTGGCATATAACATTTCTTCAATCTGAACCTCCCTCTCGACCGCCTCACCGATACAATCGGAAATCATGAATATATTACATATCATGATAAATATCCATACAAAATCACTATATTACTAATAAATATTGATATAAATCATTAGTATTTATACCCATATCGTTAGTATCATCCCTATTATAGGTAATTCATATAACAAACCATTGAAACTATTCTTGGTTATTTAAAACAACCCAAAGAACATAGAAACACCTAAGAGAACAAATATTATTCCAATTATCAAATGCATAACCTTAACATTCTTCTCCCTCCATTCCGTAACCTGTTTAATACTCTTAGATCCAAAGAATACAAGTAGGATTATAACCACCATAGGAAGGATAAATATCAGATTGTAGACAGTAAGATATGGCAATGCACCAGCAAACTCACCATATGACAACATACCACCCAATATAATGTATGGGCCAATCGTACAAGGCAGTAAGAATAAAGTAACAAACATACCCAATCCAAATGCACCTAAAGGAGAAGTAACCTTAGCAAGAATCTGTTGAACCTTAGGTCTAAACATCATAGGCATCTCAGTACCGATAGATCCAGGCTTGTAGAAAAAGAAATCCTTAATCTCAAGTAAGCCCAAAATAATTGCACCTGCCCCTAGCCCCTTGTACAAATACAATTTAATACTGCTAATACCTTGCACAAATGAAAAAGCTTTAACTATTAGAAGACCATATATGAAGTATGTGATAAATACCGCTGCTACGAAGGCCAAGCCCGCCCACAATATCTGCTTTCTATCCTTAGGATGATATGTAGCTATGGCTATTAGCATCATTAAAAGGACAGACAATGCGCATGGGTTTATAGAATCTGTAAGCGCTAACGTTGAAATCTTTGCCCAAGAAATATTGCTTGAATTTGTAATATTAGAGTCTGTAGTCGTGGTCTTCCCATCAGTTATCTGTGCGTCACTATTTCCTCTCCAAAGTAAGGTCCATGATCCAATATTAACGCCATGGGTATATATTTCATTACCTCCAGGATATTCAATAGTCATGTCCTTAACTTTAGTTCCTTGTAAAGTTTGAACATATGTATCTAAATCTTTAGCAACCAAAAACTCCTTTATCAATACCATCTGCTCAGTGTTCAAATCTTTAGTATTACTCTGCATCGCCATTCTATCCTTTGTTAACAATTTTACCTTACCCTCAAAATCATTCAAATTCAAATCAGTCCAGCTTACAGTCTTGTTTGATAGCTCAATTGTATTTGTTTGAAGCTTGGTTATCTGAGTATCAAAGTTATCAAGAATTGGAGTATCCCCTTGGTTAAAGTCCTTAGGAGCATACAAAATCAATGGAATTGCTAACTCATATCCATACTTAGAATTGTAGCTATACAAGGTTCTAGCATTGGAGGATTCCTGATATATCTCATACTCAATCATTAACAAACCATTCTGGGAATTAACACTTTTATGTATTGTAGGAGATATCTTCGCACAGTGGGGACATCCAATACCTGTAAAATATGTAAATGCTTTTAGTTCTTGTACAGGAGCTACGGTTGTTGTTTCCTGAGCTCTAACAAAGCTTGGGGCTATTAAAAACAAACCTAATACTAGGATAATTTGTATAAACTTGCGCTTTTTTAGTAGACTATATACATTTAACATGTCTTTTAATTTACCAATTATCTCTTAACATCTCAAGTGGACATAGCATTCTCAGAAAAACAAAAATCAATTATCGATGACATCTTACAATGGTACAAGGAACATCCTGTACAGTATCTAACCTTTGGTGGGTATGCTGGTACGGGTAAAACTACCATGCTTGGATATCTTGGACAACATCTTCACAAAGAGAAGAAGAATATTAAGATTGCATACTGTAGTTACACAGGTAAGGCTGCAAGAGTACTTCAACACAAGCTTAGAGATGCTAAATCCATATTCAAATCTGACTATATCGGTACTATCCATGGCCTTATTTACAAAGCCATATGTGATGAAAGAGACAATATCATTGGTTGGGAAAAGAAACTTCAGGAAGAATTTACATATGATTTAATAATTGTAGATGAAGCTTCAATGGTTACCAGACAGATATGGGATGATCTTTTGAGTTATGGCGTCCCCATTCTCGCTTCTGGTGACCATGGACAACTTCCACCGGTAGAAGGGACTTTCAATTTGATGGAGAGACCAAATATTAAGCTGGAAGAGATATTCAGACAAGAAAGAGATAATCCAATTATTAAAGTTTCGGAAATTGCACGTAGATATGGACATATTCCTCAATTAGAATTTTCAGATACAGTTAAAAAACTTTCAAAGAATGGAGAAAATACACAGGAATTTCTTTCTGGCAAGCTAGAGTCATTTGATGACCAAACCATGGTCTTAACAGGATACAATCGTACACGAGTAGATTTGAATAAAGGTATAAGGCAGTTATTAGAGTTTGAATCTCCTGAGCCACAATATGGGGATCGAGTAATCTGCTTAAAGAATAATCCTAGTATGGGGATATTTAATGGTATGACAGGCACGATACTTTCCATATCAAAGAACCATGTAGGCAAGTTCTATGATGCTGAAATTGCTTTAGATGATGAAGAAGAAGTGTTTGTAGGGCCTGTAAGTCTTGACCAATTTGGAAAAGCTGAAACCAATACTCAATATTTACCTGAGAATATGAATTTGTTTGATTTTGGGTATGCTTTAACAGTACATAAGGCTCAAGGTAGCCAAGCTAAGCGGGTAATACTGTTTGAAGAGAGATTCCCACAGATGAGTGATGATAACTGGAGAAGATGGTTGTATACCGCAGTAACAAGAGCTGAAGAGGAGCTGTATATTATTGGGTAGGCAATCGCAATGTCTTCAATAGATCACTCCCTGGAATCAATAAAATGCTTATCCTTATTGTAATATTTATTCGTCACGCCTATAATATACAGTTCTTTAGGTTAAAGGAATTTTTCAAAAAAGAAAGAGGTCGCAATGGCTGATGAGCGTTCGTCAAGTGATTCACCAGGAACAGAAGTTTCTGGGGGAGCTGTCCACAGAGATTTTCATGACGTAAGTCGCCCGGATGGCACAACACATCACACAGAGTCTGTTACAACAGAAAGAGGAAGCTCTCGCATGTCATGGGATACAGACTCAAATGGAAAAAATTCCAATTTCCACAGTAATAATAACTGAAGACAATCAAACCTTTAACCTAGGAGCCGGCAGGGAAGATAATATTTTAAATATTCTTCCCTGCCAGTGTACGTTTGAATACAAAGACAAAAACACAAAGATTTCTTTATTTTGTAGTAGATAAAGAAAAGTATTATAATTTAGATAGAGGTATAACACCTAGCTATGTAGGTTGGTTGGGAGGTGGAGAAGCTCCCCTTGCTACCTTGTGTAGCATGCGATGTTGACTCATCTTTAAGCGGTGCAAGTCCGACAACCTACAATTTTCTAATTACTACTTACTAGTTCCATGTTCTTCCCTGGGCGTGTATAATGGCCATATGATTATTAAGAATCCAAAAGAAGAATTAACCATTCGTGAAGCTGCAGGTATTTCTGTTGAAATTTTGTCAGAACTTGGAAAAAATATTAAAGAAGGAGTTACTCCCTTGGAATTAGATAAGCTCATGGGTGAACTTTGTAAAGAATATTGTGTAAAACCTAATTTTCCAACTGTAGATGATTACAAAAACAATCTTTGTATCTCTGTTAATGATGTGGCTGTACATGGCATTCCTACTAATATACCTCTTAAGAAAGGTGATTTCGTTTCAATTGATACAGGCATCATATATAAAGGATATTTTACTGATCATTGCTGGACTTGGAGTGTGGGAATACCTTCTAAACAAAATGCCAAGCTTTTAGAGGCTGGTAGAGCTGCAACTGAGAATGCTATGGCTAAGGCTGTGGTTGGTAATAGAACCGGAGATCTCGGCTATACTATGGAAAAAACGGCTAAGGATAATGGTTTTAATATCATCAAGATGTATGTAGGCCATGGTATTGGTAAATCTATGCATGAATATCCTGATATCCCTGCTTTTGGCAAACCAGGTACAGGCGAATTGTTAGTTGATGGTATGGTTGTGTGTGTTGAATGTCAAGTAGTAGATGATACTGGTCATGTATATACAGACAAGGATGGTTGGTCAGTTCATACAGAGCATGGTGGTAATAGCGTTATGTTTGAATATATGGTGATTGTTAGAAAGAATAAGCCTGAGATACTTACAAATACCCTTGATTGGGGGGTTGTTGCGTAATCTTATCCTAAATATGATATAATATACTATAGGTTGAATAAATCTATATTGTTCTTTTAAAAGGTTTATTTGCATATATTCTCCCAGTTTAATACAGCTTTTATATTTTTAAATATATTTAAAGGTAGAGATGTTGTATTAAACATATCAATATATTAACCCTAAGGGTTAGAGGAGAATTATAATGAGTAACAGAAGTAGCATCCAAAGTATGGCACGAAAACCAAGAAGGGTGACTTTCTGGACTGTGGTTTCTAAAGCATGGAATAAAAAGTACAAAGGAAGCGATGGAGAGGAGATTTTTTCCTGGAAATTATTACCCTACGTGGTAGTATTATTCGCTTTTATTTGCTTTATTCTATATCTTATGAGACCCCTCTATTAAACAATAAACCTTTACAGAGGTACTCAATCATTGCTGTTAACACAGACAAAACCATATTGAGTACCTCCAACACCCCTCTCCCATTTCACCTCTTTACATATATGTTAGAATATATAAATCAGAAATATATACTAATTTGTAACCTCTAACACATATGACATACGACATAGCAATCGTAGGAAGTGGACCAGCCGCATATTCAGCAAGTATATATGCTAGTAGATACAAACTCTCAAACATCATATTTGGAAAAATAGTTGGAGGAACAATCTCAGAAGCACATAAAGTGTGCAATTACCCGGGATTACCTGATATTACAGGTGTTGAATTAGGCCAAAAGTTTGAAGCACAAGCTAAAGACCTTGGGGCAGAAGTAGCTTATGAAAGTGTTGTTGATATATGGAGAAAGAAAGATGAATCGACATTCCATATAATGACAGACAAGAATAATAATCAATATGAAGCTAAAACTGTAATTCTTACTACTGGTACTGAGAGAAACAAACTAATGTTGCCAGATGAAGACAAATATTTAGGTAAAGGACTCTCCTACTGTGCTACCTGTGATGCTATGTTCTACAGAGACAAAACTGTGGCTGTTGTAGGTGGTAAAAATGCTGCAGTGATGTCAGCAACAATGCTTTCAGATATTGCAAAAAAAGTATATCTAATCTACAGAGGTACTGAATTACTTGGTGAGCCTATGTGGGTTGATCAATTAATGGCAAGAAAGAATGTGGAGATTATTCTTAAAACCCTCCCTATTGGTTTAGAGGGAGAAAATAGATTAGAAAGGATAAAGTTATCTCAACCATACAATGGAGAACAATATGTGAATGTTGATGGTGTATTCATTGAAATTGGGTCTGAACCTGATGGATTATTTGCAAATATGCTTGGATTAGAGGTAGATGGAAAGAAATATATAAAGGTAGATCAGACACAAGCTACAAATGTCGAGGGAATATGGGCTGCAGGAGACTGTACAACCGCTTCTAATGGCTTTAGGCAGGTAGTAACGGCAGTTGGAGAAGGGGGAGTAGCTGCCAATTCTATTTTCAAATATTTATCAAAAAGACCTAAGTAGATTCCTGGGATTTTCTAAATTGATGCCAATCTTCAAGGTAATCTGAGCTAGACCATATTTTTGCGTCACCAACATTGTATTCTATTCTTCCACCATAGCTTTCAATTAATTGAGCTTCAGGCGTAGTATTTCCCACCCTATCACCACCTTTTGTAAAAACATCTGGTCTTATGATATCTATAGCTTCAATACAATTATTTTCTGTTGGGTGGTTGTAAATCGTTACAAAATCGACCCCTACAAGATGATCTACAATGTATGCTCTATCTTTCTCTGGCATAAATGATTTACCCTTTTTAGTTACAGCTCTTTGATCACCATCGACTACTACAATTAATACATCCCCAAACTTCTTAGATTCTGTAATACATGACACATGTCCAGGGTGCATAGGATCAAAGAATCCTGAAGTACAAACAATCTTCTTGTTGCCAAGCTTTTCTTTTAATGCGGGGAAATCTTTAAGTTCAAATATCATACAGATAATTTTTTAACTTAGTTATATATGTTATATGCTTATCCCCACATAGTCAAAATCTCATATTATTAATAACCAACCCTGTAATATTTCTCACCTGCATATTGTGTTGTCTTATCAATGACTATACAACATGCATGCTATCGGCTTCTTGACCATACCACCTGTTGGGGGTAACTTGTAAAGCATACACAACATGTTGTTAAAAATATATGAGATGTCCCTTTTGCGCTTGTGATACAACGAAAGTTGTAGATAAACGAGATAACCGAGAAGATAGTTCTACAAGACGAAGAAGACAATGTCTTCGCTGCGGTAAAAGGTTTACTACATACGAAAGAATAGAAAAAATGGATGTCTCCATCTTAAAGAAAGACGGCTCTTTAGAAACATTTGATATTAACAAGATAATTAAAGGGATAAAGAAAGCAATTAATGAAAATACTGTGTCTGCCCACGAAGTTGAGGATTTTGCAGAACAGGTAGAACGCTATGTAATAAACAGCGAGGAGCCTGTTAGTTCAAGAGTAATTGGAGGGATGATTCTTGAGTGGTTAAAGACCAAGGATCAATTGTCATATATTCGTTTTGCTTCGGTATATAAAGAGTTTAAAGATCTTGATGATATTAAAGAGGAGATAAATAAGTTAGAAAAATTTTAATTTTTACTACTACATATAATGGCTGCCCTAAAAAACAAGAACTCGTTCCAGGTCAAGAAAAGAGATGGAAGAATAGTTAAGTTTGAGAGAGAAAGAATATCTACTGGTGTGTTTAAGGCTGCTGAAAGTGTTGGTGGGCATGATCGTAAAAGAGCTGAAGAAATAACCGACGAAGTTATTACTAGATTAATTGCAAAATACCCAAAACGAAAATATGTTAAGACAGAAGAAATTGCAGATGTTGTAAAACAGGTTCTTATTGATATGGGGCATGGTAAAACATCCATTGCTTTTGGCTTGTTTGTTGATCTTAAGAATCAGGTAATGAATATTAAATCCCTGATTGATGCTGATACATTGGTTCGAGGATATATTGACATTGAGGATTGGCAGGTAAGTGAGAACAGTAATATGACATATTCATGGCAAGGGTTAAATAACTACATATCCTCTACTGTTCAAGCAAATTACTGGTTACATAGTATATATCCAAAGGAAATTTCAAATGCAAATATAGATAAAGACATACATATACATGATCTTGGTATGTTGGCTGTATATTGTTGCGGTTGGAGCTTGGAAGACTTACTGCTTAGAGGATTCACAGGAGTCTCTGGAAAGATTTCTTCTGCCCCTGCAAAGCATCTTGGCGCTGCACTTGGCCAATGTGTAAACTTCTTCTATACATTGCAGCATGAGGCTGCAGGCGCGCAAGCATTCTCTAGTTTCGATACATATCTTGCACCATTCATTAGATATGACAAATTGACTTACAAAGAAGTAAAACAGAAGATGCAGGAGTTCTTGTACAACATGAATGTTCCAACAAGGGTTGGATGTCAGACACCATTTACAAACATTACAATGGATTTAATCCCATCTGGCCAGTTAGCTGAACAAGGTGTAATCATTGGTGGAAAAGTACAAAAAGAAAAATACAAGGATTTCCAACCTGAGATGGCTATGTTAAACAAAGCGTTCTGCGAGGTAATGATGGAAGGAGACTCCCAGGGTAGACTTTTCTCGTTCCCTATTCCTACCTACAACATCACTAAGAACTTTGATTGGGACAATACTGATTACAAACCAGTATGGGAAATGACTGCTAAATATGGCATTCCATACTTCTCAAACTTTGTAAATTCAGATATGAATCCCGATGATGCAAGAAGTATGTGTTGCAGATTGAGATTAGATAACCGAGAATTAAGAAAACGAGGTGGTGGTCTCTTTGGAGCTAATCCTTTGACTGGGAGTCTTGGAGTTGTAACAATAAATCTACCTAAAATTGGATACTTGAGTAAGGATAAAAAGGATTACTTTAAGAGACTAGACCATATGATGGAGCTTTCTAAACAAAGCTTACTCATTAAACGTGCATTCATTGAAAAATATACAGAGAAGGGATTGTATCCATATTCCAAATTCTATCTTGGCGATATTAAAAAGCGATTTGGAGAATATTACAAGAATCATTTCAATACCATTGGCATCCTTGGGTTGAATGAATCCCTGGTAAACTTTTTTAAAGATAAATCTAAGGGGATTACCTCTGAAGAAGGTAGAGCATTTGGATTAGAGATTATGGATCATATGCGAGAGGTATTAATGAACTATCAATTAGAATCCAACCAACTGTTCAACTTAGAAGCTTCTCCTGGTGAGGGGGCTACATACAAATTTGCAAAGGCGGATAAGAAGAAGTTTCCAGATATATTAACTGCTGCAGATTTAGTTGGGAAAGGTGGTACTGTTCCCTATTACACGAACAGCTCACAACTTCCAGTCAACTATACGGATGATATTTTCGAAGCATTGGATGAACAGGATGAATTCCAGTGTAAATACACAGGTGGAACTGTACTGCATTTGTACATTGGTGAAAAGATTTCTTCTACAACAAGTGTAAAGAATTTAGTTAAAAAAGTGGCGGAGAATTACAAGTTACCATACTTTTCTTTAACCCCAACATTCAGTATATGCCCTAAACATGGATATATTGCTGGAGAGCATAGATACTGTCCAAAGTGTGATATAGAGGTGGGGTATAGAGATGGTATGGAATTTGATGAGATTGTTTAGTATATATAATTTTAACTGTCCAAAGTTATGAAAAAAGTTACAAGACAAAAGTGTGAGGTATATTCAAGAGTTGTTGGATATATCAGACCTGTTAATCAATGGAACATTGGTAAACAGGCAGAATGGAATGATAGAAAATTCTTTAAAATGGGCTGTGCTACATGCTAAAAATTGCGGGTTTAGAAAAATTGTCATTAATAGACTACCCTGGGAAGTTGTCTGCCATAATATTCACGCACGGATGTAATTTAAGATGTGAGTACTGTCATAACCCAGAGCTTGTTATACAAGACATTGCGCCAGGGGAAATCTATGATCCTAAGAAAGTTTTAAAATTTCTTAAATCTAGGGTTGGAAAATTAGAAGCAGTAGTCATTACTGGTGGAGAACCACTCCTCTATGATGACCTAGAACCCTTTTTAAAATCTATAAAGGACTTAGGATACCTTGTGAAGTTAGATACTAATGGACTACTTCCGAGTAAGCTTAAAAAATTAATCACGCATAGGGTGATTGATTACATTTCAATGGATATTAAATATCCGGAAGGAGACTACCTGACATTTACTGGGGAGAATGCGTTAAAGAATGTAAAACAATCCATATCTATAATTATGGATTCAGATATAGATTATGAATTTAGAACTACCTATGTAAAAGGAATACATACTACAGATTCATCAAAAGCTATAGGCGAAATGATTAATGGCGCAAAACAATATTATGTACAAAATTTTAGAGCCGGAAAAACAATTAACCCTACTCTTTCAGAACAAAATTCTTTTACTGAGAAAGAGCTTAAAATTCTAAGGAAGAATATTAAGCCCTATGTTTTAAATGTAGAGATTAGATAGTTGGCTTCTCCAATACCTTTATGACTTTCCCATTAATTAAACCACTCCAATCGCGATTTACGAAAATTGGTTGATGAATTGGATTACTTGAGTGAGGATACAAAGTTACCATATCTTTCCCTCGTTTTATCTTCTTAACCGTAGCAGAGTTTTCAATGATAGCTACAACTACGTCGCCGTCTTCAACAGCGCTATCCTTATCTACAATGAGATAATTGCCATCAGCTATCTTAGTTCCATCTATAACCTCTTCGTTCATAGAATCTCCTTTAACTATTACTGAGAATAGACCTTTCTTAACTTTTCCTAAAATTTTCCCTTGGACTTTAAGCATACCAAGATTTTCTTCAACAGCATTGACTAGGGGTGTACCTGCGTTTACATAGCCAAGTATAGGTATACCGACCATATATTCGAATGCCATAGACTCCTCGTCTTCATCTACCAATCTAATACCTCTAGGCTCATTTGTTCTAATGATATATCCCTTTCTTTCTAAAGCCATAAGGTGAACCACTACGCCTCTTTTTGTAGATATACCTAGTATTCTTTGTAATTCTGTTAATGAAGGAGCGAAGGTATTGGCTATGAAAAAGTCGCGAATAGCCTTAAGCACTAAGATCTGCTTCTCTGTTAATATATCTCCCATATGTATACTGCTGTAAATTTATTTATATATACCAGTATACCTGTTTAGTATACCCTTGCAACTACCTGTAGTATACCTCTTGTAAACCTCATACCTTGATAGTATCCTTATTGATATAAATAATTTTATTGTAGCGTTACTAATATGGCAGAAGAAAAGAAAGCCAAAAAAATATTTACATTAGAAGAGATAAAGTACAATGAAAAGAATCAATGGATGGGTGTACTCGCATGTATTCCTATTGTTGGTCTTATCCTTATGTTCGTAGAGAAAGATGATAATTTTGTTAGATATATGGGAGCACAATATACACTAGTCGGTGTATTGCAGTTCTTCTCATGGGTTCCAGTAATCGGATGGTTGCTAGCTCCTCTTACAGTTGTATTAATAATTGTAGGTATGGTTAAAGCTTACAAGGGTGAGAGATTTGATGTCCCTGTTGTATCAGGATTAGCATTGAAGTTACTCTCAGCTATCTAATAGCTTAGTAATATAAATGGATATTAAAGGGGAGACTAAACATCTCCCTTTTTTCTTTTCGTATGTTGTGTTAAAATCTCACAGTTATCGGGGTGTAGTTCAGTTGGCTAGAACGCTGCGTTTGGGACGCAGAGGTCGCACGTTCAAGTCGTGTCACCCCGATATTCTATATTTGATCAATCTGCTCATATGTCACCTTTACTGCTATCAATTCTTGGCCTAATTGTCTGTTTCCTAGTATTAACATTAAGTGGCAAATATCTTGTTAACATTTCTATTAAACTTGCTAGAAATATTGGTGTAAGTGATGTACTCATTGGAACTACGCTAGTAGCACTCATGACAGGAGCTCCTACATTGCTTGTAAGTATAATGGCATTCGTTGGAAATCAACACGATATTGCATTGGGAAACCTTCTCGGCACTAACTATGTAAACCTTGGCCTTGCTTTGGGTATTCCAGCATTCATGACAACTATTATGGTAAAGCAAGAAGTATTTGAAAAAGAAATTCCTTTGTATTTCGCAATCACAGCTCTCTTTACAGCATTAGTAATTGACAAGGAAGTTTCAAGAATTGATGGTATTATTCTGGTACTTTTTCTAATTGCAGCTTGGGTTGTGATTATTCAATATGGATTTCTCCATAAGAATAAAGATGTGGAAGAAGATTTTAAAAAGGTAGTTGATCTAAAGACTAAGAAACCAAATGCACAAGATGTAGGAAAGCAGTTATTAAATATCTCAGTGTTGATTTTCGTAATATTAGTAGCATCATTTGGCATCACATTATTAACCCCAATATTCTCACAAGTAACAGGAATCAGTAGCTATATATTAGGTTTAACATTAGTCGGTATAGGAACATCAATACCTACTATTGTAGCTAGTATAGTAGCAGCAAAGAAGGGTAATAATGATCTAATTGTTGGAAATGTATTTGGAGGTAATATCCTAAACATTGGCTTGGGCATAGGATTACTTGCAGTCATTAATCCTATTAACGTTCCACAAGGGGTTTTGAATGATACCGTCTTTGTAAATATCTACGGTGCTGTAATCGTAATACTTGTATTAGCCGAAATGCGATTAATTGGAAAAATGAAATCGCTTAGCCGTCTTTCTGGAATTATTATGATTGTGGCATACCTTGCATATACCGTCTTTACAATCATTTTTGCTACAAAATAGTAGTATATTGACAAACATTACCCAAGTGTTAAATTAATAGTATTTAATCTATTACCTTTACAAAAATGCCCAAAGCTAAAACAACAAAGAAAAAAGTTGTTAAAAAGCCAGCAGCAAAGAAGACAATGAAGAAGAAGGTTGTCAAGAAAGCTGTAAAAAAGGTAGCAAAAAAGAAAGTTGCTAAAAAGGCTGTAAAGAAAACAACTGTCAAAAAGGTTGTTAAGAAGAAGGCTACAAAAAAAGTAGCTAAGGAGAAATAGTTTAAAACCAATACATGCATGTACAACCCCTCACTTGGAGGGGTTTCTTTTTATATTGCATTCCATATCGAAAGAATCTAAAATGAATGTATATCTAACTTAAAGAAATATTTACATGACAGCACTATACATAACACTGGGAATCGTATTGCTATTAGCAATAGTTCTCGTTTCTCTTTATAACAAACTTGCAAGCCAGAAGGTTGTCATAAATGAAGCATCTGCAGACATTGAAACAATGCTAAAGCAGAGATACGATATGATTCCAAATCTTGTATCAATTGTTAAAGGCTATGCACAGCATGAGAAGGGAACCTTTGAAGCTGTAACTGAGTTAAGAAACAAAGCAATGTCGGCTGGTTCATTTGATGAAAAAGCAAAGCTTGAGGATCAACTTTCAAAAGGTCTTTCAAAGATATTTGCATTAGCTGAAAACTATCCAGAATTAAAAGCAAATACAAACTTTTTAGATTTACAAACAAGTCTTAAGGATTTAGAAGATAACATTCAGAAGTCCAGAAGATTCTACAATGGTACTGTTAGAGACTTTAATACAATGATTGTTGTATTCCCAAATAACATCCTTGCGGGTATGTTTGGATTCAAAGCAGAGCCTTTCTTTGAAGCATCAGAGGAAGAGCAAAAAAATGTTGAGATAAAATTCTAATAGGAGTATGAAGAAGCTATTACTTGCGCTTTCATTAGTATTGGGAGTAATTTTAGTATTACCTTCCAGGGCTTTTGCTCAGGATTACAGTTACACTGACTATATTAATGTATTTAATAGTGATGTAACCCTCAACAAAGATGCTTCTATATCAATCAATGAATCAATCGACTATCACTTTACATTTGCTAGACATGGAATATATCGAGAGATTCCGATTAATTATAAAACTTCTGGATCATTTACACGCCCTACTCTCCTTAAACTAAACAATCTTGAATATTTTCAAAAAGGATTTTCTAATGATAGGTACAATACTTACGGAAGAGAATATCAAAATGGTTATGTAATATTTAAAATTGGGAGTGATGACACAACAGTAATTGGTGATTACACGTATATTTTAGATTATAAATTAACGTATGCGAATAATTATTTTGATGATCATGATGAGTTGTATCTTAATATTACAGGAACTGGTTGGGATGTGCCTATCAATTCAGTAGTAGCTAATATTACTGTCCCTGGCAAAATAATTAATGCGGTTTGCTATACGGGAGTAACTAACTCAAAAGATTCAAATTGCACAATTACAGAATCTGGAGAAAATACACTAACAATAGAAACAAATAATCTTCGTGTGTATGAAGGATTAACTATTGTAGTTGCAATGCCCAAGGACACAATTGCAAATACCGAAAGTCAACAGAGACTCCAATCTGCAGTTGCAAACAGCGGTTTGTTTCTGCCAGTTTTCGCAATTATTGCAGTTATTATTATTTCCTCAAGAATAAAGAAAAATAAAAAGATTACTATTATTCCAAGTTATAATGTACCTAAGGGATGGAACCCTCTTAGAAGTGGATTTATTTATAGTAAGTATCTTCCTAATAATGTTATAACTGCTCAAATCATTGATTTAGCTATAAATGGATATCTTAAGATTAAACAAATTTCAAAAACAGACTATGAATTTGTTAAATCTTCTAAAGAGGCTCCGACAGACCCAGAGGAAAAAATACTCTATGATGGCCTATTCCAGGAGAAAGATACTATTAATCTGAATAATTTAAGCACAAAATTCTATGCGACAGTTTCTAAGTTAAAATTTACAACAGAAAAGCGCCTATATGAAGAAGGTTACTTCTCCAGATCAAAACAAAATCTAGCTAATAGGATAAGCGCGTTAAGTATTGCGGGTATAGTTATTAGTGTTTGCTTAATTGGGATATTATCCACAAATGCTGCTATGAGTTGGTTTTGGGGATTAGTTGTGTCGTTTATAATCTTTGTATTTTTATCTATTAAAATAGACAAACGAGATGTCACAGGGAACGAAAATTTCTATCAACTATTAGGGCTAAAAATGTACATTAACACCGCAGAAAAGCACAGAATTGAATTTCATGATAATCCTAAGAAGTATCTTGGTGTATTCGAGCAACTTCTTCCATACGCCATGATTTTCGGATTAGAAAAACGATGGGCGAAAGAATTTGAGGATATATATATTGAACAACCTGAGTGGTATGAAAGTAGTAATAGAGGAACTGGACTTTTTCATACCTACTACTTAATCTCTTCCTTAAACCATGTAAACAAGCAAGTCATTTCCCATTCTACCCCAAGTAATAGCACGCATGGCTTTGCATCCTCCCATGGCGGCTCTGGGGGAAGTGGATTTAGCGGTGGAAGCTCAGGTGGTGGTTTTGGTGGCGGAGGTGGTGGCAGTTGGTAAAACTACCACTTAATGGTATATCCTTTTAGTGTTGTTCTAATATATGAATATATGTAGTAAAGGAAATACATAGGTCTGTTAATTGCAAAATCTCTACTATGCATATATACCATTTTCTTTCCTCCAAGACTTTCTTTAAATGAATTTACACCTGACCAAGGATGTTTATTACCAATATAGTTTGGTGGAGTCATACCTCCAAAGAGATCAAGTACTTGTAGCCCTAACTGTTTTGCAAGTTTAACTGATTCCCAGAATAGCAAGTATGTAACACGAATATTCTTTTCTCTAAATTCTGTATCACTTCCCGCCTGATATATATGCATATACTTTCCAAACACTGTACATTGCCAAATACTAATTGGCCTATCTTGGAAATATCCAACAATCATATAGCACATATGGTTATCAACTTGAATTTGTAGCTCTTTTAATAATAGCTCGGCAGGTCTATCTGTATACCCTTTGTTCTTCTTTGTCTGTTCATGGAAATTTTTAAATAGCTCAAACTGTGAATTATCATCAAACACCCTAATAGAAATATCAGGATTCTTTGAAAGCTTGTTAATATTATTCCTTGTTGAATCAGTCATATCATGTCTTAAATCTTCCTCAGATTTACTAAGATCAAAATATTGAGATATTAAAGCATCAATATTTTGAATTGGAGCTTCAACTACGGAATTTTCAGAATATGCTTCTTCAAGATTAGAATCACTCTCAATTAGTGGGGATGTACGTACCATGAAGCATCCATTCGTGCGTCCTAGGCCCTTACAGAAGGCCAATATTTCGCTCCAACCCGCCTTATTTGCATCTTTAAGCAATGGGGTATGTTTACACTCTAAAAACTTGCCAAATATTTTAGAATGACCGATATTACCTGCTACTATACCCTTAAATTCATTTGCTTTAAAAACTAAATATCTAAATGTATGTCCTCCAATTTCTTTCAAATATTGGTATCTAGCGCTACTGTTTAAAAATGAATAATTAGGTAGTGTCAAAACCAAATCATTCCATTCTTGTTCATTTGTTACTTCTCTAAATTCTAGTTGTGACATTTGGCTAACTACTAAATTTAAAAGGCTTAGCGTTTTCATTTACGATATTTGCAATCTCAATAGCTTCCTCATTTGTTAAATCGATATTTGTAGGGAGATTCAATATCCCCGTGGTTAAAGCTTCTGCCTTTGGACAACTCCCATTTATATACCCTACCGTATTTAAATTTTTATGTATAGGGAACACAATAGAATTGTACCATCTCCCACATATGTATTTATGCGCTTTAAGTTGTTGCATAACCGAACCAGGATTGGAAAGTAATACCGGGTATCGAAGTAAACACTTAGTAATTCCGTCATTCTTAAATTCTGGCTTCAATTTCTCATTATATATTTCTGTAATCTCTTCTCTTCGTTTATTCATATCATCACACTTATTGAGTTGATTTAGCAAAAGTGCACTTTGCACTTCACTGATTCTATTCATACGGAGTATTGAATCTACTGAGCTTGTAGCTTGCTGCTTTATTGACCCAAGCCATCTAAATACCATTATCAATGTTTTGCCTAATGTAATTCGTGATTGAAATGGAAGAATTGGAGTAAAGTAATATTTTTTTATAATGCTCCATAACTGTATATATCTGGCGTTATACATTTCTTGCGATTTATCCTGATCCTCAACATTTAGATACATATCCATCGCTTTTGATTTTAATTGAAGATTATTAATAACTACTAAACCTCCCTGTACCGCGCTAATGCTCTTGTCTTGAGCAAAGCTGAAGAAAGATACATCGCTGTACTTATTTATATTTGTCTTACTGTAATCGGTATAAAAAAGGTGAGCGCAATCCTCAATTATATATATATTATGCGCTTTGGCTAGTTCAGATATTTTTCTTACATCCGCAATATTTCCAAATGTATGTTGAACAATAATAGCTTTGGTCTTTGATGTAATTTTCTTCTCTAAGTCCGCAATATCAATATTGAAATCACTTTGATTAATATCAACATACACAGGTTTAGCTTTTAAACTAAGAATTGGAGATATCACAGCAATACAGGTCATTGCTTGAATCATAACTTCGTCACCCTCTGCAATTCCCAAAGTCTTTAATGCGAAATACAGAGCTTCTCTACCCCGATTAAAAAGATACACCTCTTTATTTTGGAAAATGTCTTCTAATTGTTTTTGTAAATTAACGGTACTATCTACAATATTCTCTTGCCCTCTCAATATCCGTTTTGCTAATTCTAAGTCATCTGACTGAGTTGTAGGAATAGAACCAATTAGTATTGACATTAAATTCTATTGATCAAAAATAAACAAGGCTGTTTTGGAAGTTGAATATCATTCTTTCTCCAATCGGCAATACTCATAGTTTTTATATACCCATCCTCACCACCAACATTTAAAGCAATACAAAGGTATGTATTTGGATTACAAACCGAGACGGTATGATCATACAGTTTTTGATTTCTGTATGGCGTATCCATATAGATCTGTGTTTGACCTAATTTCAAAGCTAAGCTTTCAAAAAGTCTAATCCTTTTTCTTAATTCTTCAACATCCTTAGGAATATATCCATTAAATGCAAAGCTTTGACCATTTAATCCAGAGCCCATTAACGCAAGGATGATGGAAGAAGGCCCAACAAATGGAACAACTAATATATCTGCATTTTGGGCTTCTATAACAAGTCTGTAGCCTGGATCTGCAATACTTGGGGAGCCTGCATCGGACATAAGTCCTACATCTTGTCCTTCGTATAATGGTTTTAGTAATTCTCTTAATCCGTTATTCTTTGTATGCTCACTAAGCTCCATCATATTTATCTCTCGCATTGGCGTTTCCATCTCTAAGCTACCCAAATTTCTTCGTGCATTCTTTGGCGTTTCTACAATAAAGTTTTTGAGCTTAACAACTTTTTCGATATCTTCCTTAAGCAGAATGTCCTTAAGCTCTCGATTATCAATGGGGGTAGGTATTAGATAGAGTGTTCCTGTTTTCATTAATATGTCCTTTCAAAGTTTTTATCAATTAAATCTAGTGTCAATTTCCAAATTGCTGGTCTTCCATGAGGACAACTATATGGATTCTGACATTTCAAAAGCTCATTAAATATATTTATCATCTCGCTTCGCTCTAATTTCTTTCCTGATCTTACACTAGTATGGCAGGCAATTGTTGCTAATATATCATGTCTAAGTTTTTCAAAGTTCTGCTTAAGTATACCTGGGTTATCTGCTAATTCAAACATCTCTTTAAACATCTTTTCAATATCAAATGTAAACTCAACTGGAGTAGTATGTAAATCAATCCCATTGACGGTTATTTCATAATCAAAGCCTAAATCTTTAAAGAACTGCATATATTCCTCTAAGAATAGTTTTTCTTCTTGTGTAAATGTAAGTTGTTGAGGAACTAGGAGTGTTTGAATGTTTTGCTTCTCTTTCTCATTTTTAGATATTCTTTCAAAATTGATACGCTCTGCAGCGGCATGTTGATCTATGACCCAAAGACGTTCGTCTTGGAACTCAATAACTATATATTTATCAAATATTTGGAATATATTTGTAAATGTACTATTTTCATTAGGTAAATGGGTATTTTCTTCATTCTTAAAATCAAAATTCATAGGACTTTGTTCCATTACCTGTTTTGAGAAGAGTAGGCTATCTCTCACAGAAGAGGCCTTGTTGTTGAAAGATATATCACCACTTCCGCCATCCGCATATTCCCTATTACTCCCTGTACTATTTCCTTTACTTGCGAACCTGCTTCGCATATCAGCAAAACTGTTTTGACTGCTATTTGACATACTAAATGCTTGGCTTCCCTCACCATTCTCATCTGAAGTTTTAGAATTGTATGACAATGCTTTCTCTAATGTATGTTGTACAGCTTCTTGAACAGCAGAATATACTCTAAATGCATTCTCAAATCTAACTTCTTCCTTTCTTGGATGCACATTAACATCAACTAAATCGGGCCTAATTGTAATATTTAAAACAAAAGGGATCTTCTCACCGAATGGCAGATATCTGGAATACCCCTCATACACGGCTCTAACAATCCCACGTTCAGTAATTGGACGACCGTTAATGAATACATACTGCTTCATAACCTTAGGGCCATGCAAAGAAGGATGTGCCGCGTAACCATTCATGGATATGCCTGAACCATCATAAAAAATTGCCAACCCGGTGTCATCTGGAAATATATCTTTAACTCTTTCTAATTGCACAGTACCCCGTTTTGCATCTTTAACTTCGGGTAGATCCAATACCTTCTTCCCATCTTTTTCCAATACAAAGTGAATATTTGGATAGACAAGGAAATATTTAGCTAACAATTCATATATCTTTCTGTATTCTGTTTGCTCTGATTTAAGATATTTTCTTCTGGCTGGAATATTGTAGAAAAGATCCTCAACTTTTACAGAAGTCCCCTTTTCTCTTGCACTCTTTTTAATTTCAGATTTCCCATTTTCATCAAATCCAATCTCGTACCCAACCTGATCCTCTTCAAATTTTGAAACTACGGTTACCTTTGCAATTGAGGTAATTGTAGAAAGTGCTTCCCCTCTAAACCCCATGCTCATTAATGTGTTTAAATCTTCAATACTTCTCAACTTTGAAGTTGTATGTGCATCAAAAATATCATTTAGATTTTCTTTCGGTATACCAATACCATCATCACTAATCTCAATCATCTTCATACCACCGCCATTGATTCGTATTGTAATTTTACCTGCCTTAGCATCAATTGCATTGTCTACCAACTCTTTGACTACAGATGCAGGACGCTCAATAACCTCTCCTGCCGCAATCTGATTCACTACCTCTGCCGTTAATCTGTTTAATTTTGGTCTTTCCATATGTATGTATTTTAACACAAACCCATATCTGCTAAAATCGTCATATGGATTCATTCAGATTACAAGCACCATATGACATTTCTCCTGACCAACAGAAGGCTACAAATGAGCTAATACAAAATATTGAGAATGGTAAGCAGAAACAAACATTGCTCGGGGTAACTGGATCAGGAAAAACTTTTGTCATGGCTAATGTCATACAAAAATTAGACAGACCAACTTTAATACTTTCTCACAACAAAACCTTAGCTGCGCAATTGTATGAAGAATTTAAAGAATTCTTCCCAGAGAATTCTGTTAAATATTTTGTCTCATACTACGATTACTATCAACCAGAGGCATATATTCCTTCAAAAGATCTTTACATTGAAAAGGAATCTCAGGTAAACAAAGCTATTGAGAACCTAAGGTTTGGGGCTATGAATTCAGCCCTAACAAGAAAGGATACAATTGTCGTTGCTTCAGTATCATGCATCTACAACATTGGAGATCCAGAGAACTATGAAAACAAATCACTAGAACTACGTAAAGGACATGATTTTAATCTAACTGCTTTGGCTAAAGAATTAGTAATGATGCGATATGTTAGAGATACATATGATTTTGATACTGGAGTATTTAGAATTAATGGTGATACTGTAGAAATATTCCCGCCATATGAGGAATATTCCATTAGAATTGAAATGTTTGGCGATACCATTGAAAACATATTCAAGGTAGATCCAATATCAAAGCACAAAATACAGGAGATGAAGGAAATCTTGATCTTCCCAGCTACATCGTTGGTATATTCTGATGACGTAATCAAATCAGCAGTTGGAAACATTCAGAGAGATTTAATGCAACGTGTAGCTTTCCTTAAAAACATTGGAAAGGATGTCGAGGCTTACAGATTAGAACAAAAAACCAACTATGACATCGAAATGCTTCAAGAGGTTGGATATTGTAAGAGTATGGAAAACTATTCAATCTATTTTGATGGTAGAAAAACTGGTGAACCACCTTACACACTTTTGGATTACTTCCCAGAGGATTACCTCATGTTCATTGATGAGTCTCACATTACAATCCCTCAAGTAGGTGGTATGTACAATGGGGACAGAGCAAGAAAAGATAACTTGATTGAATATGGATTTAGATTACCAAGTGCAAGAGACAATCGACCCCTCAATTTCAATGAGTTTGTAAAAAAACAAGGCACTACAGTATATATATCTGCAACTCCTTCTGAATATGAATTACAAGATAGCAACAAGAGCGTTGTAGAGCTACTTACAAGGCCAACTGGGTTGGTAGATCCAGAGATTGAAATTAGAAAGACCGAGGGACAGATTGATGATGTAATTACAGAGATAAACAAGAATGTTGCTAATGGACAAAGGGTATTAGTTACAACATTAACTAAACGTATGGCTGAAGATCTAACAGATTACCTTAAGGATTCTGGGATTAAAGTTCAATATTTACATTCCGATATTGATACTGTTGAAAGAGTTGAAATTCTAAGAGAGTTAAGATTAGGAAAATATGATGTATTAGTAGGCATAAATCTTTTAAGAGAGGGAATCGATTTACCTGAGGTCTCGTTGGTTATAATATTGGATGCAGACAAAGAAGGGTTCCTTAGGTCTAAGACAAGTCTTGTACAGACCATTGGAAGAGCTGCAAGGCATGTACAAGGCCGAGTTATAATGTACGCCGATAATATGACAGATAGTATGAAATACGCTATTTCTGAGACCAACAGAAGAAGAGAATATCAGAAGAAATATAATGAAGAAAATGGAATAACCCCTACTTCAATTGTAAAAGAAATAAGAGGATCATTAGTAGAGAAAGAAGAAGAGATAAATGTAGATGATGAATATGTTGAGAAATTAGACCAAAAACAAAAACGATTGTTAATTAAGAAATTAGAAGCTAAGATGTTACTTGCTGCAGACAGTATGCAATTTGAAAAAGCAGCGGAATTAAGAGACCAAATTAAAGAAATTCAATCTAATATTAATAATTAAAATATGTTCCACCTTTTTAAAAAGAAAATTGGTTTAGCTTTAGGAGCAGGAGCTGCTAAGGGAATTGCTCATATTGGCGTTATAAAAGAATTAGAAAAGAACAATATCTCCATTGACTATATTGCTGGTACAAGTATCGGTTCTGTTGTTGGCGGAATGTATGCACTTACAAAAGATATAAAAATCATTGAAGAACTTGCATATTCAAAGGGATACAAGGATATGTTTAATGCTTTTTTTGACCCTTCATTAAAATCTAGTGTATTCAAAGGAGAAAGAGTTCTAGACTTACTTGATGGATATATTGGCAAAACTACATTGATTCAAGACACTAAAATTCCTTTTGCGGCAATAGCAACAGATTTGAATACCGCACAACCTGTGATTTTAAAAGAGGGAAATTTGCTTGAAGCCATTAGGGCAAGTATTTCCATACCACTATTGCTAAAGCCTGTACAATACAGGGATACTGTTCTAATTGACGGTGGAAATACAAACCCTGTACCCGTAGATGTCGTAAGGCAGATGGGAGCGCAAAAAGTTATAGCTGTAAATTTGTATTCCGAGAAATTTCCAAGAAAATTAGATATCGAGAAACTTTCCTTTATGGATGTTATAAGCGCTATGATTGATACATCTCTTTATAATTTATCAATGGCAAGTATGAAACAAGCTGATGTTGCTCTTAATCTTAGTGTAGATCCTAATCTTCCTATTACCGCGATAGCCGAAGATCCATCAGAGTTAATAAAGATTGGTGAAGAGGCAACAAAAGCTGCAATGGCTAAATTAAAACTGCTTTAGTAAAAATATATTATGTGGTCATTTATTCTAAATATTGGGATACTTGTTGCGAGTATCTATGCACTTGTACAAGGGGCGGAGTTATTCATCAACCAATCCTCTGCACTTGCTAGAAAATATCACATACCAGAATTTTTGATTGGTATAACCATTGTTGCGTTTGGAACTTCCCTGCCAGAATTCATAATTAGTTTTGTAGCTGCATCTCAGGGCAACGTTGCAGTTTCTACAAGTAATATAATCGGTAGCTGTATTGCTAATATCGGCTTTATACTTGCAATTACTGCTCTGTTTGGGGCTATAAAGATTAATAAAGCTAATCTAAAATTTGATATCCCACTTTCTGTACTTAGTGTAGTAATATTCCTCGTAATACTTTACTTCACTAGAGGACAGATTAATTGGATTGCAGGGTTAGTACTACTGGCAATATTTGCAGCATATTTTGTACTTGTATATTTTAGAGAGAAAGGTAAGGGTATGGATAGCGCTCCGACTCACACTAGGATTCACCCGTTGTTAATTGTTTTAAGTATTGGATTAATTGCGGGGGGTGGTAAATTTGCAGTGGATTCTGCTATTGATCTTGCAGGGTTATTACATATTTCAGAGGGCTTTGCAGGATTTACAATATTGGCTATTGGTTCTTCATTACCTGAGTTAATTGTTTCAGTTGTTGCACTTAAGAAGGGTAAAGATGCCTTGAGTTTGGGTAATATTATTGGTTCTAATTTCTTTAATTTGTTCTTTATTATTGGTATTTCTTCTTTTGTTACTACTCTTCCTTTTAATGATTATATTTATGAATTGGTTATATTGGTTTTGTATAATTTAGCATTGGTAGCCGCTGCTTTGATAGGAAAGAAATTCTATATTAGTAAGAAAGAGGGGTTGTTTATATTGATATCGTATATGGTGTTGATTGTTTATCTGTTTTATAGGTAGCGTTCTAGAACTTCCTACTATCATAAGCCCAATGTAACAACGCTTGCCTCTGTTTTCTTCTACAATTCATATCCCCTTTGTCACAGTTATTCTTAATCTGAGCAACATGCCTCTTCATTGCTTTCCATCTCTTTATCTGTCTAATATCATCCTCATGCCTTCTACCCATATAGTATCTACAATACCACTGGAACCAACCCCTAGGATCATCGGGATGAATCCAACCCTTCTCTCTCCATACAGAAAGTGGTTGACTAGCATTAATATGGAAAAAGTTTAATTCAGGATCATGCTTAGAGTGACAAAGTTTTGCATTAACAAACCAATCTTTTGGAAATTCTTCTGTACAATCCGTCATATACTTCCCACCAAATACTCCAAGTTCTAACATCTCTTTTGGGGTCAATTCAGGGGTGAAATCAATTTGAAAATCTAATCCAATTGGCTTAGTCAAGTAATAGGTGTAATTCTTCTGCATCAAATCATTAACAATAACCTTTTTACTAATCATTTCAGTTTTGAATATAGAATTAAAACAGAAAAGGGAATAGCCATGGATTACAATGAACTGGTTGCGGGACATAGATTCGAACTATGATACTTGGCTTCAAAGGCCAATGTCCTACCATTAGACGATCCCGCATTAAATCTCGCAGATTATACTACAAAAATATCTATACTTGTAACTCCCAAACCATATATAATAAAAGATATGAATCTAAGAAAGCCCCGAAAAACAACCTTTAGAAAAGATGCACGAGTATATATGCCTAAAAAAGCATCAACAGTAAAACCCATAAGAACATCAAAACCAAATATATTTAGAAAAATAAAACAAGCAACAACAAGTAATAGCCCAAGAAGAAGATCCCCTATCGCCATTCCAAAATTCTCAGTATATTTCTTCTTAGGATGCTTACTATTAGTCGTAGGATACTTCGCAGTAATGTTCATAAACAACCTTAGAAACAAAGAAGCTAACCAAGAACTAACATACGTAACCGGTTTAGAACACATACCTGCATACCCAAATTCAGTCTTCATATTCCAAACCAGCACCAATCAAGATTCAGTAAAAAATTTCCTAAGTAATGGAAATTCAGCATACAGATTACCCAACAATACTCATATTGATGATGCCTTCGAATTCTATACCCAACACCTTCCAACCCTAGGCTGGCAGTTTGTACAAATGGTAGCAATGGAAGTGCCAGACAAAGAATATGGACAGTACTGGACAAAGGATAACGTGGGATTAAGAATATATTCTAAATACAATGATATCTGGTACGAAACCATAACTATAGCAGAGGCACAAAATGGTTTAGCAGACCGTGTAAAACAACAAACAGATATGGAGCTACTACTTACAGATGACGAGTCTCAAGATCTTTTACCTGATTTCCCTTGGATATTACAAGTACCGAAGGAATATATAATTGCTTACAAATCATCAGCATATGATGCTTCATTACAACAGCTTTCTCTTTCGAAGATTGGAACTGAAGAAAAACTAAATCTTGTGCCTGTAGACAAAGCTGGAACAAGAGCATTGGATTATGCTTTAAATGATTACGTTACATCATTAAATACATCTTCTGAGGACAGATGGGGGGTTATAAATACATATGTAATCTCCACCAACTTTGGAGCGGGGTTAAGAGGAACAATCAGTACTAATTCTGAGGATCGTGAAGTAGCGGTCATTTCAGACAGTTACAACAACATTGTATATGTACTCGACTCCAATATAATGCATAATCCATTCTTTGATTTCATATTGGAAAATATAAAACCACAAGATACTAAGAAGTTTTAAAATGTTTAATAACCTGCTCGGCTGCTTTCTTGTTCCCTAACACTTTCTCTAATTCCTCCACACTACCCTTTTTAATATTCTCTATACTCCCAAATGCACTCATTAGAGCTTTCCTTCTAACCTTGCCGACTCCTGGTATAGTTTCTAACGGAGAGGCTTGGCTATCTCTAGACCTAGCCTTTCTGTGATGTAATATTGCAAACCTATGTGCCTCATCTCTCAAATCAATCAATATACTCCTATTCTGTATATCCAGCTGCTGAATATCATCCCCATACATTCCCCAGAACTCATCTATTAATCTTCCGCCTTTGCGCCTGTGTCTTTTACCCTTTGATATACCTAATATGAATATCCCTTCAGGGATAGCTCTTTTAACAACACCCAATTGAGATTTACCACCATCTATAAGGACAATATTTGGAAAAATACTAAATTCCTTGTTCGCAAATCTTCTAGTCAATACTTCAGTTAACATTGCTGGATCATTTGGGGTATCCATAGACTTGATTTTGAATATTCGATATTCACTTCGTTTGATTTCACCATCCTGAGCTACAACCATAGAGCCATACGCTTCCTTTCCAGAGATATTAGAAATGTCATAACATTCAATACGATTTAGATCTTCGATACCGAGCTCTATTCTTAATCCATCAAAATTCTTTTTTAATGTATTCCTTCTTCTGGTTTTGTAGTCCTCTTCAGTATCAAAGTATGTAAATTCAATTTTTTCCCCAAGATATTTAAGGTCGTTAATTCTATCTCTTAGTTTCGCTGCCTTTTCATACTGTTTTTCAGAAGAATATACTCTCATTTCCTTTTCTAATTGTTGAATTTGTCCTTTTTTTCTACCTTTCAGAAATTTAATAATTTCATTAATATTTTTTCTGTAATCTTTTTCAGTAATATGACCTTGGTATGGCCCTGGGCAAAGCCCTAAGAAGTAGTAAAGGGATTCTTTTGTATTTTCTTGGCAACAGTTACAGAATGGGTAGAGCTTTCTAAGGTATGTAAAGATTCTTTTAGTAGCTAATCCACTTGGGTATGGACCAAAGAGTTCTCCTTTTTTGTATTCTTTTTCATTAAGGGTTCTTACAATTTTTACAGTTGGGAATTTGTCTTTAGTTGATATGTATATCCATGCGTATGATTTATCATCTTTTAGATCTGTATTGTACAAAGGGTTATATTTCTTTATGAGGGCTGATTCTAATACTAACGATTCTATTTCATTATTTGTTTCTATGACTTCTAAATCCACTACTAATGGCATCATTTGTTTGATTCTTGGTCTGTCATACAAATCACTGTTAAAGTAAGACCTTACTCTGTTGTAGAGGTTTATGGCTTTCCCTATGTAAAGTATTGTTCCTTCCTTATCTAGGAATCGATATACTCCTGGTTTATGTGGAAGTGTTTCTAATTTTCTTTGTATAGCTTCATTCATGGGTATATTATACCATTAGAACTTCCTTAACCATTTCTTTGTTTCTTCATTCATCGGGATTTTTTTAGCCAGCATAACCGTTTTCTTGCTTTCTCCGTTATCAACGATTATCTTTACTGCTAAATCGCCTTCCGAATTGGCTATAAAGGCCTTTAATTGGGCAATCTCTTCTTCCGTATGTGTCGGTTTTATTCTAAATGTAACACCCTCAAATTCAGATTTACATTTAACCTCATCAATATATTTAGCCTTCTCGACAATAATACTTTTTTCACCTTCCTTAACATTTATTTTTCCTGCAAGAAGCATAGGTTTGTTTTCTACTAACGTGTCTTTCAATTCCTGATATGTACGAGGGAATACAATAGCGTCCGAGGTAGCCGATTTATCTTCAACTGTTAAAAATGCCATCATATCACCCTTCTTAGTAGAAATCTTTCTAATCTTGTCTACCATAACCCCAAGTATAACCATGTCGTTGTTCTTCTTGTTTTCAAGTGCGTCACGAATGGATATAACATTTTTACTTTCAAAGAATTCTTGGAATGCATCTAATGGATGGCTAGAGAAGTACAAACCTAGGAGTTCTTTTTCCCATGCCAATGCTTGGGATACAGGTGTTTTTTCTATATTCGGCAATGGTGTCATACCAACAGTCTCTTCCTTCTTTGAGGCATCTTGATCTAATGAAAATATATCTATCTGCCCCAGTGTTAATGACTTGTTTCTTACCTTTTCCTTTTCATAAATATTGGGAACTAATTGAAGCAGGGTATTCCTATCACCAAATGAATCCATAGTACCAGCCATAATCATATATTCGATAGATCGTTTAGTAACAGATTGAAATAGTCTATGAACAAAATCATCTAAATGCTTGTATTCTCCATTCTTTTTTCTCTCCTCTACGACTGCCTTAACTATGTCCTCACCAACATTCTTTATACCTCCTAATCCAAATCTAATCGCGTGGTCTCCTTCCACTTTAAAGTAGTAATTACTTTCATTAATAGTCGGAGGAAGCACATCTATATTCAATCGTTCACATTCATCAAGATCAATAATGACACGATCAAAGTTATCTAGGTCTCCTTCCAAAAGGGCCGCCATGAATTCCAATGGATAGTGGGCCTTGAGATATGCAGTCCAGTAAGAAACAGTAGCATATGATGCACTGTGGGCTTTGTTAAAACCGTAGTTTGCAAACAAAAGTAATTTTTCCCAGAGTTCATTGAGTTTAGTTTCATCAAAACCTTTCTTCATTGCACCTTCCATGAATATTGGTTTTTCATGCTCAACTTTGTCAAATTTTTTCTTACTCATCAGTTTCATTAATGCGGCTGCATTGCCCATGGTATATCCGCCAATTTCTTTTACAATACTCATAATATGCTCCTGGTAAGTGATAACACCATTGGTAACACAAAGAATTGGTTCTAGTTCTGGGAATATATATTCGACTTTTTTCTTACCCCTTTTTACATCAACATATTCTGAGATGAACTGCATAGGACCGGGGCGATATGCGGCCAATATGTAGCAGACGTCTTCAAGAGTCTCTGGAAATACTGATTTAACAACACGTTTCATACCTTCACTTTCCATTTGGAATATTCCTACGGTATGTCCTTCTTGCATTACCTTGAATGACGCTTCGTCATGCTTATCAAGTGTTCTTAGGTTCAATTTTGTACCTGTATTTACTTCAACTTTTTTTACAGCCTCACCTATTACGTTAAGATTTCTTAGACCTAGGAAGTCAAATTTCATTAAGCCAGTAGCTTCTGCATCTGCCATTTCATACTGTGTCATACCAATACCACCACCATGCGAATCTCTCTGTATCGGGCAGAAGTTCACAACTGGTTCAGGTGCAACTATGACACCACAAGCATGAGTGGAAGTCCCTCGCGCAATACCAGAAACTTTTTTAACAATTTCTTTAAGCTCAAGTGTTTTATCCGAAGAATTGATTAATTCAGCAAATTCTGGATTATGTTCAATCATGTAATCAATATCCTTGGCTTTACCAAAGACTATTTCGACCATCTTCGCAAGTTTATTGGTTATTGCTAAATCAATGCCTAAAACTCTCCCCACATCCTTTATGGCTTGTCTTGTTTGAAGCTTACTAAAGGTACCAATTTGTTTTACGTTATCCGCTCCATATTTTTGTATTGTATATTCAATCAATTCCCCTCTTCTTTTATCTGCAATATCAATATCAAAATCTGGCGGAGATTCTCTCTCAGGATTCAAGAACCTTTCAAAGTACAGTTCCCATCCGATTGGCTCAATATTTGTAATATCAATACAATATGCTACTGCCGATCCACAACCTGAGCCTCTCATACTTACTACAATACCGTTATCTCTACAGAACTTAACAAAGTCACGGACAACAAGGAAGTAATCATTGTAACCTTTGTCACCTATGACTTTAAGTTCATATTCCAATCTTTCTTCCAATTCTTTAGTTATCTCACCATATTTCTCCTTAGCACCCTCAAATGTTACCTTATGAAGGAATGTAGATGTAGTTTCTCCTTCTGGAAGATCTAAATAGTGGGGTTCAATTCTTCCAAAGGACATTTCATATTCCTCGATCATATCCGATATTTTTTGAGTATTCTCAATAGCTTCAGGGATATCCCTGAAGAGTTCATTCATCTCATCGGGGGTTTTAACATAGAACTCGTTGGTCGGCATAGCCCGCTTTTTAGGATCATCCATTGTAGTCCCATCACTGATGCACCAAAGAATTTCCTGTATTGCTGCATCTTCTTTATTTAAATAGTGGGCATCACACGTAGCTACAAGAGGGAGATTTAGCTCTTTTGAAATCTTTATTAATCCTTCATTAACTTTCTCCTGCTCCTCCATACCGTTTCTTTGAATTTCGATATAGAAGTTATCCTTAAATGCTTCAGAATACTTTTTTGCAGTTTCTAGAGCTAGATTGTAATTACTTTCCAACAATGGTCGAGATATTGGGCCAGCTAAACATGCAGATGTACAGACGATATCCTTTGTATATTTTGAAAGTGTTTCAAAATCTATTCTGGGTTTGTAATAGAAGCCGTCCATATGGGCAATGGATACAATCTTCATTAAGTTTTTGTAACCCTCGAGATTCTTAGCAAGCAATATCAGGTGATTATATTTGTTATCTATTCCAAATTCCTTCAAATCCATGCCCCTTGGTGCAACATATATCTCACAACCAATGATAGGTTTAAGGCCAGCTTCAGTCATTGCATTTTTGAATTTGAATGCGCCGTACATATTCCCATGGTCCGTGATAGCGCAAGAGGTCATACCTGAATCTTGAAGTTTCTGAATCAGTGCTGGAATTCTAATAGTAGCATCCAACAAAGAGTACTCTGTATGTAAATGTAGATGAGTAAACATAACAAATATTGCCCCTTTCTGTTATACTGGATATTATGACAGAACTAATAGGTATTAAGTTAAAACAGTTGTCTATTCAGTCTTTATATCACTCTAGAATTACTAGAGCACTGATGGTAGCCATAGTACTTGTTCTGTACTATATCTTTGTATCGCCACACTACGAAAAGATTATGGTTGATGCCATAGAGAAAGTCTCGCAAGAAAATTCTCAAACTCAAATCAACTCTCTTTCTCCAGTATTTGATATCCATATTTATTCTCCAGAATACACTCTTTCTACTAATATCGCCGATGCAAAGAAATCTGGAGTATCACGATTTCTAACAGTTGATCCAAGAATATTGGCAATGAATAAATTTTTAACCGACTATCATTCACCAATGGCACAGTATTCTAATGTGTTTGTCACAGAAGCGGACAGATATGGGCTAGATTGGAGGCTTGTAGCTTCAATTTCTGGAGTAGAATCTGCATTTGGGAATATTACCCCAGGAGGGAATTCAAACAATGCATGGGGATGGAGAGGAATTAACAAGAACGCAAATGGATGGAGTGTGTTCGCGACATGGACAGATGGAATTAAAGAAATTACTCGAGGACTTTCTCAGGGATACGGAGTAACTCTTACACCATTTGAAATTGAACCCGCATATTGTCCACCATGTGCAGAAGGAACATCGCATGTTTGGGCAAACACAGTTTCTCGATTTATGAAAGAACTTGACTATTACGCAGATAATCTTGATAATCTATAACCATGTTAAAACTATTAATCAGACTTGTATACACCGCAACAATGCTTGTAGAAGCACTAATAATTACTCGAATTGTATTATCAATTATTAACGCAAACATTCAAAATACAATCGTAAGCTGGATTATGAATACAAGTGATATCTTTGTAAAACCATTTGAGGGTATAACTACAAACGCAATACAGATAGATAGATTTACACTCTCGCTAACCCCTATCGTAGCTCTCGTTTTCTTTATGATAGCGGCCTTTATACTCTCTGAGCTCCTCAAATCCTTCTCTAGGGAATAAAAGTGATGTGGTATAATACTAGCTATGGCAAAAATTGACCTAAAAAAGACTTCAGGTTTTCCTTTAGTCTATGATGGTGAAGATTTACAAATAAAAGACTTAAGCTTCAAGGAAGTAGTCTCTGTCTCCATAGATGATATCCGCCCACAACTCTTAAACAAAGAGCTTACATGCCCTGACGTATTTTACAAAAAATACAAACACTTGGATTTAGATAATCTCTATTCTTCCAAAGACCTACAGATTAACTTTGTCGTACTTAAACCTAACCTAGCAGGTATTGAATTCGTAAAAACAAGAGCCACAAGATGCTCTAAATATGCAAGATTAATAGATATTGTATATGGAGGAGCAACAATATTGATGCAAAGATACCGAAATCCAAAAGATAATAGGATAATTAGAATTGTAGCTAAAAAAGAGCAAAAAGTAATAATTCCAGCTGGATATAGTGCAGTAATTGTTAATACAAGACAGAATTCAAATCTCATATTTGCTGAATTCTTAAGCATAAATGCAAGCCCTGATGTTGTGCTTGATGATAAGAACGGATTAGCCTATTATATTATTAGAAAGAATGCCAAACAGGAAACTGTTCGAAATCCTTACTACAAGATTGTTAATGAACCTGAAAAATTAGATTGGGATAAGATAATATTAAACTATGGAATTACCCCAAAGACTCCTGTAATAAAACAAATATTAAGAAAATATGAGAAATTTGACTGGCTATTTAAAGAAAATTCCGTTGCTATTTAGCCTTGTAATCTCCTTCCTTCTCCTTTCCTCACAAAATATTCATGCAGTAGAAGAACAATTCACTCTTACCTCCGACTTTATTCATGGAATTAGTGACACCACTATTGATACACAAGCCCTAATAACCATCTCTGCAAATACACCACGGGTAATATCCTACTTTACTACCACAATCCCACAGGAGAATATCACCGCCGAATGCTACAATGTAACATCATCAAAACCATTAGGATGTACTAACTACAAACGAAGTGGAGGAACAGATATTTTAGTAGATTTCAATAACTCACTTGTTAGAAGCAATGCACCAATAACCTTAAGAATCACATACCATACTAATATAACTTCATCAGAATCATTAAATATTGTTTCTTCAGTACAGGATGCAGTTACAAACAGTGTGGTCTTGACATACCCCAAAGCAAAAGGTGAACCACTTTGGACCTCTGATGCAATACAGAATATAAAGAGTGTAGATGATAACTATCAAATCACAATTTTAAAGCCACTCTACTCTAGTATAGCAATGCTTTTTGGCAAAGCCATTTCATATGAGTTTACAGTATCAAAAACCTTTACTAACTCACTCTCAGATCAAAATCAAACCTTTGAGCTAATATTACCTTCAGACAGTACTACTCAGACAATAGTTTGGGACAAACTCGATCCACTCCCAAACATCGCAGAGCAAGATGAGGATGGCAACTATATTTTCAAATATATAGTTGGTCCAGAAAGCACGATTGATTGTAAGATTAATGGACATATCTTAAAACGCAATCCAATCACCGACGAAAATTCTACTGAAGCATTTTTAATTACCAATCATGGATACTGGAAAACAACTGAGAAAATAGAATTCCTAAGAATAATTACATATTTAAAGAATAAAGGGCTAGATATAACCGATGGATTTACTAATGTAAAAGATTTAGAGGAAGGTAAACAAGAATTGGTCTACAAATATCTGTATCAATATACCGTAGAGCGACTCAACCCACAAAAAAATCTTGCAGATGGTGTAATTACAGATAGTCGCGTAGGTTTTGACAACTTAGTAGCCAATCCCAACGAAGCAACTCCTTCTGACTATACTGACTTCCTAGTAACAATTTTACGTAAATATGGTATCCCAACAAGACAAGTCATTGGTTTTGTATCAAATATTTCGGGATATACCTCTGATGGATTTTACAGCTACTGGGTTGAAGCCTATGATTTTGTTCAAAAACGATGGATTACAATGGACCCATTTCTTGAAGATTACTCTACAAAACCTTTGTATGGAAATGCTTTCTTTGACCATATTGCAATATTAAAACGAGGTAAATCCCCTTCTGCACCTAAGCTTACTTTCTACAAAGATTCAGACTTTAAAGTAGTTTCTAGCTCGCAGGAAGAAATAACCCCAGAATTGAAATTCAATACTCAATTGGTATTTGATAACAACAATACAATATCAAAATATATCAAAGGGCTCTTAAATATTACTAATACTGGTAATATCGCCATAAACAACTATACTATTGGTGAATCAAACATTGCGGATATTAAAAAATATATAGATCCTGTTAATAATATTAATTCTCAAGTCATCCTACCTACTCAGAGTGCCACCCTTCAATTAAATATTCCTAATACTTCAGATATTTCAAATATCTCTTTAAATATTGAATTCTCTAATGAAGACTATTCTGAATCCGTGCTTTCAGCATCTGATACTAATATTAAAACACCTGTATATATTCAAATAATAACTAAAGCCATATCCTTACTCACATTCGCTGGTGTAGTATATTTGATATATTTCATATCTAACAAGATAAAACCAAAACAAAATGGATAATGCAGTAATAATAACAATATTGATCTTAATAGCCGTAGCAGCCCTTTTCATCATGGTTGCTTCAGGAACTAGGAAAGAGAGGCAGAAGAGTATTTCGCGCATGCTAAATAGCTTAGAGGCCCTTAAAGCAGGTGCTAGTAGTGATGACCTAGCTAGAAGAAGGGATACAGTCATAAAACTAGACAATATTCTTTCAAAAGCCCTTCAATATCGATTAAGTAATACTAAACTATGTGGAGATAATCTTAAATTGATAAATAAAAGATTTAAACGAGCTGAATATGATAGACTTTGGGAAGCACATAAACTAAGAAATCGGATTGTGCATGACGATCTTGATGTAAGCGAAAATGAAGCTGAAGAAGCATACAAAATATATAACATGAGTATACATAGGATATTAAAATGAAAAAAATACTATCCGTTCTAACTCTTTTAATAATCTTTTCTGCTTTTTCATCTTCTTTTGTTAATGCTCAAGAGGTTACAACAGAAACTGAAGATACTACATCAGGAGAATATACCCTTGAGACTACAGTTGATGAAAATACTACTAGGGCTACAAATAAGTATTTTGATCTTACACTTACAGAGGGTGTGCAATCACCTTTGGATAAGAGTATTACATATACTTTAACCATTGTTCCACATATTGATTCTGCTAAGACACAAATTATTTGGGATAGTTCTTCTACCATTAAAATTACTCCTAGACATAAGGAGTTTGTGAGTGTTACTAAGGACGTAGAATCAAAATACAAAGCAATCATAAAGCCAAGTATGAGTGGAGAGTACAAGATTACTGCGAGTGTAGTTTCTTGGCAATTTGATACTAACTATACAAATACTGTAAATAACTCATTAACACTTAGTAATAGTTTAGTATCTCAACCTATTACCCCTGAATATACAATATTGGTAGTTATTGAGGTTTTAGTATTACTTGGTGTCTCTGGTTTAGCAATATGGGGAGGAATTGAGCTTTCTAAGAAGGTTTTAAAGAAGACAAAGGTTTGGTTAACACCACCTCGTTAGTCTTTAAGAAAGAAATCAATATCTTTCTTTAATTCCTTAGCAATTCTAATCAGGTTTGAAACTGGAGGATATACTTGGCCCTTTTCATATATACTTATTGATTTATCTGACAACCCTATTCTCAATCCCAATTGTTTTTGAGAATAACCATATTCTTCTCTAGCTTGTTTTAATCTTTTAGCAAATAGTTTTGGAGTCATTTTGATATTTTTTGTATGAAGTAAGATAGTTTGTCTAACCAAGATTGTGGTAATCTAGATTCTGTTTGAGCTGGTTTAAATGTTGTATCACTATAATATATATTTCCTTTACCTTCTAGGAATGATTGAGTTACAAATGGGATATTCTTTTCTTCCCTCAATGTAGCTATTTCCCTATTCTTCTCTTCTAACATTGATTTCATTTCATTTACCTCTCCTTGTTGATCATCAATGCTATGTTTTAATTTCAATATTGTACTTTGGCCTAGTTTCTCTCGGTCTTCTAATTCGGGATAATCTCGCCCTTTTTTAATAACTTCCTTGTGTTCATCGCTATTTAATAGCTTCTTTAATATTTCTTCTTTCTTAGCTGAAGAATATCTGTAGTAGGACTGTTCTCTTGAGGTTGGTTTTCTCCCTAAAACTAACTCGTATACTTCTTCTATGGCAGATGATTTTTCCCCTTTTTCACTACCCATTCCAAACATGGGGAATCCACCTCCGCCTTTTGCGTAGTCATCAGTTTTATCTCCTTTATCCCACATAGGGACATCTGCGTCTTGCATACAAAGGATTATATTACAAATTGTGGATAAGTTACAGGGGAATGATATTCTAATCTACTAAATTTGGAGCGGGGGACGGGGCTCGAACCCGCAACCCTCTGTTTGGAAAACAGACATTCTAACCAATTGAACTACCCCCGCAAGATAGTATTTTTAATGATACTAAGCTTCTGTCTTTTCTTCAACTACTTCAACAGATTCCTCAACAGGAACTTCTGTAACAACCTCTTCAGCAGCCTCTCAAACTTCAGGAACAGCTACTTCATCAGTTAAGTATATAGATTTAATCTTGTTAACCTTCAAAGCTCTCTTACCAATTCTGTCTCTTAAGAAGTATAACTTAGCTCTTCTAACAGTACCTCTCTTAACAATCTCAATCTTCTGTAAAACAGGAGAATGCATAGGAAGAATCTTTTCAACACCAACACCATATGATATTTTTCTTACAGTAATGGACGCATCAATACCAGCACCCTTCATAGATATGACAACTCCTTCAAAGATCTGGACTCTTTCCTTGTTGCCTTCTTTGATTTTAAGATGTAACTTAACGGTGTCCCCTACCATCACATCAGGTCTGTTTTGTAGTTGACCTTCCTCTATATTTTTTAATATGTTTTTGTCCATTTTTCTGTAATAATATTTAAACCAGGTGCAATTATAGAATAAATTTCGAAAATATGCCAGAATATATATACAACTGCCTATGAATGCTAAACAAAAAGTCCTAATGATCGTATTAGATGGCCTCGGTGCAGCCCCTAAAAATAGCGGTAACGCAGTAACTTTGGCCAATCCACAGAAACTTTCTACACTCTGGAATATATACCCACATACATACCTTCTGGCCTCTGGGGAAGCGGTCGGACTACCTAAAAATGTTAGAGGAAACAGTGAAGTTGGGCATTTGAACCTTGGAGCAGGTAATGTAGTGGCACAAACCCTACCAAGAATTAACAACGCCATAGCTAAGGGGTTGATATATACAAACGACACTCTAAGAGCAGCACTGGCACATGCCCAAACCTACAAAAGTAACATTCATTTGATTGGGTTACTAAGCGATGGATCTACTCATTCTCACATAGATCATTTCAAGGCTGCCATAGATTTCCTTGCTAAATCAAATTTTGAAAACAAAACATATATCCATGCTTTCACCGATGGAAGAGACACTCCCCCTAATGCCGCGCTTAAGTATCTCACGGATATGGATAACTATTGTATGGACAAAGGGATAGGAAAGATTGGAACAATAGTTGGAAGATATTTTGCAATGGATAGGAATAATCAATGGGATAGAACTCAAAGAGCCTACTTCTTACTTACTAGAAATATCGGACAGAAATTCGCAACATATGGAGAAGCCATTGATACATATTACCAAAAAGGTGTAACAGATGAATTCATGGAACCAATTGTAATCAATGAAAGCAAGGTACAAACCAATGATGTCATAGTCTTTTTAAATTTCCGCCCAGATAGAGCACTACAATTGGCACAAGCATTCGCAGCTCCTGATTTTAGTAATTTCAAAAGAGACAATATACAAAATCTCTTCTTTGTAGGTATGGTTGAATACAGTAAAGGATTTCCTACACATGTAGTATTTCCTAAACAGTATGTTAATCTTCCACTTGGGAAAGTAATTGATTCGGTTGGTTTCAGACAACTAAGAATTGCAGAGACTGAAAAGTTTCCTCACGTAACATACTTCTTCAACGGTGGAGCTTCTGTAGTATATGCCAATGAGGATCAGGTCGCTATACCATCTCCACAGGTTACAACCTACGATTTAAAACCAGAAATGAGCGCCCCACAATTGTTAAGTGTACTTTCAAAAGCTATTGCAGGTAAATCATATGACTTTACACTCGTTAATTTCGCTAACGCTGACATGGTTGGGCATACAGGAGTTTTAAATGCAGGCATAAAGGCAGTACAAACTGTAGATTACTGTACCCACCAATTGGTTAACCAATTTTTGAGTCAAGGAGGAGCGGTGATCATAACCGCAGACCATGGAAATGTAGAAGAAATGATAAACCTAGAAAATGGTACTGTAGATACGGAGCATTCGTTAAATCCTGTTCCATGCATAATTGCAGGAACAAATATAACCAATAGGTTCTTGCCATATGGTTCATTAAAGGATATTGCACCAACGGTATTGGATATAATGGGGATTACCAAACCAAGCGAAATGAATGGTCAGTCTCTAATTAGAACTACCTAGACTTTCTTCACTTGCTTTCGCTTAACAAGATCGTAGATTCCCTTGGCTATAAACAAGACTACAAACAATATTCCAATAACAATGATTACTTTTTCATATTTTGATATATATCCACCTACAACATCCCAGTTATCTCCAAGCATATATCCCGCACCAGCCAATAATGAAGACCATATCAAAGTTCCAGCCAATGTATATACACTAAATAGCGCAAAATTCATATTCGCCACACCCGCTGGGAAAGATATAATCGTCCTAACAATAGGGATTAATCTGCCGAAAAATACCACTTTGTTTCCATGCTTTGCAAAAATTGCATAACCTTTGTCCAAATCCTCTTCTTTGATAAATAGATATTTCCCAAATTTTCTAAAGAATAGATCAACTTTCTCTTTTCCCCATTTACCAATGAAGTAGAATGGTAGAGTACCTAAATACGCCGCAACAGAGGCTAAAACTATTGTTAAATATATATTTAATGATCCATTTGAAGCAACAAAACCAGAGAAAGGAAGAATGAGTTCACTTGGTATTGGAGCAAAGAAACTTTCAATGAACATCGAAAGCATTACCCCTGGATACCCAATTGTCTTAATAATATTTACTAACCAATCAATCAATGTCTGAATCATTTGTCTATGTTACTTAATTTAAAGATTCAATGTGCAAAACCATACTTCCACCAATAACTATTCCATTTCTTTCTACAAATCCAGAATTAACTTCCAAAACGTACATGTAGCTTTTCACTGAATATATTGAGGGACAATATGTGGCTGTGCAAGGGGCTTGAGCCTCCTTCATATCCACTATAAACCCTTGCGAATCAAAGAATATCATATCAATTGGTATTTGCATATCCTTCATCCAGAACGGTGTGTTAGTTTCAGTATTAAAGACAAAAAGCATTCCGTCATAATCACCTAAATATTTTTTAAACGACAATCCTGCTTGTCTTTCACTTTCAGAATCTGCTAATTCAACATTTACTTTCACAGATTTATTCGCACCAAGAACAATTTCTACATAATTTGTAGGCGTTACATTAGTATTTGTCTTTTCTTTTGATTGGTTAGATTCTTCTTGAGTAATATTCCCTAATTTAATATCAAATATATGAAATTTTGATTGTACAAACCAAAATATTGCTACTACGAAGACTATGTAAAGAAGAAGTTTTAATTGGTTACTCATAGTTAAATATATCCTATTTACAAAATATTGAGAAGAGAGTGGATTTCAAGATGTGTTGTGATATAATTCTACACACTATGAGTCTTAATAATAAAGAAAATATAGAGTGCCAACCATCTCTTTTGGAATATGCTCAATCAACACAACCGGTTTTAGATGAATTGGGGCTTAGTGAAGTACTAGTACAACAGCTAGCTCCTCAATTAACCAATCTTCCTGTTCAAACTCTTCGAGAGAGAATTGGAATCTTTTCTGCAGCTACAGAAATTAGAACATTAGCACCCAGTACAACAATAATGTTTCTTACATTAAACAAAGACAGATTAAGTCAACTAGCTACACTTGTAGATGTAGATACATATGGCCTACCAGAAGATACGCTGATTGATATAGCCTCATCCCCTATTGGCATTAATGCCGAAATACTCTTGAGGCATATTACTCATACACTCGAGCAGAATCCTGGAAATGGCTTTTTACTTTGTAGACTTGAAGAACAGCTATTACTCTCTGCCTTAAAATATTCAAAGGAACAAAATGATACCGATAATGAAAAGCGTATAGCAGTGGTTTTTTCTAAAGTTAGGAAATGTTCTGAGAAAAAGAAGTTAAATAGCAATAACTTTAGCCAGCCAACTTTAGGTTTGAAGATGACTTAAATTTGACTTGTATCACCATATCCTGTATCATTTCTCCCTGTAATTTCTAGCCCAAATTTCGAATGCAATCATTCAAAAAATATCTGAATCCTTTACACAAGGATCTGGATGAAGTGGCTTCATTTTCTGACCTCTCTAACATATCCCCCCTTGAACAGGAGGAATATCCTAAGTTGCAAGAGGTAACCAAAAGAAAAGCATTACTCATCAAACAGCTTTTGCCTAGATTAGATAGATTAGAAGCCGAGCTTGAGCACCAGATTGAGATCATCAACATGGAATCCGGTGAAGACGACATCAAGGAGGCTAAAGGAGCATACAATCAGATATTAAGACAGATAAATGAATTGGTTGATCGTATTAATACAGAACTAATTGCTTTAGATTCACCATATTTTGGAAAGATTGTATTCACACCATATGACAGCATTACCAAGAAGCCATTAATACTCTACATTGGGAAGTTTGCATTAATGGATGAAGAAACCCATATTCCAATAATTACAGACTGGAGAGCACCAATTGCAAACCTTTACTACGAAAATTCCGGACCAACAGATAACGTGGCATTTGTAGCACCAGTTGGGAAAAGGAAGGGTGATTTACAACAGAAGAGACAATTCCAAATATCTAGAGCACGAATTAGAGGGATATATGATGCAAAGTCAGGCAATGCTGCAGCAGATGCATTCTTACTTGCTCAATTAAATGAAAGACTTGGTCAAAAACTTCAAGATATTGTATCTACAATTCAAGCTCAACAAAATGAAATTATTAGAGAAGAGATAAATAGGCCTGTGTTAATACAAGGAGTTGCAGGTAGTGGTAAAACTACAATCCTCCTACACAGACTTGCGTACCTCTTCTATGCACATAAAGAAAGTATTAGGGCTGGAAACTCTCTAATCATTGCTCCAAACCAAATGTTCATCGACTATGTTTCTGATGTTCTTCCTGATTTAGGTATTGAAAGAGTAGATACTCAAACATATATGTTCTGGGGGAAGAAGATATTGGGTTGGACAGATAACTACACAATATCGCCACTTGAAGAGAATTTGCGGTTTAAAGAATTTAAGGGATCCATAGAATTTTTGAATATATTGGATAAATATTTTGAAGAATTTGAATCGAACCTTCTTGATCATATCCCCTACTCTAGAAAAGAAAGAATTGCTAAGAGATACTACGAACTCAAAGAACAGTTCCCCAATATTGATATGGAAGAAAGATTAGGGCTTTCTGTAGATTTTGCATTTGCCCAAAGACAGTTTGACCAAGCTAAGAATGGATATGTTGATTCATATTTCAATGATGATATTGAGAAAAAGCGAGAAATATTGAGCTATTTTAATAGAAGTATAAATATATATGCTCTCTACAAAAAACTCTTTAGAACAAGTCTCATTAATCCTGAATGCGGAAGATATACTCTCCAATCAATGTCGGCTTCTGGAAAAAACACATTCTACCGAATAGAAGATCTAGCTCCAATGGTTTACATCCATCAAAAGATATATGGTACTAAATCCATCGAACGTGACTATATCATGGTCGATGAAGCTCAAGATATTAGTTACATTCAGCTAGCTACACTACTTAATGTTGCTAAGAATGGTAATCTAACCATTGCTGGAGATTTGGCACAATCCATTATCCCTCCTTTCTATATTAAGAACTGGCAAGGAGTAATAGAAATTACTGATCAGATGACTAGAAAAGAGACTTCATATCATCAACTTCAGAGATGTTACAGAACTACAGTTGAGATCATTGACTATGCTAATGAGATATTTAAGAACAGATTCCCAGAGGGTTACAAACTTCCTGAGGCTGTACTTAGACATGGTGACCCAGTTGAGAATATATATCTTCCTAATGATTTTAGTAAATCATCGGAAAAGGATATCAAGGTTGTGGTTGAGAAGATTAAATTGCAGTTTGAAAAAGGTGCAGTTACTTGCGCGGTGCTGTGTAGGGACAAGAATCATGCGGTGGAAATTTACAATATATTGGATAAGTACGAGGAATATATTGGGAGGGATGTTGTTAACTATACTGAGAGTGATTACAAAGAGGGTGTTCTCATCTTACCAATAGAACAGGCCAAAGGTTTGGAGTTTGATTCTGTAATAATTATGGATATGAATGATACTTTGTACCCTGATACTGAATTAACATGGAGACTTCTCTATGTTGGTATGACGAGAGCTTTGCATAGGTTAATGATTGTCTCCAAGGGTTCATAATGAAAAGATATTGACTTTCATATTTCAAAAGATATATTATTATGGGACAGGGGCATTGATACTTGATTTCGTTTTGGTCGCTATATGAATCAAGAGGAGCTAATGGCGAAACCGATCTGTACAGAGAGGTTTTGCGGCGACTATTTTCAAAGTAAAACTTCTTAACATAAATTAAATGTCTTTTTAATTCATGAAGAGATCTTCTACTTTCGGTTTGAGGTTGTTTACCTCCATGTTCCTCATTTTGTTTACATTTGCCCAACCTCTTTTAGCTATAGAATCCCTTATACCTGTGGAGGATGCTGCAACAACTGTAGATGAAAGTAAGGATATTCTTCCAACTGGAGTATCTGATCCTTCATGGATTACATCTGGGGAATCTGCCACTACATCGCTTCCTGTTGTTACGGGAATCACTTATGAATATCCTATTAACCCTGCGGTTACAGTTACATTCTCAAAATTACCATCTACATCCAGTACTCTTACTATTAAAACCATATATTTAACTGATGAGCAGGTTAAGGCTACAAATGCTTCATCAAATGTCGCATATGACATAACTACAGATATGGTTGATGGCACATTTAAATATGACCTTACATTGCCTAAAACAGGAGATAGCAAAAAGGTTGTATATGCTGAGAATGTTAATGAATTAGCAAAGGATAACGTCAAAGATATTAGTAATGTTGTAGACAATGGAAAGTCATTAAAAATAGAAGACCTTAATCACTTCACAATATTTGTAGTTACGCTTCCAAATCCAGTTTCGACAGATTGCTCTGCTTCAGGGCTAACAGTAAGTGTAGGAGATCGATGTTACAATACCATTCAAGAGGCTGTTGATTCAGCTGTTGCTGGAGATACAATTCGTGTAAACACAGGAACATATGTTTTGAATTCTGTAGTAAATATGGATACCCCAAATGTCACATTAATGGGAATTGGAAATCCTGTAATTCAAGTTTCTGGAACTGGTTATAGATTCGTAATGAGTGCAAACGGGAACACAATTTCAGGCTTTAATATACAAAAGACAGATAAAACAGGAGAGCAGAATATTATCTGGATTAATGCAAATGATATATCAATTACAAATAACCAAATCAGTGGACAATTTGTGATTGGTGATCCAGAGGTTAGCAGAGCTATGGTTATAAGTGGTGGGCATAGTGGGCTTTTGATTCAAAACAATACTATCCATAATCTTAGACAGCCTGCATACATTAGCGGTGTTACAACAGGAAATATATTAAACAACTATGTATACAGTACAAAAGGTTGGGTAGTTGAACAGGGTAATATGACATTTACGAACAATACTTGGGGTACTGGAGTAAATACAAATGTATATGATATTGCAATTCTCTCAGCAACAAGTTCATCATATTACACAAATGTTTCATCCCTTAGCGAAGCAAATAACGATGCAGTTATTGAAGATCAAAGAGTATCTCCAGCAGTACTTTCGGATGTATATGTAGATGAAAGTACGGCCTATACCTCAGATTTGGGAGGAAGATTCCATCCATATTCATCCATAGTACCAGCACTTGCAAGAGTTGCTGCAGGTGGAACAATACACTTCTTAAGTGATGTACATGTGGCATCGAGATTCAATATTAACAAAGCGTTAACATTGGATGGAAACAATCACAGTATATATAGCACATTTACAAAAACTGATAATTCAAATAATGCTGCAATTTCAATTGCCCATGATGATGTTACATTAAAAAATCTTACTGTAGATGGAATTAGTTCTACAAATCTACATGGAATAAATATCTATGTTGCAAAGAATATTCTTTTAGATAAAGTAACTGTTCAAAATAATGGCAGTGCAGGTATTGTTGTTAATGGATCTACAGTTACTGTAAATAATATAACAACATCAAACAATACCTGGGGAGGAATAAATCTCGACCTTGGCGGAGGAGTAACTACTGAAGCAAAATTAACTGTCTTAGGTACGAGCCATCATACAGAATTTAAAGCAATATGGATGGATGATATTAGAAAAGCTGTTTCAGTTGTTGATACTACAGACCAATATGACTCAGTTGATAATGGATTTACAAGGGTGTTGTATTTAAGAATCGGAACCCCTATCAACCTTGGATGGAATGTGGCTTCAAAATCTACCACACCAAATGAAACTCCTTTAGACTTAACATGTTCTACAGGCACAGTATATACAAATGAAAATAGCGTTTCCCAGAACTGGTCAAGTGTAAGTGGATTAAATATAAAATATCAAAGAGAAGTAACATTCCCAACAGGTGGAATTAGTTACTTTGATGCTGGAAGTATAACAAATACTCCATTTGCAACCTTTGGTTCTAGTACTGGTATTGAAGGACTATGGAAAACAAGAGTCAGAGCATATATAGATTCCAACTCAAATAATACTTTGGATAGTTATGAAGGAAGATCACAGTGGAGTAACTACTGTAATATCACATTAGACAAAACAAGACCTACTGTTAATGTAGTTAATCCCGTAGCTGATCAATCTTTCAAGGGAAATGTAAAAATTGATATCTCAGCATCTGACGCTCAGACAGGAATTCAATCTGCATCAATGCATATATACAAAGTAGTCGGGGCAGTAAAAACATTAGTTTCAGGATGTACATCAATCCCAACGATATTTGATGGAACCAATTGGACAGCAACAATAAATAATGGTGGAAGTTGTAATCTTTCAGAAGGCAGATATGAAATTGCAGCATGGGCATACGACCTTGCTGGGAATCCAAACTGGGCACCAAGAGTTCAGTTTAACGTAGACACCACCGCACCAAGTGGAAGCATTGACAGTCTCTACTATGTTGTAGGAGCACAAGACTATACAATTAACAATTTCAAAACCAATAGCAATTCTCCGATGTTCAAGGGTACATACTCTGATAACGTTGGTGTAGCAAGTATAAATATTGCATTGAATGGTTACAACCAGAATTTACAATTCACAAATGGAACTTGGACATCACCTGCATTTGGACAAGTTTTCCCTGATGGTACCTACCCTGTTACCTTAACTCTTACTGATTTTGCAGGAAATGTAACAGTTGTGACAAAGGATGTAGTTATTGATACCCAAGCACCAACCGCAACATATACACACTTTAAAGATGGTATCGCAGTATTAGGAGCGCAAGCATTTGTAAAAAATGTAAGCCAATTGTCCTTCACAGGAGCATATACTGATAGCAATCCATCTTCAGGTCTATACCAGGATTCATTTGTAATATTCCAAGCTCAAAATGATGGATCCTTCGCATTCTCACAGAATGGAAAACTCTCATACTGTGGTTGGAGACAAGCACCAAACCTAGTAACACTCTCTGGAAATCCATTCACACTAACAACTCAGAGACAATTCACAGATTGTGTAGCAACACTTCCAGATGGAACATATTACATGGCACATCAGGTATATGATAACGCAACAAGAAAAGATATACCTTCAATAAATCAATTTAGAGATGTACTAGGATTGAAGTTTACTGTAGATAATCTTGCACCAGTATCGCAGTTCATTCAAACTCAAGCAAACACATACCATAATTCTGGAATAGTCATAAATGGGACATCCACCGATTCAAATGGTGTAACAGGTGTAGATCTATATTACCGAATCAGTGGCACTGGAAACACATGGGGTAAGTTTAAGCACATGGATAACTCCTCAAATAGCAATACCTTTGTATGGCCTACTACAACATGGACACCACCATTCCAAGGTACATTTGATGTAAAAGCAGAAGCAACAGATCAAGCTGGAAATACAGAGCATAGCCCAGAAATGGATAACATTGTATTTGATACCAGAAAACCAACATTTGGAAATATTCAAATTAGTCAAGATTATTTTGGTAGATATGTTAATGGATACAATGGATTCAATATTTCAGTACTTGTTAATGACACTCTAAGTGGAATAAATAATACATCATGCCAATACACTCTTAATAATGGCCACTCATGGAACACAGGAACATATACTGCAAGTAGCTGTACCTTCAGTGTACCAAGCTCAATACTCTTCAATAGCGAAGACTTAGACATTCAGGCAAAGATTCAAGACAATGCTGGTAACTCTGCAACATCACGAGTTACAGAAAGAGAAGTAGATAAAGAATATGCAAAATCAAAAGTAAATATTGCAGATCATTTCTATGGACCAAATGATTTACCACTAATAGCTGGTACAGCATCTGATTCTGTAAGTAATGTTACAGATGTAAATATAACAATGCAAAGAAGTAGTGATAATAGATATTGGGTAGGAAATAGTAGCTGGTCTAGCTCATTTGGAACTCAAAATACTATTCTTTTTGGTGAAAATTGGGTATTAGCAAAGCTATTACCATCTTCAATGATGGATAATGGAGTTACCTATACTGTAACCCCATACGCATGGGATCAAGTTCAAGATACAGCTATAGCAGGTACTTCAGATTCATTCATATGGGATAGCCAAAATCCAATAGACCCAACAGTAAGTTCAACATCACATACATTAACTCCAAATAGAGACAAAACGATTGATATTTCATTTAGTGGCGCAAACGATGGTAATGGAAGTGGCGTATCAGGCTATTACTATTCATTCTCTCACACACAAGAAACCCCAAATATTGGCTTCTTCAATTGGTTATCAGCAGATGCTAACCATGTAACTAGTCGCCCTCTTTCTGATGGTGTTTGGTATTTCAATATCAGAACAATTGATAATGTTGGAAATATAACTTCTACAACACATGCTGGGCCATTTGTAATAGATACAACAGCACCTACAGTTCCAACAAATGGACTTCCAAATAACTCAATAATCCCAACTAACAACTTCGATTTTACTTGGAATGCTTCAACCGATGCTTCAGCACTTACATATGAATTCCAATCATCTATGAACCCAACACAATCTGGAGGGGTATTAACAACAGGACTTTGGAAATCAGATATTCTACCAACAGCTATGATTCACTCATCCGGAGCTCCTGATGGAACTTGGTACTGGCAAGTAAGAGCTAAGGATGCGGCAGGTAATTACAGTAATTGGAGTAATATATGGAATGTAACATTAGATACTGTTGCCCCTACAACACCAACCAATCTTTACTTCATGGATTTGGATAACGCAAAAGCTATCCAATGTAACGGATATTCAAATACAAAGCACGTAAGCGAGTACTGGAATCCTAGCGAGGATGCAAACTTAGACCATTATGAGTACTCTTCATATAACGCACCGGACGGTTCAGCTGGATTAACAAGCAGTATTATGCCAACTAATTCATTTGACTCCTCATGGTGGACAATTCCATCAGAAGGAACATATGGATTCCAAGTGAGAGCCGTAGATAAAGCTGGAAATATGTCTCCATGGGCATTAGTTAATGATTCAGGGATTGAGAGCAGTTGTAAAATAAATATAGATTGGACAGCACCTGTAACTACAATTTCCGGAACAGATTCTCTTTGGCATAAGACAGATGTAACAGCCGGACTCACATGCTCAGATGATGGAAGTGAATGCGCAAAAACATTCTATTCATTAAATGGGTCAGAATATACCGAGGGTGACTCTGTAGTTATCTCCTCAGAAGGTGAAAATACAGTTTCATACTATTCAATCGATAATGCTGGAAACTCTGAAACTTCAAAAGACGTAGTTATAAAGATAGACAAAACCAATCCAGAATTAGCAATTTTAAATCCTTCCGTGACTCTCCCAATTGCAGGCATATTTGCAGTAAATGGAACTGTTTCAGACAGTCTCTCTGATGTTAAGAAAGTTACATTAGACTTTGGAAGTGGAATAACCTCAGATGCAGTACTCGGAGCTTCAACATGGAGCTTAGACGTCAACAATGGAACATTTGATCTTGCAGATGGTACATACAATGTAACTGTAACAGCTGAGGATAACAGTGGAAATACCACAGTTAAAACCCTTACCGGTTTAGTTGTAGATAATACAAAACCAGAAGCACAAGTATTAGCAGCACTTTCATTCACAACAGGTGATACAACTCCAAGATTGCTAGCATTAAGTGATAATACTGATTTAGATCAGGTATGCTATACACTTGATGCAAATCCATTAGTTTGTACCCCAATAACAGGTATCCTTTACAACTGGAATGTAACATCCCTTATCAATACTCTTGGTGTTGGTTCACATATATTTACATACTATGTTGTAGATAAAGCAGGAAACCAAAGTGACTCTAATACAGTAGTTACAGGAAACAACCCATATGCAGCAAGCATTGTTGTAGCAGCAGTACCTCAAGCACCTGAAGGACAAGTACAGGGTGCAACTACAGAGGAAACAACTCCTCCAGCAACAGAAACTACATCACCTGTAACAACTCCAAATACTGAAGAAGTTAAAGGTGCTCAAGACACAAATACAGATACAACCAAAGGTAAAACAATCCCATGGTGGATATATGTAATCGGTGGGGCAACACTTCTAGCCTTCATAATCTTCTTGATTGCACGAAGAAGAAAAGAGGAAGAAGAAAAAGAGAAAAATATAAAATAGGGAATATATTTAGTCTCAGAAAAGGCACAGACATCTGTGCCTTTTTTTCTACCAACATCTACGCTACAATAGTCAGATATATGAAAAAGAATCTACTACCCAAAATCGCAAGAATCATCTCAGAACTCTTCAATGGCTTTCTAACAATGATATTAGTTCCTACCATTGCCTTCATGGTATCTGACACAAATATCATTTACAAACTCCTCTTTCCATTTTTGTATTTCGTTATAACCATAGCCCCATTCGTCATATTGAGAAAAATGGGAAAAATCTCCGACTACGAATTCACCAAACGAGAAGAAAGACCACTCTACTTCACAATCACAACCATTGGATATTTACTGCTCTTCTTACTAACCACATTCCTTGTAAAAGACACCACCCTTATCCATATCACATTGGCCATCTTTGTTTCCACATGTGTATTAACCATAGTCACCCTGTATTGGAAAATGAGCGGACATATGACATACTCAACCTTACTATTCTTCACATTACTCTATCTATTTCCATATGCAACAGCTTTACCATTGATATTTCTCTTTACACCACTCATTGCAGCCTCTAGGGTTATATTGAAAAAACATACCATTATGCAAACCATAGTAGGAACATTAGTATCAGCAACCATATCCATTCTCATTTTGTGGATTCTTTGATAGAATTGCATAGTAATTAATATATTCTTACACAACAGGTGGAAAATCTTAGTATTACAGAACTCAGGGAAAAACTACTCACAAAAAACATATCCGCCACAGAAGCCACTAATTACTACCTCCAAAGAATTGGAAAGTTAGACAAAGAACTCAACGCATATATCACAGTAGATGCAGAAAACGCATTAAAAAAAGCTTCTGATTTTGACAACAATTTCGAAACATTAAAAGACAAGAAATTAGCAGGAATACCAATTGCAGTTAAAGATGTATTCTCTACAAAAAATATATTAACCACATGTGCATCACACATACTAGATGGATATACCCCAGTATATGAATCAACCGTAACTAAAAGAATTTTAAATGAAGAAGCTATAATCCTTGGAAAAACCAATCTTGATCAGTTCTGTCATGGATCTTCAACAATTACATCCTACTATGGACCTACTAGAAACCCTTGGAACAAAGAAACTCTACCAGGAGGATCAAGTGGAGGTTCTGCTGCTGCAATCGCTGCAGACCTATGTACAGGCTCTCTAGGAACTGAAACTGCAGGCTCCATTAGATTACCATCCTCATGGTGTGGAACTGTAGGACTAAAGCCAACATACGGAAGAGTACCAAGGTATGGAGTATTGGCAATGGGATCATCTTTAGATTGCCCAGGACCAATAGTTAAGACTGTTAAGGATGCGGCATATATATTAAGTATAATTGCTGGATATGATCCACATGATTTTACATCTTCAAAACTCTCAACACAGGATTACCTTGCACAATTAGATGTAAACAAAATAAAGGGGATGAGGTTAGCACTACCAAAAGAATATCTAGATTTAGATCTTGAAGAAGGGGTAAGGAAGAATTTTGAGAATAGTATAAAGATATTAAGGGATTTAGGAGCAATCATTGAAGAAGTACATATCATGGATCCTAAATTTGGAATGGCAGTATATACCATTACTTGTAGGAGCGAAGTATCCTCAAACTTAGCAAGGTATGATGGTACTAGATATGGTTTAGAAGGTAGTAAGAATGAAAATGTAAAAATATTCTACGAATCTACTCGTGGAGAAGGATTCGGTGAAGAGGCTAAGAGAAGAATAATGACAGGGACGTTCTCACTCTCAGCTGGATATGCAGATGAATATTTTAGAAAATCAGAACAGGTTAGACAGTTAATTAGAGAAGATTTGGAGAATGTATTAGGTAAATATGATGCTATAGTGGCCCCTACTACTCCATCGGTTGCTCTAAGAGACAAGGATGCCGATAACCCATTGTTTGGAGAGATAGCGGATGTATTAGCTGAGGGGAGTTCTGAGGTTGGATTACCTGGATTAACAGTTCCTTCTGGTTTGTCTAATGGTATGCCTACTGGTATACAGTTCATAGGGAAACATTTTGATGAACAAACACTATTACATCTTGGACAAGGTGTAGAGGATGGTGTTGGGAGAGTAGTATTGAATCTCTAAATACTACCTAGGGCCAATTAACTGAACTGTATTCCCATCTAAGTCTTCCATAGTTGCAAAGTATTTTTCAGATAATGGTGCTTTAAATGGTTCAGCTATGAAATGTACACCCTTACTTTGTAAATCTTTGAAACTTGCTTCTACTGAATCGACAGCAATATTAAACATTATTCTAAATGGATCTTGATTCTTACCATGTACTTCAGAGTGATTACCTACCCATAGGTATGATGTACCAACTCTTAATCCAATTCCTGTATCTTTAGGATGGCTTAACTCTTCAATAGTTTCAAAACCAAACTTCTCTTGATACCAATCGGCTAATTTTTTGTAATCTTCAGACCATATTAAGACTGCAGAGATACTGTTATACATTTTTTAATTGCTTAAGTTATATTTAATTCTACACTTGATTCATAAACCACTCAATATCCTCTACTGCTAAATCCATATTCCTTCTACCTTGGCCTACAGGATAATATACTGGTAATGTAGAGATATCATTATGCATAAATATCTTCTTTCTATCCCTAGATACCGATATATTTGTATCTAGGAATATACTACTCACCTGATTTCCAAATGTAACAATCTTTTTTGGTTTAACAATATCTAATTCCTTAAATAACAGATCTAAATATTCTTTAAATATTTTATTTGGTAATGGTCTAGCATCTAACTGCGTACACTTAGCCAAATTAGTTATATATATCCCTCTGTTTGTAATATCCTCATATACCCTATTTGCAAAATCATAATCCCATTCCATTGGTTTTCTTTTTAATATCTCTGTATATATTTCTTCATCTAACATATTTAATTTGGAAAATATATTCCATACATTCTTTGTACCTAACCATGGGGATTTAATAGATGTCCATGATTTCTCAGCTGCAATATTACGACCGGTAGGATTCATGAAGATGAAACAGATATCTGGATTAATATATTGACCGCCACTGATTATGGAATCTAAAGTAGGTTCACCATATATATTTTGTAATCTGTTGAATTCGTTAAGAATATCGGAATGAAGCATAGAATAGTATAAGTGATATAATGATATATGGCTACAATAAAACAAAGATACGAGCCAAATATTAAGAATATTAAATACTTAAAATACCCCATTAAGTCTGATTACCGAATAACCGAGGGATTCCTCTATTCAAAACAGGAATTAAGTGTTCACGGACACTACTTTCACAAAGGAATAGATTATGCATGCAAATGGGGAACTCCAGTATATGCCAGTGCAAGTGGTTACCTGATAGCAAGTTACCACAGATACCCAATATTAAATAAAAACAAAACATTAAAACTTACAAATAATCTACCAATCTCAGGAGGAATGGGATATTTCATCCAAATATTCCATCCAGAAAAAGTATGTGGAATTAAAGGAGGAAGAATAACTCAATATGGGCATCTTTCAAAATTTGCTCCCGGTATATATGCAAGAACATTCAAACCAATAACTATTGATTATGAAAAAGAGATATTAAGAAAGTACAAAAAATCACACAAGAAAGTAAGTAAGGAGAAATTAGAAAAGAAAATAGCTGAAACCTTAGTTTTGGTAAAACAGTATCCATGGATAACCAAGCTATATGGATATTCATTTAATGAGAAATTGGAAAAGAAAGAATCATACCTTTACAACGAAGAAGAGCTTAAATATCTCAAAGGAAGTAAATATGTTAAATGGGTAGAAGAAGGAGAACTAATTGGATATACCGGATCATCATCTATCATATGGGGAGATCTAACATACAAAGAGAATTGTGAAAGACCAAATATCAAAGAATTTGAAACATGGGATGAAGTACATTTACACTTCGAGGAGGCAAGCAGAAATATTGAAACTAGAGCAAAGGAATTACAAAGAGATCCATATGGGATATATCTAAGTAAAGAACACTATCAGAATCCTACAATGGGAAATACACTATTTACCGAAGACTATCAGGGTAGAATTTGGTAGTTATTCTCCTTTCAATATCTCCCTTATCCTTTCCAAGATATCTCGGAAACTTAATAACATTCCCTCTTCTGTCTTCTTTTGCAATGTAGATGAATCGTTATTTTTCTCTTGTACAACCTCTGTTTGTTCCTTTTCTTTCGCAAACATTTGCACTACCAATGTAACATCTTGACCTTCTAATGTACCATCTACAACTGCCACACCAATTTCATTAAATTCTGGTTTAAGGATATTCTCCCTGTGTGTTGTACTATTCAACCATGCCTGATTCATTCTTTTTACATCAGTATATCCCTTGGCCAAATTCTCTCCCGCTATTTTGTATTCATATCCTTTCCCCTTTATGAATTGCCATGGAGTTTCTCCATTAGGACCATAGTGATTCCAATATCCTTTTTCAAACATATCTTTTGCTTTGTCCATTGCAGCTTGCATTAGCTTTTCATCTGCATTTAATGGTTCTAAACCCAAGGTAGCCCTATCTTCGTTTGCTAAAGCTATGACCTCTTGAGAGGTATAGTTTGCAGCATGAAGTTTACTTGTAGAAACCATTCCCATAATCATGGTAAAGGCTAAACTCATGAGTGTAGTGCTTGAGGCTTTACCCCAGAACTTTGGAATCTTCTCCTCAGTTTGTTCTCTTAGTAATTCAAAACCTTCTATGAGGGATATGTACCTGTCCTTACTGTAGTTTCTTTGTAATTGATCAATACTACTAAATGAGATTGCACTTAAACTATCTGCAAACCAAAGTACTGTATCTAATTGAGATATTTCTTTGTCTGTATCAGGATAACCCTCTTTAAAAAGATTACTGTATATTGCATGGTAGTTAGTTGCTGAATCTACAATATATCCATTTAGTTTGGTTTTCTTTTCTAAATATTCTCTGGTTTTAGATGGATATTTTTTTAATGCTTTAGCTATTTCATCAAATCCTTTTTCCCCCTTCTTTAGTGGTGAGGTTATATATTCATATGCCAATGCCTTATTCCCATCACACATATATATCTTACCTATATCTTGTACTAATCCAGCAATATATACATTTGAGAGTTCCTTCTTGTCTAACCCTATGAGTTCTCCAAATTTGTATGCTAGATATCCTACTAAAATAGAATTGTTTTTTAACTTTGAAAAGTTCTTATTCCCATATCCTAGTTCCCATATTTCTATTTCTGTAAGAATATCTTTAGCTATTTTGAATGCTTTTTTGTCTATTTCTTTTGGGATATGCAAGAAGAATCTTAGTGCTCCTTGAAATATGAGCTCTTTAGAATAAAGATCGGTTTGGGTAGTTTGAGATTTTATATCCATATATCATCATTATATGTTAAGAATGTGGATAAGTCTATGGAGAGAAAGTGAGCCGCCTGGAAAAGTTTTGCAACAAATTACAGAAAGGTTGTTAAGCCTAGGATCTTTATTAAAGCGATTGAATATTACACCTGAAAGCCTGAGTATAAATACAGCATGGGAATAGTACTGTATAGGAGGGGCATATATTTCAATGCCCCTTACCACCTATATTATTGGCAAAGATAAAAGGTTATCTGCACTTGTATTGTTAGGATAACTCTTTAGATACCATTCTCTACGAGTGCTTATCTCCCAAGAACACGCCGTTCTTGGCTGAGAATTAGAGCGATAGGTAAAATATTGATCTCCAACTCGATACGCATTCCTCATATCCGCCTTAGAAAGATACCTTTGGACCCCGTTTAACCAAAAGTAATAACCAGATATTTCTTCCTCCGAATAGATTGGAGTACTTGAAACTCTGCTAGTCGCATAAATATTATATTCAGACATTGTAGTAACCCTTAAAATTAAAATCTTGAAGTTATTGGAAAACATTAGTACAATGTGTTTATCGAAATACATGTCCTAAGAAAAAGACCTCATAAACTACACATTTGAGGTCTTTTTTATTTATTATTCATAGGCATTTCTTCTAAAATTTAGATCATCTGCTTGATTCATATATAACTTTGCGATTGTATACTTCAGCATTAGCATATTATACTTCTGTCTGCTAGAGAAGTTTCAAAAACAACGCCCCTATAAGCTTACTTACGCTCTAGTATCTTTAGAGAGAATATTGCTTCCCTAGCCCCATATCTTTTGTTATGTAAAAAAATATCCTATACTTCAAATATGACCTATATAAAGACTACAGAAAATTTACAAAATGATCTGAAGGAGCAACTCGAGCTTCTAGACAACTCAATTAAAAGCTATGATGAGGGTTCCTATGCAGAGGCTAAAAATATGGCAGCAAGGCTAAGGCTTTTGCTACATGATACTAGGAATAGCAAATCTCTTCTTGGAAGCATGAATCTTTTAGAAACAACGGACTTTTTAGACACATACATTGTTAAGAATCCTATTTCAATTCCCATGTCACACTATGGACTCACTATAATTGATCCAAGTTTCAAGCATCCTATTCCTCTCTTAGATGAAGATCCTTCGCATGATGGTATAAAGAAAGCTAATTTTAATGACTGGTGGAATGCAGTTGTAATAAACGACAGTAGTGGACAAGGCTTAACAAGAAAAGACTTAGTCTTAAATGTGGCAGACCAAGATGGTGGAGCTCATATAGATACTGAGTTAACTGACGAGGTATATCTAAATATGAAATATTTCAATTCACTTGGATTAATGTTTGGAAACAATACTACAGAAAAAGCATATTTTGTAGATGTAATCGCAGGTTCTATTAGGCAAATTGCCCATGAGGTTAGAAAGACTTTAGAGCCTGGATATGTATGCCCTACTGCCAATATATATAAAAATTCAAGTGGTTTTCAAATAGCCGATATGTGTTTAAGCGTTGAACCAATACAAACAACTGTTAGAAATAAAACTAAAATCGGACGTAATTCCCCTTGCCCGTGCGGAAGTGGATTAAAGTATAAAAAATGCTGCCTCGGAAAACCTTCTAGCATATTAGCACTGTAAATCTTCACAAAAGGGGATTCAATTATTTTTTCTTTTCTTTCTTTGATTTCGTACCACTTTCAGCCGTTTTATCTTTAGGACCATCTTTTAATTGTTCAACTTCTGGGAAACAAAAAATCGCTTTCTTTTCGGCATGTGATAAGATGAATTCTCCCTTTAACTCTTGGAGGAATTGCACCCCTAATAAGCAGTCGTTTCCAGTATCAGATAATGTCAGTATATTAGCTAGTTCTTTGTTTCCAAAACGAATTTTCCCAAAACATTGAAGGTTACGAACCCTGCTCCCATCTGCTAGGATGGAAGTACTAATACTCCAAAGGGCTAAATTGCATGAAATTCCTATTGCCAAAGGTATTTGTAAAAAACCTGTGAATCCAGTATCGACTATAGCAACAACTTTCCTAGACTCCCCTGAAAGTCCAATAACCTCAATTGTAATTTCTGGTGAAAAGTTATCTGCGACAGGGAATTCTAATCTTTGTTGCTTAATCTCTTCTTGCATATATGTACATATTCTTAAAACTGTTTTTTATCAGACCAACGAAGTAAAAGAGCATATTAGATGTTCTTTTCTGAGAATATTGATATAGCGTTACAGTATCTGGCGAAGCAATAAGCAAAGCATTAAATGGGTCTATAATTGCGAACCAATTATCTGGAACTTTTTCTTTAATAAACTTTTCATTTTCTAAGAAAAGATTCTTTCCATATTCTTCTATTATTGAAATGTCCTGGGTATTGGAGTCTAACTTCTTCCCAGCAAGTTGTATTTCCTGGATTTGATCGTTATTGGGTTCCATTCTTTGATTATATTGATAATAAATGTAATTTACAAGTACAAATTGTTAAACAAACGAAAGAGGCCTCACATAAGATTAGGGGGAAAATATTGAATAACCAAATTCCGTTCCTTTTTTATATGCACTGAAAAAGTAAAAACTTATCTCAAATCCCCTTTTTATACGCATCGGAAAAGTGTCAAAAGCTATTCAAAAATCCCCTTTTTTATACGCACCGAAAAATTCGAAACGCCTTTGCAACAACGTTGTTGCAGCACTAGAAATCCTGTGTTGATGTTAAAACACCATTATCAAAATAATAGTAATTTGCACTAATTCCATAAGAATCTTTGTAATATATCACTTGATCATGCTCATTTGATCCATATTGTGAGTTATTTATATCATCAGGATTCCCCGCGGATGCAAAGAAATAATATTCATACATCCCCATTTTGTATTCTCCAGCTATTATCAAATCAAGAATATCTGACTTCACAGAGCCTTCCCTTTTCTTCATTGTAGCTATCATTGTGTCGATGATAGCTCTACAGTCAGCAATTTTTAGATATCGTCCTTGTTTGCCTTTTGAAAATTCAGCAGAAATACCTTTATCCGATATCGTAAATGTCCCATATTTTCTCGTTGCGGTTTTTCTATTAGCACAATAACTTGTTGCATATCCTTGTAGTTTAGCTTCTTCCGCAGCCTTTGCATCTGCCTCTGCTTGTGCCTTTGCATCTGCAATTGCCTTCAGTTTGGCATTGTATGTCACCTCATCAAAAGTAACAGATAAATCTTCTGTTAATACCCCAGACTTTGTAGTTATCTCTATATGGTAAGAGTTTAGCCCACTTTGTAAATTTAAGTGATATTTACCACTACAGATTTGCTCAATACTCGCAGGTGCTATATCCTTTTCACCTATTTTTATTGCTGTAACATTAACACAATCATATGAAAGGATTTGTCTTGGGTCATCAGTAGTTATTTCTGTTTTTCCAGGGATGATTCTCTGCGTTTCAGTACTATTTGATTGGGCTGAGTTAAAATATTTCACTGGGGGAAATCTTAGAATAATTGCGCCTGCTACAAACAAAGCAATGGATGCAATAAAAACATACATTAATCTGAGATGGAATAATTTGATAAGTAATTTGGCGATGGGAGGGAGAATAATAAATGCAGAACATAGGGCAAAAGCACCTGAAAGAGCATTCCCCGCTAAGAATACTAGGCCTAGTAAGAAACCAAGTACTGATAATATCCAAAGAAATACCACAGCAACTGAAGAAATTAAAGAAGGAGAATTAGTCGCATGGACAGATCGAAAAGATTCTTTCATTGTTGAGAATTTTTTCTCACTAATAGTAAAAGAATCACCACACCATGAGCATTTATGCCTTCCTGGACCATAAACGTCTACACTCTTATTACAGCTAGGACATTGTGTCTCCATAGCCTTTTTTTTAATAACTTAGGTTGGTTACGAGTAAGAGCCAACCTTTGCGAAAGTGGACTCCCGCTCACCGATACCTCTTTCGGGGTATCTACAAACCTTTCGGTCTGTAACCAACACAATGATAGTGAAACGGAAGCCCGCCTCTGCCATTGTGTTGGATTGTAGATATTAGTTATTAGCTAATATCTTTAGTAACCATGCCACATAAATTCATATGGTTTAGGTCAAATAAATTATAGCAAAACTCTAAACATTTATACACATCAGGAAGATCAAAAAAAATGTTGCTATTAAAATATTATTTCTCCACTTTTGACTTCATTTAAGCAATTTTGTAAGATACAAATGTCTCATCTGAGACGGGTAACTAACTTTTTATGTAAGGAGAAAACTGATTTATGCATCATCTTGTGTCTAACCAAGGTTAGGCACGAAAAATAAATAAGTACGCTTGTTTAGATGCCTATTAGTTTCGATCCTGCATTTGATGCAAAGTATAAAAAGTTAGTCGCTATAGCCAAATCCTTAAAGATTCCAGAGGAGGATATTCCTTTTCTTATTCCTAATGTAGAAAGACTCTCAAATATTGTTATAGAATCATATTTAAGATCTAAAAATTTGGGGAAGAAAAAATGAAGAACATTATAATTTATTGCCGTGTTTCAACTAAAGAGCAAGCAGAAAATGGCTTGAGTTTGATAACACAAGAAAAAATGTGCGAGGAATTTGCCTCAAAGAATGATCTATGTATAGTTAAGAAATTTATTGAACATGGAGAGAGTGCAAAAACTATTAATCGAACTAAACTTAAAGAACTACTAGATTTTGTTAGCAAAAATAAGAATCTTGTTGATACACTCGTAATTTACAAAATAGATCGACTCTCCAGACAGCAACTTGATTATGGAAGTCTCAAAGTTTTATTAGCAAGGTATAATGTTCGCATACATTCCTTAACGGAGAATCTTGAAGATAGTCCAGCTGGACGCTTCTTCGAGACCATGATGGCAGCCTCTGCTCAGATGGATAATGAAATCAGAGGAGAGAGAGCAAGAAATGGGACAATGGAAGCATTAAAACAAGGACGATGGGTATATGCAGCTCCATACGGATATATACAAACAGGAGGAAGAGGAAAGGCAAACTTAATTCAGAATGAAACAGAAGCACAAATTATTAAGAAGATTTTTCAGTACCTTTCGGAAGGAGGGCATACGATTGAAGATGCTCGAATTTATTCATATAAAATAGGACTGAAGGATAATAATAACAAAATGTATGGTCGTTCTAGTTTCCATCGATTAGTTAGAAGACCAATATACAAAGGATTTATTAATATCCCAAACATGGATTTATATATCAGAGGATCATTCCCCGCAATTATAGAACCAAAAATCTTTGACCTAGTACAAGATATTCTCGATGGTAAGAATCATAATCCCCCTGTATATAGAAAAATACACCCAGATTTTCCTTTAAGAGGTACTATCTTGTGCCCTCATTGTAACCGAAAAATGACGGCAAACTGGACTAGACATAAATACCCATATTACAAATGTACTTTTTGTAAAAATGTTAACTTGAAAAGGAAAGAGGTCCATGAAGCCTTTGAAGAATATCTTACGTCTGTAAGCCTATCTGAGGGCCTCGTAGAGCTAACAAAAAAGGCAATAGAACTAAACTGGAAAGAGAAAGAACAAGCCCATCAAACAGACTTAAAAATACTGCAAGAAAGGCAAAAGCAAATTACAAATCAGGAAAGCGCCATATCACAGCAAAACATAGATGGAATACTTCCGCCACGAATAGCAAAAGAACAACTTGATAAGCTTGAAGATGAGTATGCGCAGATCGGATTTGAGATAGCACAATATTCCCCTATTGAGGAACAAAACGATGAATTACTTGAATATTCAACCTACTTTCTCAAGAATATGTGTTCTGTATGGCCAGAATTGGATGTTGTATCTCAAAACGAGTTGCAAAAATTCCTATTTTCAGAAGGTTTACAGTTTGACGGAGAGAAATTTGCAACACCTCAAGAATCCGTACTAGAAGAAGTTAAAGACTATATCACCATAGGAAATGTTTCAGGAAGTGAGCCGCCTGGGACTCGGACCCAGCACCTACTGCTTAAAAGGCAGTTGCTCTAACCGGATGAGCTAGCGGCCCATGTATATAAATACATGAATAACTGAAGATTATATCCTTGATATCAATTATTGACAATACCTACTTACTATTTAGACACCTAACACAGAAAAGCAACCTATTGATAAATTCATAATAGCGCAACCCTGCATCCTTCTCAGACACCATTTCCTCCTGAACTCCATAATCTGTTGAGACATAAAAGTTCAATTTCCCTTTGGCAGAAATCCCAATTCCACAATGCATTTCTTTTGAGCCAATAACCTCAGAATCTTTAAATTGTTTCTCTACAAGAAATAACCCAAATTCTCCTTTTTCACTATGATAGGCATATATCCTTGCCTTTAAAGAATCTAATCTTTCTTTTGGGAAACCTAACCTTTCTAAAGAATCACGTAAAAAAGATTCACTTAGATCAAAACTTTCGTATCCTTTTTTTGTTAAGTTAGTCTGTATTAAACTCTTTCCCTTCAACAATTCCTTTATTTCGTTTAATATTTCTTTTTTAAGTTTTTTCTTTCCATCTTTATTCACGATATGCCCTTCTTCATCACCTTCCACATTCTCAAAATCGTATTCTAAGTCTGGTTTTCCTTTCTTCAAAAAAGGATATCCATCAACAGTATGATCAAAGTATGAATTTCTTAGAATTATTCCCATTAGTGCATTATTCAACATGTGGTGCCCCGCAATCATATTTACTTCTGCTAAACGAAATTCAGGATCGATATTATTAGAGACAATAGAAAATATGTTTCCTTCAGTATCTACTTGCATACCAATATAAAAAAGGCCTTTTTGCATATTCAAACTAAATACTGATGCATCTTTTTCTGTAAGTTTTCTATCTAATAAAAGGAGTCTCAATCCAAACTCAGTATCTTTTGAAAGAAGTATGGCCATGTTATCCCAATCAACAACCTCATCTGGTTCGCAAACATTCATGTTAGCTAAAGCTTCAAAAAGCTCTACTGTGGCAGTTTCTTTGTCCCTAAGCTCGTTAAATGGATATATAAAAACAGTGTTAATACGCGTTCCTTCAACAATTTTATCCAATATCCACTTACTCTCTTGACTGTGTTCAATGTTGGGATCATTAACCATACTTGATATTGTAGAATTTACTACTTCTAGCTTACAGTGACCTATAACCCTCGTCAATAGGTTTACTATTAAACGGCGCAAAACTCATCCTATGTATCTCACATGCTCCATATTTCTTAATCATATCCATATGTAATTTAGTACCATATCCTACGTGCTTTTCAAACCCATATTTAGGAAATTGATTAGCATACTGATTCATAATCCTGTCTCTAGTTACTTTCGCCAATACAGATCCCGCAGCTATGGAATAGTGATTTAAATCCCCCTTGTTTATACTCTCCATATTGTATCCCTCAATCAACATAATCCCTCCATCCGCAATGATATATTCCACTCTTTGTTTAAGCATCTTCTCCGTCTCTTCCACGGCCTTAGTCATCGCTTCTAATACAGCTTGCCTAATACCAACCTTGTCTATACGTTTTGCATCAACAATACCTACGCCATACCCTTTGGATTTTTGCATAATGAGATCGAATGCCTCATTCCTCTGTCTTTCAGTCATCTTCTTACTATCCCTTACAATATCCACAACCTGATCAGGAGAAGTAATACATACACATCCAGCCACCACAGGACCTGCTAAAGGTCCTCTTCCTGCTTCATCAATACCTACTACAATTTTAAAACCTTTTTTCCAAAGTTTCTTTTCTAGATCTAATGTTGGATATACCATATTCAATATGTTACCATATATCTATGAACACGATATCTTTTGGAACAATCTTAGTAGCTGTAGTAACCCCATTGTTACTTTTAGTCATTGCATATCTCATTGTTAAAATGACTAAACAGAAGAAGTAGCTATTTTTTTCTCCTTGAGCTAATATGGATATATATAATTTGTTAAATATATTCATATGGACGGAGACAAAGCATTTTCATTTTTGAAAGGACTATTCATTGGAGCTATCGCTGGAGCTGCAGCTGGTATTCTTTTAGCACCTAAGTCTGGTAAGGAGACACAAGAGGATATTAAAAAGTTAGCTAAGGAATATACAGAGAAGGCTGTTGATATGTATACAGCTACAAGAAAGATGATGGAAAAGAAATTAGCTAATGTAAAGAAACTTGGAGCAAAGTTAGATGAATCTAAGTATATGGATTTAGTTAATGAGGTTATTGATGAGGTTAAGCAGGATGGTGTTGTAACTGCAGAAGCTGCTAAGAAATTAGGCACTCAGTTACGAAATGATTGGGATATGGTTAAGACAGAGTTTAACAAATAACCAATAGATTAATATTGATTTAAGAAAGGGACTAGAAATAGTCCCTTTTTATTAAAACTCCGCAAATATAGCGTCTATTCTTGCTATCTTATCCAACGCAGGAATTTCTCCAACTTTGCCCAATGTCTTTTTTATTAGCTCTTTTTCGAATCCATCATGGTCAGATCCAATATTAATATATAGATCAACTATAGGGAGGTTCTTACATGATTTGAGTTGATTACGGATAATTTTTGTTTTTTCATCAAATTCTTCTTCTCTCGGTAGGAGTTTATCAAGTCCTTCCTGGGATAGTCCCACAATATAAATTTTCTTGGCTCCTAAATCCATAAATCGGGAATATAGATCAACAAAACTAAGTTTTTCATCAGGATACTGGTCAAAAGAGTATCCCGCACCATGAAAAGCATATCTTGAGGAAATTATTCCCATAACTCCATTTGGGGTCAAATGCTCTTTACATGCTTTCAGTATTTTATTTTTTTCTTCATCCATGAATGGGAGAAGTTCATTTCTATCGCCACCTTTATCGTAATGTTTAAATTCCATGATTTCACCAGCTACAGTGAAATTATTTCCACCTGAAGCCCATGAACCATTAAAAAGTACTGCCCCATACTTTCGACCACTAAGTTGGCTATTTTGACCCTCAATCGCAGCAATATCACCACTATATATTTCAGCCCCATTGGCTGATACATTTTTTAATCTTGGTTCAGACCATAGACTTTCCCCAGTGGAAGAATCAAGATGATGGGCATCAATTGCAAATGAAAGTATTCCCGATTCGGCGAATCTATCAGCAATATGTATATTTGAGCCACAACCCACATCTAAGAAATCACCTCTCCCCTTGCAAGCAAACTTCTGAATCACAAAATCCGCTATAGATTTTTGTTTGGCTATATCTTCTGCAAAGCCCTCCGAACTATATCCAAACGCGCTTTCGTATCCCGATGATATTAAAATTTTTTCATTTGAATTACTAAGAATATTCCCATCGGAGTTTTCATCTATAATCTCTAATTCTGGGTAGGTCGAATCCTTTATATCTGTCGTATATTTATGCGAAATCATTTTCGCAAATTTTTGTAATATTGAATCTGTATTAGTATTTTCAATGGGCTGATTATTTATTTCTTCTGATGATTCAAAATCGCTCATATCCCAATTAATCTAAATTAATAATAAAATATACAACATAATTCTCATTACCAAAACATGGGGACTAGAAATAGTCCCTTTTTATTTGTAGAATAACAATATTATGCGAGAGTAATTCAGTTGGTAGAATGTCTCCTTCCCAAGGAGAATGTCGCGAGTTCGAATCTCGTCTCTCGCTCCAAGAATTATTATATTTTTATCAAGAAAATGCTTAAATATAATGATCTCAAAATTCTAGCCGAAGTAAGGCTAAAAGAAGCACGCGTGCTGCATAGGAATGGGCTATACGATGGAGCGGCATATTTATGTGGCTATGTGGTAGAACTAGCTTTAAAAGCACGTATATGTAAACATCTCAATATTTCAGAATATCCTGATACTGGAGACTTTAAACCAATTTTTAGTTCACATGATTTCGATAGGCTCTTACTACTATCTGGATTACAAAGAGAAGTAAATATAACCAATATTTCAAAGAAAAAATTATACACTAACTGGTTATTATTAACTCAATGGCGCCCAGAGCAAAGATACCAACCCTCTGGAACTTACTCTCAAATTCAATCTCGAGAATTAATATTAGCTCTCACATCAAGAAGGTGGGGGTTTCATACATGGATGTCAACACAATGGTAAACAAATTATTAAATCTAATAAAACAAATATCAACAGAAAAAGGAGAAATCGCTCTCTTTCTTTTGATGAAAATAGACTCAGAAGCCAATAAATGGACAATTGTTATCAGTAGTCCATGGATTGATCGTGCTAACCGAATTAATATCCTGAATTACTGGCTCGAGAAGATACGAAATTCACTTGTTAGAGAAGAATTAAACAGTATCGCAAGAATAACTTTTCTCTCTACCGAAGACCATTTTGTAACATCATTTAACAGAACTATAAAAGTAACAGAATCCGCTGTGAATTTAAAAAATACAGAAATTGCCGGAATTAACATATACGAAGCAATTATTTTAGTGTCTCAAAAAATACTTAGTTCTCCTGCTAGAAACTTAGAAGGTAGAAATCCGGTATACAATCACACTATTAACCCTGTGTACAATCACACTATTAACCCTGTGTACAACCACACTATTAACCCTGTGTACAACCACACTATTAACCCTGTGTACAACCACGCTATTAATCCTGTGTACAACCACGCTATTAATCCTGTGTATAACCACGCTATTAATCCTGTGTACAACCACACTATTAATCCTGTTTACAACCATACTATTAACCCTGTTTTTAATCACGTAATCAATCCAACATTTAATCCAAACTTTAATGGTTTCTCTCTTTTTGAAAGAAACAACCAGAAAATAGGATATATTATTGATGCTAATGATGAAATCAAATTAATTTACAATTTAGACAATCAACAACAAGGATATGCAATTAAAAATAATCAATCAAATTATATCGTTTTTGACAAAACCAACAGTTGGATAGGATACTTTATTTCTGATAGCTCTGATGGATTCAATTACTTTAGTAGAAACAATGAGTGGATTGGAATAGTAAAATAACGCAAATAATAGTTTCCTCACTTAAAAATATTTTTCTCTTTAACACAATTAATTGTATGTTCGCCTTGTGATATACTCTCTCACTTGTTACAATATCGTTACATTAAGCTGATGTAGCTCAGTTGGTAGAGCAATCCCTTCGTAAGGGAAAGGTCGGTGGTTCGAGGCCACCCATTAGCTTATTAAATATATATACACAGATGAAAACACCACAATACACAATAACAAGCCTCATACTCAATTACCTCATCAAATATGAGTTAGCAGTAGCAGATATAAATCATTTCCCATTACCAGAAAAATACAAAACAGTACTACATGAGAAATATGATGCAGAAGACACAGAGAAGTTAGGAGAAATAATTGGATACCCAGTAGGTTACAACAAAGCATTACAAATACAAAGAGGACAAGAACAACCATCACAAAGAAAAAATCTAAAAATATTCACAAACTTTAGAAACGTAAAAGACTTCATAAACTCATATGGATTAACTAACGCATTAAAACCCTCAATAGAGTTAAGCACACACATAAACAAGATATTGATGAAGAACATTGCAGATGATTGGGATTTAGCTAAACTCAGAGGATTTAGTGAAAAACCAAATGAAATATATGACACATGGTACAAATTCAGAGACTTCTACCCAAATGTAGACCCACACGACTACTTCAATGATGTATTCGAATGGGTAAAGAATGGGAAAGATCACAACCACTTCCTCATAAAACTAGGAATTCTTCTGTATGAGTTCATAGACAAAGCACCATTCCTAGCAGGCAATCAAATGACTGCAATTCTAACATTGGAAATATTGGCAAAGAACTACGGTTACAATCCAGACAACATCTTCCCATATGCCAAAGCATTAGAGTACCTTGGAGATGACCTAACCTCTGCATTCAAGCTCTCCAAAGGCAAACACGATTTAACAATGTTCTTAGAAGCATTCCTGTATACCATTTCTTACAATGCCATTGAGGTATCTAGAGAATACAAGGATACACATATTAAAAAGGTAAAGAATCAGGGAGCCATAGAGGTATTGCTCAATCCAAGACAGATAAAGCTCTTGGATTACCTTGCAGTAAACTTTAAAGTAACAAGGAATAAATATACCAAGATGATGGGAATCTCATTCATGACCTCATACAGAGACCTTCAAGATATGGTAGAAAAGGGATATATAAAAGCCAAAGGACAAGGAAGAGGCACATATTACATCTCTGCAAAAGAATCATCTGAAGGGGATGTTTTCCTTGATGAAATCGCATAAAGCTGGTAACATTACTGACTATGGAATATGACACAATAATTGGTCTAGAAATACATGTACAGACCAAAACCAATTCAAAAATGTTTTGCACATGCCCTACTGGCTACTTTCAGAAAGAGCCCAATACTCATGTATGCCCAGTATGTATGGGATTACCAGGAGCATTACCAGTACCAAACAAACGCGCAATCGAACTATGTATATTAATGGGATTAGCTACTAACTGTACCATTGCAAACGAAATATATTTTGATCGAAAACACTACTTCTACCCTGATTTACCAAAGGGATATCAGATTAGTCAATACAAGAATCCCATCTGTTCTGATGGATCAGTAACATTACCCAATGGTTTTGAAGTAAAAATTGAAAGAATCCATCAAGAAGAAGATGTTGCGAAATCAACACACCATTCTTCAACATCCGAGAATGATTACTCCCTAATTGATTACAACAAATCAGGCGTTCCACTAATTGAGATCGTTACAAAACCATGTATTAGAAGTGCTAAAGATGCAAAAGATTTTGCTACCCAGGTAAGGCAGATAGCTAGATATTTGAATATCTCTGACGCAGATATGGAGAAAGGACAGATGAGATGTGAACCAAATATCTCTATTCAGGAAAAAGGAAGATGGGAAGAAAAAGATGGAAAAATATTACCAATTGGAGACTATGAATTAAACCCAAAGGTTGAAGTTAAAAATATTGGTTCTATAACCGCAGTTGAAAAAGCCATTGAATTTGAAGTAGAAAGATTAACCAAAGAGCTTGAAGAAGGAAAGAAACCAATACAGCAAACGAGAGGTTGGAACGCAAACAAAAATGTAACAGAATTCCAAAGATCAAAAGAAACTGCAGATGACTACAGATATATGCCAGAGCCAGATATTCCAGTTATCGAAGTTTCAAATGATGATATTGAAAGAGTTAAATCAGAATTAATTGAATTACCACATGAGAAGATAACTAGATATATGAATGATTGGGGTATTTCTCAGTATGCTGCAGAAGTTATATCTGCTTCTAGAAAAGATGCTTCCTACTTTGAAAAGTTACAAACCCTACTCTCTGAGAAATTAGAAGCAAAAGTTGCAGCTCAAGAAGCGGCTAACTGGTTAATGGGAACAGTATTCGCTTTAGAAGGGGAGAAAGAAATAGATATGAATGATCTTTCATTGTTAATTATGAAGTTTAAAGAGGGAAAGATTACTAAGGGTAAAGCTGAGGAGATGTTAAAGGACTGTATTTCAAACAACAAGGATATATCAGATGAATTAGATATGTTTGAAAAGAATGCTTCACAGAATGCTGGTAATATCCAAGATATTATTAAACAGGTATTAGACAATAATCCTAAGGCAGTAGCTGATTACAAAGGTGGTAAGGAAGCTACAATGGGTTTCTTGGTTGGGCAGGTTATGCAAGCTACAAAAGGAGCATCTAATCCTAATGATGTTAAGAATATATTAATGGAATTACTGAAATGAAAATAGATGTTAAACATACAGCTGAGCTATCTAGAATTACTCTTACACCTGAAGAGTTAGAAAAGTTTACACCACAGATGGAAACAATACTTGAATCAGTTACTCTTCTCAAGGATGTTAATACTGATGATGTTCAACCTATGAAAGCGCATGTTAAGTTTGCGGAATTAAGAGAAGACATCCCTCAAGAGTCTTTATCTCAAGAAGATGTCTTAAGAAATGCTAAACACAAGGAAGCTGGATTTGTGAAAGTATATGGGAAAGTATTTGGTGACATTGAAGAAAGTTAGCATCTTTAGTAGAATATCCCTTGTAAGTATATATGCCGAGGTGGCGAAATTGGCAGACGCGCTTGCCTTAGGAGCAAGTGGGAGTAATATCCCTTGCAGGTTCAACTCCTGTCCCCGGCACTTATTTATAACTAACTAACACATGTTCAAGTTCATCATCAGACCTTTTCAATCAGTCTTGCTCGAGAGAAAGCTTTGTGTAGGTTGTACCAATTCATTAGAAAGTGCAAAAAGATTAGGGAATCTTTCAAACAATAGATTCATGGTTGAGTGTAAATGTAAAAGACGATATGTATTCGACAAAGAGTTAAATCAATATCAAAGAGCTACATTTGCAGAAGAACAACAGCTTTTAAGACAGTTAGAAAAGGAAAGACAACATTCTAAGTAAAGCCTTTCTTACTTCACAAACACAGATTATTTTGTTAGAATCCATATTGGTTAATTATGCCGCTATCGTCTAGTGGTCTAGGACAACAGGTTTTCATCCTGTAAACCGGGGTTCGATCCCCCGTAGCGGTATATTATTCAATCCCAGGATTCATGTTATTATTAATAATGAACTCCAACAACGACTTCATTAAGAGAGTAAATACACTTTTGAAAGCTTACAATGATGGTCTTTTGGGAGACACTGCGATGCCCGAAGAATCTCACCCTATTTTTAATACTCAAGAAGAAAAACTCTTGTATTTTACCCTTCCCATGGCTTTAAACTACCAAAGAAATAGTTACAAACTTTGGGAAGCAGCATTAAAAACTTGGGAAGATACCGAAACAAAAGCAGTGTTTAATATGGAAACAGCTTCTCAACTAAATACTGAAATATTAAGAAATTATTTGTTGAAGTATAAACTGGCACTTCAACCTAACAAACATATTGATACTTGGAATAGAATATCAAAAACAATCAATGAAAACTGGGGAAGTATAGCTTTGCTACTAGAAAGTACTGATTATGATTTTCTTAAATTAAAAGAAATTGTACAAAATAAATACAAGAAATCATTCCCATATCTTTCAGGACCAAAAATATTTAATTACTGGGCATATATTATCCAAGAATATGCAGATATTAAACTTAAAAATCGCGAGTATATTGAAATTGCCCCTGATACCCATGTGATTCAAGCTTCAATTAAACTAGGTGTAATCAGTAACGAAGAAGCTAACAAGATATCAAGAGAAGATATCTCCCTTAGATGGAGAAATTCGCTTAAAGGTTCTGGTATAGACCCAATAGATGTACATTCACCATTATGGTTTTGGAGTAGAAGTGGATTTAAACTCAAAATATAATTGAATCTTTGTCAAACCTCCCTAAAAATTGTACAATTTCAGAGTCTACACATTAAATTGTATATCTGCCATAAATGTACGAAACAGAAGAACAAAAAGTAACAGGAACAGAGAAAATAGCTGGAGCATTCACATCCATAGGACAATTCTTACTCTCATTCCTAGAAACAATAGTCGTTGCATTAGTAATCTCCATAGTACTCTACCTCTTCATTATGACCCCACACGAAGTCATTGGAAGCTCAATGTATCCAACATACAAAGATGGAGAATACCTCATGGCAAACAAAATGGTATACAAATTCTCAGAACCAAAACGAGGAGACGTCATAATATTCAAATATTCAGATACCCAAGATTTCATCAAAAGAGTAATTGGGTTGCCAGGAGATCAGATAATGCTTAAAGATGGACATATATATGTAAATGGAAAAGAATTAGATGAATCAGGATATCTTGATGCATCAGTATATTCCAATGGTGGTGAATATCTACATGAGGGAGAAACCATAACAGTACCAGAAGGCAAATACTTTGCATGTGGAGATAACCGACAACACAGTTCAGATTCAAGATCATTTGGGCCAATTGAGAAAGCGAATATCAAGGGGAAAGCATGGATCGTTTACTTTCCTTTCAGCAACTTCAGAATTGCTCAACATCAAACATACACAAACCTCTAGACCGCGAGTGTGAAACATGATAAATTAGAAGAAGCATATGAAAACATTCGTTATAGCTAATCAAAAAGGAGGAGTTGGTAAAACAACTACTGCGATGAATCTTGGAGCAAGTCTTGCACTCAAGAAGAAGAAAGTACTTCTCATTGATTTAGATCCACAGGCCAACCTCTCGTCAGGATTAGGATTTACACAACAATTTGATAAAACGAATTGGACTTCAACTGACCAACCACCATACAAGAATATATATGATGTATTAGTCAACAAAGTTCCAATTTCAACTGTATTTGTATCAACTTCTACCCCTAACCTCTTCTTAGTACCATCACATTTAAGTCTTGCAGGAGCAGAAATTGAAATGGTTAACATGCTCTCAAGAGAAACATTGCTTAAGAAAGCACTTTCTACACTAGTAGATGACTTTGACTATGTAATCATAGACTGTCCTCCTTCACTTGGATTACTCACAATTAATGCATTAAGTGCATGTGACAAAGTTCTCATCCCCATACAGTGTGAATACTTCGCACTAGAGGGGCTAGGATTGCTCTTAGAGACAACAAAGCTCATAAAAGGCATAAACCCCAATCTTACAATTGGAGGCGTCATATTAACCATGTACGACAGTAGAACCAAACTTTCAGAAAGTGTAGTTAACGATGTATTAAGTTTCTTTAAAGATACAGCCTTTAAATCCATAGTACCTCGAAATGTTAGGCTTTCAGAAGCACCATCCCATGGCAAAACCATATTCCAATATGATGACAAATCCACAGGAGCTCTGGCTTACAAAAAATTAGCCCAGGAGTTCATAGCAAGGTTTTAAGTATTAAATTAATATATATTTACTAAAATGAACGAACAAGGATTAGGAAGAGGATTAGCAGCATTAATCAATTCCAATGAAATGGCAAATACCAACAACTCGTTTGTTGAAAACTTTGATATTAACAATATTCAACCCAATCCATATCAACCAAGAATGCATATTGATCCTGAGGAATTGATAGAGATAGCGGATTCAATCAGAGAACATGGAGTAATACAACCATTAATCATAACTAAGGACAAGAATTCAGACAGATATTTCTTGATTGCAGGAGAAAGAAGACTTAGAGCTTCACAATTGGCAGGAATGAAGACAGTGCCAGTACTGCTTAAAGATTCTTCCCCTCAAGAAATGCTTGAATTGGCAATCATCGAGAACGTTCAAAGAAAGGATCTTAATCCATTGGAAGAAGCCTATGCATTTAAACAGATGCAGGATGAATTTGGTATCTCTCAAGATATTATTGCTAAAAAAATGGGATTAAGTAGAGTCGCAATTACAAACAAGATTCGATTACTCAATATCCCTGATGAAGTTAAAGAAGAAGTTTTGAATGAGAAACTAAGTGAAGGACATGCAAGAGCATTACTTGGTATTAAGGACAGAGTGTCATTAATAGCTGCTGCAGATCTTGTCATTAAAAGAGGAATGAGCGTAAGAGAAACCGAAGCTTTAGTTAGAAAGATTAACTACGGGAAAGGTTCAACAACTAGAAGTTGGAAAAAGACTGATTCTACAACAGATAAATTCTCTACGCAATTAAGTCAGAAATTAGGATATACAGCACATATAACTAAGATGACAAAAGGTGGAAAAGTTGTAATTAGATACAACTCACTTGAGGAATTAAATGACTTAATGGGGAAATTGATTTAGAAACCTTTAAGTTCCTGTCTAAGCTTCTCATATACCATTACAGCACCAGTTGCACTTACATTCAATGAACCGATACCTTCACGCATAGGGATTGAGGCTAATACATCACATCTTTCTAAAATACCATTTGATATTCCAGTATCTTCAGCTCCAAGTACTAATGCTACTGGGCCTCTAAGATCTACATCAAAGTAGTGCTCCCCCTGCATATGTACCCCTACTACCTTTACATCGTTATCCTTTAGGATTTTTATAGCTGCAAAAAGACTCATCTCTACTAGAGGAATTCTTTCTGCTGCACCCTCGGATATTCTAATAGTTTCGTTAGTTACCAAACCTTTTTCCTGAGGATTTACAATAATGCCATTAACACCAGCAGCAAATGCAGATCTCATTATAGCTGCAATGTTTTGGGTATATTTTAATTCATCAAGAATAAGGAAAAATGGTTGTTTGTTACCATCTGCTGTTAAATGATTTAATAGTTCCTCTAATTCCCAGTTATTCTGAGAATACATATAACCAATAACACTCTCAGATGTGGAAGTTCGAAGACGTCTGTTAATGATCTTCTTGGAAACTTTCAACATTGGGATCTTTCTAGCTGCTGCAATTTCTACAATTTCTTTGGTAATTGGATCTTTAAAGGCGCTTGTTGCTACATATAATCTTTCAAAATCTCTACCCTCTTTTAATAACTCAAGTAGAGCATTTTTACTCTCGATCTGTACGAACTTGGATTTAGCCATTAGATTGATTCTACAATATCTACAAAGTATTGTCCTCTTTTGAAACCAGTCATTCTTCTAAACTGGACGAAGCCATCAATATTTGCATGAATGGAGTAGTCTTTAGACATATAAGCGTTCTTACCTGGATGGTATACAGAACCTTTTTGTTTGACAATAATATTTCCGTCTCTTACAGCCTCTCCAGCAAATTTCTTAACACCTAATCTTTTACCTGCTACATGGCCATTGTTTGATGTGCTTGCTGCACCTACGACATGTGACATTGTGCTACCTTAACAATTAATATATATATTACTCAGTTTATTTTCTGCGTAATATGAAAATGTTCCTAGTGATAATACTATTTTTACGGCTCCACTTCAAGTCCCTACCACCAGATAATTCAGTATTTAGTACTTCCCATCGTTTTCCAACAATATCTCTTACTCCGATTGTTTTCCAACCCCATGATGTTTTGTATGAAGGGATAATCATAACAACTATAAATCCTTCGTGAGTTACTTCTTGTAATATATCAAAAAGCCCTTTGTAAAGCTCTTCTACGCGTTTGAGGAATAGTTCTGCTTTACCTGAAAAAAGTGTACTTCTTTGAGGTGGCCCCATGAATGGTTCGCAAACCACAGCTGATATTGGTGTTTTTCTCAATTTTGCCAATGTTCGGTTATCTGGTTCTTTTACATCTAAATGGAAAATATCATACTTAATAATTCCAATTAATCCCTTGTCTGATGCCCATTCAATATTCTTTTCGGTATATTCTAGTGCATTTTCATCAATATCTGACCCCAATATATCAAATCCTAATACTGCAGCCTCCATTGGTATTGTTCCTGATCCACAGAATGGATCCCATATGATTCCTTCCTTAAGTCCAGCAAGATTGATCATCATTCTTGCAAGTTTTGGAGGTAATGTCCCCATTTTTACGTCAGTATGAGGTCTATCATAGTCTCGCATTGCAAAGCCTTCGATATCCTGTACTCCCATGGTACAACCATATATTTCAGCATTTTCGCTCTTGATGATACATAGTTCAAAACCTTTTTCGATTATTTCATTTTTTAACACTTGAGCTGCATTGAGTTCGGTTTCTCCACTTAATGGTCTAATGAATCTTGATGATATTTCATTTCTTTTTAACTCATCCTTCAATTCATTTGAAAGTTTTCTTAAAAAGACATGATCTTTGGAATGACTATTACCTAAAATACTTACACCGAATGTTACTTTTGTTCCTTTGGCAATATATTCTGCTAAGAATGTATCTACCTGATCTAAGAGATATCCATATCTAACAAATCCTCCAAGTCTGTTGTAAATCTTTTTTACAATTTCCTCAGATACTTCGTTATCTCTAACTATGAATACTTTGTCTGTGAATCTTTGAATACGATCTTTGCTAACACCATAGAGGTTGAAAACTGAAACTAGCTCGGTGTATGAGAGATCTTGGAAACTTCCTGCCTCGAAAAAATATTGTTTGGACATTATAGTTATATCTTCTTAACAAGAACTTTTGTGATTAACTGTCTTGCTCCAAAGTGTGTTCTATTTCTAGATTTTGCACTAAACTTGAAGCCGTTAACCTTTTCTCCTTTTTTCTGAGAAGTGATTTCTAATACTACTTTAGCACCCTCAATTACTGGGGTTCCAAGTGTTACTTTATCACCATCGGATATTAGAAGAACGTCTGTTATTTCGATTACATCACCTTTTTTACCTTCAATTTTTCTTACTTCAAACTCCTGTCCTTCGGATACTTTTAATTGGGTTCCTGCAATTTTGATTACTGCAAACTTGTTTTCTACTGATTTTTCTATTGTTTTGGTTTCTTTCTTTGTTTCTGTCATGAGTAAGGATTTTAATGGAATATGGCTAAAATGTCAATAAATAGGAGAAATTAATCCTCATATACATCCAGTATCTCCCCACTTCTATCTCTATGCCCCTGCTTATGTCTCACTGCAATGTTTTGAACCAATCCCAAACACACCAATGTCATTATAGTTATGGTCCCTCCTGCACTCATTAACGGTAATGGTATACCTGTGGCAGGTATAGTTCCCATATTTGTACCTAGGTTTATAAATACCTCTAGAAGGAGCTTAATCCCAACCCCAATACATATTAGAGAATGCAATGGATTTTGAATAACATTAATTGCAACTACAAAACAATATACTATTAAAAACCCATACAACCCTAATACAAACACACTGCCTACCAAACCAAACTCCTCTGCAAAGGAGGCAAATATGAAGTCTGTTTGATGTTCAGGTAGAAAATTTCTTTTACTTTGAGTTCCATTACCGAAGCCTTTACCTAGTAATTGGCCCGACCCAATTGCAATCTTTGACTGATTAACGTTGAACCCTTCATCTTCTAAAACAGTTTCTTCTGTAGGATTAATAAATGCAATGATTCGATTTTTTTGATAGTCATGTAGTATTGAATCCCAAGAGATTGTGAAAAAAATTCCTAATACAAGACCTAATACCAATGATCCAATTGCTAATGGTTTCCAATTAATCTTTGAATACAGAATGAATACCGTGAGTACAATACCCAGTATAATTGTTAGATACCATATCCAATTCCCTGTTACAGCTGCAATCAAGAATCCACCTGATACACTAGCTATGATTAATATTAATAATGTATTTCTAAGTGGGTTACTCAATGCCAAAAAAGTCATTAGGAACCAGATTGCTAATGTTAGCAGAGACATACTTCCTCCTGGTTCGAGATATATGAGGATGAAGAAGGCAATGGTAGAGAGAAAGGTAATCGCAAAAAGTACTAGTTCGTTTAACTTACCTCGCATGGAGAATATTCCAGCAGTTATAACTATGACTGCAAATTTAGCTATCTCAGATGGTTGTATTTGAGTTCCACCAATGTAAAGCCATCGCTTAACTCCATTTATTTCAGGCCCAATTATTAACGTTAAAGCGAGAAGGAATACTGTAGCTACCCATACAACTAGCATAACTTGCCAATACTTTAAATATGATAGATCTATGATGGAGATAACAAAGAAAAGAATAAAACCGATACCCAATGAGATTACCTGTTTCCAAACAATTCCTAAATCGCCATACCCTCCCTCAGGTAAAATGGTTGTCGAAAGAATGGTTATCAAACCTAATATTGACAGCAAAATGGTAGGGAATAGAATTTTCCAATCAATAGATAAAAATGTCCTTGATTTATTTATTAGGGAATTCATAGATAACAAATTCTAACACAATACCTATTGTTTGTTTCTTCTCATAAAGGTTGGAATGTCCAAAGGATCATCTCCATCTTCATAATTATTCTTTGGTAATGAAGGTATTACCTTCTCTTGCTCGTCTTCTTCTTGAAGATTTGCTTTTTCAAAGGATTCTAATACATCATCTTCATCGGTATCAATTTCTGGTTCTGGTTTTACTTCCTCAGCTCTAGGCTTAAACCCAAATGTTCTTACATTTTCATCTACTCCTTTTTGCTTCTTAGTAAATACCTGTTTATTTTCATCAAAACCTGTAGCAACAATTGTTATTGTTAATACATCACCAGCACTTGGGTCAATTTGAGCTCCAAATTTAATATTTGCTGATGGATCGACAGCTTCTTTGATTAATTCAGATACCTGACTTATTTCCGTGAGTGTTAAATCAGAGCCTACTACATTGTAGAGAACTCCAGTTGCACCCTCAATAGACATATCAAGAAGTGGGCTTGTTGTAGCAGCTCTAGCTGCGTTCTCAGCCCTATTCTCACCACTTGCTCTACCAATTCCCATTAATGCTGTACCAGCATTCTGCATTACAGATTTAGCATCATTGAAGTCTGCATTAATATATCCTGTTTGACTAATCAAATTGGAAATACTGTTCACACCTTCTGCTAATACGGAATCTACCTTCTTCATTGCATCAATGAATGAAAGTTTTTCACTCTCATCAACAATTTCTAGTAATCTTTGATTAGGAACAACAATCAATGTATCAACTTTGTCTTTCAAAGCAGCAATACCTTCTTCAGCTATCTCTTTTCTTTTGTTACCTTCAAATTCAAACGGTTTGGTTACTACAGCTACAGTTAATGCTCCCATATTCTTAGCAACACCTGCAATGATTGGAGCTGCACCTGTTCCAGTTCCACCACCCATACCAGCAGTGATGAATACCATGTTTGCACCTTCTAGAAATTCTTGTATTTGATCAAGGCTCTCTTCAGCTGCTTGTGCACCCATGTCATGATTCCCACCAACTCCTAGTCCACGTGTTAATTCCTCACCTAATTGCAATGTAACAGGAGCTTGAGACATCTTTAATGCCTGTGCATCGGTATTAAAGGCCATGAAATCCACACCTGGAATATCATAGTCAGTAATCATAGTGTTGATTGCATTACAACCACCACCACCTACTCCTACTACCTTAATTTTTGCTACTGGATCTACATTAGTTGTAACTAACATTGTGTCTTAAACACTAAAATTTATTTAAGGCAGTAAAGATTTCATCCACTCACCTAGCTTTCCAACAAATCCTTTTACATTTGATTTTTTCTTATCATTTGCAGAGCTAATATCTACATCATCGTCCATTGCATGTTTAATCAATCCTTGCACACAAGCGTATGAAGGATCAGATATCTCCTCTATCATACCGGTCAATCCAGATGGATATCCAATTCTTGCAGAGACTCCAAATACACCTTGTACTATTTTGGTAATATTTCTTAAAAGCCCTGTGCCACCTGTTACAACAATTCCAGCAGGCATACCAATATTATATCCAGATTTGGATACGTTTTCTTTTGCCATTTCAAATATTTCCTCACATCTTGCATCAACAATTTCTTGTAATGTAGCCTTTGATATTCGTTTTTCAATACCATATCCACTTAGATCAATATCATCTATCTTGATTTTCTTTTCTTTTGGTTCGTCTTTTCTTCTTAAAAGTGCTGGCGTTGAATCCATTCCCTTGCCCTTAGCAACGGCTACTTTATTATCCAAAATATCTGACATATTCAGCTTAATTTTTTCAGCCTCTTCCAAGGATACCTGAAGCCCAATTGCGATATCACTTGTAATACTGTTGCCACCTAATGGAATACAACTACTGTAGATTATGGAACCTTCCTCAAATATCGTAATACTTGTAGTGCCACACCCCATATCTAGCATAGTTACACCAAGCTCTTTTTCAGTTTCTGTTAATACTGCAAGGGAGGATGCCCATCCTGTAAAGATGACATCATATACATTTAAGCCTACCTGTTCTACACATTTTCTAATATTCTGCCAATATGAATTTGGGGCTGTGATTATATGTGTTTCTACTTCTAACCTTCCACCACTCATTCCAATTGGGTACTTAATACCACCTTGATTATCTACTACGAATTCTCGAGGGATAATGTGGATTGGATTTAGGTTATCTGGTAAAGACAATGTTCTAGCATTTTCAATTGCTCTATATGTATCATCTATCGTAATTTCAGAACCTGCAACTGCTACAACACCTTTGTTGTTTAAGCTTGTTACTTGCTCACCATTGATAGATACATATACATCAGAAACCGTAACACCCGCCATTCTTTCGGCAGCTAATACACTCTCTGATATTGCATTAGTAGCATCGTCAATGTTTACTACAACACCCTTTTTAATTCCTTTGCTTTGATGTGAACATACACCAATAACGGAAGGGGTTTGGTTGTCTTCAACCGAAGAAATTACTGTTGTAATTTTAGAGGAACCTAGATCTATAGCTGTTATTATTTTGCGTGCCATGTTTTTTAAAGGCAGAGTTAATTTTACTAATTAATTATATAAAAAGACCAGAAATTGACAAGTCCTTTCTAATAATATAATCAATTATCATAGTTTTAGCAAGAATTAGTTTTTTAATACTGGTCTTTCAAAACGAAAATCTATCGACTTGAACTCAAGGTTATCACTTTTCACCCTATTTGCAACTGAGATGTATCTTTCTAACTGTAGGTCTAGGTCTTCAGACATACTGAATTTAAAAGATTGATCTGTTTTAGTGGTGATTTCCAATATATTGCTTACAAATGTTATCCCCTTTATTTCATATCCATATGTATTTACCACTTTAACAACTTTGTAGATACTTTCCATTATAAGTAATCCTTGCTTTCCATTTGTTAATGGAGAGCTATCTACATCTGAAGAGGTAAAGATATATAGTGAGTTGTTTGTGGCATAGTTTTTACAACAATTAGCTGGATCTTCTTTACATATGGTATCTAATACTACTCCTTCTCCAGAGAGGAGATAACACTCTGTGTCTCTCAGTAAGGCTGTGCTTGCAGGTCTGTATAAATCTACAAATATTTCCAATTTATTTGGTATAACTTTTTCAATATTTACTTCCTTTATATATGGTACTGATTTGAGCATATCTTTTTCAAATGAGGTTGTTGAAAAAGAGAAGTAATTTCTTCCTATTAATTTCTCTTCCATGTATTTATCTATCAAAGTTGATACATTAGTTGGGATGTCTAAGCCTTCAAGATCTGTTAGGGTATATTTTTTGATATTCCATATTCCTACTAAGAGGGTTAGTAAAAAGACAAAGAGTACAATGAATATGGGGAGATTCTTTTTAATAAAGGCGATTGGTTTGAATCTGAATATTCTATCCTTTATATGATTAGTGGGCTGTTTTTGTATATCAATATCCATATGTCTAGTGTATATGATATATGAATAATTGAAAAGAAATTATTTTGGGAAGAAAAATTCTTCATCCTCTATCTGCTCATTTCTTTCAACATCCTCTATTGTTATTGTTGGTACAAAATCATTTCGATGATAGTATACTTCCGCATACTTCTCACATCGATCAATAAACTTTGGAGAGTATTTATTCACTTCATACATACCCGCAAGAATATGATTAGCCAAGTTATATTCTTCTTTTTTAAAATAAAATTTTGAGCTATACGATGGGAAATGGTTTGTTAATTCAATATCAACTAAAGTATCCAATCCATTGTCGATACCTGCCTGTGCAATTCTTTTTACACAATCATTAGCATGGAATCCACCCACCACCAAATGTTCTGTTTCTCCAAGAGCTGAAATTAGCTGTGATTGATTAGGATATACGAATTTCTCTATATGTGAGCCTTCATCAACAAGTACGTGATCTTCTGGCAAAACATGCAGGCACGAAACTTCTCGATCTGCAATCACAAGATAGTAGATCTCGTACCCTTTTTGCCGGTATCTACAATCAATAGTTTCCTCCAGCAGTTGAAGTTTATTCTCAAAATCAGTAAAACAAAAGTTGAATTTCCAGTATTCTTCAATTGGATAGAGAAATAGTAGCTTTTTGCTCATCCGAGATTATACTATAAGACACTTGGAAATTACTACTTCTCCAACTTTATATGATCAATCACCTTCCTTCCTACCAACTCCAATCCTAACTCATCTACAATACCTAATATCATATTACTTAATTTTCTTTTATATTCATCCGTCTGAGATTCTTTAAAAAGTTTTAATTCCTCCTCTGTTAATTGATCTCCAACCAAACCTATCAACCTATCCATCTTACTACCTGTTAGATTTATATGCTCAGCCCATACCTTCTTAGTTCCAGAATCTTTAATCGCTTTAAACAACTTTCTTAAACTCTCTTCATTAGCAACAAAATGAGGAAGTAATGGTCCTACAAATGCATATGTCTTTATACCTGCCTCATTAAGTTTCTTCAAAGCCAATATTCTTAACGAACTAGGAGGAGCATAACATTCAAATATTCTACTAATATTGTCATCTATAGACGATATCGTCATACCTACTTCTAAATTAGGTATCTGTTTTAGTATTTCAATATCTCTAGTAACTAATGGAGACTTTGTTAGTAATGATATTTCAATATCATTTTTAATTTCTGATTTAGCTATGATTTCTAAACACTTCTTAACTAATTCATACTTTGCTTCTACTCCCTGATATGGGTCTGTAACAGATCCAAAGAATATAACTGGTCTATTACCTGTTTTAAATTCATTCTTTTTAATTACTTTCTTTGTTAAATTGGTTATTTCTTTTTCAAATACCTCTGGTGTATTTATTTTTGCATCTACATATTTACCCCATTCATCATCCATGTGGCCTGTGAATTTTCTAGTGAATTCTGCATAGCAATATACACATCCAAATGCACATCCTGAATATGGATTTACTACATAGTCTGAACCTGGGAGTTTGCTTGGTGTTAGTATTGATTTAGCTTGTTTTGTGGCTAATTTCATAGTTAATATTAACAGATTTTTTAAAGAATACAAATATACTATAGGTGTGGTATAATCTCAGACCGTCAAATATTGCTCTTTAAGGATTAAAAATGAACGAAGTTTATGAACTGGCAACAGTAGTATTTAGAAAAGGACCATCAGACACATCACCTATGGTTTTACACAAAAAAGGATGGGAAACTGGTGACCAAGCTTTTGGCCCTAACATTCTAGCTCTTTTGCCTCAAGGCAAAATAGCCTTTACAAGAGAAAATAATGTGGGCATTAAAGAAGGTATCTATAAAGCATCACTTGAAGATCAAGGATTGTTTATCCCTGATGGACAATTCAGCAAGGTAATATATTCAAATCTTCTCGTACTCATCGCTGATTCGGGGAAAGCATATCAATCTTTGACTGCAGAAGCATTTGGCAACACTCTAAAAGATCTACGCATTATCGCAAGAGATGGCGCTCACCTTATCCACTGGATGATTATTCAATTACAGAATCAAGAATCATTTCAGCTTGGAGAATATACTTTCAGGAACCATGACGGTGTTCTTGAAAAATAAAAACTGACCCAAATGGGGTTTATGGAAAAACCATAGACCCCGTCAGTTTCATTGGCTTCTTCCAAATATTCAGTATAATGAAATATGGAAGAACCAAAACAAGAAAAATTCGGTATTAAACACCTCTTAATGTTACTAGCCTCTCTAACTATCTCAGTCTTAATAATTGTGTTTAATAAACAGATTAGAGAATTAGAAGAGTTTGGATACCTAGGAGCATTCTTAATAATGTTCCTTGGTAATGCTACAGTACTAATCCCTGTCCCTATCCTTGCTCCATTAAATATATTACTTGGAGGAATATTGGCTAATCCTCTTTTAGTTGGACTTTCTGTAGGCGTTGCCTCTTCTTTAGGTGAATTAGTTGGCTATCTTGCCGGATATAGCGGGAGTGGGATTGTTAAATCTAGTAAGGTATACAAAAAGATGGAGATTAGGATAAAAAAATATGGATTATGGGCAATCTTTGTATTAGCTTTAATACCTAATCCGTTATTTGATGTTGCTGGTTTAGTAGCTGGTGCATTTGGTATTAAATGGTGGAAGTTTTTAATAGCTGTAATGTTTGGAAAAACTATTAGAGCAATTATATTTGCATATATTGGATATACTGGAAGTATATTGATTTAGAAACCTTCTATGAAGTATGTCTGTTCAATATTATCCCTCTCCCTATTCTCAAACCAATTAAATATCTCTACCTCATTATGATACTTTGGAGATATCTCCATGAACTGTTTCTTTGTCATCCAACTATTCTGACACCCCTCATCCTTTATTCTTAATGTATCTTCCTTAATGATTACAGTCATACAATGGAAATATTTGTCCTCTAACATATTACCCTCTTTGTCATATACCATTTCGTGTAGCTCGAAGTCGAGTGACATATCACCATGTAAGCCCATCTCTTCATCCAACTCTCGAGCTCCTGCTTCAAGTATCTTCTCACCCCATTTTACTTTGCCAGTCATAAAGCCATAGTAGCCATAGTATGGTTCTTTTAATCTCTGTTGCACTGCATAGTACTTTTTGTTTCCTTTTATCAATATTGGTCTAACTAATACACTTACCTTTGGTTGCTTCTCGGTTGTCATATTTGATGTATCCATTTTTGAGGAGAACATTTTTCCTTTTGTAGTTAATGAGTATTTGTTGCCTTCCTTTTTAACTAATCCTTTTTCGATCAATACTTTAATATGGTAACTGAAGTGATCGTTAGTTATACCTGCGATATTTAATTGAGAGAATTTTGATTTAGGATGGAATATTAATTCTCTAAGTATTTGCATCTGAACAGTATGAAGATCATTCATATGGTCAATGTGTTAATTTAATATGCATATTCTATTACCACCTGTAGTAAGAATCTAGTGAAAATGATTTAACTAAATTGAATTTATCCAGCACAAGATCCATTGGGAACTGGTTTTTCTGGTTCAGATAGTACAGGAATAATTTCATTACTGTATCCAATATCAAAAATCATTCCTTCGGAAATTTCGCCAAGCATTTCTCTCGGGGCAAGGTTTACAACAAATAGAGCTTGTTTTCCCTCAATTTCTTTAGGGTTTTCCCTCTCCAATTTCATTCCGACAAGAATATTTCTTTTGAATTCTCCGAAATCTACGGTTAATCTAACAAGTTTTTTGGATTCAGGCATATCTTCAACTTTCTCTATAGTACCAACACGAATATCCACCTTATCAAGGTCTTCAATCGTTATTGTAGGTTTAATAGGTAATTGTTTCATTTTGAATATGGAGCGAGAGACGGGGTTCGAACCCGCGACCTACACATTGGCAATGTGTCGTTCTAGCCAACTGAACTACTCTCGCATAATGGTGCCGAGACCCAGGTTCGGACTGGGGACCCTTTGTTCTTCAGACAAATGCTCTACCAGCTGAGCTATCTCGGCAATACATTAAGAACAGTATGATAATATCAAAAACCCATACCACATTCAACTAATACTCCATAAACTTCTTTTTAAACACATCCTCTGTATTGTTATTCTTCCTTACCGATTCAGATATATTCTTGTAATTCCATTTTTCATCTAGAACTTCCTTAAGCCCATTGTTAAAATTCTCCTTATCCCATTCCGTAAAGAAATATCCATTAATACCCTCAACCAAGTTCTCTAAAATACCCCCAGCTTTGTAAGCCAACACAGGAGTACCTGCAGACATAGCTTCAACAGGAAAGATACCATAGTCCTCAATTCCAGGCATAACAAACGCAGAAGCTTTAGAAAGCACATCCCATTTCTCTTCATCAGTTATCTTTCCTAAGAATTGAATATTCTTGTATTTAGAATATTTTCTCCTCAATTTCGGTTCCTTAGATCCACTACCAATTAATTTCAAAACAACATCCGAATCTTTCATACACTCAAGTAGAAATTCTCCCTTTTTGTTAAATTCAAATGGAGCACCAGCTACAATATATTTATCCCCTTCATTTTTCTCCCTTTCCTTTCTCTCTTTTATTACACCTTCAAAGAAATGAATTGGAGGAGTAAGAACTCCATCGGGTTTTCTTCCCCAATATTTTTGAATACGTTTACCAACAAACTTAGAATTGGCTATCAACACATCCGGTCTGGAAGAAGCAGAGGTTTCCCACAACCTTATGAATACAAGTATAAAATTGGTTAGAGCCTTTTTAAAAAATCCAAAACCTTTTAATCCTACATCTTTAAGATCCCAAAGATATCTCATCGGTGAATGAACATAGGCGATGTGTTTACATGTCATTAGGGTAATTACTCCAAAGGCTACACTAGAAGAGGAGGATATAACTAGGTCATATTGGCTAAGATCAAATTTCTCAATATGTAATGGCCAAAGGTGATAGGTATATCTGTACAACTGTTTTATGAATGGTCTTCTATTCAGATTTGAAAAATATATTCTGTGTTTTTGAAGTTCAGAAGAAAGGGATCTAGTGTCCCCAAACAGTGCATATATATCAGCTTGATGATACATTTTAGAAAAAGTTTCTAATACCCTATTTGCGCCACCCATACCCCAAAGAGATTCTGTAACAAGAGCAACCTTAATTTCTGGATTATTCTTCTTCATATATAACTACAGTTCCTTTCTTACCAAAACCCTTAGGTCTAGAGAACATCATGAAAGCTCCAAAGAGGATGAATACCATCCCCCCTATTAGTACATACCTATTCCAAGGAATAGCTGTATTTACAATCTCTTTCTCAATTGTAAATGTTGCCGATACTGGTTTGGTTTTTAATACATTTATTGGAGGACTTCCATCGGTTAACATCACAGATTTAAAGCTATCATCATTTCCAGAGAATTCCCAATCCAATGATGTTTTTCCCAATTGAATTACCTCAAATGAAAGACGTGCCATTACTTCTGGTTCTCCCTTTGTCGTATACAAAGTATCCGTACCTGATTGAGAGAATCCAGTAAGCATAACTACGCCATTTGTATTATCTATACTGGTTTCATCATCAGGCCACTGAGCAAACAAAACATTGTTCTTTTCAGCTTTCTTTACCTTTATATATGCAGGATCATATGTAATGACAAATCTTGCAGATACTAGTTCTTCCCCTCCAGAATCAATCATTACATCTACCGTAAACCCATTATTCTTGTTAGTTACAACACCACCTGTTGGATACAGTGAGAATGACGGTTCAGTAGAAGCTTTAATTGGAGATACAAAAACAAATCCAACAAGGATTAGAGTAAGAATAATAGTTTGTATATATTTTTTGACTATCACGGTATTAAATATTAACATAATATATCTTACTTCAGAATATCAGATTAATGGAAAGTATAAAACTATTATTACTCGCAATAACTCAGGGGTTTTCGGAATTACTTCCAATATCTAGTAGTGCCCACCTAATTATTCTCGGAAAGGTAATGGAAATACCTACTTCAACCCTACTATTAGCATCTCTACATATTGGTACCACTATAGCGATATTGGCATTTTTCTGGGAAAAGTTATTTACAAATTTCTTCACAAAAAAAAAGTGGGGCTTCTATCTTAAAATCCTTCTTTCTGTAATTCCTTCAGCAATTCTTGGAATTCTTTTTGAATCAAAGATTGAAGAGGTACTACATGATAACTGGATTATAGCTGTTTCATTAATCTTCTGGGGAATTATAATGATCATAGTTCAAAACAAAAAAGATGACGGGAAGATCGAAGATATGGAAAATATTACGTGGCAACAATCATTGCTCATGGGATTCGCACAAGCTGTAGCTTTAATACCGGGTACTTCAAGGTCTGGTATTACAACTCTTGCAGGAATTGGATTAGGATTAAAAAAATACACAGCTTTTGAATACAGTTTAATTCTAGGGCTTCCTGTTTTAATTGGAGCTCCAATATGGGAGATAATAAAGATAATCAAAGATACAGGAATACCAACGATGGGAGATGTCTCCTTAATAAGTTTCGTAAACTTAGGAATTATAATTCTTGTCCCATTCTTGGTTAGTTGCTTCTCACTAATCATGCTTAAAAGGATTAGCCGAGATAAATGGTTATCTGCGTTTGGAATATATAGAATAATTCTGGGAATCTTAATATTGATTTTCGGGTATCTGCTATAACATCTTTCGAATATCAACTCCTGTCATATTTGCAGGGATATCGCTTCCCAATACACCTAAGCATGTTGGAGCTAAATCTGCTAATAATCCAGTTGCTTTTGCTTTAGGGCCGGTACCAACTTTAACGATAGGAATACCTACTTTAGTTTGTATCTCACTTGGATTCGAAAGAATAGTTAATGGAACTGGGTTATTTGTATGCGCAATATCTATTTCCCCCGTTACCCTATTTACCATCGTCTCACAATTTCCATGATCTGCAGTTATGATTACCGTTCCACCCGCTCCCAATACTGCTTTTGATACCTTCCCAACACATTCATCCACAATTTCATTTCCTCTTACAGTCGCATTAAAATCTCCCGTATGTCCTAACATATCAGGATTTGCATAGTTAATGAGTATAAAGTTGTAATATTTCTTCTTTAAATCTTGAATCTTTCTTAATGTCTCATCGGTAATAGTTAGAGCACTCATCTCTGGAATTACAGAATAGTCATCTACCTTTGGAGAAGGGATGTTGAAAAATACCTCGCCCGGATGAGTGAACTCCACTCCACCGTTAAAGAAGTATGTCACATGCATATGCTTTTCAGTCTCAGATATATGGAATTGAGATTTACCATAATCAGCTAAAGTTTCAGAAAGTGATTTTCTGACTGGCTGAGGTGGAAATACAACATGAGCTGTTAATCCTTCCTCATATCCTGTCATTGTTGCAAAATACACATCCTTTGGATAGTTACGACGGTTAAAATGTGGGAAATCTTTCATTACAAACGCCTTGGTTATCTGTCTTGCCCTATCCTCTCTAAAATTCCAAAACAATACTGCATCTCCATCCTTTATAGCTCCACATGGAAGTCCATTTTGTATACACATCCTTGGTTTGAAGAATTGATCATCCTCTCCATTGGTATATGCCTTCTGTATTGCTTCGCTTGGATCTTCAAAAGTATCTTCTGCCAAACCAATCATGGCATCATATGCCAATTTTGTTCTCTCCCATCGGCTATCCCTATCCATACCATAGAATCTTCCCTGTATGGAAGCAACATGGCCAATGCCTAATTCTTTCATCTTCTGTTTCAATTTGTCCATATACAAATACCCATCATGAGGAGGCGCATCTCTTCCATCAAGCATTACATGAATATATGGATCAATGCCATTAGCTTTACATATTTCTAACAATGAAAACAAATGCTTAATATGCCCATGCACCCCAGCTGCACTCAATACTCCAGTTAAATGTAGATGTGTTCCTTTCTTTTTTACGGTTTGAAACATTTCTGCAATAACAGGGTTTTTGTCTAAATCATGAGCTTCAATCGCATCATTAATTCTAGGCAACGTTTGATATACCACACTACCCGCACCAATATTTAAGTGCCCAACCTCACTGTTTCCAGCCTCCTCAGATGGCAATCCTACGTGAGTACCAGCAGCATGTATTAATGTAGACCTCCCATAGGTCCAAGCCGTATCTAGAAATGGTGTCTTGGCAGCTAACACAGCATTGCCTACAGGATCAGGATGCACACCAAAACCATCTAAAATGATTAATGTTACTAAATCCTTTTTTCCAGGAATTTCATTGCTAGAAGCATGTTCAGACTGTTTAGGTTTTAAGAAATCAAACATAGCTATGGCAGTTAATTGATTACTTCAATATAATATACGGTATGGTAGATTTACGCAAAAAAGATATACAAGATTTACAGAAAGATATTGCAGATACTTTAATTAGTCTGGACTTGAATTCTAAAAAATCCCAATTGATTGTTTTAGAAGATGAAACCATACAGGAAGATTTTTGGAAAGATACGCAGTCTGCTAAAAAGGTTATGGAAGAAGCAGGCCAACTTCGAGAAGAGATTGAAACTGCAGAACAATTACAACAAGATGTTAATTCCCTATCCGAACTTTTTAATTCCATTGAGAAAGAAACCGACCAAAATCAATTGATTGAGGAATACGAAGCATTAAGACAGAGATTTAACAAATTTTCCATTAGGAAATTCCTCTCTAGTAAGTATGACAAAGCGAATGCCATGATTACGATACATGCTGGGCAAGGTGGTACTGAGGCCAATGATTGGGCAAGTATATTGATGCGAATGTATTCAATGTATTTTGACAAGATGGGATGGAAATATAATATATCGGAGATATTAAATGGTGGGGAAACCGGAATTGTAACAGTCACAATGGAAGTAACAGGACAATATGTGTTTGGATATTTGAAAAAAGAGCAAGGTGTACATAGATTAGTAAGAATATCGCCATTTAATGCTCAAGGGCTAAGACAAACTACATTTGCAGGAGTTGAAGTACTCCCAATTATGGAAGATCTCGACATGGATATTCAAATTCCAGAGACCGATTTAGATTTCAAAGCTGTAAGATCAAGTGGTCCTGGCGGACAAAATGTTAACAAGACCTCATCTGCAGTACAGATTACCCATATACCAACTGGAATTACAGTTCAATCTTCTGAGCAAAGAAGCCAACAACAGAATCGAGAAACTGCTATGAAGGTATTGAAAGCCAAACTTCTGAGAATTAAAATGGATGAGCGAATTGAAGAAATCTCTCAGATAAAGGGGGATTACAAAATCGCTGGATGGGGAAATCAAATTAGAAATTATGTACTACATCCATACAAATTAGTTAAGGATTTAAGGACAGGTATAGAATCACAGAACCCTGAGTCCGTATTGGATGGGAATTTAGAAGAATTTGTTGAAGCGGAGATAAGATTACAGTAATATATACTAAGTACTTAAACTGTCTACAACTGCCATGTTACTTTTTGACAAAGTAAGTAAAAAATATGATGGAGATATAACTGCATTAGATAATATCAATTTCAAAGTTGATCAGGGAGAATTCTTTTTTCTTGTTGGACCTTCTGGAGCTGGTAAAACTACTTTAATGAGATTACTAATTAGAGAAGAAATTCCGACATCAGGAAGTATATTCTTTAAAGATATTGATGTTCCAAACATTCCAAACAAACTATTACCTACATACAGACAAAGATTAGGAATAGTATTCCAAGATATTAAATTACTTAGCTCTAAAACATTAGAGGAGAATATTAACTTTGCTTTAGATATCTTAGGAAAAGAAGATAAAGAGATTAAAGAAACTACCGATTATTTACTTGAAACAGTTGGATTGCAGGATAGAAGAAATCTTTTCCCACATCAGCTATCTGGCGGGGAACAACAAAGAGGCGCTATCGCTAGAGCTTTAGCCAACAATCCAGAGCTATTCATAGCTGATGAACCTACTGGGAACTTAGATCCCGACAATGCTTTCCAAGTGTTAGATATATTAAAGAAGATAAACAAAGGTGGAACTACTGTTATGATAATCAGCCACGACAGGGGTATTGTTAATGAGATGAAAACTAGAGTCGTAAGAATGGATAAAGGGAAGGTAATCTCTGATAACCATGGAGACTACGATACAATCAAAACTCCAAAGAAGACAGAAGATGACAAAAAGAAAGACGAAGAAAAGAAAAATCAAAAATTTAAAGGTTTAAGTAAAGATATAAATGAAATTCTAGAGAAAGCTAAGATAGCTGATATGGAAATGGTTTTGAATCTCACAGATACCGATTTGGGGAATTTAAATTTCTCACATGAACAAAAAGATGATTTAGAAAAATATGTAAAAAATTATTTAAATAAAGAAAAACATGACTAAAACATCAAAAGTCTTTGATACAACTAAAAAGAATGTGAGAAGAAACCGATGGCTTTCATTTGCTACGATATTTGTTAGCACAATTGTTTTAGCTATAACTTCTTTCTTTGTAAGTGCTGCAATATTAAGTAGAGTTGCAGTTAAATACTATGAACAAAGATCCCAGGTTATAATCTTCTTCCAAAAAGACACTTCAGAAGCAGATATCCTCACCTTAAGAGACAAGCTTTACGACCCTACTCTCATATCGGATATTAAATATGTCTCTCAAGAGGATGCCCTATCAATTTACAAGCTAGACTTTGCTGATAATCCTGATTTAATATCCACTGTAACAGCAGATTCACTTCCCCCTAGCCTTGAGATTAGAGCATACAATATTGATGGCTTGCTTCAGGTAATTACTAATGTAAACAAAGAAAAGGATACCAACCCTAGTATAGACGAGATTATGTATTTTAAGGATGTAGTTGATAATCTAAAGACATTATCTAGAATTATAAATATTGGTGCGATTGTTTTGATATCCGGATTGTTAATAATCTCATTCTTCCTCATTAGAATTACCATTGGCTTTAATATCAATGCACATAAGGATGAGATTCAGATTATGAACTTAGTAGGTTCTACAAACTCCTTCATAAAGACTCCATTCATCTTAGAGGGAGCATTTTACGGTCTTGTTGGTGGATTCTTGGCAGCATCCCTGATAATAATTCCTTGGTATATTGTTGTTGCATATACCCAAGGTACTGATTTTGCTACTTGGTTGAATCAGATGCTTTCTGATTTTGGTTTAAATTTCTTAAGAACTCCTAGTATTATCTTCCTCCCTATATACTACGTCTCTCACCTAGTGTTTGGTGCACTTCTTGGTGTAGTTAGTAGTTTTAGTGCTGTGAAGAGATATTTGAAATAGATATGAATATTAAAAAGTTAGTAACAACAACTTTGGTTACGATATTGTTAGCTACCTTTTTCATTGGGTTGATGGTGTATAAGGATAAACCAATTATCGCAGCAGCTTCATGCCCATCTTCGATGGATCCGAACTCTCAGGCATGCGTTAATTATTTAAGAGACCAGCTTGCTTTATTACAAAAACAGCAAGGAACAATTCAAAGTCAGTTAAATGATGAACAATACAAACAGCTATCCCTAGAAGAAAAGATTTCTTATATTAACAATCAAATTTCCCAGACTGAGAATTTAATAAAATCCTTAGAAATTGAAATTGCCGCTCATAATGTTGAAATAAAACTTCTCGAAGAAGATATTCAAGAAAAAGTCGATTCTATTTCTATTCTAAAACAAGAAATCTCTGTTCTAGAAAGTACTGTGAACCAAAGAATCACAGAATCATATAAATATTCTTTCTTAAGTCCCTTTGATCTATTTTTAGACTCAAAAAGCTTTTCGAATATTTTAAGAAAAACTAAATATTTAGTGGTTACAAGGGCGCAAGATATTGCTTCGTTAGAAGACTATTCGCAAAAAGCAACTGCATTAAAAAAAGAGGAGGACGAGCTTTCCATTCAAAGAACAGACTTGCAAACAAAACAAGATGCTATTGTTTCAGAAAAAACGGACTTGAATAACCAAAACAACACATTAAATTCTCAAGTTATAGAAAAAAATAATCTTTTGGAACAATCAAAAATAAAGGAGGCCCAGTTAGTTACTGCATACCAACAAAATATGCAAAAATTGTCGGATTTAGATAAAGCAATTATCACATGGATCAATAATCACCCTGGGAATATTGCACAAAGAGGATGGGTTGGGACCTCAGACGCGATTGGAAGAATGGGAAACACAGGTTGTTCAGAAGGTTCCCATCTACATTTTGGCTTAAATAGTGGTAAAAAATATTCAGGTTGGGGATATTTTTATAGTGATATAAATCTTTTCTCTAATGGTTATATTCGAAAAGGTGGTAATTCATTCTTATATTGGTCTGCAGATAACTGGTATTCCCCACTTCTGTATTCAGGATCTACACGCCTTCCTCTAGCAGGTAATTACATTTTGATGACACAGACAGAACATCAAGGAAACGCTATTGATATGGTCTCATATAGTCAAAATGCATGGGGATATAAAAATGAAGGAGCTACCGTATATCCTATTATGGCAGGCGAACTATTTACAGGAACAGAAACCGTATGTGGTGGGAAATATGCCGAAGTACATCATAGCAATGGGATGGTTTCAATATACCTTCACCTACAATAACTCTCCCCCTTTCCTCTTACAGGATATTCTGCTAAACTAGGTATTAATAAATTCATAGATATGTCCTTACAATGTCTAAAGATAAGAAAAAGAGTTCTACTAAAAAGCCTCAAACAAAAGCCCCAATAGCACCTGCAAAGGTCAAATTTGTAGTAAAGAAACCAAATCTTTCAAATATTAAGATCAAGGTAAAGATGCCAGATTTCAAAAAAATGTTTGCTCAGATGAAGGAATCTAAAACTTCAAAAACAGTTTTAAAGATTGTCGGACTTGTATTGATAGTCGTTGGTTCATTTGCATTAATTGATCTTGGTGTTCAATACCTTAACAATGACTACAGTGTAGCTATTGTTGATGGCACAAGAATCTCTAAGTCTGAGTGGAACAAGCTTCTACAACAGGCATATGGACAAACAGCAGCAACACAATTGATTGAAAATGAAATAATCAAATTGGAAGCTAAGAAAGCAAAGGTAACTGCATCTGATGAAGAGATTCAATCACAAGTAGATCAGATCATTACAAGTCTTGGTGGAAAAGAACAATATGAAGCAGCATTGAAGGCAAACAACTTAACAGATGTCGAGCTTAAGAAAGAAATTCAATTAGATATCTTAACAACAAAGTTACTTACACCTACAATCACATATACCGATGATGATCTGAAGAGTTTCTTCAATCAATATAGTGCTCAGATGTTCCCAACAGAAACAGCTGCATTAGAAACAGGTGCAAAGTTAGACTTTGACACATACAAAGCTCAAACAACAACATTCTATGTTCAGCAACAGGTATCCAATAATAAGGCTACATGGTTGTCTGGAAAGAAAGCTGATTACAAAGTACAGGATAACTCTACAAGCAAACCAAAGTATGGCTTGTTTAGTACTACAGCAAATATATTTAAGAACTTAACAGCTAAATAAATATATTGAATATGTAAAAGAAAAGGAGGCCTAAAGCCTCCTTTTTTGTTAATCCATATTATACTAGATCATCAGGTGGTTCCACCAAACCATATCCTCCATGCTTTCTTCTATATATCATTGATATTTTGTTTGTCTTTTTACTTCTAAATAGGTATTGATCATATCCCATTAGTTCCATCCGCTCTATAGCCTCTCCCTCTTCAAGTGGAGACATATCATCTGCTATCTTCCTCTTAGCTATCTTAGGTACATAGTCGGTATAGTCTTCTAAATCGATCTCAGGCCCATTAGAGAGTGATTGTTGAGCTACCTCGGCTTCTAGTACTCTCCATGATTCTTGTCCTTCCCAGTGTGCTTTTTGATCGTTGTATCGTTTCAACCTTCTAAACAATACATCTGTTGCTTTATCTATATTTGCATACATCTCAGGACCATTTTCCTCTACTCTTACCAATGCTTTGGGAAGATATACATCAATATTTACTCTAAAATCATTTTCTATACCTCTACTGTATGTTTGTTCCTTTAATACCACCTCTACTTTTGTTGCTTCTTCTAAGAGGTTTTCCTTCTTTAATATCTTCTCTAGAGCATATTTCTTTAATGCCTCAGTAGGATCCATTCCTACAAATGATACTTGTATGATCTTTTTGTCCATATTCTTTACCCTTACAAGTTATATATATTTAATGATATATTGGTAATACAAAGAGAGCAAATATAATTTTAGGGTTATATATATTTATGCCAGACTCACAACTAGATCCTCAAGAGCCAACTAAGCAAGAAGAATCTATTACTAGAACCGAAACCTCCACTGGACCAATTATTAATGTTCCTTCAAGCGAAGAACCTTATGTAGAAGAACCATTTAAGCATAGATTCGTACCAATATGGCAAAGGCCAGAAATTACGGAACAGATGAATGCAGTAACAGATAAATATATGTCAGGGACAGAGGCTTTAATGCGAGAATATGGGAAATGTTTTGATCAAGTAACAATTGATTCTGTAAATTGGTACTTAGAAAAGGATGAATGTAATGAAGATTTACCATTGGATAGCACAAGAACAAGATTTTTTGCAACTCAAAGAAACCTTCCTACGGAGAATAATGGAATATCAGCACAATTCCCATCAATAGGTGGATATTTGTATACATTAGAATCTAAGTCGGATTGGTTTAATATATGGGATTTAAGACTTACAAAAAACAAAGATACTAAGGTATTCCAGCTCTTAGATGATATTAACAATGAAATAGCAAGAATTAAGAATCAAACAGAAAATAGCAATAGTGTTGATAATAAAGTAATACTCTCTAATGGTGCTGCTATTGTTATTACCCCAATCCCTTATGATGTTCCTAGTAGTGCATCCCATGGTTCTGGAGCATATATTCGTATGCAATTAGGTACAAGACATCCTAATAGTAGAAAGAAATAGATGTTGCAGAATAGGGTTTGAGTGGATATAATAGCTGTTGTTGTTAATCCTCGATAGCTCAATGGTAGAGCAAACGGCTGTTAACCGTTCGGTTGTAGGTTCGAATCCTACTCGGGGAGCCATTCAAGACGATCATTGCAGACGAGTATACTATCAAACGGTTTATTCAGCTTGTAGACTAGCTTTTCATCTTTCAAATACAGGTTCTGAAATAGTAAATTCAAAATCTCCCTTTTTTCATTAAGTTCAGAACCTAAATACAGTTCATATGCCCTTGAAGCTAAATCTAATATGTCACAAGCTGTGTCATAGTAGTCTTTATTTGTATCTAGTAGATTTGCCAGTTTCCTTTCAAATTCTTTCTGTTTTTTAGAATACTTTTCTGATAATTCTTGGTACTGTTCCCTAGTAATTCTCATATTCATTCCTTACTTCATCCATAGTCCTACTTAAATCATATTTGAAATTCTTTTCTATATATTCCTTTATTTCCTTTTTACTTCTTTTATTCCTTCCCATATAGATTGCTATAGCTACTGCCTGAGCTGAGAATATCCCTTCTTCAGTATCATGCGTTATTTCTGCTGATTTCTTAGCTTCATCTAGAACATCTTTTTCTGTATCAAATAGCCAACCAACTGCAGATACCCTCATTGCAGCTCCGTTTCCCTTACTGCCATATGGCTTCTTTTCTTTACTAAGAATCCATTGAAAGAACATACCTCCGTAGCCACGGTTTGGATACTTCTCTATCCACTTCATGAAAGCCTCATCATATGGGATATGGTTATGTAAAGCATCATATACAGAGATTGTTAATACTGTATCATCTGTGAATGTACTTCCATAGGGAAATAGATCAAATTCCTTTGTCGTTACTCTTTCAACAAATTCTCTTGTAGAACCTACAATATCTCCAATGATTGCACCTCTCATATTTCCTCCTTTAATAGCTCAACTAATTCTTCTAAATTATCCTTTACCTTAATCAAACAATGTTCTTTTCCTACCTTCTCTAATTCTTTGTATTCAACTTCAAATATATTATCATCAAACCAAAGAAATTCTTCGTTCAAATCAATACCCTCTGTTTTAAGAGTTTCCCATTTAGTAGCTTTTAGCTTTTTTAACATTTCATATATCTCTGGGTCTACTTGAAGATGGAGATAGTCTAAAGCTCTTGTATTATCTCCATTATGGCAGTGAGTAGTTAACCAATATACCTCTCCATTTGATATTGTAAATACCAAGTCTAAGAACTCTTTAAGATATGGCATTTGTTTATGATGAGAAGTTACCATTACACCATCAATGTCTAAGTAGATCTTCACTTTATGAATCCAATAAATTTATACCTTTGTTCCCATCTGGGAATGGTTCAGTTTTATACTTATCAAGAAAATAATATTCAGGTAATTGGGATAATATTCTAGAATTTGTTTCCCCTTTTAGTTGATGATCACAATTAGGAAGTATATGTATCTGAGGTTCTTTCTTTTTGATAGCATTATCTTCAATATATTTCTTTGTAAAATTGGGATCACAGATTTTGTCGTCTTCACCTATGACAACAAATACTTTTCCCATATACAAGGGTAAATATGTCTCTAATTCTCTAAATATATCATTTCCTAAGAATGGGTTGATTGCTAATATTTTTGTTACCCATGGGTATTCCCATGCAGTTAATAAAATAGATGCCCCACCCGCAGAGAATCCCATTAACCATATCTCAGGGCAGACCTTTTCTCCACATATTTCTTCAGAATGATCTAAGCAATATTGAATAAAGTGTTCAGCAGAATCAATGAATTCTTGAGGTCTATCATTTGGAACTCTAACGAAAGAGGCTATGTTCTTTTCTTGGATATAATTGCCTAGGTTCAGGTACTTATTCTTATACCCCCTGACGCTCCCATCTGCCCCAGGAATGCAAATAATCATTCTTTTGGTATTAGTGGGGTGATATTCAATAGGAATGTCCCAGTTCTTCTTTAAGTATAGTTTATCTGTTTTAAACATATATATTCTCTCCCGAGAACTTTTCTTATTATACTCTAATTATTCTCTAGATCCGCTATAGCCCAATGGAAAGATTCTAAATTTGATTCAAGTCCGTCTTTCAAATAAGAATGCTCAGCATCACTAAACAATGAAGGATATTCCCATTTACATAATGCATATTTCTTTTTCTTTGTAAGCTCAAGTGTATAAAAACTTAGTGTTCTTTTGGTTTGTAAGTTCACACCTATAAATGAGGCTTCGTTTTGATTCTTTACTTTGGGCATCTTCATTGCAATCAACACTTCTTTATTTCTTAGCTGTAAAAATCTTGGTACAAGAGAATCCTTTTCTAATTCATCTGCTGACCCACCTACCCTTTCCCATAGCTCTATAAATGCATTATCTTTAGAAGATTTATGTGCTTCAACAACCATTTTAGAAAAAACACCTGGGTCTTTTAATGCTAAGTCTCTAAGAATATGGTGTACAAAAGGATAGTGTGAACTTTCCTTTAATCTTTCAATGTTTTCAAGTGTTTCTTGAATCTCCTTGTCCTCTCCTATGGCAATTTGTCCCATATCAATTGGAAGTCCACTATCCACTGATTCATCTGCAAGTTTTGAAGCTGTTTGCATAGCCATCTCTTCCTCCTCTTTGCTTCGGACATATCCACCTATTCCATATACAGTCATAATTAGAATTGTAACTATTATATCTACAACTAGTGGAACTACAGCAGTTTCAGGATCTAAATTAGCATTAGTTTTAATAAACATATCTAAGAAGCTAATTCCACAAAGAGAAAATACAATCCAAAATACTATCTTATTTGGAGAAAACTGCATTATCTTTTTCCCTAAATAAAATAACCCCGCACCAATTCCGTACAGTATGTAAAATGTTAATGGAATTGAAACAACACCAAGCAATATCAGGATTACAATAACCTTGAAATCTATTCTTGCGATTAGATCGTAGGCTTCTATTCCTAGAAAGAGGATGATGATCCTTATGGTAGAAGGGATCATTAAATAAAGCGGAGAAGCTAAATATCTTAGAAATAGGCGACTTTTCTTCACACTCGTTTTCTTTTTCATATATATCCTCTGACCAAGTTATATATTTAATTGTTTGTGAGCTTTGAGACAAGTGGTCTCCCGCTCACAGGTGAGTATTGCTACTTCACCTACTAGAGTTTCCCCTAGTAACCAGGTCAGTGATTGCAAGACGGAAGACCGCCTAACGCACTGACCTGGATTTGATTTTCATCACCATGCCTAAATAAATAGGTTTAGGTAACATATTGCATTATATAATCAAATGTATATAAAGCAAAGGTTCAAGTGATATAATCATGCTATAGGAAGGTAAATAATATATTATTTCCAATTCAACAATATGAGATTAAAGTCATTCCGAATCTACAACTGTTTTGGTTTCAAAGACTCTGGGGGAATTAAGTTTGAAACAAAAAATAAGGAAGAATTATATTATATAATTGGAAGAAATAGTTCTGGAAAATCCTCCCTATTAAAGGCAATCCGCAATTTTGAATATGATTTAATCCCTGAGAACAATCCATCATTTCAAAATTACAAAGATACTGGCGAAGATTCAAGATTAGAAGCAGTATTCCAGATTAAAAAGAATGATATTGATGTAAAAACACAGATAAGATTTATTAAAGAAGAATTATTTTTACCCATAGGGATTGACCAAGCCATTATAGACTCTAATCCTAATTTACAAGAATTTTTCTTATCTTTAGAGTCAATATATAAAGAATTTATTAAAGGTTTTGGACAAGAGATTCCTGTTATCAAACTGAAAAATGGTGATTACATATTTGGAAATAATGACAAATACTTAGAGAGAATAAGTTCATTAACTGAGATAATTAACCATTTGTTTAATTATATACAACAAGACAAGAGGTTCATTAGAATTGAAAATAGAACATTCCCTTTAAATTTTTCGGCGTTGACAATTGAGAATTTGTTATTTAGGCAATTTCCTCAAATAGATTTTTTTGATAAGGAATTTGATTTCACCGCCTCTTTACCAAACCAAATTATCCTAGAGAATATCAATGATTTTGATAATCAACCAGAACTCATAAGAACATTCATAGAATTTCTTGGCATTGAAAATCTTAAAAAATATTTAGGAAGTTCAGACCAAGATCTACATGAGACTTTGGAAAACGAATTTAACGATAAACTAAAGAAATTACTAAATGAGTCTGAGTTTAAATTTTTAGAAATTACCGTTAGACGAAACCAAGGGTTGCAAATCACAACAAGAACACAAAACAAGTCTTCCTTTTTCTTTCATTTATCTGATAACACAAAGTTTCTATTCCACTATTATCTTTATGCCAAGGTGAATGAAATAAATAATGGAATATTACTTTTTGACGAACCGAATAATGGCTTTCACGCTACAGCACAATTTGATTTATTAAACTATCTCAAGAAATTATCTCTCAAGAACACTGTAATTATGTCAACTCATTCAGAATATATGATTGATTATGATCTTTTAGAAAATATTAGAAGAATGACGAAAGATCACAACAACGAATTACTTGTTTATAACGATTTTAGAAACGAAATCACGAAAAAAGGCGAATATCTCTCACTACAACCACTTGCGGAAGCGATAGGCTTAAAGTATATAAATCAGCTTAAAATCAATGATAAGGTCGTTATTACTGAAGGCCTTTCTGATTTATATTACATTAGAGCGATGGCAAAACTAACAAAAAATACTAACATAACAAATATTCTTCCTGCTCGGGGTGATAGCTCAATGTTAACTATTGTTCCTTTTGTTATTTCTCAAGGTCTTAATTTCAAAGTTATTTTAGATACAAATTCAAAGACTAACTATCGTAAATTACTAGAAGAGGATTATGGAATAGAATCAAAGACAATGTATACGATTCCTCCTTATAAAAAGAATTCTGATTCTGGGATAGAGGACATCTTTTCAAAAGAAGATTTTCAGAAATATGTACTGGGTGAGGATTTGAAGGATGATGATTCTATTAAATACAACAAAATGTCAAACTCCTCTTTTGTGATATTAAAAAAATATAACAAAAAAGCATTGGCTTACAAGTTTTTATGTTTAACATCCAAACTAAGTTTTAATAATCTTGAAGCTGAAACAAAAAAGAATATTAAGGATTTGATTTCATTCACATTAAATACTTCATGGACAAAAATATCCTGCGATTAAGAATCTATATTTTTAAATAATATATCCCATTTTTTTGCGTCAAGACGACATTTCTTAAATACTTTAAGAGTTCTCTAATATTGTTTTCCACAATTGCTTATGTTCCAACTTTACCACTTCATCATTTAGTACATTCTCAGTATATTTATTTAAAAATGGTGTTGGTTCCTCCAAAAGTCTTAGATAATACTTAATAGTTGGCAGTAAACCATTAACAATAACCTGGCAACCATGTTCTTCCTTTATTTTCCTTATCATATCCTCTATAAGTTTTTTCTCATCTTCTTCTGGTTCTGCCGTACTCAGCAAGTAATATCTTTTTACAGGAAGGGATCCAAATTTGCCATATGCATCTTCCAACATAGAGTGTGTAATTGGCTTCCCATACTTAACCTCAACTCCTTCAAATGGAGTTCCCTCTCCATTGTCAACCTGAATATCCCCAATACTGTTTGAACGAAGGTCGGCAGAGGTATGACTTTCCAAGGGTTTAAGAACCTTCCCTTGAAATCTAGCTATTTGATTCATTAAGCATTCATAAATTGAATAAACAGCCAATACCGGCAATCTAGCTGTCCCAGAAGAATTGCTTTCTTTGAAATGTTTAGTTAATTTTTCAATAATTTCAGATATGTATATATCTGCATTTTCAATCTTTCTAATTTCAATTTTTTCCGATTCTCTTTTAATTATTAAAAGCTGCAATAGATAGTCCAAAATAGCTTCAGCATTTGCTCCCTTTGTTTCTATATCATTGATAATCTGTAGAAAAGCATCCTTGATCTCTTGATCTCTTATAGCACCAGGGAAATCTAAACTAAAAGGATGGGTCTGTTCCAATGAACGAGTCAACCAACCACTTTCAGCCATACATTTCAAATTATTATCCTTCAAAAATGGTGTAACCACAGCCGTATCTAATGATCTCCCTGAATAACCATTCTCAAATTCTACTTTATGCAATCTTATATCTTGATCAGGAGTAATAATTTTCTTAAGAGTACTTGTTATAGTAACACTTGTAACTGCTTTAAAATTATCAACCCTATCTATTAGCTTTTCTATATTCCCTTTCATAGTTGGCTCTAAGATTCCGTTTGGAATCGCTGAAAAACCATTTTCTTTTACTTTCTTTAATGATTGTTCATAAATTCTTCCTAATTCTCTAGCATATTCATCATACATAGTTGTGGATTTTTAAATAGATTTATTTTTTCTTTCTCATATAAATATGGGAAGTATTGTAACATTATTTGTGATGATACCGCTTGTATCATTGGTATCGCAACAGAATTACCAATTTGTTTATATAAATGAGGTGTAGAGCTTATTTTCTTAAATTCTTCAGGGAATCCCATCAATCTGAAGCATTCATTGATAGTGAGTTTTCTTACTCTCTTTCCATCATAGATCCAAAACCTTCCTGATAATTCTTGTGATGGAATTGTTGGGTGCGTACCTTCATAATAGTATATTCTATTAGGTTGTTTATGAACTCTAGATAAATGTTCGGTATTTGGACGAACACCATTTGTTCTAATTTTTTTATTTCTATATCCACAGAAAATCAGCCCACTTATTTGTGTTTTCCAATATTTTTTATCCAGAATTGTATACTCTTCGGGTTTAAGATATTCAAATTTCTCACTTTGGCTAAGTATATCTTTTATAACAGGTTTCCTTGGGGCTAGTTCCACTTTTGAGAAATCAAATTCTCCAATTCTGGAGGCTACTATTATTGTTCTTTCACGATTTTGAGGAACTCCATAATCTTTTGCGTTTAAAACCTTAACCTTTACAGAATATCCTTCATCATCAAGGGCTTTTATTATAACTTTCAAAGTATTTCCACTATCGTGTTTAGATAAGTTCTTAACATTTTCTAAAAATACAATCTCTGGCTTTTTAGCTTTTACTATTTCCATAATATTAAAAAACAAAGTCCCCCTAGTATCAAGGAAACCTTTTTGTTTTCCGCTAATAGAGAAAGGCTGACAGGGAAATCCCCCACAAAGAATGTTATGATCTGGAATATTCTTTGGATCTATTTGCGTAATGTCACCATGCGGTTCTTCTCCAAAATTCTCAAAGTATGTTTGACGACAATTAGGTTCTATCTCGGAAGAATAAATACATTTGGCTCCAACATTTTCAAAAGCGATTCTAATCCCCCCAATCCCTGCAAAAAGATCAATGAATTTTATAACCTCTAAGTTTTTGACCATACTTTATACTATCCTATTTAAGAAGTTTTTTCATCCAATTTCACAAATATCAGACCTTGTGTATAATATATTGAAAGGTTATACAGCAAAATTAAGCATCTTGTTTATACCCCGCCAATTCAATTCAACATTTAAAACAAGGTTCCTAAGTATGCCCTGTAAGGGGAGTTTTTTTATTCCCATTGCCATATTTTTCCTTTCTTCTATAATTGTATATATGAAGGAACCAACAATCACAGGACAAATATATACAAAAATATTTGAGATATTAGAAGAAAATCCAGAAGGAATACATTGGTCAGAACTATTAACCATGATTCAAACCTCATATCCATCCTTCCATCCTAAAACAATTAATGGATGTGTATGGAAGTTAATAGAGAAATATCCAGATACAGTGTACAAACCAGAGAAAGGATTATTTAGATTATTAAAATACAAATAATATGATAAATAAAGAATGGCATTTAGCTAATAGAATGCCTAAGAATCCTACCTTAGATCAAAGAGTACAATGGCATGTAGAACATGCTAGAAACTGTCAATGTAGAAAGTTAGAAGGAAAGATTTTAGAAGAAATAAAGAAAAGAGGAATAAAGGTTTAATTGTTTTCTTGCATTCCCATATTAAATGAGTATATAATCTCCCCATTATGCAAAACATAAACGATAGACAAATTGAAAAGTTCACTCCAACCAAGCCATCTATGTGTGGTTACGTTCTACACGCAACACACTATATTGGAGACCTTTCTATTGCATAATTCCTAATCAAAATTGTCAGTGAATAGCCTCCAAATACTGGAGGTTTTTTATTTTCCCTTTAAAAGCTAATTGTATTTGGAAGCTGTACACCCTCAAATTTAAATATTGAGAGGTAATAGCTCTTAAAAATCAAATATATTCATTCATATTTCAAAAGGAGAAAAATGAGAACAAAAAATATCTTTAGTTGGCCCAAGGAAATATACCTATTCTGGGTAGCAGATCTAATCCTTGGAATGGAATTAATCGGATCCATACTACTAGTGTTCTTTAGAGATTGGGGAGGCCTATCTCAGACACAAACACAAACAATACAAAGTTGGTTTACATTCTGGGTATTTGTACTTGAGGTTCCAACAGGAGTATTCGGAGATGTACATGGCAAAAAACGTTCTGTAATCATCGGATACATCCTCTATTTTATTGGAACAATAACCTACTCCCTCTATCCAAATATCTACCTATTCCTCATATCAGAGTTCATTCTGGCGCTAGGCTTAGCATTTGTATCTGGAGCTAGAGAGGCCTGGGTATATGATATATCCAAGAGATACGGTATAGAGAAAAGGTTTAGAACCATATCACTAGTTAGCAGTACAATGCATATCGTTGGAATGGTACTCGCATCATTCATATATATCTTTGTAAGTAACAGATTTACAATACAAGAGATATTTAGATTAGGTGCCATACCAAGTGTCATTGCATTAATAATATATGGATTCTTCATACCCTCTACAGATACCAAAGGAAATGGTTTGAAGCCAGAATACCTAAAAACAGTAAAGGAAGGTTTAAAGATACTAAGGGGTAGTATCAATCTAAGAAAACTAACCATATATATCAGTCTTCTTTGTTCAACAAGCTACTTTGTTATATGGCTTTACCAAGAAGGGCTGAGAGTTCTCTCCGTACCTGAAAGTCTATTCGGGGTATATAGAATCATACTTTTGGGAGGAGAGGTATTCTCTATGTTCGTTCTTGCTCGCCTAATGAGAAAGCTCAATCCAAAGCTAGTATTCATACTAATAGCCAGTCTCGTAGCCACAGGATTTCTGATGGGAGCGTTACTGCATAATACCATTGGGATTCTATTCGTACTGATCTTTGCAGGTGGACTTGGACTACAAATTCCAACCCTCTTGTCTAAAGAGATTAACGAAGAAATTGCGGATGAGCAAAGAGCAACAGTACTTTCATTTGTAAGTATGATTAAGCGTTTAATGCTTACAATATTCAATCCTTTTGTAGGAATGCTAGTAGATAGCAAAGGAGTATTTGTAGCATTTGCTGTACTAGGATTAATATCCTTAATAGCTTGTGCTTTTAAGCCCAAGCTTAGTACAGAATAGTATTTGATTTTTAGAGTGAGGGGTGTCCCGATATTTTTCTTCGAAAGAAGGTAATTAACAGGACACCCCGTAAACAACTCCATTTAAAAAAGCCGCTTTTACAAATGGTCTGCATGGTTTATTTGGCAGACTAGCAACCATTCTTAATACACCATTGAATCTCCATCTATTTAATCTATCACCAGTTTCTACCACACCATTTTGTGTACTACGGGCATTCCATCTATCATCTACCCAGAAACCATCTATACCCTTGGTTTCTACATGATTTATTAATAAGGAATCCATCAGTAAAGCAACGAAATTCTCTTCATCAAATAGCTCCGCCCCAATAATCATCATTCCATTATCTGAAGATTGTATTACAAAGAAATTTTCTAACCCACATTTCTCTCTTACCGCTGTTATCAAATACTTTATATTTTCTTCTGTAGGGCTATGTACAATATCTAACATTGGGAAATGAGCTATTCCACCATATTCCCCAGGTCTACTTAAATTATTTAACACAACTCGTGAAGTTAATGCTACGGCTGAATCTTCTCCTCCCGCGAAGAGGTCTTGAATTGTACCTACTGGGACACGCATACTTCCATCAGGTAATACCGCAACTGGCCAGTATAGCTGTTCCTTCCCTTCACCTGTCTTTCGTTCTTCAGATGTTTCTTCGTGAGGATTAATTCCATAATATTTCAATGTTGCTTCTATTATTCCTCCTTGATATGAACCTATCCAATCGGGAGGAGTGAAGCGATTATAGGAAAATCTAGATTCTTTTAATAGGATTGGGACGAGATCAGAAAATAACATTCCTATGAATTGTTCTCCTTCAATATCCCAAGGTTTTCTTTCAAAGGCTATTCCTGATGTTTCAAGCTCTTCAGAAGACATACCTACTTTGTAATCTGCCCAATTGCTCATAATATATTATTATACGCCTATGGGATTTGTTTGGAAATCAAACTTTCTACTCCTTCTTTATCACTCTCCTTCTTAATATCAACACTATTACAAAGTATGTACAAGCTATGAAGCTGTATGCCGGGAATAATATATTTACTACGGAATATGTGCTCAAAGCATATATGGATAGTCCATTCTTTATAGCACTTACACCAAATGTAACGATCGTTTCAGACCAAGGTTTCTTCCAACCCTTTAATAATGTAGGAAGGAATGACATAAAATCAATAAATACAACAAGAATAATAGATAACAAAGGTTGCTTAACAATTAACCATAGGATAATAGCAACAATTGCTAAACCAAAAGCAATCCAATCTGTCTTTGTAATATTCTTAGTGCCATTCTTTAGTCCGAAGAAGAAAACAATAGTACATAAAATTCCCATTACGAGATTGATATATGATCCTGAACCACCTTTGTTTAATAATTGAATTCCAAATGCAATGAATGACACTAACGCCCATGTAAACCAACTAATGACATGAGGTTTAGTCGTGCCCTTTATGCAATCCCTAATGTATGGAATATATCCTGCTATCGCTATAACAATGGCTATGATTGCTACAATAGATTTCATAGATTCCATTATACAAACTTTTCCCTTCATTGACACCCTCTCTCCTTACCTGTACTGTTAGAGTATTAGGAATGGAAATAATTTTAAGGAAGGATAAGGAAATGAGTATATTACTTTGGATAGTGTTAGGAGCAGTAGCAGGATGGATCGCAGGATTAATAATGAAGAGTAACCATGGAATGTTGGAAGACATACTCCTAGGTATCATAGGTGCCGTAGTAGGTGGTTGGATTATGAATTTCTTTGGTCAAGTCGGAGTAACAGGCTTTAATATATACAGCTTAATTGTAGCTGTAATAGGAGCTGTAGTGCTCATATTCTTAGGAAGATTACTACATAAATAGTTCGAATAGTTTAGATCCAAAATATCTTTCATGTACCCTATCACCAGAGTACCTTGAAATTCTATCTGGGCTAATAGAAAAGGAAAATTCTGCATTCAATGATATTTCCATAATAACCGATCCCAATATCGTTACCCTACATGGCATAGAGCCAAGAACCCTTAGAGAGGATCATATCTGGGTAGTACTTGAAATTCCACATTCAGAGGATGATAAGCATATGTGTAATTTTTTCACTGAATTCTCTAGAGCACTTTGTGAGGAATATCCACTAAAAGGATGTGGTGAAAAAAGAGGTTAATCAACTATTTCATATATTTTCTTAGCCCACTCCTTTGCTCTCTCAAGTTCTCCGTCCGCTAATGGTCCTTCCTTACCGGTAACTATGAACCAGTTTGGTTCAACTATGACTTCGGCTCCTAGATTTGAAAGCATTTCAGACATTTTTTTAGTCGCATCCCCATGGAAAAATAGTTTAACTCTTGTATCAAATGTTGCGACCTTTATACCTTTTAATTGATCTTTACCAAAGCTCATTAAGAAGGCTGTTGTCTTTTCTGAAGGTCTCCAGCCTAAGATTGGACTACCAACAATTAATAGGGTTATACCTTTTAGATCTTCTTGTTTAAAGTCAGAGACATGTATTACTTTGGTATCATTACCTAATTCTTTACCTATGGTTTCAGCAAGTAATTTGGTATTACCAAAGAAGGAATCATATATGATTAGGGATTTCATAATATAATTTTACTTCTATTTACTTAATTTTTGCAAATAGTTTGTTAAAATCATGTTCTGTCATAAATGGTCGCATAAATTCCTTAAATTCTGTATAGCCAATTCCATACTCAGCAACAGCATTTTGAATTCCCTCAGAGACATCAACTTTAGAATTATTTTTAGCAAGTATTTCTGCTAATTTCATCATACTAACAAGCCATCCAGATGCCCTTCTTCCATTACGATCCGCCTCCGTTTTTATTGCAATTATTCTTTGTACAGCTTTAATTCCCTCCCATGCTTCACCAAATAGTGGTCCTGCAAATTGTTTCTCTGCTTTAAGTTTTTGCATATATTTCTTCGCTTGATTGGTACTCCAACGACCACGAACAAAACGTTCAGCCAAAACCACCTGTTGATCATAATATCCTTCCCCTTGTTCTAATTCAGTAAGAAGAATTGCATTCCCATATGGAAGAAGTTTTGCATCGACCATCTTTTGTACGATGGGGTTCAAACCTTCAACATACTTTATTGCATTCTTAACAGTATCTACGCTCCTACCCACTTTCCTCGCTAAGTCAGTTATAGACATTTTTCTTTCTTTGGCTTCTTCCTTTATTTCATTGTATCGCTTCCAGTACCCAACAATAATTGTTGCATCCTGAGCTGCCGTCATCTTGTTATGTAAATTTTCTGACATTTGGATTTCAATAACTTTCTCGGGGGAAAGTGTACAATTGGCAACACTAATACGAATTGGGAGAGGTATTCCGTCTTCATTAATCTTTATTATTGCCATACTCCTATGTTGCCCTGCAATAATTCTAACTTTTAAATTCCCATTTTCATCTGTAATAATATCCCCAATACATTCTTGAAGCTGTCCTTGCTCAAGAATATTTTTAGCTAACTCACCTATGAATTCTCCATCGAACGGACGTATATTATCTGCAAAAACTACATCCTCTACTGATACCAGAAAGGTCTCTCTTCGTATAATGTCAGGATCAGCGCTCTCAAGAAAGTCTCTCAAAGAGATCTTAGGCATTGGTTGCACATATACTTCTTTTTCTAAATCAGTTGGCATATCCATGCATCTAGCTTATAACTAATAATTATTTACATCAACTCCCAGATGGAAGTTCTTTGTAATCTCCCCACGCATTAATTTTTTTATTTTTTCTAATTGTCTCAAGGCTTGGGTAGAAAGCATCATCGTTAGGTAATTTCTTTATAGCTCCTATACATTTCGTTTTTAATGGACAAGTATAATATGGAGCCAATGCATTCTGATCCGGTGTACATCCTCTACTCCCAATAACCCACAAAGCTTCGGATACTGCAGCTGGTCTCCAACCTTTATCACTATTCTTCTTACATAAATAGTTTACAATTGGCCAAAATACTTCATATGCAAGAACCTTTCTTGGAAGATCAATTTGTGGATTTATAATTCCTGTTTGCATAGCAATTCTGCACAAATGAAGATCAATAGGTAACCCAAATTCATCTAGATTACTTAGAGGATATAACTCATATCTACCCACCCACTGAAGAAATAGCGAAGCTAATTTCTTATCAAATCTTTTAAATTCTTTATTCGATGTTTTTCCTCCGGGTTTAAAAATCAAAGCTTCATGAATTTTTTTTGCATCATTATTATGTGCATTAAAATATTCAAAAATGTTGTCGTGGTAGGTTTTATGTAAAACACAACAATTATGATACCACCCTATCATTGCATCTCCCTGACGACCGTGAGGTTCAATATATCTTTCCCATTCTTTGTTAAAATCTAGAGCATCCTCATCATGAGGGAAAAAGCCGTTTGCCTCAGGTTCATTGAACATTTGGTCTGTGATAAAGATTTTGGGGAAAAGGGTCGTTCCTCCATTAACTTTCTCCCACTTTTGTTTTTTTCTAGATAATTTACTTTTGCAAACCTCTTCAGGAACAAAAAGCCAACGGTAGTTTTTATACTGTCCTTTCTTTCTTACCAAAGTATCATAGAATATCTGACTATCTGATCCAAAGGTTATCATGCTTGTTAGAAAGATAAACGTTGTTATGAATTGCTTTGTTTCTCTTTGTTCTTTAAGGAAATTTATAAATTCTTCTTCCGCCTGATTCTTTTCTTTAAAAAAACCAAGCTCATTATCGGTATATTCGAAAAGCGCTGCAGAAAGGACCTGTTCAGCCCTATCTATATCTATTTTACAATAATATTTTTCTTCAATTGCAGCTTGATCAAATGAAGAATAGATTATATCACTCGAATTTTGTTGTAGTTCGGCATCCATTTCTGACATAACAACTTATAATATATCGTTATATCTCCATATTGGCAATACGGTATAATCAATCATGAACCTAAACCTTCAAACAACCCTCTTAGGCGGTCAAGCCTTTAACTGGGATTATATTGATAACAAATATTACGGTTTTACCCATAATGGCCTAATCATCATTGATCAAGGAAAGATAACCCAGATTAATGAAAAGGTAGATATGGATGAATATCTAGGTAATCACCTAGACTATGAAAACATTAAAAAAGAAATAAATAAGGATAAACATATTGATGAAGCAATAAAACACATAAAGAATATAACAGTATTGAAACAAGATTTCCTCCTAACAACCACATCATATATACTAGCTACCAACAAAAATATCCCAGCCATTAGAAAAAGTATTCGAGTACTCTCTCAAATATATGGGACACCAATTCCAGGTACCATACACAATACCTTCCCAACCCCTAAATCATTAGCCTTAGCCCCCATAGAGGACCTTAAAAAGGCTAGTATTGGGTACAGGGCTCCATATCTTAAGGAGACATCTAAATTGCTTTCTGATATACAATTACCAAAGAAGAAGGAAGATATTAGGAAGATACTAATTTCTATGCCTGGCATTGGTCCAAAGGTTGCAGATTGTATATTACTCTACTCTCTTGGATATCTAGATACAGTTCCAATTGATAGATGGATGTACAACATAGCTAAGGATATATACCAAGTACCATATGCAAAGAATGAAGATATATCTAAGTGGTATACAGAGTATTTTGGTAAATATGCTGGTATAGCAGGACAATATCTATTTGAATATTACAGGATTAAGTAGACTCTTGACAGTGTTAGCACTCAGGATTATCATTTGCTAATTAATTTTTAATATATTAAAAACATATGAAAATTATAACAAGAGATAACAATGAAAGACCTCTTCGATCTTCATTCTTCCCCATTAGATCGGTATTTGATGATTTCTTTACTCCTTCTGTATGGGAAACTCCTACATTCTTTAATACTCCATCGCTTTCTGCAGACCTATGGGAAGAGAAAGATGATGTATTTGTAAAAATGGCTATGCCAGGTATTAAAAAAGAGGATATAAAGATTAATATTATGGCTGATTGTGTAACAATCTCTGGACAAACCAAGAAGGAAGAAAAATCGGATGATGAGAGTAAGAAGTATTACTACAGAAGTATGGAATCTTCATATGAGCAATCATTTAATCTTCCTACAAAGGTAGATCCGGATAAGGCTGAGGCTGAATTTAAGGATGGAGTACTATCCATAAAGATGCCAAAAGCTAATGAGGTTAAACCTAAGGAGATTGAGATAAAGTAAAAGGTTTCTCAAGGGTGATTTCAGAAAGGCAGGTACATCCTGCCTTTTTTTGTTGAATACCTTTTCTATGGGTTGTATAATGAGGCTTCTTGTCATTTACAACTCTGGAGGAGAGAAAGCACATGGAAAGAAAAAAGCTCTTTGTCAAAGTATCTGTTGTGCCTGGGAAAGAATATTTCCTACAATTCACCCCATTATCAGAGGTTTTATCAGCAATTGATAAAGCTCCTAATAACATCGATATTTTGGTGAAAAAAGAAAATGAGCCACTAATTCCAATTGACGGGGATAATAAAAAAGAGAAAACTCAGAAATTAAAAACTTTTCTCTTAGAACTACTGAAGCAGAACCGAATTGCTTCAATTACCCCAGAGGAATCACTCCTAGAAATTTTACAGAGATAGCATTTGCAAGACATCGGGGACGAGAATCCAATTTCGTCCTCGATGAGTAACATAGAATTTAATCCCTAGCCGTTTTAAGTGATTTCAATAACTGATCCGCCTGTGCATCAGTAGCAAAATCAGGTTGCATACTCCTATCCATATATATCGGTGTAAGTTTAGTATTAATATACTTTCCATCATCAAAATAATGAGTAAGAATCATAGCCTGCCTAGTACCAATCCAATTCCATTGATCAAAATACAAATTACCCAAACCGTAATATATAACACCATCACCATACAATTCATAAGTTTGAGGTTGATGCGCTTGAGTACCAAGAACAATGGTAGCGCCTAAATCAATAGCCTTTCTAAATACGCCCTTCTGATCTGGATTACCAAGAGGTTTGTAACAAATAGGATAAACAACATCACCATCAGGATAGCAATAGCACTCCTGAAATTGGAAATCAACAATAACTACATCTGCACTAGTCTTAGCTTCAGCAATATTAGCAGTCATCTTCTCCAAAGAATATTCATTAGCTCCAGGTTTATCATTCCAAGCTATAGCTCCCGTTTTGTAAGTAGTATCGTACCAATTGTAACCAATGAATGCCAATTTAGTACCATCTACATCCTCATACAATATCTTAGAAGCATCCTCATTATTCAATCCTCCACCAAAGTATTTCATACCCAAAGCCTTATACATCTCAATAGATCTACCATTATTCGCACTACCATAGTCATTGTTATGATTTCCTGTTAATTCAACAATATCTACTCCACTTGCGGTAATACTTTCCATATATTGATCCCTAGCACAAAATCTCATACCCGCAGCAACCACACATCCATCAACAAATGAGACCTCATTAGAGATATGTGTTAAATCCGCATCCGAAAGGAAAGGACCTAACTTTTCGGCAGGATAGTCATAGTTTTGAAGCGAATTCATCTTAGCACCCAAATCTCTTGATATTGCGACAACACCCGACATATTCAACTTCAAAAGACTTGCCGTATCTGGTACCTTGCTATCGGTTGAGATATTGTTTTTCAATATATCCAAGGCAAATGAATCCACTCCCTTAGCCAAAGTAGCATAGAAACGAATATGTATACCAGCATCATGATCATCTAAGTAATATTTATCCCCAACCTTCAATATCTTCATACTAAAGTTGAGACTATCATATGTTATTAATCCAACATTACTATCTGATTCTTTCATCTTCGCTACCAAAGCATCTACATTATCTATCTTTTGTGCATTAATCCCGTATTGATCCTTTAGGAAATTGATATATGTATCACTCAAGACATAGACATTCATGCTTTTAATATTTTCTTCATCCGTAGCAGTTTTTAGTGAATACAGATGGCCTACTGGTATTAAAGTCTCACTTAATACTTCTACATTAGTATCTGTCTTTTCCGATTGTATAGTTATATCTGCTTTACTATCTACAAACTTAAACCTCTCCTTCTTGTTAAATACCATATCCTTAACATTATCCTTTGCAAGTGTCTTGTATTCCTCAGGGACATTTCCCTCAAAAGCTACAGTATATGTATCATATCTGACCTTAAAGATTTTAAAACCAATTAAAATGTTTACTGTATTGAAGTTCTGAATATACAAAAACAAGAAAGCAAAAAACAGAGCAAGGATAGCGGCGTACATAGAGATTCGCCCTTTTGGAGGTCTTTTGTATTTAATATCATTAATCACCATGGATTTCATAGATAAATGATATACCACCCATTGCGATATTGCCATTTTGATTACTATAGGGCTTTTATGGTATAATATAACTTACCTAGAAATAGGTATTAACTTGAAATTAACTGCTATGAAAGTATTATTTATAAAAGGTAGAAAGACATTAGGCGTAATTGTCGGTGTTTTAGGTTTCGGCCTAGTAGCGAACGTTATAAGTGACAAGATGCCTGTAAACTTAGTCTTAGCTGACCAAGGTCAGGTATCTGCTGTAAGTACAGAGTATATCTCTGTTGACAGTGCAGAAATCACTATAAATGAAGTTGCCGATATTAGAGTTGCAAAAATTAAAGCATATTTAAGTCAAAGAGCTGCTCCTCTTGCTGATTATGCTAAAGAATTTGTAGCTGCTGCAGATACATACGGTATAGACTACAACATTGTTGCAGCTATATCTGTAATTGAATCTGAAGGTGGTAAGCATACATTTAAACCTTACAATGCATGGGGATGGGGTAAATCTGGATTCTCAAGTTGGGAGGAAGGTATATGGACAGTATCTAAGGGTATTTCCAAATACTATGCAAAGGGTATGACTACTCCAAAAAGTATCTCATATTCATATTGTCCTCCATCAGCTAATAACTGGGCTGCGAAGGTACAATCAGTAATGAATAAGATTGAGGCTATGTAATTGATCAAAGCCCTGGATAACTCCAGGGCTTTTTTGTTAAACTTCCACTATGCAAGCAATGATTTCTAAAATACAAGGATATGAAATTGGATATACCAACAAGGAAGAATTCAATATTCTTAAGGATGAGATATTCAATAAGGAGATATACAATGTTGATTTAGTCCAAAAGAATGGAAAAATGAACAACGTTCCCGTTATATTTGATCTTGGTGCACACATAGGCCTTTCCATTCTGTACTTCAAGATTAAATACCCTGATTCAAAGATTGTTGCATTTGAGCCTAATTCAAATATATTCCCAATACTGCAAGAGAATATGGAATACAATCATTTAACCAATGTTGAATTGCATAATATTGCGGTAGGAAGCAAGGATGAGATTAGAATTTTTTACATAGATAATTCTGGGAATGATGCTTTCTCCACAGGAAGTTTTAGTAAAGATGCTTGGAATGGAACACAAAAATCCACACCTATAAATGTTAAATGTGAACGATTAAGTAAATATATAACCGAAGAGATTGATATATTAAAAATGGATATTGAGGGAGCAGAGACAGAAGTATTAAAAGAGCTTATTGAATCAAATAAATTAAAATATGTAAAAAATATTCTTATTGAATATCACCCTATTAATAACGGCAATTCCAAGAACATAATAAAGCTTCTAAATGAGAATGGTTTTGAAACTCAAACCAAAGCCGATGAATATGGTACTGACTTAATCAATATATTGGCCAAAAATATTTCTAAAAAATCTTCCTAGAGGACTTTTCGTGAATATACGATACAAGGCTTTCCCTACCTTTCGCGAATCATGTCTAACAAAACTTCGTTTTAAAGTATCTCCCTTTTCTTGCTTTATATCGTCATTTGCAACTAAATCTTTTCTGATAATAGTATGTCCTTTGCTTTCATCAATATCATCTTTTATGAGGTTCTCTCCATCTTCAATATATCTTTGAAATGCTTCTTGAGGTATCCTTCCGTTATTTAGTAATACATAGTCTAGATTTCTTCCAATGTATCCCTCAATTATATTTACAATATCTTTCACACTTTTATGTCTAGTTTGCCCTATCTTCGTCATTAGGTTTGAGATGTAAACAGTCTTCGCATGGGATTTTTTAATAGCTTTACCCATACCTTCAACAAGTAAGTTTGGGAGTAAAGTGGTATATAGATCTCCAGGACCAAGAATAATATAGTCTGCTTCTTTGATGGCCTGAATTGCCCTTGGAAATGCCTTAGCTTTTCCATTGAGATAGAATTTAACAATATTAATATCCTTCTCTGGCTCATCAATATAGTGTTCTCCTACAATTTTGGTTCCATCATCATATTCTGCTACAAGTCTTACATCATCTAAGGTAACTGGTATTACACTTCCTCTTACACCAAACATTTGGGAAAGGGTATCAATTGCCTCTATCTCAGAACCCAAAATATCTGACATGGCTACCATTAAGAGATTGCCTAGTGTATGACCACTTAAGTTGTCACATCCTGAATATCTGTATGTAAGGAGTTTTCTAAGATAGTTGCTTTCATTATCTTCGGACAGTGCAAGTATGGATTTTCTAACATCACTAAGAGGAAGCATTCCAAACTCATCTCTTACAACTGCATTGCTTCCTCCATCGTCCATCATACCAACGATTACACTAAGATGAAGTTCTCTATATTTCTTTAGGCCTTCTAGTACTACTGTGGAGCCTGTGCCCCCCCCTATAACTACTATATTCATATTAAGGAAAGTATAGCACTTTCGTGGTATAATGGCATGTTAATATAACAACATTCCTCTATTATGCAACTTAAAGTCGGATCAAAAGTTTTCTATCCATCACATGGTGCCGGTAAGGTTAAGGGTCAAAAAGATATTGAATTTAATGGGGAAATTAAAAAATATTTTGAGTTTGAGTTAATTACAAATCCATTAAGTATTTCTACTCCTGTTGATAATATTGATTCTTTGGGTATTAGAGAGGTTATGTCTGTTAAACAAATCACAGAAGAGATTAAGATACTGAAAAAATCTCCTTCTAAGAATCCTAAAGTTACAGATTTCAATATTATGTTGAATATGTTTAAGGAATTAGAGGGCAAATCTGATATAAAATCCACTATGGAGATTATTCAGTATTGTAACTTCATTCGAAAGCAAAGAGAGAAAGAAGGAAGATTAATTCCTACCAGTATTGAGAAACAGCTTGAAGAAGCAGTTAAGAATATTGTTGGGGAGTTGGCTGTTGCTTCAGACAAGACTATGGATCAAGCAAATGAACAATTTGCAAAAATTACAGGACTTAAAGTATCCCTTTCTGAATACTAATTCAATTAGAATCCTATTTTATTATCTCTACAAAGACTTCAACTTCTGCTAGTTTAAGCTTTATACCATTCTCCAAAGTTTTAACTTTCTCGAATGATTTTGCTAATACTACCTTTTCAAGTTCTTCAAGATGAGAAGATATTAGTTCTTCAATTTCTTTACTCTCAGTCTGATATTTAACGGTAATATCCTGACCTACTTGGCATCCACTTTCTTTTCTAGCTACTTGTAATCCTCTGGTTAGTTCATTTAAGAATCCTTCTGCTTTAAGTTCATCCGATATATTTGTATCTAATGTAACAAATACTGTTCCATCATTTTGAGATTTTAATCCTTCTCCTTCTTTGGCTTCTTTAGAATAGACAACCTCTTTTACATTTAGTTCTCCTTTTACAATTTCTTGTAATTCTGAATCTTCAACAGGTACTAATGCTTGTGCTAATGGTTGTCGTACCTTTATCCTGTTCTCATCTCTGATGTTTAATCCTAATGAACATATCTTTCTAATATTATCCATATCTGTTAGAAGTTTTTCATCCAGTTTGCTTCCCTCCACAACTGAAAAATCTTCAAGATGTACAGATTCTTTTTCACCAGATACCAATGTCTGGTATGCAGATTCAGCAAGGAATGGCGCAAATGGAGCTAATAGCTTGGAGATTTCTACCAATACATATCGCAGTGTATCTAAAGCATTAACATCTCCATTTACAAATCTTTCTCTTGATCTTCTGATATACCACTTAGAAAGATCATCAATTAAATCAAAGATACTCTTTGTAGCTGGTTGTAAATCATATGCATCCATATTTGTTGTAACATCCCCTATTGTCTTGTGAAGCCTCGCTACAATCCATTTATCCATTACATTACTTAAATCTAGTTCACTGATATTCTTAAGCTTTGACTCACTCTGGTAGCTTAAAAGGTACTTAACAGAATTCCAATATGGAAGCATTACAGATGTCATTATCTCCTTTAAGAACTTCTCATTGAAAATTACTTCTTCCCCATGAACAATTGGAGAACTTAAGAAGTAGAGTCTCATTGAATCTGCTCCTAACTGATCTATGACTATATTAATATCGGTATAATTTCGTTTACTCTTCGACATCTTTGATCCATCTGAAGCCAAAGCTAAACCATTTACAACAACATTTCTGAAAGCTTTTTGATCAAAGAGTGCAGTACCTAATACATGTAATGTATAGAACCAACCTCTGGTTTGATCTACTCCTTCAGCTATGAACTCTGCAGGATACTTTTGGTCAAATTTTTCTTTGTTTTCAAATGGATAGTGGAATCTAGCAAATGGCATTGATCCTGAGTCATACCATACATCAATGACATCAGTCACTCTGTGCATTTCTCCATCACATTTTGAACAAGCATATTTAACTTCATCAACAAATGGTTTGTGTGGATCTGTAATTTCTACTCCTGATTTTTCCTTAATCTCTGCAAACGATCCTAATACTTCAGTTGCTCCACACTTGTCACAAATCCAAGCAGGAAGTGGTGTTCCCCAATATCTGTTTCTACTTAAAGCCCAATCTCTTGCATCTGCTAACCAATTCCCAAATCTTCCATCCTTGATATGCTCTGGTATCCAATTTATCTCGTTATTCTCCTCTGTCATTCGCTTTCTAATTTCTGAGACTCTTACATACCAACTCTTAATTGGTTTGTATATCAATGGTGTTTCTGTTCTCCAACACATTGGCATTTGGTGTTCATGATCTTCATGTGCAAAGAGTAATCCTCTTTCTTCCAAATCTTGCATTACATATTTGTTTGCCTTCTTGTAGAACATTCCTGCAAATTGAGTAATCTCATCTTTCATATTCCCTTGATCATCAAGGTAGTCAAACATCTCAATTCCCATACCTGTCATTAATGCGAAATCTTCTTCTCCATATGGTGCTTGATGTACCAATCCTGTACCATCTTCGAGAGTTACATGCTCAGCATGTACTACTCTGAAGCAACCTTCGCTACTCTTTTGGGCATAGTATGGATACAATGGCTCATATTCCTTCCCAACTAAATCTTTACCTAACATTTCACTCAATACCTTGTAATCTTCTCCAAAGATTTTCTCCCCCAATGCTTTTCCAACGATATATTTTCGTCCTTTGTGTTCAACTTCTACATATTCAAAATCATTTCCTACTGCTACCAAAAGGTTTCCAGGTAGAGTCCATGGGGTTGTAGTCCATATGAGGAGGTAGGTATCACTGTTTTTTAATTTTAGGCTGACTGTTACAGCTGGGTCTACTATGGCTTTGTATCCACCAAGTGCTACCTCTGAATTAGAAAGAGTAGTTCCTGCTCGAGTTGAGTAAGGAACTACTTTGTACCCTTGGTAGAGGAGACCTTTTTTGTAAAGCTCACTTAATGACCACCATACACTCTCTATATATGCCGGGTCCATGGTTGCATATTCTTCATCTTTGTTTACCCATCTTCCCATTCTTTCAGTTAGTGCAAATATTTCTCCTTGATACTTTTGTACAGATTCTCTACAAAGCTGATTGAATTTTTCAATACCAAATTTCTCAATATCTTCTTTTTGTTCAAAACCTAATGTCTTCTCTACTTCATATTCCACAGGTATTCCCTGACAATCCCATCCTAGACTTCTATCTACATGATATCCTTTCATAGTTTTATACCTTGGAACTACATCTTTGATGACCATTGTTAGTGCATGTCCGTAGTGTGGTTTGTTATTTGAGGTTATTGGTCCATCGTAAAAGGTAAATGGATTGGTTTTGTCTCTTTGATCTATGGATTTTTGAAAGATATTTTTTTCTTTCCAAAAGGTTAATATGTCGCCCTCTGTTTTAGGGAAATTAGGCATCATTTCATTTTTCTTTATCTTTATATCTTCCATATTTCTAATCGTTAATTTAAACAAAAAGCCCCTCTCTAAAAACTGGTATATACATATTTAATATATACTAATCTTTAGAAAGGGGCGAACATTGTGTACGCGGTACCACCCTATTTATTTCTCATTTGTGTATATTTCGTTTACATACGGTAGATTCTACTCATATTCTTTTTTAGAAATACTTTCTTTCTACTACTCCCCAGTGATTACTGGATCTAAGTATTAAGGATGATTATATCAGATATATGAGAGAAAATGAAAAGATGGACAGGGGTGTTGTGAATTTGAAAGAAAAGTTAGGAAATGAAATCCTAATTCTCATATGAGCACCCCCGTCCTTTGTTTTTCACAGATTCTTTCAATTTTAGATCTAAACATAATACGTTGTTAGCGAATTTCGTACTGACATTTCTTTGTTACCCAACGTAGTTATGTTTTATTTTCCTCTCCTCTGCGAAAGTGGGTAATTATATCACAAAAACATTGATGTATAGAGGATATGTGAGATTGTGCAAGGCTACAGAAGTTCTTGAGAGGAGTGTGAATTGGAATCTAAATATAAATAAGAGAGCAAAATTCGCTCGTTTAGATGTATTTTAACTCTAACCATTCACACCCTTCTGTGCTAGCTTTTTGTGAGCGTCCTCGCCACACTTATACAAAACTTTATCCTGTCAATACTTTCCCATAGTCTTTACATTAAGGTATAATAAGCAATGATAGAAAAATGGAATCTAAAACTACTATATAAATCAGAAACTGATCCTCAAATCCAAAAGGATATAGATCTCTCCACTAAGAACGTACATACCTTTGTAAAGAAATGGAAAACTAACAAGGAATATACTAAAGATCCAGCAATATTAAGAAAAGCATTAGATGAATCCGAGAAATTAAGTGCAACCACAGGAATATGTGACAAACCCATATATTACTTCATACTTAGAAATGAGCTAGACCAGACAGATTCAGTTATAAAGGCTAGACTAAATCAAATAGAAGATATATATACAAAACTAGTAAACGAAATACAATTCTTCTATTTAAATATTTCAAAAATACCTAAATCAAGACAGGGGAAATTCTTGAACTACGAAGGATTAAAACCATACAGACACTTACTTGAGCAATCCTTCTTGTCATCAAAATATATCCTTTCTGACAAAGAGGAAAAAGTCTTTAATCTAACTTCTAAAACTTCCCATTCAAACTGGGTTAATATGCTTACAGAATTACTCAGTAAGCAGAAAATGGTCGTGCTTGATGAAGAGCTTAAAAAGAAGGAAATCACCTACAATGAAGTAAACAAATATCTTGATTCTCAAAACAAAAAAGTTCGAGATTATGCTGCAAAAGAACAAAACAAAATAAATAGTAAATATGTAGAAATTGCTGAATTTGAGATTAATTCAGTATTGGAAGACAAAAAGATTTCAGATGATTACAGAAAGATATCAAGGCCAGATTTAACAAGACATATAGCAGATGATATTGAGTCAGAGGTAGTAGATACATTAGTAAAAACAGTAACTGAGAATTTTGATGTCACAAGAGCATATTACAAGAGAAAAGCAGAATTAATGGGTGTAAAACAATTAGGATACCACGAACGCAATGTCCCTCTACAGGGAGCATCAATGATATATGAATTTCCTGAAGCTATGGAGCTTGTAAAAAAAACATTCAAGAATCTTGATTCTAAATTTGAAGAAATCGTTAATACTTTTTTGAAGAATGGGCAGTATGATGTATATCCTTCAAAGGGAAAAACTGGGGGCGCATTTTGTACATCCATTAACAGGAATTTACCTACGTTTATTCTTCTTAATCACAAAAATCAATTAGAATCTGTTTTAACTATTGCTCATGAAAGTGGTCATGGGGTACATACAGAGTTAGCAAAGAAACAGGATGCCTTGAATGACGGATATCCGACATCTTTAGCAGAAATAGCTAGTACATTCTTTGAGGATTTTGTATTAACTGAAATACTTAAAGAAACAACCGATGAAAAAGTTATACAGGCCATCTTAGACAAAAAAATACATGATGATACTGCTTCTATATTTAGGCAGGTGGCATTCTACAATTTTGAAACTGAATTACATCATGATTTCAGAGAGAAAGGATTCCTAACTAAAGAATATATCTCTGATCTGTTCTGTAAGCATATGAAGTCATATCTTGGTGATGCAGTATTAGAAGATGAAAGTATGAGGAATGGATGGATATATGTTAGTCATTTTAGAAGGTTCTTTTATGTATATTCATATGCTAGTGGATTGTTAATATCTAAAGCTTTACAAAAGATGGTAAAGGATGATAAAAAGAATATAGTATATGTTAAGAGGTTTATGGAATCTGGTTCTACACAATCACCTAAAGAATTGTTTAAAGGTATTGGAATAGATATTACTAAAAAAGAGTTCTGGAATAATGGTATTGAAGAGATTAGAACGTTATTAGATAAGTTATAATTACTACTACAATGGACGATTTTAACAACCAAGATAAAGAAAACAATGAAGCTGCTAATTCTGGTTCAACTGCAAAAGATGCTCTGTTACATGAGTTGGGATTGTATCTGAACGAAAACGTCCCTATATGGAAAGAGGAAGAACAGGCCTTTGTTCAGGCTTTAGCAAAATATAAATTAGAACAGCGTTTAAGTGAGCAGGGGGAATTTTTTAATGATGATAATCAGATAAGCTCATTTGATCTACCATGTATTGCCACATTCAGACAAGAAGACGATGGCTTGATACATAGATTACTCATTTTCAACCATAAAGCTACAACCACACTCGTAGATTTAGCTTATTACGAGGACGATAAACGACCAATTCCTGAAAGGAATATAACTTTAGATTTAATACCTCCAGAGGCAGAAACAGAAGAAAAAATGCTTTTTTCAGTACCATTAATATTTTCAAAAAAAGACCCTATAAAAGTAACGTATGACAAGAAAAAGAATGAACTTCTCGTTGAAGAAGATTCTTTGCCATTCTCAATGGATGATAGTGCAATTAAATACGCCGAGGATAAGCTAAAAGCAGACGATGAGCGTTAGAATTGCCGGACATAGATTCGAACTATGATTAACTGCTCCAGAGGCAATCGTCCTACCATTAGACGATCCGGCAATAACAGCCATGATTATATCACCTACCCTATGTATTTCTCCAATCTCTGTATTACTTTTTCCTTACCTAATACCTTCATAACTTGGTACAAATCTGGACTCTTTGTTCTATGTGTTAATGCTACTCTAATAACCATAGCTACATCCCCAACCTTCTCATAACCCAATTTACTTGCCAATCCCTTAACCTTCTCAAACCATTTTGTTTGATTATCATTAATATCATATATCTCAATATATTCTTTAAGAATTTCATTTTGTTTTTCTTTAGAAACCTTCTCAGAAATATCTTCTACCATTTCCTTTTCTAGTAATTCATCAAAGAAAATATCTAATTGAGTAATAATATCTTCAAATTTAACTAAATCCTTTCTAATCTTACTTCCTTCTCTTTCAATATTGAAAATATTAATACAATATTCCTTGTTATTCTTTAGTAATTCAGCAATCTCTTTGTTGTATACCTCTGCCCATTCCAATGACATATCATATACCTGCTGTGCATTTAAGGTAGCGATATAGTCTTTACACATATCGTTAAGTTTAACGATATCAAATAGTGCGCCGGCTTTATTAAATTTTTCTAATTTCAATACAAATTCTGTTGAAGGTTTTTCAGGATTTTGAATCTTCCAATCATAGTAATTAGAGTTAGCAACATTTAGTAAATATTCTTTTACACCTTCCTTAGGATATCCATGAGTAATGTAGTATTGCACATCAGCTTCAGGATCTTTTCGTTTACTTAATTTTCGTTTACTCTTCCCCTCGTTATCTAACTTCATTAATGTTGAGAAATGACAATATTGAGGTAATTCAAATCCAAGCTTTTTAAATAGCTCAACATGCAAAGGAAGAGATGCAAACCATTCCTCACCACGAGTAGCATGAGTAACCTGCATAAGTTGATCATCAATTGGATGCGCAAAATGATATGTAGGAAAGCCATCTGATTTTAACAAAACAGTATCCACATCATTTTCTCGTAGAGTAACATTACCTTTGATTAAGTCTTGTATTTTGAATGAGTTTTCTAAGTTTCCAGTAGAATACAATCTAATTGCAAATTTCTCTCCACTGTTTAATTTTTCCTGTATCTCTTCTAAAGAGGCATTTCTCCATTTAGCCCAATTCCCGTAGTAACCGGTTCTAACACCCATTTCTTCTTGTTTCTTTCTAATATCGCCCAGCTCTTCCTCGGTTATGAAGCATGGATATGCATTCCCCTTAGCAACCATATCCTTAGCATATACCTTGTAAATATCTAATCGTTTACTTTGTAGATATGGACCATACTTCCCTTTAGATTCGTTATCATTAATCATTCCTTCATCAAAGCTAATACCAAATCCCTCAAGTCCTTTAACTATCATATTTATTCCACCCTCTACCTCTCTTGTCTTATCTGTATCTTCAATTCTAAGTATGAATGTACCACCATGTTGATTAGTCAATATCCTGTCTATCATACTGATATATACACTTCCGATATGTAAGAATCCGGTTGGGCTTGGAGCAAATCTCAACACCATCTCTCCTTCCTTTAAATTTCGCTTGGGATACTTCTTTTCTACATCCTCAGGAGTTTCTTTAACCTCTGGAAAAAGGATATTTGCTAACTGTATATTTTCCTCTGGTGTTCTCATTATTATGTATGTAATATATAATGTTGATCGATATTAAACTGTGCTAAGATTATACCATGACATTAACAGAAGCGGCATTCTGGACAAAAAGATTTGGGGTTATAGCTCTCGCAATGCTTGGTATCTTTGGTATCGTAGTCATAATCCTCACGTCATCATCTAAAAAGAATATTCTTCCACAATATATCTCAGCGAATTTTGCTTGTACAGAGGAGAAAGAAGCTTTCCTAACTAACAAACTTAGTATCCCCTCATTGAAGCTAGCAAATGGTAACAACATGTACTTTGAGTTACAGACAGACTCAGGGAAGATAGATGCACTTCCAGATATCATAAATGTATACAAGTTTGAAAATCCAATTCAATCATTGAGCTCTCAAGCAGATGCCAAGATATTGGCTACTAAGTTTGGGTTTACCGCAGAAAAAATTGTTAGAAATGGTACTGAAAGCTATTCATGGACAGATGGCAATAGAACATTGGTTGTACTCTCAAAGAATTTGAACTTCACATTAAAGACCAATCCTACATATATTAAGAAGATTGCAGCAACAGGAACTACTCCAAGTGAGCAAGAGGCAAAATCAATAGCTGTTAATTTCCTTCGAAGTATTGGTTTCTCTACCAATGACTATTCTAATGGTACACCAACTACAACGCTTATAAACGTTAATCCTGATGGTTCCTACAGTGAAGCAAGCTCACTTTCAGAAGCAGAGTTAGTTAGAGTAGATTTCAACCGAAACAAATCCATGATTACTATTCCCTCAAATATTGTTGGCGCTAGTACTATGGTTGATACTTTCAAGAAGACTCTTGGTGAACCTACAACAGAATCTACAATTATCAATGATGAAAGAATTGATATATATACATTCAATACCGCAGTTACTTTCTTAAATACTAGTAAGAGTAATATTTCTGTATATGTTGGTGTAGCTGCAAACAAAAACGAGAAATATCTTTCTGCAATATATCAGATGGATTATACCTATTGGCCGATTCAAGAAACAGCTTGTGGCACATACGAGTTAATAAATCCTAATATTGCTATTGAGAAAATTCAAGCTGGGGAAGGTAGTCTTGTATATTTGAATGATACCAAAGGAGATACAGTTGTAGATTACACTCCTAGATCTGTTAAGAAATTTACTATCCTTTACGTCAATCTAACATATTTTGAATCTGCAACAGAGCAACAATACTTACAACCTGTATATGTAATTTCTGGTGAAGTCATATTTAGTAATGATACAAAAGGAGAGTTTGATTTCTACTATCCAGCTATAGACTATGATAATGTACAAAACAAGATTGTACAGCCTGCACCAGAAGTAGTTGAAAAGAAAGGATTGTTGTAATACTAGTCCCTGTGCCTACGCCACTCCTTAACTTGAAATTGTATCGTCTCATTCCCATTCCACACATTCACACTTGGATACCCTATTACATCTATTGAATCATTTTCATTAATTTTCTCTGTATCTTCAAAACAGTTGAAGAGGACAATATTGAGAAGTTCTACACCTGTTCCCTTTACCATGAGCTTCATATGTGATTTTTCCTTACCCATGATATATTTTTTTACAACTATTAAATCTTCTAGATATATCAATGGTTTAGGATTACCATATCCATATGGTTCCAATGCCTTCATGTTGTTTATCAACTGATACGACACATCTTCTGCATCTAGATTCAAATCAATTTGTACATCCCGAGTAAGATTTTCTTTGGTTATAGTTTCGTTTGCATAGTTAGTAATCTCTGTTCTAAATTCTTCTATGGTTTCTAATTTAGCTGTAAAACCTGCAGCAAGTTCATGGCCTCCAAATCTCTCAAGATACATCCCATACTTCTCTAATGTTTTAGTAATATTGAATCCTTTTATGCTTCTTGCAGAACCTTTTACCACTCCTTCGTTATTCGTAGCTACTAATACAGGTTTGTAAAACTCCTCACCTAGTTTTCCAGCTACCAGCCCTATGATTCCTTCGTGCCAACCATTTCCTAATACAAATATGAGGTTATCTGTTTCTACAATATTCATCTTGGCATTTTCCAAGATATCTGAAGTCATTTTCTGTCTTGAGAAATTCACATCGTTAAGATCATTGGCAATTTCTTGGCATTGTTTTTCATCCGTACTTACTAGGAGTTTTACCGCTTCTAATGGAGACCCTATTCTCCCAGCTGCATTGATTCTTGGTCCTATGACATACCCTAAATGATATGTATCAATATCTTTGGGCTCGATACCAGCTCTAAGGGCTAACATTCTAAAACCTAATCGAGTCCCTTTCTGTAATTGCTTAAGGCCATAGGTTACAAATATGCGGTTAACTCCAACTAAAGGCATCATATCTGTGACAGTCGAAAGTGCTACAAGATCTAAGCCATTAGTATTTTCATCAATCTCAATACTCATACCAGCTTCAGCTTTTAAGGCCTGTACAAGTAGAAATGCTACTGTGGTTCCACATATTTCTCTGTCTGGATATTCTTTTCCAGGATACATTTGATGTACTAATATGTAATTCAAATCTGAAGCAATATCTTCTGGAGGTTGATGGTGATCTGTGATTACAAAGTCTAATCTCTTTTCTTCAATGTATTTGTTAATTAATACTTTATCTCTTACTCCACAGTCTACAGATATTAAAAGATCTGCACCAAGAGATATGACATCATCGAGTGAAGATTCAGTTAGTCCATATCCCTGATCTATCCTACTTGGAATGTATGGAACTACATCTACTTTAGTATTCAAGTGTTTTGCCAAATCACGGTAAAGAAAACTCCAAAGTAAACTGGTTGCGCATATTCCATCTGAATCATAGTCACCATGAATTGCAATTTTCTTCCCAGCTTTTACAAATTTCAGAATTTTTTTCGCAGCCTTCTTTGCATTAAAAAGTTTTTCGTAGCTTGGGATATTTTCTAATGAAGGACTTAGGAAATTCTCAACATCTTTAATATCTCTTTTTTCAAGTAGATATTTTACTAGATCATCGTTCTTTAATTTTTTCGGTATATTCCAATTACTTTTAGTCTCCAGACTCATTGTTAATGAATTGCTCAATTAAATCCCAATTAAATCCTTTTCTTCGTAGGAAATCTATCTTCTTCCTGTCATTCATAGTTATCTTTTCTTCTTTGTACTTCTTCTGATATGTTTGTTTTAGCAGCGAAGCTTCATCTTCCACTAAAAGAGTTAGTACTTTCTGCGCAGTATCCTTCGCAACCCCTTTTGAAATCAACTCCATTAGTAAAACATCTTTTCCTCTTGGCTTGTTCTTCATTCTACTAGTTACAAAAAGCTCTGCAAATCTCTCATCATCAATATATTGGTATTCATTTAGTTTCTCAATTACTTTTTCAATGATTTTTGAAAGCATTTCAGTATTCAAGCTATCAAACCAACTACCTCTTTTTTTGAATGAAAGATCCTTAAGATATATTCTAACCTGCCGTTCAGTTTTAGGAGCTCTATCAAGAAAACCCATTGCCCTATCAAAGAATCTAGATTCTAATTCAGAGAAAAAGAGTTCATCCAAAGTCTCTTGTGTTATTTCCTTCCCAACATACAGACTGTATTTAGCAATGGTATTAACTGATATACCACAGTTAAATTCTCCGTTGATATACAGGTTAACCCTGGAAGGATCCTTCTTCTGTGACTCTAACAAAGTTACAATCATATTTACAGTTTGGTTTTAGCGATAACCTCTTTAACAATCTTGTCTCTAAGTTTGATATCCTTTTTCAAAGCTTCTGCAGCAGCATCTTTTCCTTGGGCTAATTGCTCAGTCCCATATTTAAGCCAAGCACCAGCCTTTTCAACGACGCCTTGATCTATTGCTGCGTCAATAATGCTACTCTCTTTATCTATACCCATTGGATATATCATATTGAAAGAAGCTTCTTTGAAAGGAGGAGCCACCTTGTTCTTAACAACCTTAACTGTTCTAGAATGTCCAATTACCTGCCCATCCTTCAATATCTTCTCCTTCTGTCTAATATCCATTCTAATGGAAGCATAGAATTTCAAAGCATTCCCACCAGTGGTTGTTTCTGGATTTCCAAACATGATACCAATCTTCATTCTTAATTGATTGAGGAAGATAATCGTTGTGCCAGTTTTACTACTAATTGCAGTGATTTTTCTCAATGCTTGAGACATCAATCTTGCCTGTAATCCCATATGGCTATCTCCCATATCTCCTTCAATTTCAGCTCTTGGTGTAAGTGCTGCAACTGAGTCCACAACTATGACTCCAAATGCTGCAGATCTAACCAATGTTTCTAATATCTCTAATGCTTGTTCTCCAAAATCAGGTTGTGAAATATATAAATTATCAATATCCAAACCGATATTTCTTGCATATACTGGATCAAAAGCATGCTCTGCATCAATGAATGCTACTGCTTCACCTTTTCTTTGAGCTTCAGTAAGAATATGGATAGCCAAAGTAGTTTTTCCTGAAGATTCAGGACCATATATTTCAATGATTCTACCCTTTGGAATACCACCACCTAATGCAATATCAAGTGACAATGCACCTGTGGGAATAGTTTCAATTTCTACTCTCTCCTGGCTTCCAAGTCTCATGATTGAGCCCTTCCCAAACTGCTTCTCAATTTGAGAGACTGCCATTTCTATTGCCTTCTTTTTATCATTACTAACTGTTGGTTCTTTCACAACAGGTTCTTTAACTGTAGGTGTATTAGACATTATAGAGATACTATAAAATTAGTGATAATTTAGGATAACAAAGTAAAGAATAGTAGTCAAAGACCTAAAGTAAATACTTAATGAACCGATAATAATTTCTATATATATTTCTCTACAAGTGTAGATAAATTTTTGATGAAAGATTCCCTCAATTGTTCATCATCGCGGATATACCTTGATATTTCTATCTGTACCGAAGGAACTCTTAGTTTTGTCGCAACATATTCTCCTAATGTTTCCTGCCCATTATCCAAAAATCTGAATATCCTGATGCTAATACCATTTAATAATCCATGATTTAAAGCCTCTTCTATCTCATATGCTAATTCTAATGATTTACGAAATTTAGTAGGGTAATACAAAGCAATATCATAGCCTTGATTGTCTTTTAATCCATGAATATCTATAAATCTCTCAAGCTTGTTCTTTGTAACCAATTCCTTAACCAATTGTTTGTATTCATTTTTCCTAACTTTGTGGTAATTAGGATCATAACTACACTCTTTTGAAAGATATATTCCAAAGCTACTCGAATCTGCAGTTACTCTTTTTACTATCTCATCTGTGTATGGTTCTCCCAGTTTATACGTACCCATTAATGTTGGTCTACGATGAGAACGCGCATGTGGAGCAGAAAGTAGCACAGGTACCTTACCTTCGATTATCTGAAATTGAGCAGTTTCCATAGATATAAATTAACACATAATGCATAGTATTTACAATTTGACCCGATGAAATGATTATGTCAGAATAGAATATATAAATTATTTTTCTATTTAATATGCGAAAGCTAATTGCTTCCCTAATTCTTTCTATTGCGTTGCTATTACCTCTAGGTATGGTAGCAGCACCCGTATTTGCTCAGACTGAGACAGATACCACAACGGTTGCTCCTGATGATACAACCTATTACGATGATGAATATGATTACGATACATACGATGACAGTTACTCAAGCTACTCATATGATCTATCCGATACAGATGGTGAAGCCGGTGTATTTGCAGGATTAGCAGCTATGCTTTTTGGAGGAGTTATGTTGGTATTTTCAATTGTAATTGGACTTGGTTCATACATATATTGTTCATTGGCATTGATGAAAATTGCAAAGAGATTGGACTATGAAAATGCATGGTTTGCATGGATCCCAATATTAAACATGGTCTTACTATTCCAGTTAGGTGAGCAGAATCCTGTTCTCTTACTCTTACTTTTGATCCCTGGCGTTGGAGCAGTAGTAGTCGGTGTATTAAGCATCATTGCTTTGATGAAGATCTGTGAAAAGAGAGGATACGACAAGATGCTTGGCCTACTTTCATTGATCCCTGTAGCTAGCTATATTCTCTTGGGGATATTGGCTTGGGGAAAGAAGGAACCTGTCGCAGCTGTAAAATAACTGTCTGAAACAATGAATACATATGATGTCCCTGTGTTTTTAAAAACAGGATTTGATAATGCGCTTTACAAGCGATTACAAACAGAAGAGATTTTGAAAAGAGTAAATAAAGTCTCTTCTGGACATCTGTATTTGGAAATTGGTGGGAAACTTTTTAATGATTCTCATGCTGCTAGAGTACTTCCTGGTTTTGATTCAAAGATTAAGATAGATATCCTTAAATCTTTAAATACTCCTTTCGATATTATTTTCTGTATGAACTATGCGGATATATTGTCCAACAGACAGTTGAATAATCACAAAGAAAACTATATCGATTCCTCCATTAATATTGTTAATGACCTACAAACAACTTTTGGAGTTACTCCATATATATGTATTAACAATGTGAAGTTTGAGGATGACAAAAAAGAAGAATTCATGACTGCAGTAAAATATATCTATTCTAAGAATCCCAATATCTCATTTAGATATTACATAGAAGGATATCCAGACAATATTGAAAAGATATTAAGTCCTGAAGGATTTGGCAAAGATAGCCCTATACCTGTACAAAACAAGTTAGTCATTGTAACTGGCTCAGCTTCAAATAGTGGAAAACTCTCAACATGCCTGGGTATGGTTTACAAAGATTCTGTATTAGGACTTAAATCAGATTATGCAAAATACGAGACCTTCCCCATATGGAACCTTCCTCTAGAGCATCCTGTTAATCTAGCGTATGAGGCCGCTACCGTGGATATAGGAGACAGGAATGTCATAGACACCTATTATCAACAAGCATATGGTAAACCTTCTGTAAACTACAATAGGGATGTTCAAGCATTTAGCGTAGTTAAAAAATTAATGCAAAGTGAGTATCAATCTCCAACAGATATGGGTATTAGTAATGCTGGATTTGCCATAACTGATGACGAGATTGTATGTGTGGCTGCATTAGAAGAGATTAAAAGAAGAAAAGAATGGTACAAAGAGATAGATAACAAACAAACTGCATGGATAAAAGCATGTGAAGAGTTAGAAACTGATGCAATGAAATATATTAGAAATAAAGGATATAACCCTAATCTTCAACTGACTTAATTTCTAATTGAGGAATTTCGTCTTCACCCACTATTTCACCTTCTTGTTTAACCTTGTCTACCCTTCTTACTAATTGATTAAATCTAGTGGTACTAACTGTATCATATTGTTTTTGTAATCCATCAATCTTCTCACCAATTTTGTAAAAAGAATCAGAGAAGTTTACAAATTCCTTTTCAAAAGCCCTTACATGGCCAATGATATTGTAAATATTTTTTTGTACTCTAAAGTTTTCATACGATTGTTTAACCATTCTCAAAATAGCAGTGAAGCTAAATGGGCCAGCAAACACAATCTTGCTAGCCATAGCTGCTTGAGAAAGCTCAGGCATCTTTTCATAGATATATGAGAAAATCATTTCATTTGGAATGAAAAGTATAACAAAGTCTACAGTCTTGTCTTCAGGATTAATGTAATCCCTAGTTGTAACTTGCTTCATCTTGTCCTTAACGTCTCGCTCAAACTGTACTCTAAACTTCTCCTTCATCTCTTTGTCATCAGTCTCTGTCATCTTCTGAAGATTGGCATATGGGAACTTTGAATCAATATTGATTCTTGTGCCATCAGGGAGAAATACACAGAAATCCGGCCTGGTTTCAGAACCAGCTTGCTCTTTGTTAAATTCATAATCAACACCTCGTACAAAACCAGCCATCTTAAGAAGATCATCGGCGACTTGTTCTCCAAACTGTCCTCTTAATTGATTGTTAGAAAGCACCTTTTTAAGGCTTTCTGTATTAACTGACAATTGTTCTGTAATTTTCTTACTTTCATCTAAGGAAGTTCTTAATGAAGAAAAGGAATCAATTCGATCTTTCTCTGTAGTTTTAACATAGTCCTCAAGATTTTTAACTAAACGGGTAATTTCCTCACGTTTATTCTCTAAATCTACCCTATTCTGTTTTGTCTCAGAAGAGAGTTTTTCATTAGCCATCATTACAAGGTTTTCGCTTGCTTTATTCAATGCAATGGGGATGAGTTCTGTAAGTTTCTGTTCAAGCGTTTCATTTAAACTCTCTTGATTATTATTTCCCCTTTTTAGGAAGTAAAATATGCCAACTCCAAGCATTATGCCTCCAACTAGTGCAAGTATTATGTAGATTGTCATTATATGGAAGAATTTGTTAATTTATCGTATTCTATTATATCTAACTTTGACTAAGACTTCCAAGATGAAGCAGATAAAGCAACTCGGATTTATCAAGAATTTACTTTTTACAGGCATAATTGGAGGTGTAATAGGGGTATTGAACTATGCATTTAATATCATAGTTGCAAGATATACTGATAGCTCGATATTTGGAACCTTTAGTGCAGCCATGGCTATTATGTATCTGCTACAAATCCCAGCGACCTCTATTCAGGCAATGATAACTAAGCGAATTGGAGAAAATAGGAAATATGATTTAAACAAGTTTAAATGGCAATCTTTAATAATATTTTCTACTTTGGGTATAGTTGTATCAACAATTTTCTTTTTCTCAAGAGTTCAGATTTCTCAAATTGCAAATGTCCCACAGAGTGCTTTTCTTTACCTTGCGATTGTACTCTTCTTAGCATTTGTAAGCCCTGTGTCTAAGGGAATGCTTTTTGGAACAGAACGAATTGTAATGGTAAATTTTTTAATGTTTGGAGAGGCAATTTTGAAGCTTATAATGGGGATTGTGGCAATAAAAATGGGTGGATCATTACCTCTTTTAATGCTTTCAAATTCTATTCCTGCATTGCTTACCACAATAATCATAATTCCTATGATCAAACTCAATGGAGAAAAATTAGAAAAGAAAGTAAAGATAAACTACAAGGAGTTATTAATTATAACAATGACATTCCTTCTTCTGAGTGCACCATATACCTTAGATTTAATTCTAGTAAATACCCAATTTAGGGCAGAATATTCTGCAGTTTCTTTATTAGGGAAATTGGTATATTTCGGAGCAATTACAATTGCAGCGGTTATGTTTGCAAGATTATCCAATCAAACTTCAATTCAAGCAAAACGAAAAACCTTAATTATCTCAGTACTTGGGACTGCAGCAATAGGATTAGCTATAACGGCGGGATTGTACCTTTTTAAAGATTTTGTTATAAATGCCACAATAGGAAGTCAATACTTGTCTGTGGCTCCATACATTGCATTATTTGGCTTGTGTATGACTGGTTATGCAATTGTGTTTATGTTGGCAAACTATTTTATATCCATAAATAGTTTTAAATATATTTTTGTTTTAATCTTTATGACTGTGTTGCAGGTGTATCTATTCATTACATACAACAATAATTTAATGCAAGTTCTAAATAACCAAATTATTGTATATTCAGCATTGACTGTATTAACATTAGGGTATTTATTTTTAACTTTTAAAATCAAAAATCATGGAGAAGAAGAAGATATTACAAAAAAGTAAAGAGCTAACGGGGGAATTTAAAGCCTTTGCATTTAGTGGGGCTACTGTAGGTGCAGCTGTTGGTATTATGATGGGAGCAGCATTGAATAGTGTTGTGTCGTCATTAGTAAAAGATATCCTAACTCCTCCAATTGCTTACCTTACATCTGGGATTGACTTCTCAAATTTGTATTGGGTATTGGATTCTAGAAAGTTTGCATCATTAGCAGAGGCTCAGGCTTCCAACGCTGCAATTATCTACTATGGTAATTTCATAACTACCTTCATATCTTTCATCATTACTGCATTGGTACTATTCTTTCTCGTTCAGAAGATATTGAAGATGGTACAGAAGGATGCAAAGAAGGAGGAGAAGAAATAACCATATATGATGACTTACAAGCTTACAATCTTAGAAGGTACTCAAGAGTATGCTCTAAAGGAACTGCTTACAAAATATCCTGATACTAAAATAGAACTTCAATCAGAGGTAGAAATAGTTTTTGAATCAGAGATTTCAACTATTGAGACATTTAGAAATCTCTACTCTCCTACCCATATAGAAAATGAAACTCAAAAGTTAAATCTCTCCGATAGAGAATGGAGAATTGAATATGTACCAGCGGGTATTAATCCTTCTTTAGCATATATTATGTGTATGATTGCAGAACTTAAAAATTCAGATATTGTATATGATCCTTTCTGTGGTGCATCAGTAATACCAATTACTGCACTAAAATATTTCAATGTTAAACGGGTTATGTGTTCAGATATTAGTGGGAATGCTATAGAGAAGAGTAAGCATAATTTTTTTGCAGCTGATATTCATGGAGATAGGTATAAACTCTTTGGATGTGATATTAAGAAAAACAAACTTAGTAAACAGAATATAGATAAGATTATATGTAATCTTCCATTTGGTATTAGGGTTGGTAGTCATGAGGATAACCAAGAGTCATACAAGGCCCTAGAGGTACTTGCTAAGAAGATATTAAGAACGAAGGGTAAGATTGTATTACTTACTCAGGAGAAGGTATTGATAAGAGAAGTGTTTAAAAAAGAAGATTGGAATGTTAAGAGTGTCCTTAGGGTTAACGAAGGGGGATTATTACCCGAGGTATTTGAAATAACTAAGATATAATTGAATATGAAAATAACTTTGAAAGAAGATTTCTACAAAACCCTTTCTTTCATTTCGAATTCACTAAATAACTTCGATATCGAATGGTTTATTATTGGTAAAACCAATTTATATCTACAAGGTTTGGATTTAAATCCTTTAAAAATAGGAATTCTCATACATTCAGAGGATTTGGATTCTTTCATAAAAATATTTAACGATTATATCTCTTCCCCTATTATAGATTTAACGAATGGAGAAGCGAAGGAATTCTTCATGGATATTTTTGATACCAAAGTACAAGTATGTTCGGAATATTCTAATGGGACATATTGGAAAGTTAAAAAGGATATTGTTGACATACCGATTAACAATATAACAATCCAGGGATTTTCATTAGAATCTGAAGCTCAAGCATATGGTATATTGGGAGATAATACTACCAAGAAAAAGATTATAAATGAAATAGCAAAAAACATATAAATAGCTTACAATATTAATATGAATATTGTAGAAACAGTCAAAGCTCACGTATTAAAAAGATATTCCGAAAGAGAAGATGCCCAGGGTATGGATATGTATGATACTCATGTTAAGTATGTTGTTGAATATGCAAAAGAATTAGCAAAGAAATTAAATGCAGATGAGGAGATAGTAGAAATTTCTGCACTACTGCATGATATTGCACGAGTAGATTGGTCAAACGAAACTCATCATATCGATGGTGCAAACTATGCAGAAAAATATCTTACTGAATTAGGTTATGATCCAGAAAAGATTGCTAAAGTTAAACATTGCATAATAGCTCATCGCGGAAGTCAAAGTATTCCAAGAGAGACAATCGAAGCTGAATGTGTAGCTTCTGCAGATGCTATGGCTCATTTTAGAAGTATTCCCGATATGATTTATTATGTGTATGTTGATCTTGGGAAAGAACTCGAGGAAGGAAAAGTGATGGTAAAGGATAAATTGGAAAGAAGTTTTAAAAAGATGATTCCTGAAGCACAAGAGATTGTAAGAGAGAAATATAATGCAGCTATGGTTATACTATCCTAGTTTCTTAATCATAACTTCTAATTCTGTTTTGGTTTTCTTCAATGGGAAAAATATCCTTTTCTTCTTCTTAAATCCTAAGCTCTTGTAGAACTCAATTGCATTAAGTACAGAATATAGCTCCATCTCCTTTATATTGTTCTTCTTAAAATCTTCTTCAATATATTCATACAATTCTTTTCCATATCCCTTTCTCTGGATATTTGGATCTATTTGTATTTGGTATAACTCAGCATCAGGTAAGGAATATTGAGCAAATCCTACAATATTATTATCCTTTTCTAGTGCTATCCATTTGGTATATTGTAATTGACCTATTGTATCTTCTACATTAACTTCGTCTAACCATTCTTGTATAACCTCTGGAGAATAGGTTGATGCATTGGATTGAGATATGCATAGTCTATGTATATCTACTACCTTTTGAAAGATTTTTAATTCTGTTTTTTCTGTTAATGTGTGGATCATTGAAGATGCATTCTACCATAATAAAGGCAATCTATATCAGATAAGAAAATAATGAGAAAGCTATTCCTTCAAAGTTACCTTCTTAGGTATATTCTCTAAAGAATCTTTAACCTCATTCTCCATCTTTTGTACAGAACCAGATACTGATTCTTCTAATTGTATTTCTTTTCCACAATGAGGACATTTAAGAATTTTACCTTTTTGTAATTCTTTTAAGGTATATTCTAATTCTTTTTGACAGAATGGACACTCATACTTTAGTTTTATGCTATCGAACATAATCGTAGGTATAACAATTTAATGTACTTCATCATACCATTAATATGGGTAATATATTGGAAGGACAAGAAATCTTGGATATGGAAGATACAATACCTGTGGTTTGGTATATAATTAGTATATGAAAAATGCTGTTCTAGAGTTAATGGTAGATAATATATCAAAGTCTGTATCCTTCTATACCGATATTCTTGGTTTTGAAAAAGAATTTGAATTCCCCGAAGATAACCCTACGTTTGTATCCATAGCTAAGGATGATATACATATTTCTTTCTTTAAGAGAGAGGAATTTTCTAAAGAAGTTTCTAAGTTTAAGGATATGAGATTAGGGGGTTCATTTGTTTTGAATATTGAGGTTGAAGATATACAAAGTTTATATGATGGAATAAAAGATAGAATAATCATTATTAAAGAGTTATACAAAACTGATTATGGTACATTAGAATTTACTATGGAAGATAGTGATGGATATGTATTACTATTTAAGCAGAACATATAGATGCCTGATACAGATACTACAAATACAAACCAAGAGGAAGAGCCTTTAAAAGATATAACTCTGGAACCAGGAATATATGATTTTACTCCACAGATTAGAGATTACATTGCTAATGGGACGCCTCTGTCAGATGAAATCTCAACCGTTTTAAAAACTTTTAATGGATATTATGACTTTGATGAAGATATAATACGAAGAGGAAGAGATACTTTAATAAGAGAGATGGATTCAGCATCAAGTGTATTTAATTTTGATGAAGCAAAAATTGCTGTAAAAAAAGGGCTGGAGTTTACTCAAAGAATAAATTCCGAAGTAGAAATTAAACCATTTCCTGTTGTGTTTTTATATATCCCTCATCGAGGAGATGCTACCAGCCTTTGCTGGCAAGGATGCGGTATAAATATTGATGCTTTACAAGAAAATCAATTTTCCAGTGGTACTCCATTTGAAAAAATAACTTCTTTTTCTGCTCATGAAGGAACCCATATGTTCCTCAAGCAATTAGATAAACAAATGCCTGAGAGAACTGAAACTCGCAAGGAAGAAATCTACAGTTTTATGTGGGAAGAGGGGTTAACAACATACATAGAACCTCTGCACTTTCGTCATCATGCTCCAATTTTTGAAGATGCAAAATTCTGGGTCAAAACGATATCTGAATGGGTCAATACTAGTGATATTAATATCAAAAAGCAATTACATAAGGAGATTATATCTCGCCCCTCATTCATCCAATGGTTTAGTGATATGTGGGGAACAAGAAAACCTATTCCTGAGGAATCAGATGATAAGTTATTTTGTAAAATGTTAAAAGAAAACAACGGACCTGCATACCATGTAGGAGCATACCTATGGAAGAAACAAATTGAAAAAGGTAACTCATTAAAAGATTTAGTTATGGCGGGATATGGAAATATGGAACAATGGATTCAAGATGAAATCAAAGAATAATATAGACGATATTGGGATCGAACCAATGACCTTCGCAATGTGAATGCGATGCTCTAACCAGCTGAGCTAATCGTCCATTAAACATTGAGAATTATACCCTATTCCTGCTTTACTTGCGTAGTATCATCCTTCTTTTCTTCTTCCTTTGGTACTTCAGGAGCAGAAGGTCTAACAGCTAACCACATAAGACCAAGAACAATTAAAACAACAGGTAAACCAATACCAATCCATATACTTCTAGCAGCAAAACCACCTAGTATTCCTACTAAGATACTACCAATTACAACTATAGCTACAGTTTCAAATTTCATAATCATATATACCAAAGTTATATATAATAAAATATACCACTTAAGAAATATTAGTTAAACATTTCCAACCTTAATAGATTCTCTTGTATTAGCATCTGTATAACCTCTTGAGCACCAGGAGCAAGTACTAAAGACCCATCCTTGATACCACTGACAACCTTATCTAAAGGCATAGGTATAATCTCACCTACTTCTTCATTCCCTATCTTAGGCACATTATCTGTTTTACCAAAATATACATATATGAATTCTCTTTCAAAACCATAATCTACTTTGTACTTCTTTACAAAGTGTATAGGTGCTTCTAAACATAGTTCTTCCATTAACTCTCTTTGAGCTGATTCTTTAGGATCTTCTTGATATCGTATATGTCCTGCTGTAGTAACAGTCAAAAGATCAGGAGAAGTATCCTTAGTATGTGATCTACGAGTAATATATAGCTCTCCTTTTGAATTGATAATATATACATGAGAATTCCTATGCCATGGTTTAATACTCTCATTATGGCATTCTTCTCTCATAATACCCTCCATCTCTACATCATTTTCATCTACATGGGATAGTAATTCTTCCTTAGGATCTGTGGTTAGGTCATTGTAATAGTTAGTCATAACTAACAGTATATCAGAGATATGAATGAGGAGAAAATAGACGACATAGGGATCGAACCTATGACCTTCTCGGTGTAAACGAGATGCTCTAACCAGCTGAGCTAGTCGTCCATAACAATATGCCGGGGACAGGAGTTGAACCTGCAAGGGATTTTACTCCCACTACCACCTCAAGGTAGCGTGTCTGCCAATTTCACCACCTCGGCTTTGCATATGCATGATTCTACCAAACAATATTGCTAAAGACAATTCCCTAATCCTCTGCTAGAATATTAGAATAATATAGAAAAGATACACATATGAAAATCCAAAACATACACGCAAGAGAAATATTAGACTCAAGAGGAATACCAACAATATCAACAGAGATAGAACTATGGAGTGGAGATAAAGGAAAGGGAGAAGTACCATCCGGTGCATCTACAGGAAATAACGAGGTATTAGAATTAAGAGATGAAGATGGTCATGTATCTAAAGCAGTAGAAAATGTAAATACAGTAATCGCAAAAGCCCTAAAAGAAAAAGATTTTACAAGTCAGAAAGAATTCGATGATTTCCTAATAGATTTAGATGGAACAACACAAAAAAGCAAATTAGGGGGAAATACAATCCTCTCATGCTCAATGGCATTCTGTAGAGCAACTGCAAATTCATTAGGATTACAACTCTACGAATATTTTGGAATGATCTATTCAGACAAAGATTACAATCCACTCTCACTTAGACTACCTCGCCCATTGATTCTAGTTTTAGAAGGTGGCAAACATGGAGATTGGTCTACAGATATACAAGAATATATGGTTGCTCCTAAGATGGATAACTTTAATAGCTTCTCAGATGCATTTAAAGCGGGAACTCAAATATTCCATGCAATACATGATGTATTAGAAGCCAAGAAATATTCCACTGGTGTAGGTTTTGAAGGTGCATACGCTCCAAAAGAAATACAGAGCAACAAAGAAGCATTCGATATCATTATGGAAGGAATACAAAAAGCAGGATACAGACCAGGTGAAGATTTTGAGATAGCTATAGATGCTGCAGCTTCTGAATTCTACAAAGATGGAAAGTATATGCTACATAGGGAGAACAAAGTATTAACTTCCGAGGAATGGATGGCATTACAAGAGGAATGGTATGCACAATATCCAATATTCTCTGTAGAAGATATCTTTGATCAGGAGGATTGGAATACATGGGATACATTTACCGCTAAGTATGGAAGTAAATATCAGATTGTTGGAGATGATCTATTAACTACCAATGTATTGAGAATACAGAGGGCTATAGATGAGAAGCCATGTAATAGCGTACTTATAAAGTTGAATCAAATTGGAACAGTAACTGAGACTTTGGATGCTATTAGATTAACTATAGATAATGGTATGACAGCTATCATTTCTCATAGAGGTGGCGAAACCAATGATGATATGATTGCTGATTTAGTAGTAGGTACTCCTGCACAACAGAGTAAGTTTGGTGGTCCTGATAGAGGAGAAAGATTGGCAAAATACAACAGATTGTTAGAAATTGAAGAGATATTAAAGAGATAATATTAAAGAAATATAAATGAGGAAAAATATTTTAATAATTGGAGCTTCAAGAACTGGAAAAACTACGCTATCGCAGTTACTTCATAAAGAACTTGGTTACAGTATTATAAACTTGGACAATATTATCTGTGGTTTAGAGGATGCTTTTCCAGAATTAGGAATAAAACATGACTATAATGATAAAAAAGCCGCTACTAGGTTTGCACCATTTCTAACTAAATATTTAAAGGAGTTATCCGAAGGACCTGTTTTTTATAATGATAATCCCTATGTTATTGAAGGAGTTTATGTTGATTTTGAGGGGATATTACCCAATATAGATAAAGAGAAATATGAAATTATCGGACTCACGTATAACAATATTACAAGCGAAGAACTTTTTAAAAATATAAAGGACAATGATACTGAAGATGATTGGACATACTATATAAATGATGATGAATTAAGAGGAGATGTAAATTACTTCATTGAATATAATAAGTACTTTGATCAAAAGTTTAAGGAATATGGTATTAAGACATATGATGTCTCGGCAAATCGCAATCTTGCATTTGAAAAAATAATAGAAGACTTAAAAGCAACTAATTAAAGAGATAGTCTAGGATCTCTATCCACTTTCCTAATCTCATCTACATCAGATATATACTTACCATTTAGTATATTAAAATATGCACTAACCCCTATCATCCCAGCATTATCCCCACGATACTCCTGATCCGAATAAATATAGTTAAGCCCATATGATCTTGCAGTATTCCCAATCTTTCTAACAATCTCTTCACTATTAAACACCCCACCACCAACAAACAATGTCTTAACCCCGGGGTTAGATTCTACCGCCATTTTAAGCTTAAGATTCAGAGAATCAATAATGGTATCTAAGAAACCCCTACAAAAATCATATACCCATTCCTTATCTTGCTTATCAGCTTCTCTTAATTCCTTAGTCTTGTACAAAGCCGCAGTCTTAAGCCCAGAATAACTAAAATTCATATCCCCACTATTCTTCATAGGTATTGTAAATGTAATATTTCCAGAAGTACCCTTCTTCGCAAACTCACAAACCACTGGACCACCAGGATATCCGAAATTAAGCATTCTACCAACCTTGTCAAAAGCCTCACCCACTGCATCATCCAATGTTTCTCCAAGTTTTTTGTAACTCCCAATTTTTTCAACAAGAACTAATTCTGTATGCTTACCCGAAATTAACAATGCTAAGGCAGGAAAAAGTTTTTCAACTTCACTCATTTCGCCTGGGACCAAACCATTGCCCTTAGTATTTAAAGATAACCCAGAGAACATATGCCCTTCCATATGATTTACAGGTACAAATGGTTTGTTGTATTTAATAGCCAATTCCTTTGCGAAGGCCAATCCTACTTCTAAATCAATTGCTAGTCCTGGTCCAAATGTAGCAGCCACATAGTCAACATCTTCGATCTTCATCTTGGCTTTCTTCAAAGCTTCTTCATATACCATAGGGATATTCTTCTCATGCTCTCTTCTGGCAATATCTGGAACTACACCACCCCATTGTGCATGTATTTCTACTTGAGACGAAACTACGCTAGAGAGTACCTTACGGCCCTTAAGGATAGCTACAGATGTATCATCACAACTAGTATCAAATGCAATTATTATTGGTTCGTTATGCTTCATATATTTCAATGTTCCTTTCTTCCAATGAAATATATTTAATAACTACCTTGTACATAGGTATATTCATGTTATCACACAACGCAGCTATTTCTTGGTAGAACTTGTCAGCCCACTCTATAACTACAATATTTCCTTGTTCTAAATGTTGTATTAACCCAGATTTCTCCAATTCATTATTCTCCAATCTCCATGTATCCATATGGGCTAATACCTTTTTCTTTCCATCTCTAAAATATGGATATTCATTAATAATTGTATATGTAGGAGAGTTCACTATCTCTGTAATATTCAAGCTTTGAGCAATTCCTTTTGTAAATTGTGTCTTTCCTGCTCCAAGTTCCCCACTAAGTGCGACAACAATAGGAATATCATTTTTTAGATATTTGTCTGCAAATTCTTTTCCTAACCGTATGGTTTCTTCTGTTAATTTTGTTTTCTTTTCTTCAATCTTTTTGTTTTTAATTAGAGCATTTTCAAATTCCAACTTACCTTGTCTCAAGACAGAAAGTTGATTCATCGTAGTATCAAGTACCGTTGAAGGGGGATTCTGTGGAAGAGTACCAGCATCAAGTATGAGATCTACTAAATTTTTACTTTTTTGGGGCAAATCCTTCATTAATTGATCAATATTGTATGGTGCGGATTTGTAGGATACATTTGCTGATGTGGAGGTTATTGGCTTGCCAAAGGCTTTGATCACTTCCAATAGGTAATCATAGTCAGGATATCGAACACCCACAGCACCTTGAATTGATACCACAGGAGGAACAAGTTCACCTTTACTCATAGATATTACTGTGATAGGTCCAGGTAGGTAGTTCTTGTAAAGATTATCTGCCATTTCATTTATCTCCACATACTTCTCTGCCATCTCTCTTCCAGATACCGCGATGGATATTGGTTTTGAACCCCTAAATTTTTTGTAATCAAGTAATTTTGCTAAAGCTTTGGGATTAGTAGCATCACATCCAAGACCATAGCAGGTTTCGCAAGGAAATATTAAAAGACCTCCATCTTTAAGTATGGATACGGCTTTTTCAATTGATTCTTCTTTTTTCTGATTTATGTCTATTCGAAGCATGGTATAATTATACTAGGAATATCAGAAATACACACTATTCCTACACTTTTAAGTTATTATATTACTACAATGAGTTTAATACATTTTACAGACGATTCTTTCGAGAATGAGGTTTTGAAATATGAGGGTGTTGCTTTGGTTGATTTTTGGGCACCATGGTGTGGCCCTTGTCAGGCTTTAGGCCCAGTTATTGAAGAAATTTCAAATGAATATGAGGGAAAAGCCAAGGTTGGAAAAGTGAATGTTGATGAGGAAAGAGAAGTGGCTGAAAAATATATGGTTATGAGTATCCCTACAGTTTTAGTAATTAAAAATGGAGAGGTAGTGAATACTTTAGTAGGATTAAGACCAAAGGAAGATTACTTAGATGCTATTGATTCTGCATTGTAATATTCAGAGAACTCTTTAGATACTTTTGATTGATTTTTACCAGCTTGCTTGGCTTCATATGTTGCATTATCTGCCTTCGCAACTTCATTAGAAAATGCTTTTTCAAATTCTTCTGGATTCTTAGAATTTGTTAACAAATCTGCAATCTTAAATACATGTACGCCGAGAGATGCAGTTACTGAGTCTTTTGATTTTTGTTTTTGAAATTCCTTTACAAGCCTTTGGGACAATCCATACGCCGTACTTTGGCTTCCTGACATTTCTTCAACGACTACCGCAAATTCATCTCCTCCTATTCTTGCAACAATATCTCTTTGTCTCACTGTTGATACTAAAATTTTGGTTATGGCTAACAATGCTTTATCTCCAGCTTTGTGTCCATGAGCATCGTTTATCTTCTTTAAGTTATCCAAGTCTACAAATATAATACCTATTCTTTTCTCTGGGTCACTAAAAGATATGAGTTTTCGAACTTTTTCAAAAAGTCCATGTCTATTATATGCTTGAGTAAGGGGATCTTTCTCTGAGAGGTTTAGAAGGTTTTCTACATATCTTTCATACTCTACTTCTTTTTGTCTGTTTGATACAAAAAATCTAATGAACATATATATACCTTTTTTGTATTCTGCAACATCGACATCCACATATTGATCTATTCCGAACTTTTCATTGATTTCCATGAATTTCTTTCTACTATTGAAACCCATCGCTATTGCCCTTTTAACTCGAACTCTTTCTTCTGGGGAGAAGATTTGGTATACCGTTTTTAATTCAGATATGTCAAAATTGTATTTGGTATTTAGGAGTATACCCAAGATATTTCCATCCTTATCTATTTTCAGGAGTATATCGGCAGTAAAGAGAGAAAGTATTTTTTGACATTCTTCCATATGGGTAATATATTACCACATGGATATGGGAATTGTCATTTAAATGATAGTTTGATATACTCTTTGACGAAATATGGAGTGGTAGCTCAACTGGTTAGAGCATCTCACTGTCACTGAGAAGGTTGAGGGTTCGAGCCCCTTCCATTCCGTATTATGGAATACATAATTCCGAACACTTCAAAAGTATTGTTTTTCCCTGTATTCCAATCAGTTCGGGATTTCTATTCCGGATTATATAGTGAACGGAACGCCCGAATTAGTATTAATGATATAATTACCTATGGACAAGAAGAAATATATTGAAGATATAGAGTATTTGGTACAAAATCTCCCTCTACTACATAAGAATCTATACGCTTTGATAACTAAAGAAAAGTTTCTTAGCGTTGGCGAATCTATAATTAAAAGGATAAAAGACAAAGACTTAAAAGCTGAAGATTTTAATCTTCTCCTGCTCTCCATACTCTCTGCAATCAAAGACCCACATACTTCTACATATACAAATGGGCGAAGAGCCCCTATATATTTTGAATGGGTATCTGATGGTTATTATCCTTTCATAATACCAGAAGATTATGAGAAATCTTTAGGAAAGAAATTGATTAAAGTTAATGGAATTAGTATAAAAAAGTTCTGTAAAGAAGAGGAAAAATATATCGTTTTTGATAATGAAGAGCATAAGAAAACTGAATTAGCGAGATTTTTAAATGATGAATATATCATTGAATACATTTCCCAAAATACTGAAGATAACATAAAGTACACATTTGAAGATAACAAAACGATATCTCTTAAAGCGGTTGACTCAAATACTCCTATAAAGCAAACAAGTATTTATAGAATAGAAGGAAATAAGTATTTAAATATGAAATATAACTATTTCGTAGAAGAGAAGGATACTACGCTGTACTTAAAGTACACACGATGTCATGAGGATCCTGAATACACGATCAAGGAGTTAAGAAAAGATATAAAAATTATCCTAAAGAATAAGCCTGAAAGGATAATCTTAGATCTAAGAAATAACCCTGGAGGGGATTCTTCTCTTTTCTCTCCCATATTATCTGTTTTGAAAGCTTATAAAAGAGCTAGCAACCCACATATATATTGCTTAATTAATAGGAGAATCTTTTCTTCTGGAGTTTTAAATACATATGATATTAAGCACAAGTTAAAATCTATCTTAGTAGGACAGCCTACAGGACAAGGAGTAAATCATTATGGAGAAATAAAAAAATTAATTCTTCCTAATTCTAAGATTGAAATACAATATTCATCAAAATATTTTAAATTGATAGATGATGACTCGCATAATATACTTCCGGACATATTAATAGAACCTAAGATAGAAGATATTATGAATGGAAAAGATCCAGTATTAGATTATTGCATGAAGCATTAGTATCTATTCGGATACCATGCCATATCCTCCGTATTCTAATACCCCTCTTGTCTATATCCTAATCACTCGTATATACTTTGGTATATGAATAACGCTATTTTGTATCTCCTCATCCTTATTCCCATATTCTCCATTCTCGCTATACTTTCCTACTTTATAAATAAGAATAGAAAAGCAAATGGAACAAAGAATTACGCTTACAAAAAAAAGGAATACTTACTCACCAAACCCGAGCATGATTTTCTCAATATTTTACAAACCATCTTGGATAATCGTTATTACATTTTTCCACAAATCCATATTTCATCACTTTTAGAACATGAGATTGTTGGACAGAGCTGGAAAGGTGCATTGAGCCATATAGATAGAAAATCCGTAGATTATGTAATATGTGACAAAACAAATATATCACCATTACTAGTCATAGAATTAGATGACTCTTCTCATTCAAGGAATGATCGAATTGAAAGAGATAGAATAGTTGAAGAGATATTAAAGGAAGCAAATATTCCTTTACTTAGAATTCCATTAATAGAAATTAATCAAATAGATAATCTTAGGAATAAAATAGAACAAATAATCCAATATGAAAAACAATAACAAAGAGTATTTCTTCATAGACATCCATGTAATTAATATGAAAATAGTTAATTGGGGTATATCAAATACAGCTACACTTACAGGAGAAACATCAGACAAGAATGTATATAGAATTTTTCTAACCAAGGGGCAATATAATAAGCTAATAGCACGTTTTAACAAATAAACTATTCATACATTAAGTAAGAATCAGTAATAGAACCAAGGTTGTTGTAATCAATAGACTAACTAAACTCCCAACCATAAACATTGTTTTAAAAGATTTAGTAGAAAATACCTTTATCTTTCCAAAATCAATACTCTCTACAGCATCTACTAATTCCTTTTCATTCTTCAAGCTACTAGAACTCCCAGGACTATCTGATACAAAATGCTGAGCATATGGGAAAGACAACACTCTGTATGGCTCAGTCTTAAACAATCCTTTGTACCAGCTATTCTCTTCCAATCGGACATTTCCCAATGGAATATTAACACCTCTCCTTACTTCACAAGGATTAAATTTCAAAGAAAAAATACTCGCATCCTTCCTATCAAATTCACTTCCATACCCTATCGAAAGATTTCCCTCTAACCATAATCTCTGATCTAAAGATGCAAATTTTCCACTTTCGAAATCACATTCAAAAATCAACTTTCTCTTTCCATCATTCTTGGGAATATCAACATAGATTTTACCTTCACAATCTGTAGTAACAACCGCCTTGGTAGCATTAGGATCTCTCAAGCCATCACGCTTGTCATAGCTGATGGTATTAGAATCATAGTCCACAATTATCCAGCTTAATAATCCAGTCTTAGTATCCTCAGCAATGATATAGAATTCAACACGAGAACCCCAGAATGCACTGGTATGTGAAGTAAAACAACCAAATATACAAGTATACTTAGGTTCATCATCATCAAACACTTTGGTTTTAATCAATTGAAAACCCTCAGGAAGAAGTTTTTGAGCCCACTCCATATCTAAGATTTCATAGCAAAGAAAAGTGGCATATGGTTCTACTACAAATCCCATATATGGTGCTGATTTACCAGAAGATTTAACCAGTTTTTCTTGAATTGGTTTAGGGAGTAGTTTATTAAATGACTGTATGAAGTGTAGTGATCCCACATCGATTGGATTAATTAAACGTTCAACTCCTTTAACGAAATTTTGCTTATCCATATTTATATATTACAGTAAAATTATATCTATACAAAATTGATACAAATATATTACTCCATCTACATATTTCCGATTTCACTTTGACATAATTCTCTCCAATTGATACAGTAGTAAATAATCTCATTCATATTAAGATGAAGAAATTAATTTTCCCAAAGATAACTCTATCTAAAAAGCAAATCCTTCTCATTTGCATTCCCCTAGCCGTTATAGCTCTCCTTGTTACAGCGTTCTTCATATTAAAGGGTATGGGAAAGATAAATCTAGGAGAGAACACAAAAGAAAATCAAACAAAACAAGAATACGCAGATGATTCTGAACAAGTTTTAGAAATACCACTCCAAGCATATACGCCTGCAGATACAGAAAAAAAATATCTGGTATATGCAGATATAATAAGTAAGGATCCAGAGGTAGAAATGGTAGAAAGCTGTACATATTCAGATGGCACAGAGGCAAAAGAAACACAATATTATGTAGGAAGAGAACCCGTACAAGTAAGTAATCATTGTTTACTAACCTTCGCAGAATATGATGGCCCAGATTCTCTACAAGAGACATATTTCTACAATGTGTATTTAGTACTTCCGGATGGCTCATTAATCACAATTTCCACGAAAGACTCCCCCTCTATACAGGTAAATATGTATGAAAAAGAGACAAGAATCGTCCAACTAAATGCATATGCTTACTACAGAGTAGCGCCACAGGAGGGAAATAAATTTAGTGTACAAATGGTAGACAGAGTTATGTATGTAACAGGTACAGAGTTCTTTGCTGGAGTATCGAGTAGCTTTAGTGGAAATGGAATATGGGGACATGTGGAGCTCTATGAAGGTTCTGCAGAAGTAAAATTGCGAACCCAAGATCTCATCATAATGATGACGAATAAGGATTATGCAAATTATGGTCACTGGACAGAAAATGGATCATGGGCGTGGTATTGGGATGAAGCTAATGCTGGGAAAGTACATACCTTCTACAGTAATGATAGTACAACAAAAACAGAGACTTTTGAATTTATGGGCAATGGTGACAAAATTACTTGGGGCTACATGGACAATATCGCCGACTTCCTTACTGCACAAGTAGAAAGTACAAAGGCAACATATGGATTTGGCAACTATCATACTGTTGCAAATAATCTAGAAGCATACGTGGATGAAAGAATTGCAACAGAGAAAGAGCTAAGGCAAGAAATGGTGATTGGAAATACAATGGCATATGCTAAAGCATATGAAAACTATCAAAAATGGTACGATGGGTTGGTAGAGAAGGGAGAAGAATTAAGAGCAAAAGCAGCTGCAGAGGCCAAGGCTTCCGTATCAAAAGGTACAACATACTCTGTATGTCCTACAGGGACATCATATGCTGGAGATGGAAAGTGTTGTAAGACAGGTACATACCTAGGAACTGATGGATATTGTCATACATATGTACATACAAATGGGCAGACAACACCTACGTATAACCCGTCCACTCCTTCGGTATCTTCATCATCAGGAAGCAGTGGTAGCAATTGTGTTAGCTCTGGAACAGTGGCATACCAGGCTTGTAAGATGGCTGCAGAGGGAGTAACAAATAATGGGAAATACACACTAAGTGGAAACAAATGTTGTATGCCTGATGTAGATGCTCCAACACTTGAACCAATAAAATAAGGCAAAGAATACTCAAGTTTGCACATCCTGGGTTCCAGACTCATTATGTCACATATTATTCAGATTTCAAGGATAGAAAAGTCTTGTATTAAAAATTTCCCATTGTCAATTGCTCACTCTCTCTATTCTTTATTTCATAATTGTTCTGTATATTATATTTTCCTTTATACTTACTTACCCTATTATAGAAGATCTCTCTATACTCCCGACTAACAAATCCACTTTTATACAACTCTAAATATCTTTTTAAATACTCTGGGAACTCCCTCTCAATAAAGCCAAGAAAATGACTCTTAGTAACACCCCTCAGATTTAATATCTGACACAAAACATAATCTACTGGCACTGATGATATATGACTAAACAAATCATCAATATTTTCCTCCGTATCAGTTAATAAAGGTAAAAAAGGCATCGCTAAAACACCTAAGTTAACATTTGTTTTTCTAAACTCTTTCAATACCTCCAATCTCTCAACAGGTTTTGAAGCACCAGGCTCCGTCTTAGGATATATATTTGAATCAAAGGTTGTAAGAGAAACTGCCAAACTTACAGATGCAACTTTTGAGAGTTCATTCCACAGTTCAATATCTCTCAGAATTAATTTCGACTTTGTGGATATTGTAACTGGATTCTTGTATTTGATTAATATTTTAAGAATCTCTGGCATTATTTTTTCATCTTTCTCAAGTATCTGGTAACTGTCTGTGACACCTCCTAAATTAATAATCTCCCCTTTCCATCTTTTTGAAGCTAATTTCTTCTCAAGTAATTCTGGTATATTGTCTTTTACATATATTTCGCCAAAGAAATCTCCGTCCTCAAGATATCTGTGTGAATATTGTGCATAGCAGTACTGACAGTGATGACTACAACCTCTAAAGATATTTAAATCCCAATTATATGGAAGATATTTCGAGTTGAGTTTGTTTAATGCAGATTTGGAATCTATTCTTTTTACCATATCTAATTATATCATCATGATATTGTTTGAAATGTGAGAAAAGTAGATATTTGGTATAATTAAGTATGAAAAACAATAGAGAATATTTCTTCATAGACATTCATGTCATTGATATGAAAATAGTTAATTGGGGGATATCTAATACTGCAACTCTTACTGGGGAGACAGGGGATAAGGATATTCATAGGATATTTCTAACTAAGGGGCAATATAATAAATTAATAATAAGCTTCAATAAATAAATTATCCCCCTTCTGCGACTTCACTTTGACATAATTCTCTCCAATTGATACAGTAGTAAATAATCTCATTCATATTAAGATGAAGAAATTAATTTTTCCAAAGATAACTCTATCTAAGAAGCAAATCCTTTATATTTGCATTCCTCTCGGTGTCATCATTCTCCTTGGCATAGCATTGACCATATACCTTCTTAACAAGGACAAAACATCTTCTAATGAGAGGAAATATGACTATGTATCTCCAGAAGGATATGCTCAAGATTCAAAAGAATATATGGATCTAAACTTTGCATCCCAAGATTTTGGAGACCAAGAACCAAAATACAAAATATATGGAGAAACTGGATATACTAAATTTGGATTTGTGGATTCAACAAAATCACCTCTTCGATCTGAAGAAAGAACTACAAGTGTGTATATTGATTGCGGTGAAAATGAAATAGAACCAAAAACAGAGGGAGGTGTCATTATAGTAGAATTACCAGATGAAGAAGATCTAGCATCTCAATACACAACTACACCACTTAGTGAAGAACCTGTTGAAGTTGGAAATCACTGTAAAGTGCAATTTAATACCCCATATGAAAATATTGCAGCACAGGAGGCGGGAGAGATATACTCGAGCCTTAACTCCTATGTTGAACTCCCCGACGGGTCACTCATAACGGTAACATCAATGTCTGACAAATACTACGCCGTGATACCGGAGATACAGGTAAATATATTTGAAAATGAAACAAGAGTAGTGCTATTTGATGGTGGTGCATATTTTAGAATAATTAAACAACCAGAGGGGAAGATCTTCTCTATACAAGTTAATGACCGAATATTCAAAACATCAGGTCCAGCAGAAATATTTGCAAGTGCACGGAATGAATCAAAACACTGGGATACAACTGGAAAGCTTTCAGAAGAACAGGTACTTCACCCTGAATACTACACCTCATTTGATGGTGGGCAAAGATTTCTTGATTTAACAAAAGATGAGGAAGGAAAAGGATCCCTTGATACAGGAGCTTTTAGACTCATTGCAGGGGAAGGAGATGTATGGGTAAGAGGAACAAATGAAAAAGGAAAGCTTGAGAGCAACAAAACATATATAGTTGCCGACTCACAGAAACCAAGCACTTTGAGTGGTACAGAGCATATCTCTTCTGCAGGATATGTTGAAGACGATGTTCTCTCTAGATACCTACCAAACATATATACAGTTTTCATATCTAGCCAAATTGCACTTAACAAATCAGAGATTGGACTAAATATATCAGGTACAGATGGGAAATCTACAAGCAATATGGTATCTGCATATGTAAAGCACTACAAGAGTACTTGGAAGAAATATATTGAGAATCAGATAGAAGAAATAATTGCGCAAGAGAAACAAGAACAAGCAGAAGAGCAAGCAAGAGAAGAAGCAAGACGATCTTCATATTCTCTTACCATAACTTGTCCTACAGGTATGTACTACATAGGTGGAAACTCGTGTTGTCCAAACGGATATGTATATAGCTCAAGCAAAGACAAATGTACAAAAACGACATATTACTCACAGAATACTAAAACACCTAGATATAATCCATCTAACAGCGGTGGGAGTTCATCAAGTGGTTCAAGTAGCTCGGGTTCATCCTCTAGTTCCGCCGATAACAGTTGTCATGCCCAAGATATGGAAGCTTGTTTCGAAATGGGAATTATGAAAGACCAATGTCCAGGCGGAGCTGCTGGCCCTGGATTCTATGTCAAAAATGGGGAATGTTGTCAGACAGTCAAGATGGAATGTGTAGAATAATTAGGTAATAAATATAATTTAAGAAATTATGAATGGAAATCAAATATTCTTTTTAATAGTTATACTCCTGCTCGGCACCTTCGTAGTTCTCTCATATATCTTAGGCGTAAAGAAGATCAGAAATGTAGACTTACTCTGGGGAGGAGTGTCAAAGAATTGGCGTAAATTCTTTACCGGCTCAATGCTACTTAGTGCTCTTTCTTTCTTCATATTTTCATCATATATATTTGTACTCCAAGGCGGAAATATTGGCTTACTCTTTATCGATTTAACATATGCCATATTATTATTATCTGCAGCCCTTTGGATTCCATTAATGGCAAAATATATAAATACCAAGAAAAAAATATATTGGATATTAACAAGAATCTCTTTAATTATAGTTGGTTTCTGTTCATTCGTACTTCTAGGTATTGTTGCATTCTCTGGGCATACTGGTATTCACTTTGTATCCTCCGTTATTGGTCTCTCCCTATTCACATTCCATACTGTAATACTAGATGCAACCGTTTGGCCTTGCCTCTATACCTCTTCAAAGAGGTAGGTGGTAATATATAGATATAACTTTATAAATATCCATTATGAAAAATCCATGTAAAGACACCACCGGAAATGCAGTCTACGGCCTAGGATTCATAGGTGCTGCAATATATTACATATCTACAGCCACAACCTTCTGGGTTGGTGTCTTAGGTTTTTTAAAAGCTCTTGTATGGCCAGCATTCCTAGTATATGAAGCACTTAAAGCTTTACTAGGCTAAAACCTAATGAACAAATTCACAACCATAGATCAATACATTTCTAATTGTCCTTCTAATGTACAAGACATCTTAAAAAAGTTTAGGGATATAATACATGAAGCAGCACCTCAAGCTACTGAAGCTATAAAATACCAGATGCCAACCTTTGTATTAAATGGGCAAAACTTAATACATTTTGCAGCATATAAAAATCATATTGGTTTGTATCCTACTCCATCAGGAATAACTGCTTTTCAAAAAGAATTAAAAAACTATGTTACTACTAAAGGCGCAATCCAATTTGTAATAGCTAAATCCATACCATATGATCTTGTAAGAAGGATAACGGAATTTAGGGTTAAGGAAGTACTAAGCAAGACTTAACCATTAATCTGTCTTTTCAAAATACATATATTGTGAAATCTGTCCCAAAGAATAACAATCTATATACCCTTCAATATATCCTACTTTCAATAGCTATTCTTCTTAGTCCTCTTTTTCTGATACTACTCATAGGACAAGTAAGTGTATCTAAATATTCTAAAAACATTAAACCAACCGAAGAGTTTTGCCTAGAAGGATATTTTCCATTTCCAGAGGGCTACAAAGTAAAATCTTCATTTCCTGTTGATGTAAAATTTAAAGAGAAAACAACCATTTTCAACAATTACAATATATTCGCTAGGCAGATTTGCATCACTCCTTTAGAACTGTTGCCCGAATCTAAGCAATACAATTTAGGGGTATCCTTTTTGGATATCTTCGATCTTGGAATATTTTACAAAAACATATCCATAGCTACTACATCATATCCACAGGTCAATGAGACGATGTTTTGGGAGGAGATAAATAGTAGTCAGGTATTAGAATATGCTATGACATATCCTAGTAGACTGTTAGATTACTATATTCAACAAGGAGAATTAGAAGCTAAATGCATAGTAGAATCTTCATCTCTCAAATGTGATCTTAGTTCTCTAGCATTAAAACAGGGGGAGGAATATGAGTTAACCCTTCTGAGTAGGTATGAGGACAAGCTTGTTGAGAAATTAAATACAACATCCGTTAGAACCCGTACTGCCGTTATTGTTGAGCAAAGTAGCATTCCGAATAACAGTGTTTTACAAAATCCATCGATAGGACAAATAGATATAACCCTAAACAAGGAGATTGAGAGTGGCTATCAGGTCCAGTTAATGGATAGTGCAGGCAACAATATTCCCTATGAAAGTTCTGCCCTTGGGAACCTTCTTTCCATATATCCCAAAAATATTTTCAAACAAAATACTACATATCTTCTCAAACTTAATGACCTTAAGGGGTTAGATGGTAGTCAGTTGGAAAATGAATATATCTTGCAATTCTCCATTGATGATGGACCTAAAATAACTGGTACAAATATTGGTAGTGGTTTCTCTACAAGTGGAAATATTGTATTTACATTTAATCAAAGCCTTCTTCCCGCACAAAATGTCAAAACATATATTAAGCTTAATTCTGCTACTAACTATTCCTATTCCCTTAAGGGTAATCAAATTACTATCAATCCAGATTCAGACCTCGGGTTTTGTCAAAAATATACCGTGAGTTTAAGCAAAGGGCTTACAAGTAATACAGGATTGATTGGTTCTACTGGAGCTTCATATACCTTAAAGACTACATGTAAACGCACAGTGTATATTGGGACTTCTGTACAAGGTAGAAGTATCTATGCCTACTACTTCGGTTCTGGGGCTAACAAGATTGTATTCTTTGGGGCTATACATGGTTCTGAGTCTAATACTCGTACATTGATGAATAGATGGGCTACGGAGTTGGAGAACAATAGCGACAGGATTCCCGCAGACAAGACTATTATAGTTATTCCTACTGTTAATCCTGATGGTATTACAAACAGGAGTCGGTTTAATGCTAACGGGGTAGATCTGAATAGGAACTTCGATACTCCTAGTTGGGTTACTGGGACATATCTTCAAACTGATTTCTATCCTACTGGTGGGGGATCTGCTCCATTCTCAGAACCTGAGAGTCAGGATATTAGGGATTTGATGTACAGGGAGAATCCATATCTTACTCTTACATACCACTCAGCTGCTGGATATGTAATCCCTACAAATAGTTCATATGCTATTGAAAAGGCTCATACCTATTCTCAGCTTTCAGGATATTCATATGTAAATCCCGATGCAGCAGGAGCTTTTACATATGATATTACGGGGACTTTTGAGGAATGGGCAGAGGGGAATGGATTTAACTCCTTGGTTATTGAGCTTTCTAGTTGGTCTTCTGATCAATTTACATCAAACAGTAAGGCTATGTGGAAGATGGTTGAGTAGTAATATGGTATTATTTGAATATGAATATAAAAATAAAAAGATTTGATAAAGAGCTACCATTACCGGAATACAAGACCAAAGGAGCTGCAGCGTTTGATCTCTATGCTAGAGAAACTACCACTATCCAACCAGGAGAGGTGGGATTAATACCTCTTAATGTAGCTATAGAGATTCCTCAAGGATATTTCATATTATTAGTTAATAGAAGTTCTACCTTTAAGATGGGTATTACTAGTGCTAATGGTGTAGGTATTGGAGATAGTGATTACTGTGGAGATAATGATGAATATAGATTTGCGGCACGTAACTATATCAATGAACCTGTGACCATAGAAAGAGGTACTAGATGTTGCCAGATGTTAATACTACCTGTACAACAGGTAGATATACAAGATGTAGACCATTTAGATAATGCTGATCGAGGAGGATTTGGGAGTACAGGGAATAAGTAAGAGTATTTCCTCAAGGTCTTCTTCTACCCTTTCCTTACACAAATGAAAGAATCCAAACTTTGTATCTAATTGATTAGATACTATCTCATTCATAATTAAATATGCAGACCTATTACATGGTCCATTAGTAATACCCTCATATTTGTAAAATGTATTAGGTAATACAATATCCAAATTAGAAATATATTCCTCTATACCATTCTCTATGATTATTCTTCTTCCGTACCTATTTACATACTTAGGATCATATCTAGATCTTTTTGCATTTCTATTATTATCTGCTATCCCTATAACATACCTATATTTTGGTATTTGTTCTAAGAGTTTCTTTGTAGAAAAAGTATTAGGTACAAATAGCTTATCTATATGGTATTTTTCAGCATCTAATTCATACAATACTTTTGAAGTTTTACGTGTGTAATTGAAGAAGGCATATATGAAGATGTTATTCATTTCCTACCTCCACCCATACAGGACAATGATCAGATCCATATACCTCCCTTAATATCCCTGCACTCTTTACATCCTTTTCTAGGTTCTTAGATACTAGGAAGTAATCAAACCTCCATCCATTGTTATTCACCCTCTTAGGATCCCTCATATGCCACCAGGAATAATATCCTCCACCCTTCTGAAACATTCTAAAAGAATCTACCATACCAATAGCTAACATATCGTCAAACCATTTTCTTTCCTCTGGTAAGAATCCAGACATTTTACAATCCTTAAGATACATATCATCATGAGTATGACCTACATTTAAATCACCGCCTACTATAACCTTCTCACCATTCTCAATCATAGGTTTAACTAATTTAAGAATCTCATCATAGTATTGGAGTTTAAATTTCAACCGTATATCAGAAGAATTACCATTGGGAGTATAGAAGTTGAAGATAGTAATATCACCTACCTTGATCTTAATAATCCTACCTTCTGTTTCTAGTATTTCATTTCCTACCTTGTTAGATATATCTTTTACATCCAATGTATTTTTGTAATACATTGCAGTACCTGCATACCCTGGTCTACCTGAATCATTAAATAGACAGTTATATCCATTTAAATATTTAAGGAAAAATGATAGCTGATCGGGATTGGCTCTTAATTCTTGTATACCCACAATATCTGGTTGATAGTCTTTTATGAATTGTAAGAAGTTATTCTCACATGATCTTAGACTATTCACATTCCAAGAATATATTTTCATTATTGATTATATCACCCCCGATTGTGGTTACTCTTTTTTAGCATACACAGTCTTAATTGTATCAAGAATATACTTCATCTCTTGATAGCAGACATGTCTTAAGGAATTTACACCCTTTGCTCCAGCTAACCTTCTTTGGGTTTCTACAAATGTAGTACCTTCTAAAAAGCTATTATTACTTCTTAAAAGCCATTTTCCATCACTTTCTACTGTGAAATCATACAAATCTTGAGCTATAGAAGCGAATACCACCGCAAGATTGCCATCAAAAAAGAATTCTCCTCTTTGTATATGAGCTATTGTATTCATTTCGTTAAGTACTTTATTCCAAGCATGAACAATATTCACTGCTGGGGATATTTCTAATCCTTCCTCCGTTACTTTTCCATCTGCTTTAAGGGGATAAAGGTGTGTTAATGATTCGGGGATTAAATGGTCAGCGAGCTCAGGTCTTTTACTACGAAGATTGTTCAATTTAGGGGCTACACTAGTATTTACGACACTTGTTATATGCTCTGGTTTGTATTCTTCTCTTGGTAATCGTGTTTCATAATTGATATCTACGAGTGCATAGGCTATTTCTAATTCTTCTAAAGGACAAGTGTTAAAATATTTTCCATCTACTTCTAGATTAAATATCATATTCTTTAGTAGCTGTTGAGATGAATTTTCTCCTTGATCTTCTACTTTGTTTGCTTCATTTACCATAATAGCTATATATTAAATTATATATATTTATGGATATATTATACCAAGGCTCATAGCGTATTTATATATCTCTTGTTGTAGTATGAGAAACTATGGAATGAGGGTCATCTACTTGTCCATCCTTCTTTACTACTCCATCTAATATGTGTTCTCCGTTATCATCATCTGTTTGGAATCTATAGTCCTTATCACTTATTTCATCTATATTATCTTCTCCTAAGGAATCTATTATTCTTTCTATTCTATATGCTTTTTCCTTATCCTTTTTAGAGAAGGTATTACAGTAGGTTATTGTATATTCTACTTTGTATTTACGTACTTCTTTGTTTTTGTTTGTTTTGGTTAGGGTGTAGAGCATGGGGATATTGTATCGATTATTTTAAGTAAAACGAAGCTCTAGCTTATCTTTTTTCTCTTTCCAATTAGAATATTTTTTTTCTAGGTATGCAAAGAATTCATAGTTATGTTTCTTATACTTCATATGACACAACTCATGCGAAATAACATAATCTATGCAATCAGAAGAGGCTTTAATCAATTCAGGATTTAGAATAATTTTTTGATCCCGAAGGTAACTCCCCCACCTTTTATTCATCTTTCTAATTACTAGCTCGGGGACAAAATCATAATCAAAATTTCTCAAAACTAATCGGTATCTTTTCTTAAGAACCTGCCTTTGTTTTAGTAAATACCAACTCTCAAGAATCAATTGATTATGAGACTTATTACTAACTTTTTTTGTAGTTGTGAGTTGTAACACACCCTTTGATAAATGAACAATGTTTTCTTTTCCAGTACTAACGTTTAGTCTATATTGCCTGCCTAAATATAAGAAACTCTCTCCTGAGACATATTCCTTTTTATGCACTTTTCTATGATATTTTTTGAAATATCTTAATTGTTTCTCTAGCCATAACCATTTCTTCTTTAAGAAAGCATCTATCTTCTCCTGCTGTGTTCCTACAGGACATTTCAAAACAATTTTGCCGTTTGGAAAAACAGTTACTGCAGTGGTCTTACGATCTTCATATTGCAAATTGTAATCATAACGGTATTTACCGTATATAAAAGTCTTTTTGGGCATAAGTGTATTACTTAAAAGATTTGGTAATTATTTTGTGCAAGATTCATCACCATTTCTACAATAACTTTCATATCCTCATAAGTTAATTCTATTCCCATCTGTTTTTTTACAACATCATAAAGATAATCGTCTATCTCATTTGATATAACTCGTTTGCTTTCGCTATTTATTTGCCAATCCACAACACTCTCTTGCTTTAGAATCTTAACAATATCCAAGGTTATCTGCATGATCATTTCATTATCGAGTTTTCTTTCTGAGAACTCTTCTCCTAAATTTCGATAAAAAATATCAGCACCTTCTTCTAACCGAATCATTTCCGGGATTTCTTTATCTTCTTTATTAAGAATCTCCTTGCTTAGCTGATTTGCTGCTTTCAACGCTTCAATATCTGAAAGCTTATTTTGTCTCATATCTTCAATTAATTTTTCAATCTTTTGCGAAAATTTCTTATAGAAGACAGGGTCTTCGCCCATTTTTTCATTTGCTGTCTTCTGTATCTGTGAAGTAATTGCTTCTGCTCTAGACTTATCTGACCCCATCTCATCAAGAATTTCATTAAACAATTCCTTATCATTGATGGAAACTTGTCTCGTAAGTATCTCCGCTTCTTGAGCCTTAATATTTTTATCGATAATCTTTGTTAATGAATATTTGTATTTTTGGAAATCAACGTACTCATCATCAGCATACTTTACACTAGCTGTTTTTCTCAAATTGAGAAATTTCTTTAATTCGTTTCTATATAAATCTAGATCATTAAACTTAACAGCAAAGTCCTGCAAAATCATACATTCGCTAAGATTTCGCATAAAGGAATTTAATGCTTCATAAAATTCTTTTCTTGTTGCTTCATCTGCCAATGATTGTAAATATGCTTCATCATCTCTGCGAACTCCATTAAAATGATCATGCAAAATGGCATAGGAGGTCTCCAATTCTTGTATTTTTTCATCCACATCTATCAAGGTGCTTTTAACATCATCTACATCAAAATTTCCAAATAATTCCATTGCAGATTTAAGATTCTTCGCATTTTCCGAATAGTCAATAATATATCCAGCTGTTTTAGGCAACGTATCGTTATCAAATAACCTGTTTACCCTAGCTATAGCTTGAAGTAAGTTATGGTCTCTTAGCTCTTTTGTTAGATACAATACAGTATTTCTTGGGGCATCAAAGCCTGTCAAAAGTTTATCTACAACTATTAATATCTCAATTCCTTCCTCATTATTTTTGAAACTTTCTATTACATCCTTTTCGTACGATAGTAAACTCTGATAATTATCTTTGATCTCTTTTAAGTACTCATCCACTTCTTTTTTGTGTTCATTTTCATCTTCAATAATTCCATTTTCATCAGAAATCACAATTGCCGTATTAACGACTTCATTTAACTTAAAATATTTTTGGAAAAGAATTGCAGAGTATTTTGAAGGAGCTACAAGTTGGGCTTTTAATCCTGATCCTTGGAAATTACTAATATAATGTTGCTCAATATCATATTGTATTTCGGCAATTCTCTGAGGATTATCTTGAATTATCTCTTTTCTTAGGCCATCCTGTAATTTCTGTATTTGTTCTTTTGTAAGATCTGAGAAAATTCTTGCAACTTGTCTATCAATTTCTTCTTTATCTTGAACAATGGGAACATACCTACCCTCATATATTAAAGGTAAAATAATTCCATCTTCCAATCCATCATCTATCGTATATCTATCTACAAAATTCCCAAATTTCTTGACTGAAGTATCATTTTTTAAAAGCGGAGTTCCAGTAAATGCAATATAGCAAGCATTTGGGATAGTTCTATTCATCTCGATATTTGCTTGACCTCCCTGAGTACGGTGAGCTTCGTCAATAAGAACAAAAATGTTCTCATCTTTGTCTACGAAATTCGCCCGATGCTTACTTGCAGACTCAAATTTTTGTACCAAAGTAGTAATAACACTCAAATTCTTTTCCTTAATCAAATTGAATAAATGTTCACCACTTTTAGCTTGTATTACATTCTTCTTTAGACCTGCATCGTTAAAGGTTCCCTTGATCTGTCTATCTAAATCTCTTCGATCCGTTACAATCAGTACTCTAGGATTCTGTATTTCAGGATTTTCTATTAGAGCTTTAACGAACATCACCATTGTTAAGGACTTCCCTGATCCCTGAGTTTGCCATAGAATTCCGCCTTCTCTTTTTTCTCCTGTCTCTATAATTCTTCTTTGCTCTATTCTTTTCATCAACTTCTTAATAGCAAAGATTTGCTGATATCTGAGAACCTTCTTAATTCCAGCATCATACAGGATATAGTTCTTTGATATATCTAACAATCTTTCTTTGCTTAATAGACCAACAGTTGCGATATCCTGCTCGCTTACTGTTCTATCTAAATCTTGAATATAGTTCTTGCTTGCCTTTAGATTTGCCAAGATCTTTTGATATACTTCGGTATCGATTTTCTTTGAGATTATTTCTTTTGTCTTCTGTTCAATTTTTTGCTTGAATGTTTCTCTGTATTTCCATTCTTCCTCTATAAGTTCTCTTTCTTTCCACTTGGCATAGAATTTGTTTGGAGTTCCTGTTGTCCCATATCTTAGATCTATTTTATTTGCTCCAATCAATAGTTGAGGATATACAAAAAGTTTTGGGCAATAGTCTGCTTGCTGATTACGATTTTGCTGACTTAATGCCTTTTCTATTGGTTCTGAAGATTTCTTGTTTTCAATGATAGAGAATGGGATACCATTAACAAAGACTACAATGTCAGGTCTTATTGGCCCTTTTCCTGTGGCCTCAAATTCTACAGTAACTGCAAAGTCATTGTTCTCAATATTCTCAAAATCAATGTATTTAAAACTTTTTGAGTCATACTTACCATCACAAAACACACGTATTGTCTTCCCACCCGTTGTTGGCATAATCATTCCATATACCTTCTTAGAAGTGTCGATGAGCCCCTCAAATGGGATATTCTCAAGCTCATCTATAACTTCCATCACTTCGGCTTCAGAGAATTTGTATTGTTGTCCATTACATTCATAACCGTTAATCTCTGAGAACTTTCTAAATGCCGTGTCTTTTAGTATGAACTTGCTTGTATCGCCTCTTCTTTCTTTCATTACTTCATCACATGGTATATATCTATATCCCATGTTTATGAGTACTTCTACCAATGGTAGTTGTGATTGTTTTGCCTCATCAAAGTTTAGTGTATCCATATTCTTTTAGTTTAAATTATTACCTATTGTTCCAGGAACTCTTATATTTCCTGTTATTAGATTATTTAAGAGATATTTTCTTTGTTGTTCTACTAATTTCTTTTTAGTTTCTAAGCCTTCGATCTCTTTATCTGCAGAAGAAAGAATTGAAGCTATGTCTTGTTGTTCTGCAATAGAACTTGGGATATGTATCTCAGTATCCATGAAATATTTCTTAGAGAGATTGAATCTAGTTGCCCCTTGAGCAATTCTAAACATCTGTTTTCTAAATGATTGTCCCCTAAAATAATGCTTTGCGAAGTTTGGATCGATTGTTTTGAAATCATGAAGTCTAAAACCAAAACAGAAGCTATTCAAGTAAGCATCACAACCAAAATCTTCAAGAAGAACAGAAGATATTCCTACTTCATCTGGAGTTTCAGAAGAAGTTGTAAAAAATAAGTCTCCATATTGAATTTTATTTTGTTTTTCTCCATCTTTAATCTTTACATTCAACAAAGCTTCCTTTTTGAGACTTGGATTTAAATATATATTCATATATGAAATGAACTTTGATTCACCAGTATTAAAATCCTCTTTGTTTTTTCCAGTTAATCCTGAATATGTGGTACCCAACTTTTGAAGTTTTATATTTTTCCATTCATCAGGAAATCCACTCATTCTCTTTTCTCCTGTTAACAGTATTTGTCTCAAATATTTATTAATTTTCTTTTTTATATCAATCTTTTCTCCCAATATATTTATATAGCTATCATATGTCTCCAATATAGATACAATACGTTTTTGTTCGTTAATTGTTGTTGGAATTTGTATTTTTGTATCCATAAAATATTTCTTCGAGAGGTTGAATCTTGTTGCCCCCTGTGCAATTCTAAACATCTGTTTTCGGAACGACTGTCCCCTAAAATAATACTTTGCAAAGTTTGGATCAATGGTATTGAAATCGTACAATCTAAAACCAAAACAAAAACTATTTAAGTAAGCATCACATTCCAGATTCTCAAGCAATACAGAAGATATTCCCACTTCATCAGGAGTTTCGGAAGATGTTGTAAAGAACAAATCGCCATATTTCACTTTGTTCTGTTTTTCTCCATCTTTGATTCTTACATTTAATAAAGCTTCCCCTTTGAGACTTGGGTTTAAATATATATTCATATAAGATATGAATTTTGATTCTCCTGTATTAAAGTCATCCTTCTTCTTCCCAGCTAAGCCAGAATATGTAGTTCCTAATTTCTGAAGTTTTATATTTCTCCACTTATTTTTATACTCTTCATTTGTTTTCGTCATATTTTCTCCACCATTAATTTATAAGTTCCACTCCTGCAATTCTTTTTGCTCTTTCTAAGACATAATCGAAGGTTAAGATACTAATATTATTGTAACTTGAATTTAAAACTCTATACATCTCCTTTTCTGTTAAAGACCAATCCTTGCTTCTTCCATAAATTAATGTGATTTTAGGCTTTACCAAGGAAGCACTTTGTAATTTCTCTTTGAATTCAATTGAATCCAATTTTTTTTCTATTTCAAATATGTACTTTATACACTGCATAGTAGCAGATGTAAGCTCCGCGGTTGGATTCATTTCAGTCGTCCAAAATGGAGCAGTATGTAACTTAAGCTCAATAATATCAACAAATCCATCAAATGATTTCAAAAGATAATCTGTGATATCATCTTCATCAATATTCCTTTGATCTAAAATCTCTACATATTCAGAACCTAGTATCCAATCATTTTGTTTAAAGAAATCTTCCCAAACTTGTTCATTTTTCTTAACACCGATTTCTAATTTATATTTATTAAATTCAGCCTCCGAGTTTAGTATTTTTTCAAAAAGTTCTACTGCAGATTTTCGATCTACAAGATCATCAATGTCTCCCTTCTTAATAAGATCATAATTCTTTACAACTTCAGAAATTTTCTCTCTGCCTATAGGATCTTTAACTACTAGCTCTAGGAAATTCATTAACTGATCAGAATCTCCAACAATAGACTTATCTAATATGAGAGATTTGTTAGCTACGGATTTAATGTCAAGAGTCGAAAATATATACAAAAGTTGCATAATTCTGTTAAAAGACAACGTTGTAAGATTAATCCTATCGAGCTTTCCCTTATAAAGTTTGGATATTTCAACCCCTGTGATTTTATCCTCATTTGTAATATATGTTATTCGCAAATTAATTTTTGAAGAAATTTTCAAATCCAAGTCCTGCCCAGTGTAATCCTCATATTCAGATACAGAAATATATTTCCCTGTTTCTTTTGGGAAATCTGCAACATATATTCTTCCTACTTTTTTATTTTCCAATATATCCTTTTCTGTCGTACTAAAAACTTCCATACCTTTTAGAGAAGGTATTTTCATCAGAGCCTCAGCGAGATCTTTTTGAGGATATTTAAACATCTTCGAATCATTTTCATTCATTCTACATATACTACTACCAATTTAATTAATCCCTAACTCCTTTAAATATTCCTTCATTTCTTCTTCTAATTTCTTTAATTCAGGTTCTATCTTTTCTAGTTCTTTAATATTGGCTTGTATATCAATAGGTTCTTCCTCTACAAAAGTATCAACATATCTAGTGATATTGAGATTGAAATCATTCTCTTTGATTTCATCAAAGCCTACATTTCTAGAAAATTTATCTGTCTCCTTCCTATTAGCATAGGTATCATATATCTTGTTAATATTTTCCTCAGAGAGAGTATTCTGCGCTTTTCCAGCCTTAAATTCTTTAGATGCTTCAATGAAGAGAACATCTTTTCTATCCTGGTTCTTTCCACCTTCTTCTCTAGATCTGTCGATGATTAAAATAGCTACAGGAATACCAGTAGTTTGGAATAGGCCAGCAGGAAGACCAATAACAGCATCAATGATATTTTCTCTTAAGAACGCTTCTCTTATCTTTCCCTCAGTACCACCTCTAAAAAGCACACCATGAGGGACTATGACGGCAGCTCTACCTGATTTAGGTTTCAAAGTTTCTACAGTATGGGAAAGAAACGCATAATCACCCTTATCCTTAGGAGGAATACCTCTAAAGAATCGATTATATCTATCCTTGTCTACATTCTCTGCACCCCACTTCTTTAAAGAAAAAGGCGGATTTTCAACAACTACATCAAATTTCATTAACTTATCGTTCTCTACTAACAAAGGATTGTTCAATGTGTCACCCCATTCAATACGTGCAGAGTCTTTTCCATGAAGGAAAAGATTCATTCTTGCTAACTGATATGTACTACCTTTTGATTCTTGACCATACAACGCATAGTTCTTAGAACCTTGAGATTCAACTTCTTTTCCAGTTAATATCAAAAGGTTACAAGACCCACATGCTCCATCCGCAATTCTATCTCCATCCTTTGGCTGAGCTAATTTTGCTACAAGACTTGCCACTGGTGTTGGACTGAAGAACTCCCCAGCTTTCTTTCCTGCGTCAGCACCAAATTGCTCAATCATGTACATATATGAATTTCCAACAAGATCATCATCTACTTCTGAAAGATCTATCTTTTGAAAATCATATATTAAATTCCTGATCATCTTAGATCTTTCTTCTAATTTTCCAAGAATAGCTTCAGAGTTAAAATCTACAGTACTGAAAATACCCCCTAATTTGTTTTTGTTTGTGTCCTCGATTCTATTTAAAACCTTGTTTAACTCTTCACCTATATTGTCATGCTCCGCAATACTATATATGTAATCAAATGAAGAATTTTTAGGGAGATAAAACCTATCTGCTTTCATTTTTTCTTCTATCCTAGCAGTATCATTCCCAAATCTTTCTTTATATTTATTCTCTTGTTTCTTAGACAAGTCGCTCAAGTATTTAAAGAAAAGCATTACCAAAACATAGTCTTTGTATACACCAGCATCAACAGTTGTTCGAGAAGAATCTGCAGCTGACCAAAGCACCTTGTTTAACTCTTGCTGTGTGTATTTTCTTATAGAATCAGACATTGTTATCCCTAATTAAAAATTATTTATAACCTTATTTAAGGTAATTTCAAAAAATCTATTATTTATCTCTTGCCATCTTTCAAGTAATTTAGATTGCTTTTCCATGTTTAGATACATTTTTACTATTATTTCCTGTTTCTTAAGAGGCAATCTTGGAATTTCTATATTCTCAAGAGCTCCTTTAAGAATTGTCTTAATTGTTGCTCCTGTAGCTCGTTTTTGCAAATCCATTTGTCCTGCAGGAGAATTTAGATACAAGGCCAAAAATTCGGGTAGCATAAGATTGCTATTAACTCTTGCAAGATACAAAGATGATGAAACCACTAGCTTTCTTTCTGATTTAACTACAGCTGCGATAGACTTTCCCCTTGCGCTTATTACAACATCACCGTCTTCTGCTATAGCTTTAGTATTAACGTTATCCAAATTAACAAAAGATAACGCCTTCTCATTTATATACAGGCCTTTTGTAAGATTTTTGGATTGTACAACTGGGTAGCTTCCAGTTGGAGTATGAATAACAGCATTTCTAAACGTGTATCCCGAAATGATTCTTGATATGTTTTTTAATTCTGTATATTCAACCATAAGAGTATTCTACCAAAATCTTCGGTATTCGTCAAGTTCCAATTACACACAGGGTACTACTGTGGATGAGGTGTAGCCGTTATTTCTTTATTCAGAGCCGTTTTTCCATTCTGTTGTTCCTTTTTCTTCCCCTTCCTCATATACCCCAATTCCTTCTTCAAAGAATATAGATCTAATATATACTTAGAATATCCTTGTAATAATGTACTAAACCTCTTGTTAGCAGCAATAATCTTTTCTAATTTGTTATTCTTCTCTAAATATTCAATTAAACATAGAAAATCACCATCCCCTGTACATATAATGGCAGAATCATAATTAGGATATTCAATCATAGTATGTAATACCATCTCAGCATCCACATTACCCTTGTAAGTAGTAACCTCATCCTTAGTAACAGCCAATACCTTCTTGTATATAACTATGAACCCTTCCTTCTCCAATCTCTTGTATAGATCCTCATTCGTATCAATATACCCAATAAATAGGTATGCCTTCTCTACACCAAATGTATTTCTAAGATATTCCCTAAACTTACCCCAATCCATATTCCATCGTTTAGCAAATACACCCATATTTATATTCTGACTATCTATGAATGCATATATTTTCTTTTTGTTTTCCATATATTTCATTATATACCCTTTAGAGGATTAAACCTAAGGATGGATATCTGTCATATCTCATAGTATAATCTATACGATCATTAACAATCAGTGGAAAATATTCAAGAGACTCTGTTCTCTTGTTAATTATGTATATATTCAACCCAAATTCAGAAAGACTCAAAAGGAGAGAAACCATGAACGGTGATATATTTGAAACAGTAGATTGGATGTCAAAGCTATTGAATGAAAGTTGGTATGGATATTATCTCGTTGGGATAAGTCAAAGTGACGATACAAAAAACCACCTAACCTCATCCAGGATCGTTGGTGATATTAAGGATCGCTCAAAACTAATCACCTCTGCATACGTAGAAACAGCAAAACTACTAAATGGTGTAGAATCCGATTTGGGCCTCTTTGACAACCAAGCAGGTTTTGTTACATTGGGATGGAAAGAACCGGTTTTTAACTATGTAACCTCTCTGGTTGCATACTGGACTATCATCAATAATGAATACCCCAGCGTAGAAGTTTCCAGAATTTTCTCGGATTATGACGCCTGGCAGACACGCACCAATCAGCACCCTGGACCAGAATTAAAGGGAAATCTCTTTGTCGGGAACAAGATGTTTGTTGAAACAACTCTTATCCAGGGCGGAAGTAATATAGATATATTGAAATGGGACTTTTTCAGTTCCGAAAGTAAACCGCTTCAGGAATTTCTTGAAAACAACACGAAAAATCTCTTTCCAGAGATTCAAATTCTCTCGAGTGGGATTCGTGTGCAAGGCTCTTTTGAGTTCCTGAACATCAATTTTTCTGGCACCTAACTTTTCCACTGATGTTACATCAAGTAGGCACATCTCGTGTCTGTGCCTACTTGAATATCAGCTTTTCAATATACATTTCAAAAAGGAGTATAATATATATGTAGTAGCTAAGTTTAGTACATATATACTATATGGAAGACTTAAAGATACTTACCCCAGAAGAGATAAACAAATCTCTTGGCCAAATCCCCGGATGGACATACAAGGATGACAAAATATCTAAGGAATTTACATTCCCTGATTTTCCAAGTGTTATTAACTTCATACAAAAGTTAACACCACATTTTGAAAAAGAAGATCATCATCCTGATATACATGTATATTACTCCAAGGCTATATTTGAATTACAAAGATTTAGCGTAGGAGGTAAGGTTACACCTAGGGATATAGAGACAGCAAAATATATAGATAGGGAGTATGGGGAGATAGGGAAATAATCTATCGCCAAATACAATATAAGGTGTATACTTGAATTATGAAAAATCCAATGAGAACATCTGATTGGTATTCTCAATTAAAAAAGCCTAATTGGGCTCCACCTTCATGGCTATTCGGACCAGCTTGGACTGTCCTCTACATCCTCATATTCATCTCCTTTGGTTATGTATTCATACATACCTCGAATGGAGATCTTCCTTCTTTTGTATGTATACCATTTGTATTGAATCTAGTACTTAATGCCCTATTCACCCCTATACAGTTTGGATTAAAGAACAATGAATTAGCAGCTATAGATATTGTATTAACATGGATAACCATAGTATGGATGATGATTGTAGTATATCCATTTGTACCATGGATATTATATATGCAAATACCATATTTGCTTTGGGTATCATTCGCTACAGTATTACAATTAACTGTAACATGGATGAATAGAAAAAAATAATATATATCCATATATCAATGAAAGACTCTTTCACAACCTCTAAGACATATTTTGAAAGCCAGAAGCATGCTATACACGGTTTAATCTCAATCATCAAGAATGAAAGAAATTTTAGAATACAGTTAATCTTCGCTTTCTTAGCAATACTCTTAGGTATACTTCTTGAAATATCTCACACCGCATGGATAGCTGTAGGATTTTTAATAGCCTTAGTATTAATATCGGAAGCATTTAATAGTGTCATTGAAGCACTAAGTGATACCATATCCCAAGAGTTTAGGGTAAACATTAAATATGCTAAAGATGTAAGTGCAGGATGTGTATTAGTTAGTGCAATAGCTTCAGTGGTGTTGGGAATAATAATATTTGTCCCCTACCTTATCCCAGTTATTACAAATATCTTAGGGAAGATTTAGTTGCTCGATTTCTACATTGTCTTATAGTATAATCACAGTGTTCTTTAATAAGTCAGTAAATACGTTTCTAATATAGCTTGCAAAGAGAAGATTAGGTCTTTTGTTTGCAAGTTATATTAAAAAAATTCAGGAGGAAAAACGCAATGATCGATATGTCTTTAGTCACAGGTACTATTCAACCCATTTCCGCATGGCTTGAAACAAATATGTGTTTAGTCGTAAAGGAAAATGGGACCCCACTCTTCGAGAATTGGTTGAATCGACAAAATCAATCATCCGAAGCAGCACTAACCTGGTTCAAGGAGAATTTTGAAGACTACCAGGTAGAAGTTGGGACCGACAATATCACTTTAGCAAAAGTTCTCTTTTGCCTTACAGTGGTATGCATCAGTATTCCGACCCGCCTAAAGAGACTCGAAACAAAGAAGCTTTCCCTGCTTACAAAATTTCCATTCCAAATTAGCCCTATCTTTGAAAGATATATGAAAGATGAATGCGAAACCGAAGATCGGCTGCATGTTCCCCTTACGGAAGTAAAAGCTAGAATCGCAATTCCTCAGGGATTGGAAATCTGTTTTTTCGATATGGATGATTTCCATTATACAGAAATAAGCTAAACTGACTTAATTAAATAATAAAAGGAGAGACACTCATGTGTCACACCGAGTGTCTCTCTTAAGTCAGTTAATGCTCACCATTAATCTGTCTCTCAAGAAACATATTTACTAACTTCTTAAACAAATTCTTGTTATTCATATATTGATCAAAAATAATATGATCAATATTAGCATTCTGCGCAAATTGAGAATCAACCTCTGAGTCACCAAAATATATAAACTCATCAATACTCTTACCCGATCTCTGAATTAGATCTACTAAACAATATGGATTAGGTTTCTTGTAACCCATATCTACACAAGAAATAACCTCATCAAAATATCCTGCAATATTGTTAGCATTAAGCACATTCATAAGTAATTCCTTCTTTCTGTTTGTACATATATACACTTTTTTTCCACTTGATTTTAGGAATTCAAGTATTTCCACTACTCCATCAAACAATTCCATTCTTCCAATATTCTCCTGTTGTATTTCAAAGTCTCTTTTTAAAAACCTTTCCATATCAATTTTTACATTTACCTTTTTAGCAATATATTCATACAAATCTTCAATGGTTAATCCCCTTATACTCTCATGTAACTGACATACTAGATCAAAATTAACAGTAGGATCTACTTCGGTTAATACTCTAGCTATTGTTTCGCCACAGAATTGTCTTCCATCTACAAGGGTATCATCTAAATCAAAAACAAATGCATTTTTAAATGTAGAAGATTTACTAGTATTTTGATTACTATGTTCATCACCATTGAAAAACTCTTTTGTTGTTGTTCCTAGTATTTTTGATATTTTTTCTAACTGGGGTATAGATATCTGACTTACGCCTAATTCATACCTGCTAATCATGATTTCAGTACAGCCGAGCTTCTTTGCAAGAGCTTTTTGAGTTATTCCTTTGACTGTTCTTAATTCTTTTAATTTTTTACCTATTTCATTTTCCACGAGGATGAGTATACATCTGAGTACTAGTTGTGTCAATAATGTTTAATCCTGCCCTCTATATGATAATATATTGCTATGTACCAACACCTAACAAAAGAAGATTGGATTAGACAATTAAACCTCCCTGAAGACTACAAAGTAGATGCGCTCTTAGTTGCAGGTGCAGGAAAAAGAGACAATGATGAAGCTGCATTTTACAATGCCCTTGCAGAGCTTAATATAGTAGCAACCCCAAAGAATATAGAGAAGGGATTTTTTAGAAATGTTGTAGAATTTGAATTAAATGGAAAAAGAATCTGGTATGACATTGTATATGGAGGTGCATATCTCTCAGAATTAGCAAATATTGCATGCGTATTGGGTTCCAAGAAGAATATTCTACTTGGAAGCTGTGGCGGACTACAAACAAACCTAAGTGCAGGAGATATCATAATTCCCACATACACATATGGAGATGAAAGTGCCACAAGAATGTATCAAAGAAATGTAACAGACAACAAACACTATCCTGATGAGAAACTCAGTAAAGAAATTGAAAACAATATAGACAAAAAATATACTACCTATCGAGGTCCAGTAGTAACCTGCCAAGCTATGCTTGGAGAAACTAAGGAAGATGTAGATAAGTGGCAAGAAGAAGGATACCTAGCCGTAGAGATGGAAAGTTCTACTCTTTTTGCAGTCTCAAATCATTACAATGTACCTAGTACTGCAATCTTACATATATCAGATAATTTAGTAAAAAATGAATTGGTCGGAAGTGATGAATATCTTGCTTCAAAGGCATATAGGTATGAACTCAGGGAATACAAATACAAAATTGCCTTTAAAGAATTACTAAAGCTTTAATTCACTCGGTTTTTTACTACAATCTCTCTGTTCAAAATCCTCTATTAAGAACTTCAAATGTTTCCTAATCTTCTGTAATGCCTTAATCTTCTCCTCAACCTCATCTAATCTAGTGTTAAGGAATGGTAATAAAGACTTGTGCTTACATTCTCCTGATTTCATATGTTCAGACAACTCCTTAATATCCTTTAGAGAAAACCCAATACCCTGTGCACTCTTAATGAAGGTAACCATCCAAATATCATCCTCAGAATATTCCTTGTACCCATTACTTGGATTAATTTTAGGTACTAAAAACCCAAGCCTGTTGTAATATCTCAAGGTATCTCTAGTAATCTTGGTTTTTGATATAAATTCACCTGATTTCATATACATATTTAAATGCTTGACTTAGGACTACACACCTAAGTATATACTAAATACACTAAGATAGTAAGGTGTATAAATATGGGTAAGAAACAAACAATCTATGTCCAAGGAATGCACTGTGCATCATGCGAATTGTTAATTGAAAAATACATCATAGCTCAAAAAGGAGTTACCTCTGTAGAAGCTTCATTACAAGATTCAAAAGTAGACATATATTACGAAGGGAAAGAAGAACTAGATATTCCACTCCTAAACAAAGAATTTGAAAAGATGGGGTACACTTTTTCGAAAAAGAAAAAAGATACAAAAGAGTCCCCACTCTTCCATCTAGAAGATGGAGCATTAACAGTAAACAGTGAGAAGCTTGGTAAAGTATTTAAAATTGGACTGATACTTGCCGTTGTCATAACCATATTCATAGTAGTAGACAAACTACAGTTGGCAAAATATATCAATATAAATGGAGGATTCACTTTAGGTGCATACTTTACACTAGGAATTGTAGCAGGAATATCCAGTTGTGCAGCCCTTGTAGGAGGAATGCTCCTCTCAATGAGTAAGCAATGGAACGATATGTATATTGGACAATCACAAAAGCAAAAAAGTATCCCTCATACTATGTTCCATGTCGGAAGAATAGTATCATTTGCATTGTTTGGAGGAGTACTGGGGCTCATCGGGAAGTCAGTAACATTTAACAACCCTACTCTCTCAGCAATCTTCATCATCCTCATATCAATTGGAATGTTCATTCTTGCGTTGCAAATGCTAGAAGTAAAATGGGCTCAAAAGTTAAGATTCGCAATGCCAAAATCATTTACCAAGAGCATATCAAATGAGAACAAATTTTCAGGTAGATTCATGCCATTCACAATGGGAGCTGTAACATTCTTCATACCCTGTGGATTCACCCTCATAGCCCAAGGCATAGCCTTAACAAGCGGGAGTTTCCTTCTGGGATCTTTAGTTATGCTCTTCTTTGCACTAGGAACATTCATTCCACTACTTGGAATTAGTATCTCAGGCATAAAGATGAATGAGAAACCAAAGAGTACAGCACTGTTTAATCAAATAGCAGGAATACTCATAATCTTTTTTGTGTTTTACAATATAAATGCACAATTCAATGTATTAGGATTACCAAGTTTAAATGATATTAAGGTTCAACCAAAGCAGGTACAACAAGAAGAAACTAAGAAACCTGACCCCAATGGTGAACAAACTCTCAACCTCACAGCTAAGGGTTTTCAGTACATACCCACAGGAGCTACAACGCTCAAGGCAGGGGTCAAAGCTACTTTGGTAGTAGATAACCAAGGAATACAAGGATGTGGTGCATCAATGTCAGGAAGAGGCTTGTTTGATGGATATATATCCCTTAAACCAGGACAGAATATCATTACATTCACACCTAAGAAGGGTACATACAAAATTACCTGCTCAATGGGAATGGTTTCCCCTGTTACCATAACTGTACTGTAATATGAAAAGAGAAAATTACAAAATACAAGGCCTACATTGTGCTTCATGTAAGGTGCTCATTGAAAGCTTCTTAATCAAATTACCCGGGATCAAGAATGTAATTGTGAACTACACCTCTGGGGATATGCAGATAGAATACGATGAGAAGAAAATTAATATTCAGGATATTAAAAAAACTGTAGATTCGATAGGGGATTACACTCTTCTCCTTGAAGATACCAATACTGATGTACTAAAGAAGAAAGAGTTAAAAACCATAAAGAGGACGCTCATATTTCTTACAATAGCAACAATTCCATTTTTCTTTCTTATGATCTGGATGTTATTGGAGATGATGAATATAGTACCAATGATAAAGGATATGCTAGGAATGGTTGGGAATGTAAATATACTTTTCCTAATTCAATTTGTCTTAACAACCGGAATAATCTTTATCGGTGGCAAACAATTTTTTATTAGTGCTTGGAAAGCGATTAAGAAAAGATCTTTTAATATGGATAGCTTAGTTGCTTTGAGTACATTTACCTCTTGGCTGTTCTCTTCTGTTGTTACATTTTTTCCACAACTCTTTTCTAAAGATGTTAATGTATTTTTTGATGCAGCAGTATTTATAATCTTTTTCATAACCCTCGGAAGATGGTTAGAAGCCAAAGCCAGATACAAAACAAATGAAGCAGTTAGAGATCTCATGAAGCTTCAAGCTAAGGAAGCAATCATAATTGTGAATGGAGAAGAGCAAATCATTCCCATTGAGAAGATACAGGTTGGAGATATTCTTCTAGTAAAGCCTGGTCAAAAAATTCCCATAGATGGAATTGTAGTTGAAGGTATGTCTAGTGTAGATGAAGCAATGATTAGCGGAGAGCCCTTACCTGTTGAGAAAGATATAGACAGCAAGGTGGTGGGATCAACAATTAATCTAACTGGAATGTTGCAGGTTAAAGCTACAAAAGTTGGAAAGGATACCCTACTCGCCCAGATTATTAGGCTTGTTCAAGAGGCTCAGAATTCACAACCTCCAATACAAAAGATTGTAGACAAAATATCTGGGATATTTGTACCTGTCATCATATTAATTGCAATTGCTACTTTTGTTACATGGATGCTCATTGGAAAAGATTTACAATTCTCTTTGTATTTGGCTACCGCTGTTTTAGTTATTGCTTGTCCTTGTGCTTTAGGTTTAGCTACTCCAACCGCCATTATGGTTGGTACTGGTAGAGGGGCGAAGAATGGGATATTGATAAAGGATATTCAAGCATTGGAGAATGCAAGAAATATTAAGGTTGTAGTTTTTGACAAAACAGGAACTATAACTGAAGGGAAACCTAAGGTTGTAAGTGCAAAATATTTTGCGAAGGATGAGAATATTTCAAAGAGTATAGCCTACTCCATTGAAAAGAATTCTGAACATCCGTTGGGGATGGCGATAGCTGAATATTCAAAACCGGAATCTTCTTCAAATGATATATCCATTTCTGATTTTAAAAATATTGAAGGGAGTGGTGTCAAAGCCATGGTTGATGGGAAAGAGGTATATGTTGTTAATCCAAAATTTGCAACTACGATAGCTTCCATTCCAACTAATCTTCAGCAATATATTTCTGATCAACAGAATGAAGGTAATACATTAGCCATACAGATTGAGGGGAAGGATATATCAGCGATATATGGGTTGAATGATAAGGTAAAAGCGGATAGTAAGTTGGCTATACAAATGTTACATGATATGGGTATCAAAACAATTATGTTAACTGGGGATAACAAGATAGCTGCTCAAAGAATTGCTGATGAGGTTGGCGTTGATGAAGTCATTGCAGATGTATTACCTCAAGAAAAGGATTCTGTTATTCAGGATGTAAAAGAAAAATATCAAGGTATTGTAGCTATGGTTGGGGATGGTATTAATGATGCCCCTGCATTGGCTAGAGCAGATATCGGGATTGCCATGGGTACTGGTACAGATGTAGCTATAGACTCGGGTGATATTGTTTTGGTTAGTGGTTCGCTATTAAAGATTGTAGATACTATTAATTTGTCTAAACAGACAATGAGGATATTGCATGAGAATTTGTATTGGGCATTTGGTTACAATGTTATAGCTATCCCTATTGCAATGGGGATTTTGTATATTCCTTTTGGTATATTACTTTCTCCTATTATAGCTAGTATAGCCATGGCTATGAGTTCGGTTAGTGTAGTTGGGAATAGTTTAAGATTAAAATATGCTAGAATGTAGCTCACAACTCGTTTAAAATAAATTATTACTAATAAATATAATGATACACAATGGAAATTACGGAGAGACATCAGATGCTGAAGGTTTTATTGGACAAGGATTAACTATAAAAAAGGATGGTGAATCTAGAGTATTTAATACCATAACCTCGACTGCAAGAACAATGCAAAGAGTAAGAGATGGGAAGCTAACACCAGATGATTTGGAACATTGCCTTGAAGTAAATGCGAAAAGTATTGGTTATTCTGTTGATAACCTTAGGAAATCTGCAGTATTTGAAGTTGGAAGGTTAGAAAGAGAAAACGAAAGAGCACAAAGGGAAATAAATTCTGCACCAACAGATTCCCACCCTGAATCTGAGATAAATCCAGAGACCTCTACAGAGACAAGCGAACCACAAATGTAGCTCCCTTTCCATCCATATAATGAATAGCTCCATTATGCTTCTCTATAATCTCCTTAGTTATAGCTAACCCTAATCCACTACCACCTGTCTTTCTAGATCTAGATTTATCTACCCTATAGAATCTATCAAATATCCTACTCTGTTTATCCTGTGGTACCCCCACACCATCATCTTTAAATGTAATAAATATATCTCTTCTGTTCTTTTTTAAATCAATATTCAAATTCTTCCCCTGAGAATACTTAATACTATTCTCTATCAAATTTTGAAATGCTCTCTTAAGTAACACATCATTACCTAAGACCTTAATATCATGTCCATCATTAAAGGAAATATTAAACCCTTTCCCATCCACTAATTTCTTTGCGTCAGCTACTGCCTCATCCAAAAGATTTCTTAGATTTAGTTCCTTCTTTTCAAACTCTACATCTACCAATGACAATAGAAGTAAATCCTCAGTAAGCTTGTTCATAAATATGATAGATTTCTTAGAATCATCAAGCATATCAAACAAATCTTTTTGAGGAATCTTAGAATCTGCAAGAATACTGTCTACATTTGCCTGTATAACCGCTAATGGAGTCTTAAGCTCGTGAGAAGCATTCTCAACAAACTCCTTTTGAGCTTCAAAAGATCTTCCTAATTGCTCAGACATATCATTAAAACTCTGTATAACCTCAGAGATCTCGTCCCCCTTGTCCTCGAACTCAATCTTTTCACCAAGATTTTTTGTAGACTTCTTTTTCATCTCATCCTTCAATTTCTCCAAAGGTTTTAAGCTGTTATCTGCAATTAAATATCCACCGCCAAAACTCAATATGACAAATGGAATCATTGCATACATTGAGATTAAACGAATATTTTCCAAATCATTTTGCCTAGACTCTCTTAACAATTCTTTTTTCTCCTCGTTTAAATTCGCTATGAATCCAACATTATTAAATCCTACTAATCTTGGTGATCCAATATCCTTTTGCATATAGTCAACCACGAAGATATTCATCACCAAGAAGAATCCTACACAAAGAACCAGTAGGATTCCTGAATACAACAAAGACATTTTAAATTTTAAGGATTTAAAAAACTTTTTCATATCATTATTCATTTTTTATAGCTTCCACAGGACTTACCTTAGAAGCGGATAAAGAAGTTATTATAGATATTATACTTGATATACCAATTAAGAGTGCAGTATATATTCCAATTGATGAGAAGTTAATTCCACTAAAAATACTCTTGTCTACAGTATTTACTACATTAAATGTCTTAGCTACTGTCTCAGTAAGAAATGTGCTAAACCAGTCCGATACCAAGTATCCTGCTACAAAGTTCAAGGCAATTCCTAATCCAATACCAGCTACATATCCTATCAATACATACAAAAGGGATTGAGATATGAACATAGCAAGTACAGAGTTTTTTCGCATACCAATAGCTCTAAAGATACCAATTTCTCTAATACTTTCAGATATGAATTTACTCATCGTAAATGCAACTAACGCACTCACCAAGACAATGAAACTGATCATAAAGACACTTGAAATTGTACTTAACGTACTTTGCAACTTATCAAATACTGCAACATCATTAGTATCTTGATATGCATAACCAGCATCGTTTATAGCCTCAATAACGGCGGTTCTATTCACCACATTATCTATCACCACATCTAAATAATCCCCATACTTTGTAGATGTAGTATATACATTAGAATCTGATACCGCTCCTGTGACATTGTTGCTACTGTCTACTTGGATTATTAAGCCAGGAATGTAGTAGCCCTTGCTTCCCAATTCTCCACCAAAACCCAATCCACCTTCAGTTGGTCTCTCTGGAGGGGTTCCTCCGTTATTTGTACTACCCGTGGAAGAACTATTTTCAAATCTTCTAACCATCTGCCCTATCATTCCACTACTACTAGTTTTGATTTCTACTCCATCATATGTAACACCTGTGAATGTACTATTTAAAACTGTAGTTGGAATAGCAGTTCCATTTCTCGAACTAATCTCATGTGAGATATAGTCTTTGACTAAAGTATCTGCAAAATTCTCAGGTACGTAAGTAGTATTAGCCGTATTATCATCAACAATACCCACAACAACAAATGTATATGTTATTGGTGTTGAGATTTGATCATAGTTCCAATATGTAGAAATTGCGGTCTTTCTTTCTTCAACTTTTGTAGCCATCTCCTCATCTGTAAGTTTTTTGATTACCATAGTTCCACTACTCCTATCCATTGTATAATCTTGGATTGAATCTAAACCTCCAACCTGCATTGTAAACGTCTTCCCTATCAAACTGTCTTTGTCATATGTAATAGCTTCTGTTTTAAGGAATGAAAGTCTTTGAGCCATTCCACCCTGTCCTCTTGTAATACTAGAGGTATCCATTGTAATTTCTGTCTTACCACCCCAGTCCTCAGTGGATGTAGTTAAAGCACTAGCATTAAGAATAATAGGGATAGCTTCACCTTCGGTATATGTAAAATCTGAAGTGGTATATATTGATGCTGCGGTTGTATCTAATGTAGAAAGCGAACTAAAGTTCACAGTTTTGTCAGTAAATAGATCCGTTGTTTTTGCATTCTTTACTGGTAATGTAGTTTGCAAACTTACGTTTTTAACACCAGATATTGTTGAGATTGTTGTTTCATCCAATGCCGAGAATCGGTTATCTTCTACGCTACTTGTAGTATTAAATGCTTTGGAAGGATCAAATGCGGTCTGTTCAGTCTGTACCTCTATGAGGGTAAACTTTTGTGCAATTGTACCAAATACACTATTAGCTGCAGCCGCCTGAATATTTTTAATCTGGCTTGAGAGAATAACACTTAGGGTAATGAGAACAAATATGGGGATTATTAAAAACAGAGCTTTTTTAGTCTTTGTTTTGAGTTTCTTAATATTTATTAAGAGGATATCTTTAAGTTTCATTTTAAAAAGTTAGTAATATATTAATTATTTTTGACTGAACCATTCTCAAGCTTTATAACTCGAGAGAATCTTTTTGCAATATTCTCATCATGAGTAATCATTATTACGCTCATCCCGTTATCATGAGAGAGATTCTCAAGAATATCTATCACTAACTCTGAGTTTGCTTTGTCTAACTTACCTGTTGGTTCATCTGCAAAAATAATTTTTGGATCATTGGCTAATGCTCTTGCAACTGCTACTCTTTGCTGTTCTCCACCAGATAGTTGTTTTGGTAAATGGTTCGCTCTTGGAGAAAGCCCAACCTTTTCAAGAAGTTTTAGCGCTTTTTCCTCAGCTTTTGATCTATTAACCCCTGCAACTAACATTGGTAACATTACGTTTTCTTTAGCAGTAAAAAAATCATGTAGGTTAATCATCTGAAAAATGAAACCCATGGTTTTGTTTCTAAAATCTGAAATCTCTGTATCTGACATATTCTTAATACTTTGACCAGATATGATGACATCCCCAGATGTCATAGTATCTAATCCCCCAGCTAGTTGAAGTAATGTTGTCTTACCAGAACCAGATGGCCCAAGAATTGCCAAATCGAAGCCCTCAGGGAGTGAGAAGCTGACATTGTCTAATGCCGTAACTTCTATATCCCCATCTTTGTATTTTTTGGTTAATTTTTTAACCTCTAAAATATTACCCATGTTATGAGATAGAAACTATAATTTATATAGCAAGCAATTTACGCAAAAAGCAGTGAAACGAATGTGAAGTGGTTAACAATCAATACAATAACCTTTCCCTCTAACGGTTTTAATATATTTCTTAGTAGGATCAACCTTCTTTCTTAAAGTCTTAATATGTGTCTTAACAGTTTCAGAGAACATATCTATTTCTCTATCCCAAACATGTTCAAGAAGTACTTCCGAAGAAATGATTTCACCCTTGCTCCTCAGAAGATATTGTAAAACTCCCATCTCTTTATTGCTTAGTGAGATTTCCTTTCCCTTTTTATTATCTATCACTAAATTTCGTTCTGGAAAAACTGTACTATCTCCAAATGTCAGATTTTCTTCTTTGTTTGTACTACTTCGTTTAATTACCGCATTTATTCTTGCAACCAACTCTTTCAAATCGAAAGGTTTAGTAACATAGTCATCTGCACCCTGAGTAAAGCCTTTGAGTTTGTCATATACCTGAGACCTAGCAGTAACCATAATTATGGGAACAAGATTTTTTCCTTCCCTTATCTTTTTTGCCACTTCAATGCCATCAACTTCTGGGAGATTTAAATCCAAAAGTATACAATCATATTCATTGGTATCAACCATATCCAAAGCTGCTTGCCCATCTCCAGCTTCATCTACTGAAAAATTATTTCTTTCCAAAAAGAATTTTACTGGCTTTCTTAAACTTTCTTCATCCTCAACTAAAAGTAATTTCATAGTAATAGATTATATAACTTATATATACAAAAAAGGGGAAGGCCATTGGCCCTCCCCGAGAACTCACCAATCTGCTCATAAGCTATCAGCCTGGACTGTGAACAACTTCAACGATCCATGTTAGATACCCCAATATTTTGTTTTTCATAATAGCTTGTCTTTAGAACTTAGCTTGTACCTATACCGATAGAAATAGCTTGTAATTGAGCAGTAATATTTTTAATATTGTTTGAGCTGCTTACATTCAAAGGCTTACATTTCTTTTTAGAGATCTTCTCTCATCATTAAAAGTACATGATCATGATATGCCAGATTAAGTGAAGTCCAGGGAAAGCCTAAAAGTTGTTGTATATAGGGCATAATCAAATGATATTTGACTGAGATGAAATATATCTCTACAATGTAATTCCAAGTAGATATATCTAATTTTTACCCGAAATATATGAATATTACTTGGACCACACTAGCCAACGGATCAGTACAAACCCCATACAAAAATACCCCTTCCAAGTACAAAATATATCAAACTAAAATCCTCCGCAATTCCGTCCCCATTAATGTTCTTCAATCTCCAGAAACCAAATCTCTCTTAATTGAACATAACGGAAAACCTGCAAGATTGCATCTAGGAATGCCTAGATCTGTAGATTTATGCGCAGCCACATATACCATAGCTTCCACTAAAGAATTTAAGAAGGCTATAAATCATAAATATAATCCAAGCAAAGAAGCTATTAGCGCTATGCTCATCAGAGAACCTATCACCCAATCTCCATTTGTAAATACATATATGGGAAGTGGTTTTGAATCAAGACTTTACCTAATTATGGATGTACACCATGTAAAGGATGAAGAGAATGGCGTCAAAGGTATCGCTGGAAAAGTTTGTAATTACAAAATAGATTTGCCCAAAGGACAGGAAACAGAAATCTTAGCAGATATAAAACTCGCTATAATGTATGACTCTATTGCCGCTGGTAGAAATTTGATTGCAGGTATAGAAGATTTAAAAAAGAAATGTCCCAATTTAGAAAAGGTTGTTACAGTATCTGTATATGCGACATATACTGGGTGTAAGAGATTAGCCCAAGCTTGTCATGCCTTAGGTTTAGAGGTAATTATGTTCTGTATGCATGAGCTATTAGATGCAAGTGTTATTAATGAATATGATTCCTTCTATCCTAAATGGAATATCTCAAAATCAGATGAAAAAACTATGCAAAAGTTTTACGGCAAAAACTATCACAAAATATGTGCAGGAGGAGATTGGTCTGCCAATACACTCGGAAGTGAACAAGCCTTAGATGTATTCAAGCAACAGTTAGGAGAGATTGGGATAGATCCAAAAACTTTCGAACTAGAGGCCTAGTTAATAAGCGAAATTCCTTGACGCGAAAAGATAAAACGCATATCATTAGATTATTATGCCCTTACTGAAACGCCTCATGAAGAAAGCATTAAAGCTCTCGCTTTTAGTAATAAGATCACTAATCATCTCCACTATAATTGTGGGTACCTTCGCAAAGATACCAGTACCATCAACGCTTGGGTGGATGGATTTGGGATGGCAATATAGAAAACCCGTTACAGTAGAGAATACTGACTCGACCTTAACCAATGAGGATGTATTAATAACTGTAGATACACTCTCTCTGGTTAATGAAGGAAAACTACAAAATACTTGCAATGATTTACGATTTACAGATAGTGATGAAAATACTTCTTTAGATTACTGGATTGAAAGTGGATGCAATACATCAGAGACAAAAATCTGGACCAAAGTACCCTCACTTCCTGATGGTGGCAAAACAATTTACATGTACTATGGTAATCCTACCGCTATTAGTAATGCCCTAACTTGGAGTGGAAATACATATATGTATGCAGATACTACATGTCCTTCCGGTTGGACTAGAGCATCTGATTTGGATGGGAAATTCTTGTACGGCAGTAGCACATATGGAACTACTGGGGGTTCTAATTCACATGCCCATACAGATGCAATAGCAACTTCGTCTTCTATTTCTACTACAAATATAGCCGGATCTACTTCTGCTGGTACTAATGGGACAACTACCTCACACACCCATACAAGTCTTAGAGCAACTATACTTTCAAATGCTTCAGTACAACCTCCATACAAGGATGCTATTCTTTGTTACAGAAATACTTTCCTCATTTCTCAGGGGTTAATATCTATGTTTGATGTTGATACCCCTACTGGTTGGACTAGGTTTAGTGCTTTGGACGATGTATTGCCAAAAGCAAATACAACATATGGAACTACAGGAGGAGCAGCTACACATACTCATACGACTACTACTAACGTTGTAACTGGAACATCTGCGGAAACACAAGCAACTATAACTACACCCCTCAGTGCTACTGGAGGAACAATTACTACATCTGGTGGATATACCATACACAAATTCACTTCAAGTGGAACATTTACCGCAACTGGCTCTGGAAATATTGATTACTTAGTTGTTGGCGCTGGGGGCGCAGGATCAAAAGGAGATAATCTATCTGGTGGAGGAGGTGGTGGTGGTGGAGTACTTCATAGCGAAAATGTAGCTTTTGCTTCTGGATCATATTCTATAGTTGTTGGCGCATCTTCAGGATTAAACTCTTCATTTAATGGCTTAACAGCAATAGGTGGTGGTTACGGTTGGGGTGCTAGTGGTGGATCAGGTGGTGGTGGAGGTGCATCATGGGGTGGTGGAGGTACTGGAACTGCTGGCCAAGGTTATAATGGTGGGGCCGCTAATCGTTATGCTGGTGGAGGTGGTGGTGGGGCTGGTGGTCCTGGTGTTGCTGCCCCTACTAGTTGGGAAGGTGGGGCTGGCGGTCCTGGATTTACTTCTAGTATTACTGGAAGTCCAATTACATATGCTATTGGTGGTAGAGGCGCTAATGATGCTGTATATAATGGTAGTGCTGGCGCAGCAAATACTGGTAATGGTGGCGGCGGTGGTGGTTCGCAAGGAAATCCTGCTGCTGGTGGTTCTGGAATTATAATCATTAGATACCCTACCCCATCTGCAGCAAGTGGGACTATTGCCTCTAGTACACATACTCATACCTCTACAAGCGCGACAGTCTCTGCTAGTTCAAACCTACCTCCATATCTAGATATGGTATTTGCTAAGGCAAACACAGACCAATATGTAACTGAAGACAACGTAATCATAACCTCTACTCTACCTCCATTAGGATGGAGTAGATTTACTGCTCTAGACAGTAAATTCGCTAGAGGTGCAACTACATATGGAGCAACTGGAGGCGCAGCAACACATACACATTCAACAACTATAACCTCAGGAGCTCCTTCCGCTACTTTGACAAGCTATGGTACTGGTGCTAACTTTGCAGACTCTACACATACACACTCAGCAACAGTAACATCAGATTCAGTTTCAAACCTACCAGCATATACCACAGTTATATATGCACAAAGAAAAGTATCAAAAGCAACCATAATTGGAGCTGAAAACGTACAAAATACACCCCCAAGTACTCCTTCTACTCTACAAACAGAAGGAAGTACCAATCCCTCACAAGTTTCTGACAATACCCCAGAATTTTCTGCAATATTTACTGATATAGATGGGGACAACACAGGAAACTACTACCAAATCCAGGTAAATACTAACTCCTCGTTTACAGGCACAGTTATGTGGGATTCTACAAAAACATCCCTCGTACCTGCGGTTGCAAATGGAAGTAAATCACAAGATATTTCATACGCAGGAACAGCCTTACAACCAGGTGCTACATATTACTGGAGAATGAAGTTCTGGGACAGTAACACATATCAGAATGAAAGTAACTGGTCCACTACGGCTCAATTTACAATGAACTATGCCCCTACTGCACTAAACGCAGATATCACAGGAGCAGAGGATATCTATGCTGGAAAAGCATTAACCATTCAAACAAAATATTCAGATATCAATGGTGCAGCTGATTTAGACAAATTGTATCTACAAATCAAAAATCCCGCTGGAACAGATATTGAATATTACATAACCCCAACAGGTTCAAATCAAACTGGACAGTTCCCAACTCCCGTATCTGGATCTGAATATATCTCAGGGATTACATACGACACTACAATTGGGTCACCTACAGCAAATGACATTACAGTTACATGGCATGTTACTTCAAACTGGAACTGGACCCGAGGAACTAGCATACAATATGGGGTAAAAGCATTGGACAAGGCCGCTGCTGAAAGTATATACAGTTACAATGCTACAACATATAAATATGAGAACAGATTAACATTCATAGGAACACTCACAGTAACAGATGCACAAACCAATCAAATTACTTCAGGGGATTGGATAGGCTCAAATCAAGTACTCACCTTCTCTGGGGTTAAAGTAATATATTTTGGCACTACAAATATATATCCATCAGACAATGATTTTGATGTAAAAATATCAAATGAAGAATCAACCGAATGGACTGATTTAATATCCTCTGGAGAAAATATATCGATAGATATAACCACAGCGAATGTTACAAATATTGATGATACATATACCCTGTATATTTTAAATATGCCAACAGGTGGTGTAGATACCTCCGATTTAACGTTTAATATTAAAACGGATAATACAAATCCAAATATATCATCATTAACAAGTAACACCCATCCAAATCAATCCGCGTGGTATACAACCACCACTGCAAATATTAGCTGGACTATCTCTGATTCCGAAAGCGGTATAGAAAACACATGGTACATATGGGATAGTAATGAAGAAACAGACCTTGTAACCACAATTGCAGATGGAAACCTCATATCTGAGGATGCAATTAGCTTCCAAAACATCACTGAAGGCTCGTCATATTTCCACTTAGCCACAAGAGATAATTGTGGAAACACAGCCTTTTCAACATACGCTGCAAATATCGATACACAAGACCCTATATTTGATTCAATAACAAGCATAACTAACCCTATACAAACCAATTGGTATCCAGATAGTTCAGCAACCGTTAATTGGATCGCTTCTGATACAGGAAGCGGTATCCTCGGAGTATGGAAATTACTAAATCAAAATGAAACACTGACAATTGCAGATGTATTAGTAGATGGAACACAAGCCTTAGCAAACGATACCCTGGCAACTTCTGAATTAACTAATGGTATTTGGTATCTACATCTGGTAGCAAAGGATAATACAAGCAAAACGACATACTACAAATACACTTTGAAAATAGATTCCTCCGTAGTCGATATAGTTGAGGTAACAGGGGCAAACAATGGCATATTACAAAATACCGAAAGTGGTCCTGTAATTTCTTGGACAGATCCTAACTCAACATCAGGAGACACATTCTACATTACAAACGATGGTTCAATTCCAAATACCTCTAACTATACATACTTCACTACTTCCCCATCATATGATCTTCCTGCTCAAAATGAAGGAGAAACTACAATCAAAGTAAGAGCCTTGAACGGTGCAGGAACATACAGTGAGACTAGATCCTTTGTCATAAAGTACGATTCCATCGCTCCAACAAATGTGAGCAACTTTACAGCTACACCAACACAGAGAACCGTTGCACTTGCTTGGCAAAATCCAACCAATACTGATTTTTCTAAAGTCATATTAATGAGGAATAATACTCATGTTCCTCTTTCTACAACTGATGGAGCAAAAGTTTACGAGGGTACACTCTCTGCATATTCAGATACCAACCTAAGTATTAGTACTCGATATTACTACACAATATTTGCATTAGATAATATTGGGAATCAATCATCAGGAACACTGGCACAAGCTACAACTCCAGCCGCAGTAACAGCTCCAACTCAACCAGGAACACCTTCCGAGCCGGAACCAGTCATTCCAGTTGTTCAACCACAAACAAAAATAATCAAATCTCAAGATCTAAAAGAAGATCAAAAAATCGTTGTCACCACACAAGAAGAAAAACAACTTAATTCAACAGATAATGGAGATATTCATACCTATGCAAACCAAACATTGAAGATTGAGATCCCCGCAAGCACCATAACTAATAACTCTACCAATCTGAAAAATGTAATTATCACTGTCAACAATCAGACTTACAATATGGAATATGATTCTGAAAAAGATACCTACAAAGCAACAATAGATAGCCCAAGTGTAAAGGGAACATACGCTACAACAATACAAGCAATATCAAAAGATAATACCAGCAGTCTTTCAATAACTTTGGCTCTTCGAGTTGATCCGTACGGATATGTATATACAAAGGATGGTACAAATGAATTAAGAATATTGAATGCAAAGGTAACTCTTTACACAAAGGATAGTAATCAAGAAATACTCTGGCTTTCAAAAGATGGTACAACCAATCCTCAATACACCAACCAACAAGGAGAATATCAATTTTTTGTAACCCCAGGAGAGTACAAACTTGTTGTAGAGACACAGGGATATATGCCTACAGAAACTGAATGGTTTACAGTTGAAACAAATATTGTTGAGAAAAATATTGAATTAAAGAAAACCCCTTACCTTTGGTTTGGAATCATAGCTGGAATAGAAATCATTGCCGGTATTGGCATAGCAATATTCGTAAAGAAAAGAAGAAAACATAGTAGAGACAATGTCTAACCAATATCAAAAAATCATCATCGGAGCAGGACCCGCAGGGCTCTTTACTGCAATATTTGCAAAACAAAAAGGTGAGAAAATTCTACTAATTGAGAAAAACAATAGTATTGGAAAAAAGTTGGCCATAACAGGCAAAGGACGATGCAATATAACCAATAATACAGACAATCTAAAAACCTTAGTTTCAAGTTACAAAAAAAATGGGAAATTTCTCTACCATGCTTTTTCTAAATTCAGTGTAGCAGATACATTGAAATTTTTTAATAAAGAACTTGATATAAAAACAAAGGTAGAACGAGGAAACCGAGTATTTCCAGAAAGTGACGATGCATACGAAATCATAGAGAAGATGTATGCCTTAATCAAAGAAGACATTCTTTTCAATTGTGACGTACAAGAAATACTGAGTGAAAAAGACCACATAACAGGAATTAAAACAAACAAAGGAATATTTACAGCAGATAAATATGTGATAGCTACAGGAGGAAAGTCATATCCCCTTACAGGATCAAATGGCAATGGCTATGAATTAGCAAAATCCTTAGGGCATGAAATCATAGAACCTAAACCTGCACTCGTTCCAATGACAACAAAAGAATCTTGGGTTAAAGATTTATCAGGGTTAGGTTTAAAAAATATCCGAATGGATATATATCAAAATGGAAAGAAAATCTTTTCAAAATTCGGAGAACTACTCTTTACCCATACAGGGATCAGTGGGCCAATAGTCATAGATTGCGCAAGAGAAATTGGAGATCTCCTTGAAAATTCGCCCGTAAAAGTTTTAATTGATTTAAAACCCGCACTCACCTACCCTACATTAAAAGAAAGAATTACCAAAGATCTATCAGAGGCAAAAAACAAAGCAATAAAAAATTCATTAGGAAAGTTACTTCCCTCGTCCCTTATTCCAGTCATAATCAAACTTTCAAAAATTAACCCTGATGAAAAAGCTTCTCAACTTTCTAAAGATTCAAGAAATTCACTCCTCCATATATTGAAGGAGTTAACATTAAACATATCTGAAATTGGAGATTGGAATAACGCAATTGTTACAGACGGAGGTATAGATATAAGAGAGATAGATCCAAATACAATGAAATCAAAAATCATCGATAACCTTTACTTTGCAGGAGAGATAATTGATGTATATGGCCCGACTGGAGGTTACAACCTTCAATTATGCTGGAGTACAGGGTATTTAGCTGGGGTATCGTAAAAACAACAAAAATTTTGTATTCTAATATGGTATGAAAGAGAACAAATCACCAAGAACAATTCTTTTCAAAAAGACCATGATTGTCCTGTGTGTACTCTCCGGAATTGAAATCTTAGCCATAATATTCTTTGGGCTTTACTACAATCTTTTCATTACGAAAGGGCATAACAACTCAAAAGGATTCTCCATTAGTGCAGAGGATATAAAAATCAATCAGGATGCAAACACTACTTCCCTCTCAGAGTTAGCCAATCTTGAAATACTCCCTACAGATTATGATACTTTAACTAAGAACTTTGGCGCATTTACACCACATGAATTAACTACATACTTACGATATTCCGAAGTATTAAAAACCAAAGATACAACCAATCTCACCAATGGGTACAAATATCTTCAGGACAGTCAATTAAATATCCTCATACCCCAATCATATCTTAACCAATATGTACTAACTGAACTTCAAGATATCTCCCAATCCATGGTTAAAGAAAACAAATCTAATGAGGATATAATTCCATATTTAGAAATGGGAAAAGAATCATCAATTGAAAAAGAACTTTCCACCTGTATCGCACAAAATATTGAATCATTTCTAAGAGAAGAGACATGTGCCGAACAGCTTGTCAAAATCCACGATGAATCATTCCTACCTACTTTAAACTTTTTAACTACATCATTAAGGTTTAAATCTCTTGAATCAAAAAATGAATATGATACATATATAAATAACCAAATGTATATGTACCAGATAAATAAGGAGAATACCCAAGTTGCTTCATCAGAGAATCCACACTCATACTCCAATGATATATATCTTGATTTAGATTACGGTCAACTTCATAAAATTCAATTAATAACCAATTACCTTGAATCAGTAGATTCTAAACTAGATAATTTTAGTGATACAACTAAAAAGAAAATCAGTGATTTAGATACTTTAGTTGGATTACTCGTTGCATACAAATACGGTGATACTGTCCCAACTGCTATTAAGGATTTAGTGAATAATCAACTAATCAATCTTACGACAAATGAAAACACCTACGCTCAGGCTAGTACTCAGATATCCTTCCTCATTAAGTCTTTCAATCTTAACAACGAAATCAAAACATTCATAGCTCCAATATATACGTTTGAGAGTAAAGATAAAACTATAATACCTTCATTAACATTTGAGATAAATGATAACAACTTCGATGAACCATACGATGTAACCCCTACAGCACAGCAAAAGGGAACGGTTAGAATTCCAATCTTCATGTATCATCAGATAACTCCTGTTCCTGCTGGACAGAGTTCATTTGTATCTGGCCTTTATGTTGATCCACATGATTTTGAAAAACAAATGGCCTACCTTGTTAAAAAAAATTACAAAACCATTTCCACACAAGAATATGCAAATATTTTAAAGACTGGTAAGAATCCAACACAAAAAACAGTTATGCTTACTTTTGATGATGGTGTACTTAACCAATATACCAATGGATATAGAATTCTTAAAGAATACGGATTAACCGGAGTTTTCTACATTATCTCCCAAAGATCTAGTATAAACCAAGCTCAAACCAAGGAAATGTCGGACAATGGGATGGATATTGGTTCCCATTCGGCTCATCATCCAGATTTAACGAAAGTATCAGATCCAAGCGAACTCTCTGCTGAAATTATCTCAAGTAGATATGCATTACAAAGCGCTACTGGAAAACCTGTAACCTCCTTCTGCTATCCTGGTTGTGGATATAACTCAACGACTTTGTCATATGTTGCTAGTGCTGGATATACCATAGCGGTTAGTTGTGGTTCTACAATAGATAACTATCCGGGACATGCGCTTACGCTTTCCAGAGTTCATGCATTTGGAAGTATGGATAGTTTTAAGAATTTACTGTCGGGTGTAAAGTAAAAAAACTTCTCTACTCTAAAACAATCATATATAATCAATATATATGAAAACCGATTTCCAAACACTAAAAGAACTACACGAATACTACGCAGTAAATAACCGATGTGGATTAAGGAAAATAGCTACACAACCGGTATACGAAATAACTCCCCCTACTTCAGGCATTGTATTCATTGGAGAAGCACCGGGTAAAAATGAAGATCTACAAGGGAAACCATTTGTGGGAGCTGCAGGAAAGTTTTTAAATGAACTACTTCAAAGTATTGGATTCACAAGAGAAGAGGTATATGTCTCTAACACTGTAAAATACAGACCACCTGAAAACAGAGAACCAACTGATGAGGAAAAGAATAGTTGTAGAGTATGGTTAAATGCAGAATTAATGTTCATAAAGCCAAAGATATTAATACCTCTAGGAAGACATGCATTTGAGAGATTTGTACCTGGTGCGAAGATATCTGCTTCTCATGGATTACCTTTTGAACATCCAAGTGGCCTACCTGTATTTGCAATGTATCATCCTGCTGTAGCTCTCTACAATCCCAATCTTAGAGATGTACTAAAAGAAGATTTTAAAAAACTTAAAGATTACCTAGATAACGGAGGAGAATTAAACAAGAATGAAATACCAGAATCTACTGCTTTCTCAAAGAGTAAAAAGAAAGATATTGATGATATTCTAAGTATGTAACTAGATATTGTCCCATCCAGAATCATAGAATATTTTCTCTGCTACTGTTTCGTAGTTACTGCATATTTCATCTTTGTTAAACCATATCTTGATCTCCCTCTCTGCACTCTCAGGAGAATCAGAAGCATGAAGCATCGTTCTAGTAGCTCGAGATACTACATCCGCTAATGCATAGTTATCAAATGAATAGTCATCTCTAACAGTACCAACATCTCCATCAGAAGGGCTTGTACTACCAAGGATCTTCCTAACTCCGCCAATTACACCATTCCCCTCAAGAACCATAGCTACAATTGGACCAGCAGTTAGATATGCAATATTTCTTTTTCTAATAATTCTTCCCCACTCCAATGAGTTCCAATCTGAAACATCCTGACCTCTAGATATCGCGCCTTTCTTAGCTTTCTCACCAGTTTCAATAGAATATGTATCGTTATCAATATAGTGTTCTCCAACTTGTTCCTTGCTTGCATTGAGCATCTTCATTGCAACAATTTTAAAACCCTTTCTTTCGAATCGTGATAGTATTTCTCCAAAGATTTGTCTTTGAAGCACATCTGGTTTTACCAAGATTAATGTTCTCTCTTCTGCAAGTTTAGGTCTATTCATGTAGCTAGATTGGTTAAAATATTAGATAATACAAGGATATCAGAATAATGAAGAACTTTAAACCCGAAAATTACAAAATTGAATTAGAGAATATATTTTCCTTAATTAAGGCTTCAACCAATTGGAGAACAGACACATTACAAACTATATTAAAGAAATATCCTAAGGATGGAAACAAACTCTTTAGACATGATGAATTAGTAAACGGGTATGAATATCTTGGAATAAAGGACAAAACCGTAGAAGAAAGAATTAGACTAAAACCTACTAGAACCAACTCTGGTGTAGCTACAGTTACAGTACTCTCTAAACCCTACCCTTGCCCTGGTAGATGTATATTCTGTCCTAATGACCCAAGTATGCCCAAGAGCTATATTTCCTCTGAGCCAGGGGCACAGAGAGCTCTAAGTAACTGCTTTGATCCATATGCTCAGGTATACAACAGACTCATTGCATTAAAGAATATTGGACATAATATTGAGAAGGTAGAATTACTTGTATTAGGTGGTTCTTGGTCTGCATATCAAGAGGAATACAAGATATCTTTTGTTAAGACATGTTTTGATGCTATGAATGATGTACAGAGAGATACCCAAGGATATATCCAACCTAGAAAGGAATTACCATTATCTACTGTTAATGAGCTATTCGAAGCACAACATATTAATGAGAATGCATACTGTAGGAATGTGGGATTGGTGTTTGAAACCAGACCAGATTTAATAACTGAAGATGAGGTTATCAATCTTAGAAAGCTTGGTGCTACCAAAATCCAGATTGGTATTCAATCTCTTGATGACAAAATCATAGATGCCAACCATATTGGTAGGCCTACTAAGGGTGTGAAGAATGCAATTAGATTACTTAGACTTGGTGGTTTTAAGATCCATGGGCATTGGATGCCTAATCTTTACATGTCTAATGTTAAGAAGGATATTAATGATTACAAAAGGCTTTGGAAGAAGGATTTTAGTCCTGATGAGTTAAAGATATATCCTACTTCCATTGTTCCGAATACTTTGCTTTTTAAATTGTACGAGGATGGTAAATACAAGCCATATACTGAGGATGAATTATTGATGGTTTTGTCTGAGACTATGCCTACTACTCCTAGGTATTGTAGGTTGTCTAGAATCATTAGGGATATTCCTTCAGAGGAGATTGTGGCTGGTAACAAAAAGACAAACCTTAGACAGATTGCTGAGGAGTTGATTGAGAAGAAAGGGAAGAGGATGAATGATATTCGTAGTAGAGAGATACGGAATGAGCATGTAAGTTGGGATGATTTGGAGTTGGAAACTATGAAGTATGATACTTCTACTGGGAAAGAATTTTTCCTTTCTTACAAGACTAAGGGGACGGATAGGATTTGTGGGTTTTTGAGGTTGTCTATACCTAATGCTAAGGAGAGGAAGAATAACTTTGTAGAGGAATTAAGGGATTCTTCCATAATCAGAGAGGTTCATGTATATGGTAGGGTTATGAGTTTGGATATTGATAGTTCTGGGGAATCTCAACACTTAGGATTAGGTAAAAAACTTATTGAGATGGCAGAAGAGATTACTAAGAAAGAGAAGATACAGAGAATTTCGGTTATTTCTGCTATTGGGACTAGAGAATATTACAAGAAGAGAGGTTTTGAAATGGGGAGGTTGTATATGGGGAAAGAGATATAATGAATTACACAATAGATATAAATGATAGACCCTGGCAAGCTATCAAAAATAAAACTAAAGAGATAGAGGTTAGAACAAATACTCCCTGTGAGAAGCTTGATTACAACCTCTTGAAGAAGGACGATATATTAACATTGATAAATAATGAGAATCTAGAACAACAAAATGTAAAAGTATTAAGAATTACACATTACAAAACTGTAAGAGAATTATTAGAACAAGAAGGAACAACAAGAACACTCTCCAGTGGAAAAGATTTAGAAGGAGGAATTGAATCAATTAACTCATTAAGTGGGTATAAAGAAGGGATAGAGAAATATGGGGTTTGGGCAATAAAGATTATACCTGTGAATATATAATCTGAGCACGCGGGGACTCGAACCCCGAACCAAGCGATTAAGAGTCGCTTGCTCTACCAATTGAGCTACGTGCCCACAAACATGAGTATAATATCACTTTTAATACCATTTTTACAACTCTTCTAACGGTTGTAATACATCCTCCGTCTTAACTTTCTTAGGCTTCTTCTCTTGCTCAGGAACAACCTTCTCCACAGTAATATTCCTAATCAAAACATCCTCCTTCTTGTTCTTAATATCAGTAAGATTACTCCCCCCTACAATCTTCCATTCCCCACTAAGCACCTCTAAATCATAGATACCAGGATAGATGAAGAATCTAAACCTACCAAGCTCATCCGTAACCCTCTTAGAAATCAATCTACCAAACTCCTTATCCTTAAGCCCAAGTACAATACCTGTAAGCCTCTTACCCTTAGTATCCTTAACAATTCCATACTTCTCTCGTTTACCTAAGAAAGAAGTAATCAGTAGGAATACGGAAGGAATATACAAAATTAATATGACAAAGTTGTACCACGAGCTATCTACAGACAAAGCATACAAACTAAACATCAAACCAACAATAAACAAAACCATATGGAAAAATTTCCATACTAGTTTAGATACGAATGCAAATTGGCTAAACACAAACCTAAGATCACTCATCTCTAACCTATCCATTGGGATGGAAAAATTAGGAATATTCTCTTTAGCAACATAGAACTCCTGACCATGATATACATTCTCCAATGGAAAATCAGCCTTACCAAAAACAATCTTAGAAGGGAATTCATAGTCCATTGCTACAACCTTTATACTATATTCTCCAGACTTCAAAGGAATTGATTTGAAGAAGCCATTCCCATCCGTAACATCTGTCCATACCAATGCACCATTCTGATCAAATATTCTTACAATACACTGAGCTATTGGTTCTTTAGTAATTGAGTCATACACATAACCCGTAGGATGGCCCTTCTTTCTGAAACCAAGGAAGCTTGAAATACTCAAGAACAATTGAAGAAGAAGATATGGAACAGTACCAAGCCCATTTATGACTATACCCATGCCAAAAAGAATATTGGCTATGGCTACCGTTATGGAAAGTTGCTCCAATGTAGCTGGATTTATCTTCCCTATCGTATTCTCAAAAAACTGTTTTGAATCATCCAATATCTCGTTAATGGTATCTTTAATCTGTTCAATAACTGGAATGACAGGTTTTTCAGGTTCCTCATCAACCCCGGGGTTAGGAACAGTCAACGAAATATCACATATCCTTTTAATATTCCCTACCTGATCTACTGCTTCTGCACAAAACGAATAGTTGTTATACAAGTAATAGTTCGTGTCATGTTCCAAATCACCAAGCTTAACAGATATCGTCCATATATCTCCATTTGAAGATTCAGTATCTAAACAATCTAATGGAGAATCATCTCTAGCTACACACCAGAAACTCTTACTAACCACTCCAGTATTGTCCTTTACCCTCAATGTAAATGTTAAAACATCCTGGGCTTCCCAAACCTGAGTATTGTTAGTTCCAAGTCCATCTAAACTTAACAACGTTATGGTTGGTTCCGAGTTATCTTGTACAGAATATACCGAATTTGACCAAGCACTCTCACCGCCCAAAGAGTTCTTTGCTTTCACTCTGTAAAAATATATTTGACCATCAGAAAGATTTTGAAATTCATATGCCTTAGCAGAAATCCAATTACTTTCCGCCGCTATAGTTGTAAATGTAGGAGAGGTAGAAGCCTGTATTAGGTATGTGTAAGAGTTAGGACCAGACATGGTCCAAGTTAGTGTATTTGATGTTCCTTTGGTATATTGTGGTTCTGAAAGTAACACAGGTGCTGTAACAGGCACAACATACAATGTCTCGCAATCTAGTACATATATATTTATGCCTTCAGTTGTATCCATTGCACAAACTTCGTATGTACCAGGTACAGAAGAGAATACACTTCCTGATGTTAATCCATTACTATCTGAGACAGGTGGTTGAGTTATGGTTACACCAGTAGAACTTCCGTTAATATATATCACTACAGTTCGACCAGCTTTGGGATCTCCATTGGAAGTAAGCATTTGTAGATTAACCAAGGCAGGTTCCATTGCTTCAACAGTACTTGGAGTTACATCTAATTGTGAATACAAATCTTGATTGATATTGGCATTAACAGTAACATCCCCACCCACTCCAGGAAATGATTGAGCATACAAAGAGGTCTTTGTTAGAAAAACCAAACCCAATATGAGTACTATGGTAATGATGGCAGTTTTTATCTTCATAGTTTTAAATTTCTTCTACAACCTTCTTAATATATCTATCTAACGTCCTAGTTAGTAGTAATGATGAATATGGATTATCCCCTAATGGTTTTCCATTTCCTTTACTGTAACAATTTTTACATACAAGGGCAAAACTCATAGTGTCGAGATATTTTAATTCTTCTTTACCTCCACAAAATTTACAAACGGTGAAGTCATCAAGGAATCCCATTTCTTTAAGAAACTTAATTCTTAATTTGTTAGTAGCTTCTAGATCTAGATTCTTCTGTAGTACCACCTGAAGTGCATCGAAAAGCTTTGGATATGGATCATATTCCTGAAGAAATTTATTAAGCATGAAGGAGATTCTTCGGATGTTTGCGACATTAAGTTCATCAAAATTCAAACTAGATACAGGAGAAGATTCTGTTAATATTGGTAACCCCTTGCCTTCGTAGAAGGCTATTTCACTAGTACAGAAGGTTTGCATATTCCCCCTATTCTTACTGTTTAATTTTCTAATTCCTTTGGCAAAGACTGTAAATTTTCCATACTCTCTACCAAAAACGGTTAGGACCTTGTCGGCCTCAGAATAGTTTACTGATTTTATTATCGTTACCGTATCTTTATTCATATACTCCTCTCCTTGTTAATACTACCCAAGGTGTCTTAAAAAATATTTTAATATCCTCTTTAAAATTTACATTAGCCGCATACTTAGCCTCCAATATCATCCTGTCCTTAAACTTAATATCATTCCTTCCAGATACCTGCCATATACCTGTCATTCCTGGTCTTACTCTTAATCTTCGTTTGTAATATTTCTTCCCATCGGGATGACTTCCCAAATACCTATTTACCTCTCCCAGATACATTGGTCTTGGTCCTACAATGGACATATCTCCTTTTAATACATTAAATAGCTGAGGAAGTTCATCCATATCGGTTTTCCTAAGTAGCCTACCTATCAATGTAATCCTAGGATCTTCAGCTATTTTTAATTTCCCATCGTGTTTAATCCATATCTCCTTTGCTTCAGAATATTTTGGGTTATTCTGGATTTCATTGTGTGCATTAGGAATCATAGTTCTAAATTTGTACATTTTGAATTCTTTTCCCTTCATTCCAAGCCTCAGAGGTTCTTTAACAAATACCTCCTGACGATCAGCTATCCAAATGAAGAAGGATATGAGTAACAATATTGGTGAAAGGATGATTAACAACAAAAGGGAGAGAACAATATCAAATATCCTTTTACTTCTTCTGTAGGACATCTTTAACATAATTTTGCAGTTTATATACAAAAATCTCAGATGCAAAATTACTTGCTTGTTTTCTACAGTTGTCTGGTAGGAAATCACTTGATTTGAAATTCTTTAGTATTTTTGCCAACGCATCTACCTTGTATTCATCAAAGAATATTCCTGTTTTAGGATTCTCTTCCGATATTGTTTCTAAAACACCATCTTCTCTAAAAGCTATGACTGGAGTACCAGAAGCATTAGCTTCTACTGGTGTAATTCCAAAATCCTCATGTCTCACTGGGAAGAGTAATGCTTTAGCTCTGGACATCAGATCAAATTTTTCTTCATCAGATACATAGCCAAGGAATTTTACCAATCCTTTGGCATTCAACTTTTGAACTAGGGCTACCATGGCATCAAGATCATCTCCTTTACCAACTACCTTAAGTGGAACTCCTGCTTTTACACAAGCCTGTATTGCAAGCTTAACTCCTTTGTATGTTTCTACTCTACCCGAATACAAGAACCAATTTTCTTTCCTGTTTATAGCCTTAGATGCTTGTAGTGGTTTGGTATCTACTGGAGGATAGATGACATCAGCATCTACATCGTAATATTTCTTTATTCTTTCCTTAACTACATTAGAAATCGCCGCTATTTTTGTACATCTTTGAGCTGCTTCTTTATCCCATTTCCTCCATTTCTTTTCCAAGGATGGTTCTATGACAGAGCCATATATTCCGAAGAGGAATTTATTAAGGCCTGTTAATTTATCCTTACTCTTCAAAGTTCTTCCTTCCTTTTGCCACAGGAATTTAGGAGGAGACATACAAATATTTACATGAGGAATATTTTTTGTTTTTGCGAATTTAGCAAAAGCAATTGAAATTGATATGACAACATCAAAATTATCAAACTTAAAGGATCTATATGCACCTGGAAGAAATACCATATATGGATATTTAAGTTCAAATTTCTTCGGTAGATATTGCATAAAGGAATGATGTACTTTTACATGAGGATAGTATTCGGCTGTAAACTTAGGATCATGATATGCCGTAAATATTTCTGCTTTAGGAAATGCTTGTAATATACCTCTAACATGATCTTCTGCTCCTCCACGTTTATACAATGGATCTGTTACAACAGCTACTTTGATATTTGCTCCTCTATTTCGAAGTTTCCTTTTCATATATTTGAGTTATGTACTTTTCTAAGTTATTTAGGAACTTGGCTTCTGTAAAATTACTGGCCTGTTTTACAATTTCTTCCTTATTATATCTTCTTTTATCAAAATCCTTAAGTAAATTACATAATTCTTCTTCTGTTTTGAAAAATTCTCCTGAAATATGTTCCTTAACTGTTTCCAAGAGGCCACCCTCTTTAAGTGCAAATACCGGCGTGCCAGCTGCCATGGCTTCTACAGGAACTATCCCAAAGTCTTCTAATCCACAGAAAAGAAGTAGTGATGCCAATCTGAAAAGCGATATTGCCTCATCGTCATTAACATAGCCTAAGAATGTAATATTGGGATTCTTGTTAGCAACTTTTTCTAAATATTTTCTATCTGGTCCTTCTCCAACTATGATTAATTTCTTGTCTGCTTTTATACATGCCCTAATTGCCCAATCGATTCTTTTGTAATCATACAAGCGAGAAACTATTAAAACAAAGTCTTCGGGAAGTGAATATTTCTTCTTAACTTCATCAAGTTGCGATTGTTTTCTTTTCTCAAAATACCTTTCTTCTATGCCAGGATATATTACTGTTGCATCTACACCATATGTGCGTTGGATTTTCTTTTGAATGTATTTAGAATTGGCAGTCCAGTAATCAACACGTTTTGCAATATTGATATCCCAGATACGCATGAAGACGTTGATAGTTTCGGATATGGCAGAATACATTTTACTAAGTTTTAATGCTCTGAAGTTATTTTCTTTGTCCCAAAGACTTCTAGGCGGCGTCATGGTCATTGCGATATGTGGTTGATCAATTCCTGTAATTATTCCCTTGGCAGGGCCAGCCGATATACTTATGACTAAATCAAATCCATCAAAATTAAAACTCTCATATGCCCATGGGGTAAATACTTTAAGATGTCGTGCTAAAGATTTTGGTAATCGATCTAACCATTTTTGCAAAAAGCTGGTGTGCACAGTATTGGATATTTGAGGATATATCTTCTTGTTAAAAGTAATGGTGAATATTTCAGCATTAGGAAAAAGCTTGAGTATAGAGATTAGTTCTCGATCTGCTCCACCAAAGCCATTCATCTGGTCGGCGACAATAGCTACTTTAGGAAACAAGTTTTCAAGAGAATTCATGAAAGATTATAACTCAGGAACCTCTCCACCACCAAATGAATCAAAGTCTTCAGAAGATGTATCATCTTCCTCATCTAACTGTTCCAAGGCTTTCGAAAGTTCACTATCATCCAACGCTTCTACTTTTGGATGTACTTCTTCCCCATCATCATCACTTGGGAATATGATATCCAATCCATCGCCATCATCAGGTGCAGTTGGATCAATTCCACCATCATCTATTACTGAATCTGCGCCACCCATCAATATGATGTTTGGTTGTTCTTTATCTATGCTTACATACTCTTCCTCTTCTTCATCGTCATCACCAGATTTAACCGGCATATTCTTCTTAACTTGCTCAAGGAATTTCTCTGCTTCTTCTCCAAATTTCTCAACAACATTTATAACCTTCATTGGTTCACCACAACTTGGGCACATCTTGATATCTTCTATCTCATCTCCACAGTGAGCACATGAGAAGAACACTACATGTACACTCTTATGTGTAGTTACTAACTGGTCTTTTGTAATTTTCTTTTTGTCTGGCATTAGAGTTATGGATACAACTTGTTATATTCCAATAGTATATGTTTTGTGAGGAAAGTGTCAATAAACCCATAGAGGGCATAAACTACTCATACTTTGGGAAGCAACATTTCTTGTATTTTTTGCCACTACCACAAGGACAAGGGTCATTACGACCAACTTTTTTGTTCTTTGTTATAGTTTTCTGCCCAACTGTTTTGCCAGGTCTTTTGTCTTCTTGGTCATTAGTTTTAACTGGAATTTGTTCTTGCTTTTGCACCAACCTTACTCTAAAGAATCTTGTAGATACCGATTCATCAATCTTTTTGAGCATATCATCAAACATTTGGAAGCCCTCATTTTTGTATTCTACTAATGGATCTCTTTGAGCAAGATTTCGAAGTGAAATACCTTCTCTTAAATCAGCCATTGTGTCTAAGTGCTCCATCCAGAATTTGTCATATGCCTCAAGGATTAACATTCTAGCAAGAGCTTTCATTGGCTCTGCTCCGATGGAATATACATGTAATATCATAGCTATTGCTACCATCCTCTTGATAACTGTTAACTTTTCTACCTTGTTCAATGATTCCAAATGTCTAAACATTTCAACCTGATCTTTGAATCCTAGTTGTTTAACTACTACATCAAATATTTCATCTGTTAGAAGATTTTTAATCTGTACATACAACTTTCTCTCTTCCACGTTATCTATCTCATCATCATCTTGTAACTCAGATGCAAAGAGATATTCTACATATTCTAATTCCTTCTTTAATATCCATTTCTCCAATGGTGAGAATATATATTGTAGAGAATCTAGTTCTGGTGTTCTCCAACTTTCTTCCCTAGCAAATGAGAATCCATCAAAACTGTCTTGCAATGTATCAATATCTAATGCTTTTACTACTTCAAGATCATGCTTCAATGTCTTTGCTGATATTTCAAATTTCTCTGTAGTATCTGCCTGTAAAAGTTTTCTTCTAATGGTATATATGATTTCTCTCTGTTGATTTAATACATCATCATATTCAACCAAATTTTTACGAATATCATAGTTGTAGGCTTCTACTTTCTTTTGTGCATTTTCAATTGTTCTACCTAATATCCCAACTTCAATTGGTGTTTCATCATCCAATCCTACCTGAGTCATGAGCATTTGCATTCTGTCTCCTCCAAAGAGTCTCATTAATTCGTCTTCAAATGATACAAAGAATCTTGATTCACCAGGATCTCCCTGTCTTCCAGATCTTCCTCTTAACTGGTTATCTATTCTTCTTGATTCATGTCTTTCAGAACCAATTACATACAATCCACCTAGATCAGTTACTCCTTCTCCTAATGCGATATCTGTACCTCTACCTGCCATATTTGTTGCAATGGTTACAGATCCTTTTTGACCTGCTTCAGAGATTACATGTGCTTCTCTTTCGTGTTGTTTTGCATTTAATACATTGTGTTTGATACCATCTTTAGCAAGCATATCTGCTATCCTCTCTGATTTTTCAACAGATGTTGTACCAACCAATACTGGCTGTCCTTTTGCATGGTGTTCCTTAATATCTTCCACTATGGCTCTAAACTTGCCTTCCTCGCTTCTGTAGACTAGGTCTACGTGATCTTTTCTCACTACTTGTCTGTTGGTAGGTACCACTATGGTATCGAGCTTGTAGATTGAGGAGAACTCTTCAGCCTCAGTTAAAGCGGTTGCTGTCATTCCTGAGAGATATTTGTAAAGCCTAAAGAAGTTCTGCAATGTAATTGTAGCCATTGTTTTAGATTCTCGCTTAACTTCTACCCCTTCCTTTGCTTCTATCGCTTGGTGTAATCCTTCACTGTATCTTCTTCCTTCCATTGCTCTTCCCGTAAATTCATCAACGATGAGGATTTCTCCATTACGAATCATATATTCATCATCTAGTTTGTAAAGCTCCTTTGCCTTTAATGCATTATCTAAGTGATATGCTAACTGTGCATTTTCATACACGTTCTTTACCCCAAGTAGCTTCTCAGCATGATCAATTCCATCATCGGTTAGTGATACGGAATGAGACTTTTCATCAACGATATAGTGTTTTTCTGGTTGTAGTTGGTTAGCAAGATTTGCGAACTTTTTGTACATATCATTTGCAGTTTGAGCATTGGTAGATATGATCAATGGTGTTCTAGCTTCATCAATGAGGATGGAGTCAGCTTCGTCAACGATTACAAAATATTTAGGACCTTGTACTCTTTCTTCCAAGGTTCTTGCCATATTGTCTCGAAGGTAATCAAAACCAAATTCATTGTTAGTACCATATACCACGTCACAGGCGTAGACTTCTTGTTTTGAACATTCAACCATATTCACTCCACTCATATGGTCATATTTCAATCTCCCATTGGCTTTAGCTTTTTCGTCTCTTTCCTTGAGTAATTCCTTTCCATCACTTCCTTTTAATTTCAGTACTTCTTCATCTGTTATGAATCTGTATTGTTTGCCAGAGTTTACAGCTCCAACGGTTATACCTAATGAGTTAAGGATATGGCCATTCCATTCTGCATCTCTTCGGGCGAGATAGTCATTTACTGTTACTAAATGCGCACCTCGACCGGTTAATCCACATAGATACAATGGTAGGTTTGCTGCTAATGTTTTTCCTTCTCCTGTGAATAGCTCAGCTATTTTGTTGTCAAAGAGTACATATCCAGCCATCATCTGTACATCAAAATGCCTGTGATTTGCTACTCGCTTGGATGCTTCTCTTGCTACTGCAAATGCTTCTGGGAGTATTTCGTAAAGTTTCTTCTTTTCATCATCTAGTCTTGTCTTTAGCGCATCTGTGCTTAGAGTCTCAAATTCTTTTCTTGCTGTGGTGAAATCTACTCCTAATGTTTTTCTAAATTCGTCAGTTTTTGCTCTTAACTGTTCATTGGTTAATTTGCCCATTGCTTCTTCCATTCCATTAATCTTGTCGATTGTTGGTTGGATCTTTTTAAGCTGTTTTTCGTTTGAGTCAAAGAGACCTGATAGTATTTTTAGCATGTTCTGATTATATCATTAAGTATTGTATTTTTCAGAAATATTTCATTTCTGTTATGTATATTTGGGGTATGAAGAGATATATTACCATACTCATATTTACATTGATATGCTTTTTCACTTTACCAACCATGTGTTGGGCGGAAGTAAGTGGAATCTTTCCCCAAAACAATTCTACTGTTGATACACGGGTTATCAATTTCCAATGGAAGAATACTAGTCCAAATGAAGAGTACACATATATGTTAGATGTTGGAAATGTGATTGATTCTACTCAGAATTATTTTCCTAGAGTGAGTATTTCAATCCCAAATACCAATGGAACAGGTTTTATGTATTCTGTTCCCAAGGAATTTGGAAACAATATTTTATGGTGGGTTAAATATTGTCCAAAGGAGGAGAATCCTTGTGAGCATGTGCTTTCAACCGTTATATATTCCTTTACGATTTCTGAATCTACTCCTTCCACTGTAACCTCTACTCCAACTCCAGTTGTACAAAAAACACAAGTTAAAGCTACAACATCGACAAAGTTAAATCCTGTGGTGAAGACAAGTGTTCCTACAGTTATTAAGGAAAATATTACTGATCCCATGGTTTGGAATGTTAATACTTCTGGGCTTTCAAAACCATTTTCATTTCCTTTCAAGGAATATATTGGTGTTACACAATGGCATGGAAATACTGCGTTTCAGAAGCCACATACGGGAATTGATTTTGGAGCTACACAGAAAGAAATCTTAGCTATTGGTGATGGTGAAATTATTGGCAAAGGATGGGATAGCTACAATGGGGAATGTTTGTCTGGTGGCAACTATCTTTTGGTTAAACATACTAATGGTATGTATTCATCTTACTTCCATCTTCAATCTACATATATTGATGTGGGGGAAAAGGTCAAGAAAGGTGATGTCCTTGGGATATCTGGGAATACGGGTAGTTGGAATTGCCAACCTTTGGCATATCATCTTCATTTTGAAACAAGGTTAGGAAGAAGTCAGAGTACTCATGTTAATCCTGTGGATTACATTGCTGCTGATTGGAGTAAGGTACTTACTTTGAATGCAAAGTCTAATCCCGGGAGATTGAGTGGAGACAATCCACATCCTACATTTTAATTTAAAACTATATGCTTATGGACAAGTTCCTCATAGTAATTGGTATGGCTTTTGAATTGATTTCTGGGCAACCTCACAGAGGGTTGATACCCAATATTGTTAATCCCCAACAGGTTATCTGGAAAGATATGGATCATGTAATTTTTGTAAAAGATGCAGATATATTTGAATACGATATTGCTGAGAAAACGTTAGAGAATATTGGTACAAGGAAACCAAATGAATTTGTAGGATTGGATAGAAACAAAGGTATTGTGTTATGTGGAATTGAGCATTTTTTAATCAATTCTAAGGAAGAGTTTTCAACGATATTTACGATTGATGGGAAAGAATTAAGATTTTTTCCAACTATACGACCGATATTACTAAAAGGAGACAAGATAATTGCGATGACAGCAATGGATTTTCTAGAACAACACTACTACGAGATATCCATAGAAAGTGGAGATATGAAAGAGATTGATGAACCAAAGAATATATATTCTAGCAATCTTGAAAATATGACACTATATGTTCAAACAGATGTTCTCGGAAATGTATCTCTGAATTATGACACAAGAGAGCTATTTAAATACTCTATTCGTATCTTAAGACTTCAACTGGTCTCGTATTTAGGTATTTAATAGCTACAGACCATATTAATACAAATATCAGTACTCCAAAACCTAGCATAAGGTACAAAACATCAGATCCAGCAAACAAGATAGTATATTTGTAACCAAATATTTGTTCACTGTATTTACTTAATATCGTTACCCCACCCCATACGGTAAGGTAAGATATTGCAAAGGTTATTATGAATATCAATCCATATTCTAAGAAGAGCATTGCTTTAACTTGTCTGTTCATAAAGCCGACAACTTTTAGTAATCCAAATGATCGTTTTCTGGATATAATTTCCAATGATGTAGAATTAAGTAGAAGGATACCCCCCGCAAGTAATGCTAATCCTGCGACAGAAAATACCATCTTAGTAATCATATCAAACATAGAATTCATGTAATCCTCAGTTGCTTTGGTACTTAGAACAACATTTCCATCGATACCATTCAATACGTTAACGGCCTTCTCTTCGGTATTCGAATCTGTCACTACTAGTGCAACCTCTTTTACATTTGCTTTAAAATATTGCATAAATGTTGTTTTCGTAACAATCACAGCAGGCATATCAGGGATTATTGAATAGCTCATTCCACCTTCAGTACTCGATTGTTGTGTCTTAGAAGTGTAGTAACCACTAATTTCGAAATCTCCGACATTAGTAATTGAAATCATTTGACCAATCGCATATATACCACCTTCCTTAAGGCTATCAGGGATAACTGCATATTTACCTTCCTTTAAACTCCCTTCAGTAATATTTATATCTAAATATTTATCACTAATATCTCTCCCAGATGCATTGTAAAAATATGGCGGTTCCTCCATACTGAGCACCTTAACATACTCAATTTCATAATTTAAACTGTTGTTTTTCAACACATCCACCAACTGAGTATTGGAGTCATAGTCACGTACAGAAACAACATTTACAGTACTTTTTAGATCAATTGTTTGAGAAGACATTTCCTCTTTACTTGTTTTAATCAAACAGATTATGAATCCAATTGCAGTTATACCAATAAATATAGCCATCACAGCTAAGATATTTTTCTTGTAGCTATTCCTTAAGTTAATCCATGCCATTTCAAATGTATTTCCAGTATTAAGTGGTAATCGAAGAATTAACCAGAATATGAATTGGAATATTAAACTAAATATCAAAGTTCCAGCACCTGCAACTCCAACGGCTATTAATCCATATTTCCAGTCCCCAGTTATTAATACACTAATACCTGCAAACAATATTGCTATGATAGCTATTAACAAAAAGTTCTTCCACTTACCCTTTCCTTTACCATTAGAATTTTCTCTCAATGCATCAACAATACTGAAGGATGCGAATTTAGAAATTGAATAGAAGCCAAATATTAAAGCAGATCCTAATGAAGCTAAGAATGTAATCCCTGCAACCTTCCAGTTCAATGCAGTTTCAAATGCAATATTAATGCCAACAGTAGTAAACAGATTCAATATATATCTTGAAAGGAAGTAACCACCTACAATGCCTAAAAGTATACCCGGCAATGCTAGAACTAAAAGTTCAAGAAGGTAAAGTAGAGTTATATTTTTCTCTGTATACCCAATTGCTTTCATTATTCCAATTTCTCGTTTTCTTCTCGATATGATTACCTGCATAGAAGACGCTATACCCATACTACCTATGAAAATTCCGAGAATACTCAAGCCTCTAAATACTAGTGTATATGCGAGTGAGCTCTTCTTTTGGCTATCAATATACCCTGTAAGACTCTGGTACATACCAGCGGAATCTTCTGGTGTAAAGAAACTATTAAGCTTTTCCTCGATTGCTTTCTCCTCTCCTCGAATTAATAGGCTTTTGCTTGAATATCCAAACATATCCATGGTATCCATATTGACGTATGCTTGTCCTGCACCAATATTTGTATCCTCAATTATGCTTGCAACTTTAAGAGATTTTGATTCAAAGATATTTGAAGGTAAGACCTGTATGGTATCCCCAACATTAACCTCTAGTTTAGTTGCTAAATCCTCAGATATTGAGATTGTATTTAATTCTTTAACACTGTTATACAATCCACCCTCTACATTTACATATCCGTACAATGGATATGTACTATCATTTATTCCTACTAGGTTCATCATCATCAATTCCTTAACTTTGCTACTTTGTACTGAGATTCCATATATTCGACCTCTTTGAGTCATCTGCGTAATCTTTCCCGAAGTTTTTAAATCTTGTAGTTCAAGTTCTAACTTTCCCAGGGTAATTTTATCCGCATTTACTGTCACATCTCCTCCAAAACTTATCTCTGGATCTTTAACTGTAACACCCAAGAATTGATCCGACATTGTAAGTAATGCCATTGATGAGAATGCAGAAAAGAATACTGCTAACGATATTATTACTGCTGTAATTCCCAATGATTTTAGGGAAGATATAATTTTGTGGAATGCAAAATCTAACATACTACTTTTCCGTCAACAATATTAATTGTTCTATCTGCCTTTGAAGCAATGCTTTTGTCATGTGTCGCTATTATCAAGGTTATACCTAATTCCTTATGTAACTTTATGAAAAGATCCAAAACCTTTTCACCTGTTGTTGAATCAAGATTACCTGTTGGCTCGTCTGCAATTAATAGTCTTGGATTTGTAATTAATGCTCTAGCTATAGCTACTCTCTGTTGCTGACCACCGGACATTTCTTCTGGTCTGTGCTTTGCTCTGTCTGAGAGTCCGACTTTTTCTAACATTTCCAAAGCTCTTTCTCGAATTTCTTTTCTGGAGATTTTTACTGATGATGCGAATAGGGGTGCTTCTACATTTTGTAATGCATTTAGACTTGGTATTAGGTTGAATGCCTGAAATACCACTCCTATTTCTCTATTTCTAATATCTGCAAGATTGTTTTCACTTACTCCTGCAATATCTCTGTTATCTAACATAAATTCTCCTGATGTTGGTGTATCTATACACGAGAGTATGGCTAAGAGAGTTGATTTGCCTGATCCAGAAGGGCCCATAAGGGCAACAAATTCACCATCTTGGATTTCTAAATCTATATCTCTTAATACTGGTATTTCGGTTTTGCCGAGAAAATAGCTCTTTTTAATATTATGAAGTTTTATCATATTTATGGGATTTCAAATTACAATGTTCCTAATCTATCACAATGTGAGATGAAGTTCAAAAGGATTAAGTTATCCTTGTTATAGTGAATATTATTATGCCTACACTCAATCCTAGTTTTAATATCATACTTATCAGTATTCCTATGAACATTCCCCAACCTGCTTTTAGGCTTGTTGCCATATCTTTCTTAGCAAAAAGCATTTCAAAAAGCACTGCTCCCACAAGTGGGCCTAAGAATATTCCCCATATACCACCAATGAACATTCCGGCTATTCCTCCAATTACTGCTCCTGCCATTCCCCATCCTGTTCCTCCGAATTTCTTTGCTCCTAATGCTGCAGCAATATTGTCTGCAAAGGTTGAAGCTAAGCAAAGGAAGAAGAGAATAAGTAATATGAGTGGTGTTAGGTTTTGGAACTTATCCATTATTCCTGCTACGAGTGTAGCACCAAAGATGAGCCAGATACCTGGAAGGTTTATAACGGTTAGGACAAGGCCAGCCAAAGCAATGATTCCTAGTAGTATGTAAAGTAATATATTAATCATTTTCTTTGTTTAATATTTCAAATACGTTATGTGTTTTCTTGGCAGTCTCCTCCCATGAGTACTTCTTAGACAGAATATATGCTTTCTCAACTCTTTCTTTGTACTTACTTGGATTGGTATATATGTCGTAAAGAGTTTTTCCGACTTCTTTTTGATCTTTTCCATTTACAAATATTGCCATATCTTTAAATACCTCTTTGTATACATTACTCTCATGAATTACTGTTGGAGTTTTAGCACGTATAGCTTCTAATGGAGATATTCCAAAGCCCTCATAGAGTGCAAGATGCATAAAGGCAAAGGCATTTTTAAGTAAGGAATACTTTTCTTCATCTTTGTAAAATCCTGTAAAAATTACCTTATCCTGAATTCCTAACTCAGATATGAGTCTCTGGAATTCTTGTACTTCTTTCTTACTTTCATCCTTAAATATTTTTCCTGAGATTACTAAATATGGTTGTTTTTGTTTTGGATCTAATAGCTTCAAGAATTCTGCATATCCTTTTATGACTCCATCTGTGTTCTTAGTCCAGTTGAGTGCTCCGCCAAGATATATTACATATTTCTTTTCTTTGTAATCTTTTGGTAATACATTAGAAATATCTACTTCTTTCTCTTCCATATCTGCACCTAGATATGAGACGCATGTCCTTTCCTTTGGATATTTAGTGTAGTATTTGAGGAAATCATCTAGAGAGGTTTGGGAGTTAGTAACAATATATTCACATTTCATTGATTTGTTTAATGTAAGCCAGTATTGAATTTTTCTAATGAAGTTGTGTAGCTTACTTTGTTGAGAGTACATATTGAACATTGGGAGGTTCATATCGTGTACAAAGAGTACTGTTGGCATTGAGTATGATGGATAGTTTCTCCAGAAGTAAGGACAGTAATATATGCTATCTTTTTGTTTTACTCTGTTAATTGTTGGGAGTATTTGTGTGAAGTAAACAATATCGTTTTTGTAATCGTTCAGTCTGTACTTCCCTATTCTCTCTATTGTTACATTTTTGTATACCTCAATTACTGGTTCCAGGGTTGATACCTTTTCATCAAACAAAAGTATGGTGTATTGAGTATTGGGGAATGCTTTTACTAATGCAAATATGATTGATTTGGTATATTGCCCTATACCTGCATATGCTAATTGGTCTTGGGTTGTAGTTCCATCGATAATGATGTGCATATGTATATATTACCAGATGTACATGGATTATTCTTCTTTTTAATCTGGATATCATATACAATTGAAAAATGATTATTACAGATTTAAAAGGTGGACTTGGAAACCAGATGTTCCAATATGCAGCAGGACTGGCTCTCTCGTTAGAAAAAAATACAAAACACAAAGTAGATCTTACTCATTTTGATAACCAAGATAGCTTTGCAAATGAGACTCCACGACCATTCCTGTTAGACAGATTAAATACCCATTATGAGATTGCCTCTCAGGGAGATTTACATCTAGTCAAATATCCCATTCCCGTAATTTCAAATGTTGTGAATATATTAAATGCATTTTTAGTTGGGAGAAACTATCTTAAATATCCATTACATCTTGGAGAGAATATATATCTTGATGGCTATTTCCAAAAACAAGAATACTTTGAGAAATACTCATCTCAGATTATTTCTGAGTTTCAGCTCAAGAATGAATATGAGACGAAAGATTTCTTAAGGATTGCTAACGAGATATCAAGAGATGAGGATTCAGTATCAGTGCATATTAGAAGAGGAGACTACATTACTAACCCTGGTGCAAACAAACATCATGGGGTATTAAATAATTCATATTACGAAGATGCTTGTAAATTCTTAAGCGATCGACTAGATGAAATTAACCTATATGTGTTCTCTGATGATATTGATTGGGTTAAAGAAAATATGCCATTCCTAAATGACTACAAAGTTATCTATGTTTCTTCTCCAGAATTGATTGGAGCTCAGGAGATGTCTCTAATGAGTAAATGTAGACACAATATAATAGCGAATAGCAGTTTTTCGTGGTGGGGAGCATGGTTAAATCAAAATGAAGGAAAGATGGTAATTGCACCAAAGAGATGGTTAAGAGATGGAGATGGGATAAACAAGGGGATTATTCCAGAAGATTGGATTAGGATTTAGAAATTACAAAACTCTTGTGTTATTTTCATCTGCCAGACATTTCCCACTATTCAGTTCTTCCTGTGTAAAATCAAATTTGATTAAATACGATTTTTTGTTTTCCAATACACCACTGCATGCAGGCCAAAAATCACTGTAGGAATATATGAGTAAATAGTCTGGTTTTTGAGTAAGGAAATATGGCAAGCAATCTGCAGGAGCACAGTAATATGCAACGGTTTCATTGTATTCCATTAAATAGTATCTCAAGAAAAATCCAGGAGGAAAGTTATCTGTTATCGTTGGTCCAGCAACACCATATGATGCAATCATAATACTTTGATCTTCAGGTACAATCTCTTTCACTTCATCAACAATGTCCGCATATTCTTTGTGAGCTTCGGATTCAACATATGCACCAGAGTTAGGTGTAAATTTAAGATCTACACCAATATGGAAACATAGTTGGACAAATATTAATCCTACACATCCAAGCATAACTAAAATAGTTAGGATTTCTTGCCACTTACGCTCAATATTGAAATCTGGAAGAATATCAATGAACAAGAATGGCAAAGCTAAATATGCTAAGCCTAGATATCTGTACATGCTCCCATCAGATATTGGGTAGATACCAAGAATATATACTACAAAAGTAAATGATACTAACAAGCCAAGAAATGCTATTTTTACAAAATCCTGCCAATTGAAACCCTTCTTAACGAGGAATGCGACAGGAAGATAGAAAGCAATAACTGCAACAACTAATGGGATATTTAATATCAATCCTTTTACGACACTTTTAATATTTGTGAGTATAGACTTATCTAATACAAAACCACTGGATACACTTTGGACAAAAGAAGATTCATTCGATATTGATTTAGCATATTCAAAAACGACTAAGGCTATCAATGCCAAAAGAACTATTACAAATACAAACCAATAATCCTTAGTTATATTTTTTACCTTACTCCATAGATATTTGAAATCATATACAAACAAGAATCCAAGTAGGAATAATGAGAAGATGAAGAAGTGCGTCTTTGTTAAATATATAGTTGCGGATAGAATAACAAGAAGTAAAAATCTCTGCCAATAGTACTTTTCTTTAAATTCTTTGTTGAAAAGAATCAAAGCATAGAAAAGTACAACAACCGAAAGAAATACATCAGAATATACAGACATTAATAGATAGTGGACTGTGAAGAACGCATACAAAGCAGCTAATATTCCTAAATAGATTAATATTTTTTTGATATTACTTTTCTTAATCTCAATGAGATAACTGAATATCAACATTATACCGGTATATGCATACATCAAATTTAGTAAACCTGCGGTTTGCTCAACAATCTTGCCATATATCAAATACACATAGTTAATCTGTAGTGAGAAGAAAGACATATAGTTGTTGTTTAACAATATGAAGCTTCCATCTCTAAGATGTTGATTCTCAAAGATATACTTCGCGTCCAATACCCAGAATGTAAACCCATCCCAAAGGAAATAGAATCTCTCTAAGCATGTACCTGCAAACATCAAGAACAGAACTGTAAGAATAACAATCCATATGATATCGATAACTTCTAACTTTGTATTCTTAAAATATCCAGATAGCTCCTCTTCTGTGTTAAAGCGAAAGAATAGAACTATATTTAAAATAATCATTACTGGGATATAGAAGATCAGAAGTGGCATGCCAATATTCAATCCAAGGGTTCCAAGCAAAAATATCACAAATGTATTTAAAAACAATCCTAGAAATATTGATATAGAAATGAATGACAAAATATTCCTAATTGGCAATACCTTCTTTAAGAAACTAGTTAATCCAAATCCCAAAAGAATTGCGAGCGGCACTAACTCAAAGAACTTAATTGATGGAACGAGTATTCCTATCAAGACTGATATAGCCAATAACCCTAATACTGCGCTAAAGGATATCAATCTGAGCTTGTTTTTTAGTATAAAGTTCTTCATCTAATACTGGCTATTGTACAATATCAAAATATTCCAGGCAATCATGTATAATAGACAAAGCATATGAATAACAAAAATATCTACATCGTCCTACCCGCTTACTGCGAAGGAAAGGTCATAAAAGAAGTAATTCAAAGTATTAAGAATGAAGGATATAACAATATAATTGTTGTAGATGATGGAAGTGCAGATAATACATATGAAGAAAGTGTATCCGCAGGAGCTATAACTCTCAAACACACAATTAATCGAGGAAAAGGTGCGGCTACCCAGACAGGATTAGATGCTGCGAAATTACTTAATGCAGATATTGCAGTAACATTAGATTCAGACGGTCAACATAATCCAAAAGACATTGTAAAACTCATAACTCCAATTCTTGAAGAGAAAGCTGATGTAGTTTTAGGAAGTAGAATGCTTGGTGAAAAAGGAATGCCAAAATCTAGAATACTCATGAACAAGATTGGCAACTGGGTTACATATATATTCTTTGGAGTATTAGTAACCGACAGTCAGTCTGGATTCAGAGCATATTCAAAGAAGGCATTAGAATCTGTATACACTTCGATGGATAGATATGAATTTGAATCCGAGATGTTAGGACAGATAAAAGATGCAAAATTAAAGATAAAAGAAGTTCCAATTAAGGTAATATATACTGACTATTCACTAAACAAGTACAAACATCATGAAGGTTTTTCTGCACAAGGTTTGCTAAATGGTATTAAAATGGTTATTAGATTAATAGAAAATACTTTAATTAAATAAATAATAATATGGTTCTACAAATATTAGTAACTATCGGTGTACTCCTCTTTGTTCTTCCTAACCTGTATTCATCATTTAAGAAAAAGGTTTTAACTCCCCTCGCCCTAACGATTTGGGTTATATGTTGGATAGCTGGATTAGTTCTAATTTGGTTCCCACACCTAATTGATCTCATTGGTTTAAGCTTTGGTGTAGGAAGAAGTATTGATGCCTTTGTCTACGTAGCTATCGTCTACCTCATCTATGCATCCTTTGTACAAAAGCTTAAAATGAATGAGGTTAGTAAAGATATAACTACGTTGAATAGAAAGATTGCTTTAAAGGATATAAATTCAAAAGATGAAAAAGATGTTTAAAGCGCCTAGGGTATCCATTGTCATTCCAATTTACAATGCAGAGAAATATGTAGGAGAGGCAATTGAAGGATTACTCCACCAAACCTTTAAAGACTTTGAATTAATACTTGTGAACGACTGTTCTACGGATGGGACATTGGAAATATTGAAAAAATACCAAAAGAAAGATAACCGAATTAAGATCATTGAAAATGAAAAAAATCTCCGAGTATCCGCTGCTGCGAATAGAGGCATTAAAGAAGCTAGAGGCGAATATATTGTAAAGCAGGATTCTGATGATTGGAGCTATCCAGATAGAATTGCTAAACAGGTTGAATATATGGATGCACATCCAGAAGTAGTACTCTCAAGTGGAAATATGGAGATGTGTGATGAGAGTATGAATGTAAAAAACCGAACTCACTTCCCTACTACGCATGCTGAAATAATGAAGGTTCTCCTTCAATTCAACCCTATGGTTCATTCTGCAATGATTTACAGAAGAGAAACATTCTTAGAGGTTGGTGGATATGGAGGTATAAATACTTCTGAAGATTACCTATTAACCATGAAGATGGCATCAAAAGGACAACTTGGTAATCTTGAAGATGTATTAATAAAGTATCGTGTTGTAAATACCAGTTTAACTGCAAAAGATCCTATGGATATGCATCTTGCAACTCTTTACTGCGCATTAGATGGTCACCTTAACTACAAATACCCTATTACCTTCAAAACAAAGTGTACCCATCTTGCAAGATTGTTCATTGCCTACTTTATTCCAGCCAAGCTTTGGCGATTCATATCTACTGTATTAAGAAAATAACCATATGTACGACATTATTGTTTTTGCCCATCTATACAAACCACACGTAGGAGGATTAGAGAAATACGTAGAAAACTTCTACAAAAATCTTTCAAACAAAAAAGTCTTGGTAATTACATCGAGATATGACAAGAAGCTTGCTGAGATTGAAACAAATGGTAATACAGATATTCTACGTATTGATTGTATAGAGATGGTAAAAGGAAAGTATTACATTCCTACTCCAAGTGGTTTGAAACAGATTGTTGAAGTAATAAAAGAGAACCAAGGAAATAATCCAGAGATACACACCCATACCCGTTTCTATCTTAATAACTGGATAGCCACATTTATTGCCAAACGCAATCATTTAATCCATTACCACTTTGAGCATGGTTCTTCTTTCGTAAAAGATGGATCATTGTTTGTAAGACTTTGTGCATGGATTTTTGATTTCTTCTTAGCTGGATATATTTTAAGAAATTCTAAATTAATATTCCCAATTAGTGATAGTGTAAGAGAGTTCCTACAGTCTAGATATTCAAAGTTGAAATATGGGCCAACAATATACAACTCATATCCATTTCCATTAGATATATTTCCAAACAAGAGAAAACCAGAAATTCTTAAACTTCTTTTTGTAGGAAGAATAATTCGTTCCAAAGGGATTTATGAATTGATAGATGCGTGTGTATCCATGAATGAGAATCGTATTCCTTTTGCCCTCACAATTATTGGTGACGGTTCCGAGATGAGCAATATTAAGCGGTTGGTTAAGGACAATAATCTTTCTGGGCATATTAGTATGATGGGATTGCTTCCATTTGAAGAGACACAGAAGCAATTCTCGAAGTATGATATTTTCATAAATCCGTCATATACGGAGGGTTTGCCTACTACTGTTTTAGAAGGTTTAGCCAATGGATTATTTATTGTAGCTACTGATGTGGGTGGTACTAAGGAGATTATTCCTCAGGAGAGATTGATCCCATTGGGGAATCTTTCTGGAAGAGCTATTAAGAATGATATTGTCCATATTATGGAGAACTGGGATGATGAGGTTAAGATTTACAAAGATATATACAATACTGCTAAAAATAAATTTAATTGGAAAGAAAATATTAAAAAGTATGAGCAAATCTCCTAAACAATCTAGATTAGTCCAATTTATATATCATGGTTTTCTTCCTTTTATTGATTTACAAAAGGTTTTGAATTCTTTAAGGGGTTTACCTGGATATGTTGTTTCTTTGTTTAAGTATATGGTTAGGTCTAAGTCATGGTTAATCAACTTGGACTTGTATCCTATGCTTGATGACAAGACTAAGAATACTGGTGTTGACTATCACTATTTGTATCAACAGATTTGGGTGTTCAACAATGTAAACAAGATTAAGCCTAAGGATCACTATGATGTTGGTTCTACATATCAGATGAGTTGCTATCTTGCTGGTATTACGAAAGCTCATTTCATTGATCTTAGACCTATTCAGGCTGATATTGAGAATTTGAATTTGTTAGAGGGGGATATTGAGAATCTTCCTTTTAAGGATAACCAATTGGAATCGGTTTCTTGTTTGCATGTTATTGAGCATATTGGTTTGGGTAGATATGGAGACAAACTTGATGTTAATGGTCCTGAGGTTGCTTGTAAGGAATTGGGGCGAGTTGTTAAACCTGGGGGTTTTCTTTACCTTTCTACTCCCATAGGAAGGGAGAGGATTTGTTTTAATGCTCATCATGTTTGGAATCCATTAACTATATTGAAATATTTTAAGGGTTTTGAATTGGTTGAATTTAATATGGTTGATGATGATGGGAAGTTACATAGGGATATTAAGGTTAAGAGTTTTAAGAAGAATGAATATTCTTTAGGAATGTTTAAGTTGAGGAAGAAATAACTAATTAGTTATTTGTAGAAAAGAAGTTGTCTACTTTTCTCATCAATCTATATACCAACCCTGGTTTACTCCCACCGTATACCTCAGAGTATGGTCGTGTTACCAATATCCTATTAGGTATCCCTATTTGATATGCAGTGAATAGATCTGTCGAAACCTTATCCCCTATTACCGCACATTGGGATGATTTCATTTTCATTTCAGACAGTACTATTCCAAGGTTCGTAGGGTTTGGTTTATCACTATTTAGAAATACAAATATATTGAAATCTTTGGCCACTTTCTTTACCTGCCTTCTTTCTTCCTTTGAGTTTGAAAAGAATGCGATTTTAAATCCTTTTAATTGAAGTCCCTTTAGTAGTTGGATACTCTTCTCAGTTATATTATCTTGATGTCCACATAGAGTGTCATCTACATCAAATACTAGTAACTCAGCACCTTTCTTCCTTAATTCATCCCAATTTACTTCAAATACCGTTGGGTAACTTTCAGTAATGAGTTCATTTTTATTCTGTTTTAACCAGAATTTAAGGTAATACTTTTTATTCATGATTATTGTTTAAGTAATTCAACTATTCTTGCAGATGCTTTTCCATCACCATATGGATTAACTGCATGAGCCATCTTGTCATATGCTTCTGTATTGTTTAAGAGAGTATTTGCTTCTTCCAATATCTTCTCTTTGTCTGTGCCTACTAACTTAGCAGTACCTGCAGATATACCCTCTGGTCTTTCAGTATCGTTTCTAAGAACTAATACTGGTTTACCAAGAGCTGGAGCTTCTTCCTGTATACCACCAGAGTCCGTAAGTACTATATATGCCCTATTCATTATCCATAGCATATACGGATAATCTAGGGGCTCTAAGAGATGTACATTAGGGATATTGGATAGTATTCGGTATACCACTTCCCTTACGTTGGGATTTAAATGTACTGGATATACAAACTCCACATCTGGGTGTTCTGTTGAGAGTTCTTTTATGGCATTACAGATATTTTCAAATGGTTCTCCAAAGCTTTCTCTTCTGTGTGCTGTTACTAGTACAACCTTCTTACTAAAATCTATATCCTTAAAGAATTCTTGGTATTTGGTATCTCCTTGTTCTTTGATTAAATCTAATCCTAAGAACAATGCATCTATGACAGTATTTTGTACTACGTGTATATTCTCGTCCTTTATATTTTCTAGTATGAGGTTCTTTCTAGCTTGTTCTGTTGGTGCCCAATGGTAATCAGCTATATGTCCTGTTAGTATTCTATTCATTTCTTCTGGGAATGGTGAATATTTATCTCCTGTTCTTAAGCCTGCTTCTAGGTGTGCGACCTTTACCTTCTTGTAATATCCTGCTAATGCTCCTGTGAATACGGTAGTTGTATCTCCTTGTACTATGATTAGGTCTGGTTTTACTTCATCTATGATATCGTTCATTCCTCTTAATGCATCTGCTGTTACATCAAAGAGTGTTTGATTGGGTTTCATTAGATTGAGATCATAATCAGGAGTTATCTTAAAGAATTCTAATACTTGATCTAACATTTCTCTATGTTGACCTGTTACTGCTATTTTTACATTGAAATCATTTGGGTATTTCTCACATTCTTTAATTAAGGGAGCCATTTTAACGGCTTCTGGACGGGTACCGAAAATGAAAAGAAGGGTTTGCATAGCGGAAAAAGCATGCTTAGTTTAGTTACATTTCAAAAAGCTCTGATTCTAAAGCCGAGCAAAGGAAATGATAGATTGGAAGATGAAGTTCCTGAATTTTAAAAGTCTCACTTTCGGGAACTTTTATACACACATCACAAATATCATTAAGTTTTCCACCGGTTTTTCCTGATAATGCAATTGTTTTCATTCCCATGGCTTTTGCAACTAAGGCCGCAAAATAGGTATTTTTTGAATTGCCCGAGGTAGAGATAGGTAATAAAACATCGCCATTCATACCTAATGCATATGTTAATTGAGCATAAACCAAGTTTGGTTCCATATCATTCATATATGCTGTCATTCCTGAAGAAAATGACGACAGTGGAATAGCTCTTATACCCTGTTGTAAATTCTCTATTAAATGTTGCCCCTCATCTCCCAACTTGTTGAATTTTTCAACATCAATTTGAGAGCTATTTCTTCTTAGCATAAACCCTTTAACTAATTCTCCTGAAATATGTTCTGCATCAGCGGCACTTCCTCCATTACCACAAATCAGAATTTTATTTCCATTCATATGACATTCAAGAAGGATGGCTAGAGCTTTTAACAAATCTGTTACATTTGCTTCTAATGCTGGATATCTGGACACGAGTTCATCAAGAATTGCTTGTGTTCTTTTTTTCATAGATTACCAATAATAAATTTAATCTCTTTTATTAAATACAAAATTATAAATTTCTCGCTTCTTATTTCCAATAACCTCTCGGCTGTGGTTCTCTTTCAAATATATTCTTCCATTCTTACTCAGTTCTTCCTTCAAAGTTTGACTCTTATATAATTGATTTATACATTCAGCAAATTCTGTTGCAGTATTTGCAACTAGGATGTTTTCCCCATACGAATATGGCAATCCTTCGCAACCCTTACTTGTTGAAATAACAGGAATACCCCAATTCATCGCTTCTAATATTTTTACCCTAATTCCTCCTCCTTCTCTCAATGGTACAATAAACATATCTGCTTCAGATAAATACTCAGTAATATCTTCAATGAAACCATGTACAAATACTTTTTTGTTATCATCTGCCTTTAACAGATTTTCTGAAGGATTTTTTCCAATTAAATGAACTTCAATGTCCAAGTCAGAAACTAATGGCCAAATTTCCCTTAGAAACCAAGTACACGCATCTACATTTGGCCCCCAATCAAATCCACCAAGCCATAATAACCTCAATCTCTTTTTATTAAAGATTTTTCTGTTTTTTAAAAGTTCAAATGAAGTTGGAAGCCAATATTTGTTATCTCCAAAATTCACAGTCCTCATTTCCTCCTGTGACACATACGCGTTTGCATCAAATCTTAACCCATTATTCATTTCTATCCTATTTCCATAATATCGATTGAACTTGCGAATTACTTTTAGGATAAAAGTAAATATCCCACCATTTTCATTTATCCAAAATGGCCACAATTTTGTTTCTAAATTATGGTTGATTAATATAGCGGGCATTTTTCTAAAAAACCTTTTCACATAAGCCATATGTAAATGATGCACTTCTAACAAATCAATGTGCCTTATATTATCTATTTTTTTAATCTCTTTTATTAGATCCTCACTATAATAAGAAACATCCATAAGTGGTAACCCCAATAAAATATGTTTCAGATAATGTTTTAGTTTAGAAAATTTCCCATTCATACCACAAGGTATTTCGGGCCTATCCACAAAAGTTACCGTTTTAAATACTTTGTAATATTTTTCTAGCAATTTCCCTCTATCATTTACAAATTGCTTTAATTCCTCTGATGAAGTCACTGCTAAAAGATGATAATTATATTCGTTTGCCAAGGGTGTTATCGATGAAAGAATTCCCATCCTGCCACCAGATTTATCTGGGTATAATGGGAATGGTGTTATTACTAATATGTTTTTCTTTGGCATAATTTTTATTTATCAACTATAATATCTGTATCGAAGAATGGAAAATACTTTGGTGTGTAGAATAGATTATCCATTCTCTTTTTTACCTCTTTTGCTGGAATTCCAGCCACAATGGTATATGGTGCAACATCCTTTGTTACAATTGCACCTGCAGCAACGACAGCACCTTCTCCGATATGCACACCCGGTAGAATGATTGCTCTTACACCAATCCATACATAGTCATCTATCACAATATTACCACCCTTACATGAGAAGAACATGTCGTTGGGCTCATGTTGCAATGTTAACATATAGACCTCTGGAGATACGTTTACAAAATCACCTATTTTAATACCAACTCTGCCATCAAAGTAGCTTCTTCTATTTATGACCGTATTTCGTCCAATTTCAATATTATCTCCAGTGAAAAAGCAGTTCATATGTATACTTGAATCCTCTCCAATTTTATACCTTAAGAACTTCTTCAAATACCAATGTCTCAACCTATAACTTGCTTGCTTAGCAAACAAATGATTTGCTAGGTAAAATTTTAGACCGACAAAGAATCTAAATTGTTTTGCTCTTACAAATCTTTCTTTATACGATAATTCTTGATGAAAATAGTTATTGAAAACATCAAAATTTAATTTATCATATAAAACACAATTACATTTATCTTCTAGCAATGTTCTAAAATACTTGGTTTCATTTATATCTTTTACAAATATTACATCTGCAAATTTTAGAGTCTCATATTCAGACTTAAATGTAAGATCGTTTGATGATTGCTGAAGATTATATTTGCTAACAACAATTGTACATAAGGTTCTAAGCCTCTTACCTAAAGATTTCATTATGCTTAGAGCTTTGCTACTATTAATAAACGATATTATTCTAAAATTTCTTGTTAAAACAAATTTATTTGAGTAGGCAAAATCTTTTTCATCAAATGTATCTACAGAATATTCCTCAAAATAATCGGGGTTAAAATCACAATAAAATGGTTTGTCTTTATTATTTGCTAAGCAATAAATATTTATTACTCTAATATTCTTTCTACATGATTCCTGAATCTGATCTAATATCTTGGCGTCAAATCTTTTGTCATTAACAGAGTAAGAGGTAAATAAAATATAGGCATTTCCAATCTGATCTATGAATTTCTTTTTCATAAGACTTGGTCGATTTATTAATCCCTGTCTAAATCCTATTATATTTCCATAATCAACACTCAACTTAACAGCAAGAGCAGTCATATACTGTCTAATAGAAAGATTCTTACGCTTTCCATACCTTAACCAAAGAAACAGAAAAAGACTCGTACTTTCGAGAATACAAACTATTAAAAATATTATCAAAAGCCAAATATTAATACCCCAAGAACTGGTAACCAAAGCTGTCATACCCCATGCAGCTAGAAGGGCAACCCCTAGGAGTAGCAGTATCTTAGTAATATATGAATTTCTAAGATACTTATAATAATCAGAATTGAACTCAATCTCAGCGCTTCCCCTTCCCCACCAAAAATATTGCTGTCTTAATTTCTTATATGAATTTCTCATTCCCCACGTAGCAATAGCATCTGGTACAAATCCCCAATGCTCACAACATTTTTTTAACTTTAGATCCATTTGCGTATCCTCGCCTGAAAGGGTACACCATTCTGGATAATAATTAATCATCTCCATATAAATCTTCTTAACAGCTATTGAACGCGAGGATGGAAGAAATTCTTTTATACTGAGATCTTTCACATCGTTCACCAATGTATAATCCGCAACTGCTCTATCGAACATGTTTTCAATTTTTGCATTATACCAGCCGCTAACTACTTGAATTTTTTCGTCCACTTCAAACGGAATAACAAGATACTCTAACCAGTTTTTGTCCAGCTTTGTACCTGCATCCGTAATTGCGATTATTTCATAGTTTGAGTTTTGTATTGCAATGTTCCTCCCTTGGGCGACTGCACATGGATTTACGATTAACTTTATTTTTAGCTTGCTTGTCTTAATATAATTATTCACAACCTCTACAGTTTTATCTCTTGATCCACCATCTACAATTACAACCTCATCTGGCAACACAGTCTGCATAGCTATAGAATCCAACCATTCTTCTATGTTCTTTTCTTCATTAAATATCGTTGCGATCAAGGAAATCATATACTTTTTCTTGTACTTATATTTACTTATATCTACAACGCTGTCATAGTATTTAAAATCCTCAGGCTTTTTCGTAAAAACCGTTGTTTTGGGGCTAGTCGTCTCTGTCCAAACAACAGAAGATATTTTATCCAAGCCTAATAACTTTGCTATTATTTTCTTGATTAATGTAATCAGTCGATGCATGTTGTGCTATCTTTTTAATATTAATTTTATTACAAATCTAATCGGTTTAAGTATTTTCCAACTTAACGAATCCTTTATTCGATTATATTCAGAGACTGATGACTCATACTTTTGATTTATCTCTTTTATTTGTAATTCTCTTTGTTTTATAATAAGATTCTTTTCTTGAATAATACGTCCCTGTTCTGTTGGTTTTGCATTTATTTCTTGTTCATCTTGCAGCTTCTGTTTCAAGTCTACAACTGTATTCTTATCATTAAGTAATTCTTTTTCCTTATCCAATAAATTATTTTCAATCGAATGGTCAAAAAGCTTATTTTTACTAAAAATATTTTTTTTAATTATTATTTCCTTTTTGTTTTTTTCCTTAATTTCTATATCAAAGAATAAATTAGACCATCTGTTTTCTTTTTTGGCATTTGTTAATTCAAGAACCTTATCAATATATGAAAAATCCCAATCAGCACATAGTACTTCTACACATTCCAAGTTATTCACTTTCAAACCAGTTTTTGCAAAAAGATCTGTTAGTTCGTCAATACTATATTCTCTAATATGATTGAGCCATTGATGCGAAGGATCTCCAATAAGCATCTTGTGCATATTTAAATAGCTCAAGCCATTCGGCGTAGATAAGAACATTCTTCCATTTTCTTTAAGGACTCTATTAGATTCTAACAAACAATTTATTACACCCGAATAAATAAATTTGCCGTTGTAATCATAACAATATTCAGGATTATCTGTTTTTTCTACATACTGATCAGTTAAGTGTTCGACTACCTCCATATTTAATATCAAATCAAATTCGTTACTTTTTATATTCCAATCTGACTTTCTTAAATCTTCACTATAATTTGATATTTTCCATTTTGGGAAATAGTTACTTATTAATTTTGTAGAGGCGTCAAATCCTCCAAGCTCAAGAACTCGCATCTCTTTATTTCCATAATATTGATCTAACAAACCTATGGAAACGGCGAATCGAACCCAATGATATTTAAAAATTTCTAATTCTTCCTGAGTCAAAAGAGAATTTTTGCTCTGATTAAGCCATTCATAATATTTTATGAACTTATTATCTAAATTTTTTAGTGTCTCGTTATCCATTTCTATAAGTATATATTATGACAATAAATAACTCTATAGGGGCATACAAAATATTTTTATATTACTTTGTTTACGCCTAAGTCAAAAAACAAGGTAGAGTGTCTGTTTTTCAAATTTCCTTTTGATTTTTTTATAAAATCCGTTATATATGAGAAATCCCAACATACGCACAAAGCCTCAAGACATTCATAGTTTCTAACTGGCAGTTTCATTTGTTTAATAATCCCAAGTAGTTCCTCATATGTATACTCTCGAACATGAGGGGAATATTGATGAGGGATTTCGCCTACAATCATTTTATAAAAGTGAATGTTGCTCAAAGCATTCGGTGTTGTTAAAAATATTCTCCCTTTGTTGTTCAACACTCTATTGCTTTCTTCCAAACAATTCATTAATCCAGAGTAAAGAAATGATGCATTCCATTCAAAATGATCTTCATTTACATCCGACAAATGTTCAACAACTTCCATACTAACAATTAAATCATATTGTCCGTCCTTTAAATCCCAATTTTTCTGTCTTAGATCATCACAATAGTTACTTATATTCCAATTGGGGAAATATGCTCTAAGAAATTTAGTCGAAACCCCTTCTCCACCAAGTTCTAATATTTGTAGCTTTTTATTTCCATAATATTTATCCATTAGTCCAATTGATAGGGCAAATCGTGGCCAATCATATTGATACTTCTCCAATTCTGCTTGACTTAGAAGACTTTCCTTATTTTCTTCAACCCATTTATAATATTTTGCAAATCTTTGATCTATATTTTCGTAAATCTTTTGATCCATAATGATGTATCTTTTCTAAAATTTATATTTTTCTATATTGAATAAATATCCATCAACTTTATAAGACCTTATTTTCATTTTTTCCCCTGCTTCTATATCCGAATCATGGTCACCAAATAAATATGACTGCGCTACATTAATATCGAAATCTAATATTGCTTGTTCTAACATTCCTGTTTTTGGTTTTCTACAACTACATTCTACCTTATATTTTCCAATTCCGTGAATTGGGTGGTGAGGACAGTAATAGAAGGCATCAATATAGGCTCCTGATTTAATTAGCAACTCATTTATATATGTATGCAGACTCATAACGTCATCCTCAGAATAGTAACCTCTTGCCACTCCAGCCTGGTTTGTTACAACTATAACCTTGTATCCCAATTCATTCCATCTTTTTATAGCTTCAGGCATGCCAGGTATAAACTCGAAATCTTCTATCTTATACAAGTAATTTTTCTCTACATTCAAAGTACCATCTCTATCCAAAAAAATCGCTTTATTCAAATTTATTTACAATTAAAATTTAGCAAAATCTTCTTGAGCCCGATAGTAATCTTCTGGAACACCAATATCAATAAAATATCCATCTGTTCCAAATGCGTACATATCAAGATTAAGATCCCTATTTTCAAATACATCTTTCTCAATTGAAAATTTTTTTTCTTTTATATTATCTAAGGTATTTTTCCTGATTAAATATATCCCCCCACTAATTATCCCATCTTCTTGGTACTTCTTTTCATTAAAAGATAAAATCTTTTTACTTGTATTATCAATATTAATCGTTCCATAACGGTCAAAATCGATCATATGTTTTGTAGCGATTGTTACATCGGAAAGTTTCATTAAATGAAAATCTCGCATTGCTTTAAAATCTACTTCTAAAAAGCTGTCACCATTCAACACATAAACTTCAGAATCATTACAAAAAGATAATGCCTGCCTTATTCCCCCACCAGTTCCCAAAAGAGATTCTTCAATCGAATATGTTATTTCCATACCACGATATTCGTTCCCGACGTAATCCATAATCTGCTCTCGCATATGTCCAACGGCTAAAACAATATGCTTAAAGTGATATTTCTTTAAATTATCAAGAACATATTTCAGAAATGGCTTTTCACAAACTAGTGCCATAGACTTAGGAGCATCATTAACTATATGTGCAAGCCTTGTACCTAGTCCACCAGCTAAAATAATTGCCTCCATGCTTAATTAGCTAAATTAATATAAAGTCCAAGCCTCAGTACCCTTTTCAACAATCATAGTTTTAAAAACTATTCCTCCTTTTTTCTTCAAAGCTTCAACTAATTCAAATCTTTTTGCAGGGTCTACAATTATCATCATAAAACCACCTCCCCCTGCACCGGAGATCTTTGCAGCTTTTCCTCCATGGGACATGACATAGCGGAATATTTTATCAATATCTTTATTACTAATAACAGAGGCCATCCTTTTCTTTGCCTCCCATCCCGAATTAAGACAAGTTGCAAAAGATTCAAAATCTCCTTTTAAAATTGCTTCTTTCATAATCACAGCCTTTTCTTTCGTTTCAAGCATGGCATCAATATTTTTCTTGCTCTTTTTTTCAACATTTTTTATCTGTTCCGTGATAATTTTCGCACTATCCCTTGAAGCTCCTAGATAATATAGTATTAAAGAATTCTCCAGTTCATTTTTTACCCAATTCTTTATTCTGAGAGGATTAACTATTACTCTTTCTCCACCTAGGAATTCCATGAAATTCAATCCACCGAAAGTAGCTGAATACTGATCTTGCATTCCTCCGGAAAGGCCTAAATCAATCCTTTCAATTTCATATGCTAAATTAGCCGTATCGTATTCCCCTAATGGAAGATTTAGCCATTCCATATATGCTTTTATTAGAGCAACTACCATTGTTGAAGATGATCCTAATCCTGATCCCGCAGGAACATCAGCATAAGTTGTCATTTTGAAAGATAAGGGCTTCCCGTTATTAAAGTCTTTGACTATTCGATTATAAACTCCTTTATGAAGAATCAACTTATCATCTAACTCTATATGTGAAGTACTTTTACACTCAAAATATTCATCTCTATCTGAGGAATAGAAAGATATTTTTCCATCTTTCGTTGGCTCAATAGTACAATATGCATACAAACCTATTGTGACATTAAGCACATAACCTCCATATTGATCACAAAAAGGAGCAACATCTGTTCCACCTCCTGCCAATCCTAATCTTAATGGTGCCTTGGATCTAATAATCATATTATAACTTTATAAAACTTATTTTACGATCTTTATTAGTATATTTATATCTTCCGCCTTCTTCTCCCAAGTATTTTCTAATGCTTCTTTTTTAAGCAACTCCTCATACTTAGCATCACCTCTTAGTTTTAATCCTTCTTCAATCTTCTTAGCAAAATCCTTAGCATCATTCTCAGCTATCAATACACTCTTGTATTTCTTACACTCAGGCATAGGTGTAGTAACAATAGGTTTACCTAAAGCCATATATTCAAATAACTTAACAGGAGACGTAGATAATGTAACCTCATTTATCTGGAATGGAATCATACATACATCAAACCATTGAGCATACAAAGGAAGCTTATGGTAATTAACAGGAGGAACAACAAATACATTCTTTAAATTATCCAATCCCGAATTCTTGAAAGTACCATCATAGTCCCAACCTATTAACACAATATTCCAATCCTTCCTCATATTAGCAACCTCTTTAATAACCTTGTAATCAAACCAACTAGCCAAAGCACCATAGTACCCTATTATTGGTTTCTTCTGATCAACAACCACTTCCATCTCCTTAGGAATGCTATTTTCAATATCTCTGAAATGTTCATACACTACTCCATTAGTTACCAATTCAAAATTCCTCCTCCTGTACTTAGCAACATCATTGTAAAGTTTGTCTGCAGTAGCTATAACAAAACAATGCTCTTCATCCTTAAGTAATCTCTCATGCCTATCCAATACAAACTTTGGAATCTCTTTTCCAGATATTTTCTCACTAATCTCATCAATATACTCATACAAAATCATATCCCCATTATCTAAAGCTCTTTCCAATCTCTTCTCATCATCCTCATACATATTAGTAGAATACAAATGTATATATTTCTTTTTACCCTTTAACTTCTCATATACATCATCAAACCTATTCGTAAGATACATATTCTCACCAATCTTCTTGTATCCATCTAAGAAATCATATCCATTTCTAGTATTGTAGAAATACAAATACCCCTTTTTAGCTAATTGTATAGCTATATGTTGAGGCCTTTGGTAAAGAGGAACCTTCCAATCTATGAAAGACATAGAAAGGATTATTGGTTTTCCCTCGTTCTCCTTAAGTATTTCACCTAACTGTTTATCTAACTTTGATTGCCTTAACTTTAATGAAACAGGGTTGATAGAAAGCTTGTACCCAAGATATGCAAAAGTCTGAGTTAAACCCCTTTTCTTAGTATTTTCAGCTATTCTTTGAATTTTTTTAGTAAATTTCGTTAGTAGATAAAACATAGTATTAATCCATTCGTTCTCAGATGATACCATCTGAGAATGACACTAGTCCAGGATTAATATATACTTGAGCATAAATTATTCAGTTCTGTATTATGACCAGAAAAAGCATACTCCTAGTAATACACATAATCTTTACCCTTGCCGTAATTTCATTATTTGCATACCTTACGTTTACTTTTAAACCAACCCCCTTGAGTGATTTTCAAGATTTTTATTGGAGTTCTTTTAGCAATCTCTCCGAATATGTAAAAGGGGGCATTTTGTTTATACTATATTTGCCATTCAAGGAAATTGGCTTAGAACCATATTGGTGTGCCTTTCTGGTCAATTCTCTTTGCTTTATCTCTTTATCTTATGCCTTATACGTTAACAACGATTCAAAGTGGCAAATTTTAGCGACATGCTTACTTCCATTATTTGGGATTTGGTTTGCTGGATACTCATCATCGGTTAACTCAGATATTCCTACCATTATCTTGTACGTTCTTGGATTAAAATTTTTCCTGCTTTCAATTGAGAAAAACAAAAACATACTTTATATTTTATCGATCATAGTAATCGCCATAAGTTTAACAATGCGAAGTCAATTATTATATATTTCTATCATCTTAATAATTGGGATAATTATCTATATTTTATTCACACACAAGAACAATCCTCTTATCAAGAAAATTGTTATCGGGATAACCTTATCTACAGCCATTGCCTTTTCAATTTGTACTATTTTAGAAAGCAATTCCCAAAACAAAGATTCTTTATCTACACACAAAAGACTTGCTTTCTACACAGGACTTATAGAAACATATGAAGCAGGACCATATTGTGGAGAATGGACTGCCGAAGCCGTCGAAAGAGAAAAGCGAGAATCGTCTCTTCCGCTATCTAAAGCCCTTTTAGATGGCCTTAGAGACCTACCAAAAAGAAAATTGCTAACAACCATTCTTTGTAAATGGGATAATTATCTTTTTAATCATAACCAAAACGGATTTTGGTGGTTACAATATCAAAGTACCAATTCTAACGAAAATACATACTTTTTCTTATCCGCAGATATTATTGAAGGCATGGCAGTAAAAACTATAAAAACCATTTCTGCCTTATTAGTATTCTTGTTTATTTACGAATGGAAGAAAAAGAGCTCACAAGAGAGATATGTTTTCATATATGGTATGACCGTACTTATTCTTTTCTTTTTCATCCATACTCTACTAGAAATACAACCTCGATATATGATATCCCCAATAACATTTATAACTTTGTTGATACTATATTTGCAAACTGGGAGGTTAAGAAAGAGGCTACAGTAAGCTATTCTTTATATCAAAGTTTTGACAGACTCTATCATTATTGAGAAAAATTTTAATAAGATTACAAAAGCACTTGAGTTTACAAATCCAATTAAGGACCAACTATATGTTGGAATACCAATAAGTATCAATATTAGAAATAAAAAGCTTTTTGATTGACTAAAAAATAAATTAAGAATCTTGTTTATCTTCGTACTAATTGATGTAAGGATTTGCGGAAATATAGCAGAAAGCTTTTCTTCTGAGATTAAAACAATTAATGCAAATGATGAAGTAACCCAGAAAAATATCCAACGACTATAATCCCAACCAAGTACAAAAAGAGGACTAATCGTCATCAGTTGAAATAGGAGAATATTCGAGATATTTGTTTTATTAAAGTTCTTAAAAGGTTGATACTTCAAAATCTTAAAATTAAATTTGTCTGTGTTTGTTAACAAAAAATAGATTAAAATAATAATCAAAACCCATGCAAGCGGAGCATAAATTCCATCTTGAAAGTTTTTTAATGTATCTATTGCCAAAGAAAGTCCTCTCTTAAATGACCATGATATCCCATCTATTGCACCAGGGATAACGGTATTATCAATTGATTGAATTGGGAATTCTACATGTTTCCAAGATTCCCATATTTTATTGGAGATAGATAAAGAACCGCTATAATAAAATGTGCAAAAGAATGTTAAGATTGCAGGAAATAGTTTAGCAATTGAAATAAAAATCCTTCTTATCCGTGATTGCTTCATAGCATCAAAGACTTTATCTTTGTAAAAGATTATCAGCAATAATATTGGTAAGCTAAAGAAACCAATAGATTCATGAATTAGTAGACCAAAAATCAAAAAAATGTTGGCTAAAATAATATACCAATTTGATTTTCTTGTTACAAAATATATCGCAGATATCAAAAGTAAGATAAGCAAAACATCTTTTCTTACCCAAACATCATTTATAATTGGATTCCCAAGAAAAAAAACAAATGGAAGAATAAATATTGTATATCCTTTCTTGATAAAGGATTTAAGAAAGAAAGTTGCCAAAACAACATATGCTAACACACAAATACCTAATATTATAAAGTATGGATTTAGAGCAAAATAGTTATATAAATGAAGTAAGACTTCCCCAAGCAACCCTCTTCTTACAAACCCTCCCTGATAATTGATCAAAAATTCGGTTATATTCCAACTTTCTTTCGCAAATCCAGATATTATACTTTTTATAAATATCCACGTAAGAATAAATATGAATGAGAAATAAAATATATTTAATAAAGTTTCCTTTTTCAATGTGAATTTCATCTCAATTCTATTAATCATTCAATTTAGTCACATCCTTCAACCAATAATTAAGCAACTCCATCTCCTCTTTCCCAACAAGTTCTAAACTAATAAGTTTTTCATAACACAGAATCATATTTTGAGATATATTTTCAATGCCTTCTTTTAAATCAAGTTCCTTTAAGCTTTGACAAATCATCTCATTATTATTATATCCTGAAACCTCATCACGGAAATCTTTCATCAAATTATGATCATTCCTCTCTTGTCTTACTGTACTATTATGAAACAGTATTGGCCAACCACACGTCCATGCAACCCGTTGTGCTACAAATGATCTCCATATATCTGTCATTCTGAAACTACAATAAGAAGGAAGATACATAAGAGGAAAAGCTTCCTTAAACCAAGTAGTATTTTGGCTATTAAAAGGACAAATAGAATTTTTTCCTAATGCTATATTCTCTGATTTATTAAAGGTTACCGGCAAAGGTAATGTTAATCTATATATTGCATCCACGTCAGGGTTCTCGTCTGCCAAGCCCTGTTGTATTGGGCAATCAACCTTTTGCATGGTATCTATATTAACAAGTTCTTTTTGTATATTTTCCAGAGCAAAACCCCTTGGCCATATTAATTTCTCCGTAAAATATTTATATACATTAACCCAGCCTTGATCGTTTAATAGATGCGCTTCTACCTCTCTACTACGATTATTCCAAAAACCTTCTAATGGAATATTGTCATCGTCTGTTTCTATTATTGTTTCTGCTCCCTTTGACATAGCTATCAAGTAACCAATATTTTTACGCGCATAATGCTTAAATGGAAGAACTTTTGCAAGATCAAAATCCAAACTTGCTTGTCGATTGGCAGAATAGAAATCACAATTTTTAATTTCAAATTTATCAGGACTCTTGGTATCACCAACTACAATAAATGGAACATCATTTTTTGCAGCATCATTGGCTATGGAATTTAGGATAGGATGCTTATCGTCAGCAATTGATGTAATAACTAAAAATGTTTTTTCCATATCTTTATATTTATTTAACTTTAATTGTATGGGCCAAATATTTTCTACCAAAGAAATTCCAGATTAAAACAATTGGTGTTCCCAAAACTTTTGAAAACAAAACTGGAATACCAAACATTTCAGTAAATAACCATATCAAACCTGTATTTATTAATAAACCTACTACTGAGATAACAACATATATCAAAAATTCTCCATAACGATTATTTATTATTCTTGTTTTAAAAATCCATAATGTACAGAGAAAATAATTTAGAATAACTCCTGCACTAAAGGATATTCCTGAAGCAATTACATAATTAACTCCTAAATGATCTTTGAGAATATAAAGAAGCAAGAAATCAAGCAGTGTACAGGTTCCTCCTACAAAAAGATATTTAATACCTTCAATAACTATTTCCTTTTTTGATAATGAGACAATTTTTTCTTTGATTCCTAAATAGTTCATTTATATGGAAACGGATTTTGATCTTAATCTTAAGAAGAAGTAGTGAAATAGAACTTGGAATGAGTTCTTAATAGCTTTCTTTGATACGCTTGGAGATGGAGATCTGTAGTGTATTGGAACTTCTATATATCTAGTCTTACGAAGCAAGTATCTTAGTTCTGTTTGATAAAAATGAGCCTTAGAAAGAAGCTTATATGCTAGAAATCTCTTTACAATATCTACATGGAATCCTTGATAACCCGAGGTCATATCATGCATTGTAGTACCAAGAAGTAAATTGGATAAAGTTGTACCTCCCTTTGAGAGGAGTGAACGTTTCCACGAAGAATCTTGAATAGATCCACCTGATATAAAACGACTACCAAAAGCACATTCATTTCCTTCGTTCAAAACTCTTAAGAACATTGGTATTGCTCTTGGATCATGTGATAACCCAGCATCCATTTCTATAATAAATTCATGGCCATTATTAACAGCTTCCTGATAACCTCGAATATATGCATCTACAACATTCCTATTCTCAGGAGCCCAAACGGTAACAAACCTCGAATCTTTTTTTGATAATTTTTTACATAATTCTAATGTATTATCTTTTGAAACATTGTCCACCACAAAATATACTTTTCCGCTTTCTAAAAGGTCTAAAACTTTAGATATAGCACCAATGAATTCATCAAATCCGTCAGACTCGTTTGCCATTGGAGTAACTATTGCAAAATCAGTTTTATGGAACATAATTGTAGATCTACAGAAATTTTAAATATCTGATGTTTATTGTATAACAACTTTTAAGATATCGCCAACTCGGGTATCCCAACTATTCTCACTTGCCACCCCCATTCTCTTCTTTTTTAATTCCTCTGTATCGTCATGTAATGCCACATATATATACTTACTAAATTCCTCAACATTATCATACAAATAACAAATATCGGAATATTGTTCTAACTCAGGTAATCTAACAGATACCACTGGCTTACCCGAACTAATATACTCATAGAACTTAACAGGATTAGTACTCTTAATTAAATCATTCAAAACAAAAGGAATAGTACAAACATCAAAATATGCCAAATAGCCGGGTAACTCATCATGCCCAACCTCACCTAAGAAAAATACATTCCTATGCTTACCCAACTTAACCACATTTCCAGTATTAACTGCCCCAAGAAATACAAAATATTTGTCCTTGTTAGCCTTTATAACCGCATCTAAAATATCCGCATCCAACCAAGTATTAATAGCACCATAGAAACCAATAATAGGCCTGTCCTGCAGTGAATCAAGAATCCCATTCTTCTCCAATTTATTAAACTCCTCATAGTCACATCCATTCCTAATCAAATACGTATTTTTGTTCAAACCACTCGCATGATCAAAAAGATTTTGAGCGGTAGTTATGACAATATCAGAATTAATAATCAATTCCTCCTCATCCTTCACTAATTCTTCTCTTGCATTATCAAACCCAGAATACAGATCCATCAAATCATATATCCTCTTAACATTCTCAATCTCAAAAGCAACATTTTTCCATACAGGATGAAGTACAAACAACAAAGTATCCTTCTTAACATATTCTCCTAACAAAGTATTTAAAGATTCAACAAACATTTTTTGATTTTCCATATCCAAATGGAAATCTCTCAAAACATCACCACTTACCTTAGTCTTCAAATGTACCTCATATATATTCTTCTCCAATTCCACCATATATTCCTTGTCTGAGGTCAAAGGAGAAATGTAGAAAATGTTGTAACCTTTCTTAGCTAATCTTGAGAATATCTGTTGAGGTCTTTGTTTCCTGTAACCCCAAGGCATATTTGGAAGCACAATTATGGATTTTAGTTTGGGATTAATATCTAATGAGACTCTAAACACAGGAGTATTTCGGTCCAAACTTCTTCTTAAGAAATCCTTAATATGCAATTTCTCAAGAATATTGATTCCAATCCTTTTTAACAAAATCCAATTGTGTCTGGTCCTTAATGTACTTTTATCCATTTATGTATGCTTGTATAACTTCGTCAACAGAGTTAGTTGGTTGTATTAAGCCATCCTTGATAAACACTGCCCTATCACAGAAACCTTTTACTGACTCTGGTGAATGTGTAACTAAAACAACAGTCTTTCCATCTGCTTTGTACTTTCTAAATACGTTAAAACACTTTTCTTGGAAAGCCACATCGCCTACTGCTAATACCTCATCAAGAAGATATACATCAGCATCTGCCATTATGGCAATTGAGAATGCTAATCTAACCTGCATACCCGATGAGAAATTCTTAAGCGGAACTTCCATGAATTTTTCCAATTCTGCAAATTCTACAATCTCATGATATTTTTCCTTTAAAACATTTCTCTTCATTCCTAAGATAACGCCATTAAGATATACATTTTCCCTTGCTGATAGCTCTGGATTAAATCCTACCCCTAGTTCTAGAAATGGAACTAATTTCCCATTAACTTTTACAGATCCACTTGTTGGTTCATATATCCCTGCCATTATTTTTAACAATGTAGATTTCCCTGATCCATTTCTACCCATTATTCCAACAAATTCTCCTGGATATATATCCAAATCAATATCTTTAAGTACTGAATATTGTTCCCCTGCTGGCTTAAATAGTCTAAGAGGATTATGCAAAAATTCCACAAGCGTATCATGCTTCTCCTGTGGCAAGAAGAAAGATTTTTTTACATTCTTTATATGTATTATTGGTTTGATTTCATCCATTAGAAGTATTCGGCTATTTTAGAAACTTTTTTCTTGAAGAAGATATTTCCAAGTAAAAGCACTAAGCAACAGATTAAGAAAACGATACCTAGTTGTAAGAAATCTTCTGTTCTTACAGTGTTTCCTGTAATTAATCCTTTTCTGGCATATGTGACAATCAATGTTAATGGATTGAGCTTTATGATTTTTTGTATATTCTCAGGCATCATTGTTAATGTATAGTAGATCGGAGTTGCCCAAAAGATCAATTGTAAACCAACTTCTACCAAGTTATGGATATCTCTAAGTTTGATGAATATGATACTAGAGAAAAGACTTATTCCAAGTGTAAGTATGAAGATACTTGCTATTGCCATAAGGAAAAGTAAAACACCGAGCACTGTTGTAGTAACTGGAGTAAATATACAAAAGATACCAAAGACTACCATGTTGAAAACGAAGTCTATGAGAGCGATTGTTACTCCACTATATATAACCACTTCTCTTGGGAATTTAATCTTCAATATGATTCCGGCTTTTGACATTAACGAATCCATCCCCATCATTATGGCTTCACTAAAGAAGTTCATCATGATGATTCCTAGAAGCAATCCCATCTTGTATTCTGGTCCCATTTTGAAAATGTTTGACCATATTACATAGATGATGCTGAACATTGCTAAAGGTTTTAGGACAATCCATATGATGCCTAAGTAAGAGTTCTTGTATCTGAGTTTGAAATCTGTTGTTATGAACTGCCAAAGAAGTTCAAAGTAGTTAAGCATGTTGGTAGATTATAAATAGAAAAATACCCAATAGCAAATATCATCATACCATCGGGATGTGACAAATGGAAACCTATTTGTGCTACTATATATGTAGTAAATTATCATACAAAAAACAATGTCCATTTCAAAAAGACTCTTAAGTATATTAGCAATTCCTTTGCTAACAGTACTCATCGGTATCGTAGCTACAAAACCAGCCAATGCTGCAGAATTTCACTTTAAGGATTACACCTTAAACCAAGATCAAACCGTTGCAGATGATCTCTATGTAACAAACAGCTACACAGAGATTAATGGTCTAGTTCAAGGAGACCTCTTCATTGCTGCTACAGATGTAAAAATCACAGGAACAATTACTGGAGATGTATATGTTGTGGGTTCAAATATTACATTCACCGGAAATACGTATGGGAATCTCGTAGCTGTAGGTAATGACATCTCTATCCAAGGGATTGTAAAAGCTAATGCATATACCATCGGTTCCTCAGTAAACTTTAGTGGAAATGTAGAAAAAGACTATGTAAATATAGCTATGAGAACAAGCCTAACTGGCTCAGTTGGTGATGATGCAAGATTCATTACAAGCGATGGAACAATCGATACGTTAATCAAAGGAGATTTAATAATCTTAGGAAGCAAATATAGCTTACAAGAAGAAAAAGTCACTGGAAATATATATGATTCTGTAATAATTGAGAATATTGCTAAAGAACAAGGTGTAATCTTTGATAAAGAGGTTGATCTCAATACTCCAAAGGTATATGCAACGAACTGGACAGACAAGCTATTTGGAGCTCTCTTCTCATTCTGTAGCTTGAGTTTAGTTGGATATGTAATGATTGCTTCTGCACCTGTTAAAACAGGTAAGATCATGGCAAAGATTACTGGAAGTCCAAAAGATTTCATCTTTAGTTTGTTAATCGGATTTGCGGTTCTAGTAGTTGCTCCAGTAGCATTACTTTTACTAAGTATTTCATTAGTAGGTCTTCCATTAGCATTCTTTGTATTTGGATTGATCTTGTTCCTCACCATCTTTGGTCAGTTGTGGGTTGAAACTGCATTTGGACAAAAGATATTACATTTGCTCAAATCAGAAGGGTACAGACCATTTAAATCACTAGCCATTGGACGATTAATCTCTGTATTGGTTGGGCTCGTACCATTCATAGGATTCTTCTACTCAGTAGCCCTAATGTCCACAGCCGTTGGAGCCTTCATCAGAATGAAATTAGAAGCCTGGAACAAAGGAAAGAAAAAATAACTGACCTTATTAGGACTGACCTAGGTCAGTCCTCCCCTCCTATAGAATGTCCTTTTTACAAATAACCATCGGTATTTGAGGCCTGTTTTAGATGAGATTAATCCTGCTTCCACTGGGTTCTGTTTAATGTATTCTATTACCTTATGTAAATCCCTATCATCTTCAATTCTTCTCGCTTGAAATGGACTTTGAAAAAGATGTCCAACTCTTCGATATCTTCTATTGAAATACATGACATATGATGTCATATATGCCCGCATGAATTTTGAAATCCCCTCCAAATCATCTCTAAGTTTGATAATTAGATGGAAATGGTTTGGCATGAAGCAGTAACATACAAGAAGTAGCCTCTTTTCCTTGATAAATCTATACATCAATCCTCTAAGAGCAATGTAATCCTTATAGGTACGGCAAATTAAGGCTTTGTTATTGCCTCTATTGTATATATGGTAGAAGTTTTCACTTCTATACAGTTTGATGACTGGGATTTTCTTCATAAACCCAATTGTAGCACTGGGTTATTAAATCTGAATGAACCCCAGGACTGACCTAGGTCAGTCCTGGGATGGGGTTCTACTTAGCTAACATCTCATCTATTACTGCCTTGAATGAAGCAAATGGATACGCTCCTTCGATAAGCTTCCCTGTTACCTTATCGCCATCCAAAGTTCCAACAACAAATCCTGGGGTACCTGAGACTCCAGCAGCTTGTCCAGCTGCGAAGTCTGCATCTACCCTGCTCTTGAATGTTTGATTGGTTACACAAGTATTGTACTTGGTCATATCTACGCCTAATTCTTGAGCCACAGCATTAACAGCTGTCATATCTTTTGCCAAATATGTCTTGCTATGGAATTCTCTTAGCTTCTCACTTCCTAATTGATCAAACACACATTCACCTGCATATGCAGAGTTGTATGTAATCTCACCATGGAAGCTCAATGGATAGTTTCTAAATACAAATATAGCTTGATCGGTATCAACATAATTACTCACAATATCAGACAGGGTATCCTTCTCAAAAGTCTGACAATATGGACACTGATAGTCACTGTACATAACTATAGCAACCTTTGCCTTATCCCTATTTCCCAATACAGCACCGTCAGCTATCGTAGTTGTAGCTGATTTGTAGGTATCCCCTGTGGTATCTGTATTAGTCGTATCATTCGTATTCGCCGTACCCTTCGTATCTGCATTCTTATTTGCAAAGAATATCCCAAGTGCAATTATTACACCTGCGATTATTATTGCTAAAGGAATTGCGAATGTATCGAGGTTTATGACCACCTCTTTAGTCTCACTTTTCTTTGTTTCTGTCATTTCATTAAGCCACAAAATTTAAGTAATTAATATTATACCATCTCATAGACAGATGAATGAAAAATCAATATAATTATGATATGGAGAATACAGAAAAGAAAATACACATAAGTGATATTGTACTTTTTATTGTATTCCTCCTACTTTTAGCTTTCCCCGCATATCTTGCATACCAAGTATTGGTAGAAAAAAATCCTCCCAAAGAAGAAATTAAACAGGAAGAGACTCAAAACCAAACACAAGAGAATGCTGCCACTGGGGAAGAAGAGCCTACTACCCCTGAGGGTCCTAAATATGTAGAAATTGTAAGAGAGTTTGAAGGGCAAACAGCATATATAGCTGTACCAACAAGCATAGATACAGATAATCCTCCATCAATCATTCTGTATAGTCATGGTTCCAATACTAGAATCATTTCCGATATGTACGATCCATTCATGATTGATATGCAAGGATATGGGAAATACTTTGGAGAGCAAAATTTCATATTTGCAGCATCCAACGAGCATGATGAGAACTGGGGGAACGCAGCATCTGTAGCAGATATGCTACTTCTTCAACAGTGGATAGAATCTCATTACACCACAAACGGAAAGATATATTTGATTGGATTTAGTATGGGTGGCTTACCAACTATGCATTTCGCTCAAAAATATCCAGAAAATATTGCTAAAATAGCTTTGCTTGCTCCAACCACTAGAACATATGAATGGAAACAAGCTGATGTAGATAAGATAATGAATATTGGGATACAAATATGGCATGGTACTGCCGATGTAAATATTGGATACTCCAACTCAGTCAATTTTGTTGCATACATGAAGAATCTTGGGAAAGATATTCCCCTAGTTACATTGGAAGGAAAAACACACTTTGATTTAGATACTGAATATATGGACCAGATATTACAATTCTTTAAGACTAATTAGAAACTTTTAACAACTTCTCTACAGCTTTCATTTCTTCATCAGAGAATCCTCGTCTATGTCCGTCCTCACTATTACAGTGAGTATCCTCATATATTGGCTTTATATGCATGTGATAATGCATAATAGTTTGCCCCGCCCTTTCACCATTATTCTGATTAATCAATATTGCTTCTGGATGTAATTCTTCCTTTATTTTGTTTGCCATTATTCTAGTTACCTTCATAACTTCACACAAGGTTTCTTCGGGAGCTTCATGGATATCTTTGTAATGTTCTTTAGGAACAACCAAAAGATGCCCTTTACTTAAAGGTTGGATATCTAACCAAGCGATAACGGAATCATTTTCATAAAGTTTGTAACAAGGAATCTCTCCCTTAACAATTTTACAAAAAATACAATCATCCATATCCGTTTCTACTCCTCTATAACTATAGCCATAGCAGGACATGCATCAAACGCTTGTCTTACCTTTTCTTGTATTTGAGGATCTGTAATTTCTACTCCCTGATACTCAGGCTTAACATCAACTACTCCATCATCTCTCATTTCAAATACTTCAGGACATATGGCAACACATGATCCACATACTGCACATTTTGTCTTGTCTATAGATACTTTCATTACAGATATATTTAAATATTAGATAGGTATATTGTGGCAGATAACCAATGATTGGTCAATTACAAATATCCCTCAGCCTGTTTCTTGAATGCTTGAGCATATTTTCCACCCATAGCTAGAAGCTCTTGATGAGAACCTTCTTCTACAATTCTCCCCTGATCTAGTACAACTATTCTGTCTGCATTTCTTACAGTAGAAAATCTATGGGAAATGATGATAACAGTTTTATTATCAAAGAACTTATATATCTTATTGAATATCTTATACTCTGATTCTGCATCTATAGCAGAGGTAGGCTCATCGAATATGGCAACCGGAGCATCTCTGTAGAAGAACCTAGCTATAGCTATCTTCTGTTGTTGACCTTTACTTGGTTGTATACCTCCCTCATACCTTTCGTTCATAATAGTTTCAAACTTTTTAGGATATTTTTGAATAAAATCATAGGCATCTGCGTTATGAGACGCCTCTTTAACTTTATCCATATCCATGGGCTTAACTGATTTTCCAATATATATATTTTCTTGTGCATTTAACTCTCCATAGAAGTTGAAGTCTTGGAAAAGTATACCCAAGTTTTTGTACCAATCATCAAGTTTAATTTCTTTAATATTTCTTTCGTTTATCAATATTTCCCCTTCTTGAGGATCATATACTCTAGCTAGCATCTTTACTAAGGTTGATTTGCCCGCTCCATTTTCACCAACAATTGCAATTTTTTCTCCTGCCTTAATTGTTAAGGAAAAATTCTTCAATATCTTTATTTTGTTGTTGGGATAATGAAAAGACAAGTTTTTAATATCTATTGCAGGAGGAGTTACGAATCGAGGAAGAGCATAACTTCCATCTTTAATTTTTGACTCCAATTGAAAGAAAGTATATACATCCTTGATTTTCAGCATATTATCTCGATATATTACAAATTCTCTAAAGAATCTTTCAATACCAGAATAAAACCCATCTATGGTACCTAAATAGAAAGTAACATTACCAATAGTAATTGATTTTGCAAGATATATAACAAAGACCTGAATGTATCCTAAAACTGTTACAACGTTGCTCAATAAGGTCAATAAGAAATCCGCAAAATATTCCTTTTTGATTATTCGAAGAAATCCCCAAGCGTAGTAATCAAAAAACTTTTGAAATTTAGCATCTAGATAGTCGTGTGCTCCAGTTATTGAAATTTCACCTATTGTATTAATATTTGATAGATCCGTCGATATTTTGTAATGCTTACGCCTTCCAGAAATATGGTCTTCTCTTCGAATCCAGTCAAATTCCATTTTAAAATATTTGCGTTTATTGAAATAGAAGAGAATTGAAGCTAGAAGAACAATAGGTATCAAGATAGGCACCGTACTGTAAAGCACAATTCCAGATACAACAATTCGAATTAAGAAAGAGATTATGCTCACAATCGAGCTATCGATGTTACCAATTAGCCCTAACCATTCCTCTACTTTCTGCTTTAAATTTGCGATATCCGGAAATTCTAGAGTCTGCAATCCCAATTCCCGAACTTTGTCATATTTCATTTTTTCATAAAATGGCATAGATAACTGATTCATCTTTCTATCAGCGTAACCTCTTAGCTCTGCGATTACTACAAATATGGTATTAACAACTAATAAAATTCCAAGATATGGGAGCAATCTTTGTATCGTAGCATCGACAGATGTAGATTCTTTTACTAAAGCATCGATAATCTTTGAGATGATATATGTGTTGTACAAGAAGCCAAGATTATTGAAAATTTGTCCAACTAACCGAATAATCTCACTACTTCGAGATATTTTAAAACTTATACTTAGCACCCACTTTGAAATTTTTATATACTCACCGAACGTAATATCCTTTTCTTTCTCCATATTAAAAAGGCTTATGTTATAAGGCAAATATTACCACCCAACCCTATTTTGAGTCAATATTGTATACAAAAATTATTTTTAGTATAATTATAGATAGAAATATACTAATACTCCTCATTCATTAGATAGTAAAAACCCTGTGCATGACCACATGATGGACATTCCATAGGAGGTTCTTTACCTACGAACACATAACCACACTCAGAACAAATCCATATAACCTCAGTATCTTTTTTAAATATAGTCCCATCGGTTAATACAGTATGAAGCTTAGTATATCTCTCTGCATGATGACCTTCAGCAATAGCAATAGACTCTAATCTTTTCGCAATATCTTCAAACCCTTCTTCTCTTGCAACCTTAGCAAATTCAGGATACATATCTTTGTTCTCATACATCTCACCCTCAATCGCCGCTTTCAGATTTTCTTGTGTAGTACCCATTGTAAAGTTTGCATCAGCCTCAACCTTGAGACCATTAACATCCTCTTTCAATGTCTGAATCATTTTCATCAACCAATTAGCATGCTCTTTCTCTTGAGTCGCAGTCATTTCAAAAATTTGTGATATCTGAATATATCCCTCTTTTCTAGCAATACTAGAGTAAAAGGTATATCTATTTCTAGCCTGACTCTCCCCTATAAATGCCTTTGTTAAGTTCTCTAAAGTCTTTGACATAGTATTTCCCATATAAATTATTAATTCATTTTACAGAATTCTTAACAGGATATACACTGTAAATAGAAATAAATTAAAAATCCTTTCTATGACTCCTACACCCAAAGCTCCACTTTCAATATTAGCGTGTGCATCTGGATTAAGTTTTGCGAAGAGAATAGAAAAGGAATTAAAGAAGAAGCATGGAGAAGAGGTACACCTCATTGATTCAGAAGAGATGCATTTTGCAAGTACCGAACTGAAAACAGTCATCAACGAAAGTATTAGAGGGAAGGACGTCTTCATTATCCAAGATTGTGAAAATCACTCAGAGGGTCGATCAACAGATGAAAATCTAAGGGCATTGTATACCATGGTAGACGCATGCCGAAGATGTGATGCAGAAAGAATAACCACAGTATTACCTTCATATCCATATGCAAGACAAGATAAACAGTCCGGAAGAGAAGGAATTACTGCAGCAAGAATCGCATATGAATTGGAAGGAGATGGAAGTGTAGATCATGTAGTTACAATAGATTTACATAACTCCGCAATCCAAGGATTTTTCAGAAGGGCAAAAATCGATAACCTTATGGGTGGATATGTTTTGATTCCCGTATTGAAAAAAATGATTGAGGACAAAGAGAATACCGTCATCATGCCTACCGATTTAGGTGGTGCAAAACGTGCCAATCACTATGCACAAACTTTGAAAACAGATATCGCATTCTCATACAAAGCTAGAAATTATTGTAAAGCTAATACTGTAGATAAGATGTCCATATTGGGTGATGTAAAAGGTAAGGATGTATATATTGTTGATGACATGATTTGTACTGGTGGAACATTAGTAAAAGCACTAGAAGAGACAAAGAATATGGGAGCAAAGAAAGTCATCGCTGTTTGCACACACGCACTTTTCAATGGCCCAGCAAAAGAAAGATTTCAAGAAGCATATGAGAATGGATACTTAGATTTGGTTATCGGAACAGACAGTACATACCATTCCAAAGAATTTATGAAATCTGCAAAATGGTTTAAAGAAGTTTCAATTGCGAGCTATTTTGCAGAGGCTATTAGCCGAGTAAACCAAAGAAAATCCATTACTGGTCTCTTTGACTAAACCTGTTTATCAGGATGTGGGACTTCGTGCTTGGTATAGAAATCTATAGCCACCCTCAGTTCTTCTTTGTCCTTAGCATATTCTTCTAATGAGATTTTCTGCTTCCATGCCTCATATGCTTGTAAGACTGCAGTTGCTCCAGCCTTTGTTCCCATTGGATGAGAATGTACTCCAGCTCCCATTGTAGTTATGAAGTCCTGAGTTCCCACTGTATCTATGAATTCTCCTACTAGTAATGGGTTTAAACCACCAGAGATAATTGGGCACATTTTCTTAGTTATTCTCCAATATCCAAGATTACTGTAATCTTCTCCTTGAGCTTCTTTCTGTATAGCTAATTGTAGATCTGCATCTTTTTCTGGAATCTCTGACCAGATCTGTTTGAAGTAATCACCCTCTGAATATAATCTAAGGGAATGATTTGCTGCCATGACATCTTCCTTTGGAGATCCTGCCATCTTACCGATACCTGCAGTACCCGTATGAATACCTGAAGCACCTGCTAGTCTAGCAAACTTGGTCAATACTGGAACTGTATACCCTATTGGATTTTCATCTCTAGTAAATGCACCATGCCCTGCTCTATGGAAGTGCAAGAATACATTTGGATATTTTCTTCTAATGGTTTGTACCGCCATCCATCCTGCGGTTATACCATCTACTAAGAAAGCATAGCTTCCTGGTTTCATTACAGATTGGATATAGTCTGCTTTTTTAATCATGGTATCGTAATCGGAAGAGGATATATTGAAAGAGTGAACCTTAGTTTTACCTGTTTCTTGTTCTACTCTGTCCATTGCATGCTTAACATCTTGTACCATCTTGTCGTAAGGACAGAAATCTTGATCTGCTTGGGGTTCATCATTTTTAACAAAATCACCACCACCTGACCAGAAATCATAGCAAAGTTCTGCATATTCGGATGATGTTAAACCTATCTTTGGTTTAATGATACTTCCAAATACTGGTCTCTCCTGAATATTTAGATACTTCCTCATATCATCAATGGTATATTCTGGTCCATCGTACTGTACTAACATCTGTGGTGGGAAATATACATCCAATATCTTACACACTTTTACACTTGCCATACCAAAGACATTACCAGCGATGAAGGTCATGATGTTTTGAACATTACCTCCTCGGTCAAATATTCTCCATGGATATGCTATCCATACCAGGTTATTCTTCTCATCTATTCGATATACCAAAGCATCTAGGCTTTCTGAAAAAGCGGTTGCTGTTCCTATCTTAACAAATGATCCTGTAGATGATTCTGCAGCTACTTCGCTTGCAATATCTACTAACGAGCTATCGTATCCTTCTAATCTAAATACAGCCAACATATATTGGCCATTAAAGACATTAGGATTTCCTATCTGAATATATTCTTTTTGCATTTTGGGCAGGGTACAGTTTAGTTATTAACTATACGATATTCCCATGCATTTGTTAACCTAGTAGCTAAGATCAACCATATAGCTTTTGTTTTCTACAATCTTTGCACCATCTAATTCCGCAGAGAATCTTTTTACCCACTTAGTACCATCTTCGAATACCATTTCTACATCAAATGAAAAAGATATATTGATATCATCTGGTTCAACATCTGCGTATTCCAGGATTTTTTCACTTTCAAACAAATTTGAGCTATCCATTATCTTTCTGTAATTGTATTCCCCTAATTCTTTTAGAAAAATGCCCCATGTTGGCATAGAGGTTCCAGATCTTGAGACTTCATCATAGTAATGGGCTATCTCTACTACATCAAAGGTTAGGGTTTTTCCACTATCCTTAATTTCTGCCGATTTCATTTCATCTTCATATGGTCCCCAGACATAATTGTAGGAAGAGAGCGTGTTACTGATATGCCCTGGTTTTACGATTGCTACTTTGCCTTTTTTGTATCCTTCTACCTTAATATTTTTTATTGTGTAACTGGTTATTGCATCCATATGGAAGAGGTTTGCATTTACCCATATTTTTACATGTGCTAAATCTTTTGTATCATGTACTTCTTCAGTACTGAAAGCAGATATCCATGCTTCGCTTTGGGATACTTCTACTTTCTTTTCTATTTCTTCTGAATTGGTTATGGTTTTACTATTATCACTTACAAGATTTTTTACTTCTGATGTTGTTAATCTAATGAGGAAGATTACTGGGAGTATGAGTATACAAAGTGAGAAGATTATCCCTATGATTATGAGTAACAGTTTTTTGTTTTTTTCCATTTGAATATTAAAGAAATTAATATTTACTTTCAAATTATATATCAAAATCCCATATCCCCCAACAGACTTACTTTACAAAGGATTTTGAGAAGGATATCATTTAAAATAACATAATATACATAGCATAATGGCAGATCCTGTGGATAGTTCTTCTAGTACTCAAGATCCCAATACAGGAGACATAGTCTCATTGGCGAAAGCTTTAGCTACAACTCCTGAGTTAATTCAATTTCATTTAGAAGAAGATCAAAAGAAATATGGCGAAAAGTATGAGCAATCGATTTTAAGAGAAGATGATACTTCGGAAACATATCAGGAGAGATTAGAACAGCTATATTCTGAGCCAGAGCAAGTAGCATATATAGATGCGATATTTGATATTGATAGGGTAATTGAATTTCGGCTTGCGGCATTTGAATCATATTCAAAAGGAATTCCTCCTCAAGGGGAAATTGGAGATATGTTTCCAACAGCTTTAAACCAAGGATTAATAAATGTTGACATGAAAGAAATCCATAAGAAAGAAACTATCCTAAGCCCCCAATCGGCGAACTCTTTGATTAGATCATGTAATTTAGCTCTTTGGGGAATAGAAAAATTAGAGACACAGCATATACAACCGCTCAAGAACTCATTACTTGGTTATATGAAAGGTATAGAAAAGATAAATGATAATCCACGAAAAGATCTTCTTTTACATTATACCCAGCAATTAGCTAAGAAAGGTATTAATTCCAGAACACACGAGAATATCTTAAGAAGTGGAATCAATAATTTAGTAGATCCTCTAGACTTGAATTTACTGACACCCTTTTCGATCGATAGTTTCAAAAAGATTAAAGAAATTGTAACAAAACCACTCGACTTCTATGAGATATATTTAGAGGGAGTTAGAGCGAAATTGGCCCTTGATAGTTGCGGAATAGGAATAAAAGATTCTTCCGATATTGCAAAATCCATAAGAAGAGATATTGAGAAATCATTCAATAACTAGTTGTTTTCAGATATCGGGGCGACACGACTTGAACGTGCGACCTCTTGCACCCCATGCAAGCGCTCTAGCCATCTGAACTACGCCCCGTTAATGGTATATATTTTACACCCTTAAAGCCCTAGTTCACTAGCCCTAGCCTTCATAGCATCTAAAGATATATCAATAAATTCTTCTAAAGATATACCCGTTTTTTCAATATCCTGTATCAAATCTCTTCTAACACCCTTCGCAAATTCCTTCTTCTTTAACTTCCTTAAAACCGTATCAGAAGTAACAGTCGCAATCTTCTTATCTGGCATAACCAAAGCACAAGCCACTAAAAAACCAGATAAGTTCTCAGAAGCGGACAAAGCATAATCTAAGTTATTCTCTCTGTTCTCAGGTACCTTAGGATTCTCTTCATAGTGAGCCTTAATCGCATGATACACATCCTTGTCTATATCTTTCCCAACTTCAAGATTCTCCATTTTTAAAATATCATCAAACTCAACCACATGCCTTGCAGGATCCTTACCTACATAGTCAAAATCTAAATCATGAAGTAAACCAGATAGACCCCATTTTTCTTCATGCTCCCCAAGCCTATTGGCTACAGCTTGCATTATAATGTCGCTCTCCTTCATATGTAGTTTAAGCCATGGGGTAGTCACATATTTATCTATTAACTGCATACATCTTTCTCTAGTTATCATATTTATATGTCTTAAAATTTAAATATCTAAAGACGCTAAGCTAATCCTTAGCCTATCTGCATCTACGAAAGGAATCGCCGACATGCCATAGCGTTTTGCCTGTCTTAGATTATCCTTTCCATCATCTATATATGCCATCTCTTCTCCAACCTCCCCTGTTACTTTAAGAAGATTTTCAAATGAAGCATCAGAAGGCTTAGACAAACCCGTATCTTCAACAAGGATTACATTATGGAAATATTTTAAGAAATCATACTTAGCATTAAGGATGGTTATAGCTTGTTTAGAGGTATTGGAAAAAAGATGTAACTTAAAATCAGATTCAAACAAGTCTTCAAGCAACTCAATCACATCCTCATTTATATGATGTGTACTGGAGTCCAAGATTACTCCATTAAAATCAAAAACTATACTCTTAATCATTTACAACTTTATCTCAACTATTACTTGGTTAGGGCTTAATCCAGCACTCAATTTGTAATCAACATCTTCAGTTAAACCATAGAAGGTATATATACTCTTTTCAGCACTTCTCTCAGTTTGCATAGCTAATACACCTGGGAGATCAATACCATCAACTGCAAGATATACCTTGTCTGTTTTTACACTTCCAAAGGTAACAACTAAATGATGTTCTGCATTGTATGCTGCACTTACAGAAGGAATTGGATTAGTATCAGAGCTACTAACATTCCATACAAACTTGAAAACACCGGAAGTAGAACCATATGTATATGATGCTAAAGTAGAACCCTTGGTAGCATCAACGCCCATAATGGCTTGAGCTGTTTTACCAAATTCTTTACTACCTAAATCTAGATTTTCAGTAGAGACTACTCCAGGATATTGAACACCAACTATGATATCCCATCTATCAGACATCTTTGCAGTAGTAATCTTGAAAGCTGTACTCTTACTTACGCCAATATCATATATCTCCTCGGTTTGATCAGAAGATACATTGTGGTAAAGCTGAGATATCCCTTCCTTGTTAATTGCAACAGCCTTTTGATATCCAATATCACTGTTATCCTTCTCAATCTGATTTAAATCAATACGTATAACTCCAAGATCACTTCTGTATGTCGCAATTACATATGGATCATCAGTACCCGTAGAGGAAAGTGAGAATGTAAATTCATGATATCCAGTTCGAGCAGTATTAGTTACATCCTCGATTGTGAATTTAGACTGCGAAGCTACACCTTCAGTCTGACTCTCTGTTGAAAAACCCGTTAGCGGTGTTGTTGTTCCCTCATTATTTGTAGTATCTGTATCGGCATCTTCATCCTCATCGGTTGTATCTGTATTATCCGTTTGAGTTTGATTAGTATCACCACCTTTATCCGTGTTGTTTGTCGCAGCTTTCTTGTTGAAGAATATGAAGTAAATGCTTACTCCAATGATTAGGGGTAATACAAGGAACCATATGATTTTCTTTATCATAGTTTTGTCCTAAAATATTATTTATATATACTACCACAATATTTCCATAGATTTAAATGTCAAAAACGATATGCTAGTATATTGGATATATATTAAGTAAAACTGCCATGACTAAAGAGTTCAATATTTCTGACACAGGAGAATCTGAAGTTGTAGAAACAAAGATAACCCCAACTCCCATTGAGAATACGCCTGAATCTCCAATTGTAGAAGTAAAACTTTCCGATATGAAGAAGAAACTCAAATTTAGAAATTTCATATTTCCAATCGTGGCATTAGTTTGTTTGGCAGGTATTGGAGGTTTCTACTACTTTGGAATATACAGAGTTAAACCACAACCATTAAACAAGGTCCTTTCGTTTAACCAAGATTTCATAGCTTCTAATCCACTCTCTGCACTTTTCAAAGGAGGACTCTCGCTACTCTCTGCTCCACAAGAACCAAAAACTGAAGTTAGTCCATTAAATGGAATGCTATTTACTAAGTCTGAGATGGACATTATGAAGACCAGAAGACCCGTTGCCGTAATGACCAACAACCATTCTGAAGCACGCCCTCTTTCAGGCTTAAACAGTGCTGATGTAGTTATTGAAGCTAATGCTGAAGCTGGGATTACAAGATTAATGCCAATATATTGGAGTACCGTTCCAGACAAGGTAGGTCCTGTGAGAAGTATTCGACAATATTATCTAGAATGGGCAAGTGAATATGATCCACTCATAATCCATGATGGATGCGCTTCCTCAGACGATCCAAGAACCAATGCATGTGGTAATCTCTACAGCTATGGAGTAAAAGATCTCGCAACTATCGGTGCATGGAGATGGAACGATGGAAGAAGAGTAGCCCCACATAACGAATACAATTCACTTACATACGCGTGGGAATATGCAGCAAAGTTAGATTGGGATTCTTTCCCAAGTAATTTTGAAAGCTGGAAGTTTAAAACTGATGCAGAGATATCTAAACGAGGAGAAAAGACACAAGTTGAGTTAACATTCCATACTAGATTGATAAATAGCGGACTTTACAATGTCATCTGGACATATGACCAAGCAACCAATACATACTTAAGAAAGGTTGGAGGACAAGCAGATATTGATCAAGAGACTAACACACAGGTATATTCAAAAAATATTGTAGTACAGGAAGTATCTATGATTCAGTCTGGAGATGACAAAGGGCACTTGATTATCACCACTATCGGCCAAGGCAAATCCACCTATCTCATGGATGGCAAAATCACATATGGTACATGGAAAAAGACCTCAAGAACTGACAGAACAACATACTATGATAGCGAAGGAAAAGAGCTCGAATTTAATAGAGGAAGAATATGGGTCGAGATGATTGGCACTTCTGATGGAAAATTTGCTATAATTGAGCAATAATATTAAGCAGGTTGGGGAACTATGCTAAAAAACTTTTTTATCTCAAAAGTGAGGGTGAGAATTCTCGAGCAGTATATGCTTGATTTGAATGCATCATTCCACGTTCGAGGGTTAGTTAGAATCTTAGATGAAGAGATAAATGCAGTAAGAAGAGAACTATTAAATCTTCAAGATGCAGGTCTTTTGGTTTCTAAGAAAGATGGAAATAAATTGGTATACAAGCTAAACAGAAAGTATCCAATCCTTCCTGAGCTTCGATCTATGTTCTACAAAGAATCAAATATTGGGAAAGCAATTCTAAAAGTTGCTGAAGAAATTGAAGGAATACAATTGCTAGTGTTAACTGAGAGCTTCATTAAAAACAAATACGAGAATCCCACAGATGTAGATTTTCTTTTCATTGGTACAATGAAAGTTAGAGACCTATCTACAGCTATGAGTGAATTAGAAAAAGAACAAAAAAGAGATATCAGATTTAGTGCGATAACTAAAGAAGATTTTGATTTTGCTAGAAAAAAGAAAGAACCATTCTTGATGAACATCTTAGAAAAGGATAAGATGGTCATATTCGGACAGATATCTGACCTACTTTAAGTAATGAAGTTACCAAAACTGAAGTTTAACTTTAACGTTAAACCTCTACTAAACTACATATTAATAATTGTTGTAACAGCACTTTTTCTTGCTTCAATATTCATCGCGCTTCCCCTTACCGAAAAATATATATCACAAACCAACTACAATCTTAATCTCAAAGACAATACATATTGGTCTCAAGAATTCATAGTTTCTACTGAAAATACAGAAACCAAGGCACTCAATGATTTAAGAAATATCTTTTACAAAAGATTGAAAGGCTTCGGTGTTGAAGAAGTATCTACATATGTAGAGGATAGCAAGATCAGAATTGATGTAACATCAAGCAAAGATAAAGACTTAGTAAAAGAATTAATCTCTAACAAATTCGAAGTAAAGATTGTAACTAGAAAAGCGGATGTGAATTTTGATGACAGGGAAAACACATATGCATATATGCTTGGTACCAACTATGATGCTACTGAATGGGATAGGAGCGATTTTAGAAATGTATATATAACCAAGTTAAAGACAAACAATGGAGAATACTCAAACTTTGCAATATTCAAACTATGGCCAGCAGGTGAAGAGAAGTTTAGAAATTTCCTTAAACAATATAATGGTGTTTCAATTGGTGTAGATATTGATGGATTTGTTACACCACACATTGTAGATACAACAAGTCAGATATTTGCCATTCCAATATCCTCTGATAATGTAGACCATATTAAAGTCATGAGTTTACTTTACAATTCTGGAGTTGTTGAGACAAATTTCAAAATAGATTCACAAACAGATTTAGAAACCAATGTCCCTACAGTAAACTATGTTCAACTAGCTTTAGGCATATTGATAGCATTGGCAGTTTTGTACTTCTACCTTTTCATCTCAAAAACTACTTCAACAGATATTCTTTTAAAATCATTCCTAGCTACAACCCTTACCATTTCAATATATTTAGCCTTCTTAAAGATATTCCAAATCCCTGTAGATACATTTATGCTTTCCATCGAGGCCATCCTTGCAATCATAGTTACCCGAATCATTGCAGAAGGGAAGGACTCAGTATTCTACATTGAATTGTTCTTACTCATAATTCTTTCAAGTGTCATATTCCTAGGAAATGGATTCATTAGTACCATTGCACAAGATATGCTAATTCTAACTGCATTAGCAAAACTCTGTTTGGTAATTTCTAGTTGGTATATTAATAAAGTGAAGAAAATATAACTATGGATATAATAATAAATCTTTTTAACAACTGGACTACATTAGAGAAGGTAAATACCTTGATACTCATATTAATAATCTTGCTCGTAGTACCTAGTTTGGTATGGATATTTTCTAAACAAGCTAAATTAGCCCATATCTCTTTTGATTCATTAGCAATTGCTGGGGTATTAACACTCATCACCTTAGTTGTAACCCATTTAGTTTTTAAAATAGATATTACATATACCTTTAAACTAATTCCTTTCATTGTGTTTTTCATTGCCATTCTTTGCATTGGTACAATGACAGGATTCTATATGCAAAATCACAAGCAAAAAACTTTTGATATGACCCAGGTTAAGGCCGAAGTATTTAACGATGCATTCAGATTAACAATTTCTAGCATACTTCTTTTCGTTGCCTTTATAGTTCTTACTCCATCAATATTAGTTCCAGTAGTAATAGCACTAGCACTTTCACTTGCTACCATATGGCTTCACTATTTACTGGTTTACAAGCTTTTAAAATAGTATGAACTTAAGACCTCTCATTGTAATTGCTGGACCTACCGCTACAGGTAAGTCGGATATAGCTATTAAGTTAGCCCAATCTATCAATGGCGTTATAATAAATGCCGATTCTAGACAGGTTTACAAAGAGATGAATGTTGGGACTGCAAGGCCATCAAAAGAACAGATGTCACAAGTACCACATTTTCTGTATGGTACTACCTCCGTAAAAGATTCCTACAATATCTATGAATACCAGCAAGATGTATTTAAACTGCTAGAGACCATACCAGAAGGTCAGACACCCATACTTGTAGGCGGCACAGGTTTGTATATTGATTCAATAATTTACAATTACAATCTAGTCCAGTCTGAAAAAATACAAAACCAGAGTAGGGGGGCTTTAGAAAATTTGTCAGTCCAACAGTTACAACAACAAATACCAGAAGATATATTGTCTCAGCTCAACAATAGTGACAAGAATAATCCAAGAAGATTACAAAGAATTATTGAAAGAGGGAATTCCCTCCCAGAAAAGAAATCAACTACCCCTACCTTCCCATGTAAATATTTTGTAATTGATCTCCCTACTAACATATTAAAAGTAAGAATTGAAAAACGTATAGATCAAATGATTGAAAATGGATTGATTAAAGAAAACAAAAAATTAAGAGAAGAGGGATTGAATAAGTATCCTGCATGCAACTCAATTGGATACAGTGAATTTAATGGGTATTTTGAAAATGAGAAATCGATAGGGGATGTTAAGTCAGAAATTGTAGCCAACACCATGCACTATATCAAAAGACAACGCACTTGGTTTAAACGAAACAAGAATGCAATATGGACTATTGATTTTGATTCAATTCTAAAAGAATCTGAAAACCTGTTGAAGTATTCTTAATCAATTTCAATCCAGTAACTTCAAATTCAATCTGTTGAATATCTAAATCTTTTGCAACTCTGTATAGATCTTTCGAAATGTTGGTATATTCTTGGCTGCTCAAATCCTCGCTCACCCTACCCAATACAAGATGAGGTATAAATTTACCCTGATCGTTGATAGTTAAGCGTTTTCTAAGTTCGAATAGGATATCACGCATCTCCTCCCCACCCTCTTTGAGATCTAAATAGATTAGTTCTTTGTATTTCCTTGATATACCAATATGTACCGTATTGAAAACTACCTTAAATGGTTTAACTGTAAAACCTTTAAGTTTGTATTTAAGCCAAAACAATCTTAAAAAGGAAAGACTATGTCCAAGTGTGAGAATGTAGAGATGGTAAGAGGCTGGATCACTCCATCTAACAGGAATTTGTAACCCGTCAAATACTTTTCCAACCTCCCCTATTACCTTCCGTATTTTGTGATTAGCCTTTTCATCAGGACAAAAGCCTAAGAAAAAATTCATACGATTATATCTCTATTTTATCTACACCCATGAATGGTCTAAGTACTTCAGGAACAATAATGCTTCCATCCTTCTGTTGATATGCTTCAACTAAAGCTACCATCAATCTACTTGTAGCTAATCCAGATCCATTTAATGTATGCATATACTTTGGTTTGCTTCCATCTGCTGGTTTGTACTTCATATTTCCTCTTCTCGCCTGATAATCAGTTACATTGGATACAGAACTTACTTCATAGTAAGTATCCATAGCTGGCATATATACTTCAATATCATATGTTCTAGCTGCTCCTGCAGAACAGTCGCCTGCTGCAAGTTTAACTACTCTGTAATGAAGCCCTAATTTCTTAACTAAATCTTCAGCTTTCGCTACTAGTTCTTCAAATGCTTCCTTTGACTTATCCTCTGCTGTAAATTGATACATCTCAACTTTGTTGAATTGGTGTACTCGAATTAATCCCTTTTCTGATGCTCGGTATGTACCAGCTTCTCTTCTGTAACATGGGGTATATGCAAAGAATTTCTTAGGTAAGTCTTTTTCTTCCAAAAGATCATCTCTGTAAATATTGGTTAAAACTGTTTCTGCAGTTGGAACTAAACATAGTCCATCTTGTACCCAATACACATCATCTTTAAACTTTGGTAATTGGCCTGCTGCATATGCAGATTGTTCTACAACAAGATTAGGAGGGATCACCATCTCATATCCAGACTTGTTATGTTCAGATATGAAGAAGTTAATCAAAGCCCATTCCAACCTAGCACCCATTGCTCGGTACATAGAGAAGTTGGTTCCAGATACCTTAGATGCAGTTTCAAAGTCAAACATACCAAGATTTTTCCCCAATTCAACATGATCTTTTATTGGAAAATCAAAGGTTGGTTTTTCTCCGACCATCTTTATAACTTCATTGTTTTCTTTTCCTCCAGCTACAACATCCTCTTCAGGAATATTTGGTAAAACTTCCATTTTAGCTTTCAATTCTGCTTCAACATTTTTTAATTCTACTTCCAATGCTTTAACTTCCTCTGCTTTTGCTTTGAGATCTGTTACCAATTTCTTAAATTCATCACTCCCCTTTTCTACTTTTGACATCTGTTCATTGAATCCATTCTGCTCACCTCTTTTTGTATCATATTGGGTTTGGATTTGTTTTCGTTTTTCATACAAGGAAATAATCCCATTGAGATCCAATTTATCTTCATCCATTCTTTTTAGTAAACCTTGTTTAACAATATCTGTTTCTTCAACTATTTTTTTAATATCTATCATCTCACTATTTTTTTAATTTAATTAACCTGAAATTCAATTTTGAAAAGTATTTAGTTTGTCCTCCTTAGAGGACTGAAGACTGAGATGAATTTTTAGAAAAATATCTCTTCATACTTTGTTTATTATATTCTCCAAACTTGGTATTATCAAGATTATGCTACAGTACAACAAAGAATTTAAACAATTGATTGAAAAATCTAAAAATATATTGATCATTACTCACAAGGGGCCAGATATGGATGCGTTTTGTAGCATGATATTGGTAAAGAAATTCATTGAGTTAGGATATCCTAAGATGAATGTTGTGATGAAGGCGAGGCAAACCCCCACTATAAATATTCCAGGAATGAAAGAGATTCATGTTGTAAAAGAGATTAAAGAGGGGGATGAAGATTTGATAGTTGTAGTAGATGCAATGAGCACAGCTCAATGCCTAGATTATACCAAAGATAGCTTGCAGGATAGTTCAAAACCAATTGTAATACTAGATCATCATACTGACGTAGCTCCAGACAAGGCTCATGTTGTTATTAACGAATCAAGAAGTTCTGCTTCAGAGCAGGCCTTTGCTACTTTTAAAGATATGTATGGTAAAAATTTCAGAATCACTCCTGAGATATCCCAATTAACACAATATGGAATTGTTGCAGATACAGGACGATTTATGTTCGCAGGAACAACTCCAGATACTATGAGGATATATGCCGAAGCCAAAGAAGTTATGGATATCGATATTGAAGAGATGTCATACAAGATGGGAAAATTTCCTAGAGAGTCTACTCCTGCTATTGTTTCTTACCTTAAAACGCTTCAAATCGAAAAGGATATGGGATACATGTATATATCCGAAGATATGATTGTAAAAGATGGATTAACTAAACAAGGTATTAATGAGGCGCAGGCTTTTTTAAGGGATCGATATATCAGATATATTCAAGGAGTACATTGGGGATTTATAATTAAACCTAACTTCGATGGAGAGAATTCTTGGTATGTATCATTTAGAAGTACAAAGGGCTACCAAGATGTGGGGGTTATAGCGAAAGAATTAGGTGGTGGTGGTCATGAATATGCAGCGGCCTCGGCATTAAAAGCAGAAACAGGAGAAGAAGCTCTGGAAAAAGTATTAGATGCTGTACACAAAGTTCTGGATAGTCAAAGATAACTACCTATCCTCCCGCACTTACATATTTTTTAACATTCTGTTTCCATATCCAGTAGCTTAAACGAACAAAAAGAATTGCTAACCCACCCCCAATTAATAGAAATGCCCACCCTGCTCTCCCAATAATCAAATTAGCTGGAACAGTACTAAGAAATGCAATCGGTAATACAGTATAGAATACTAATTGAATAGCATTGGTATATATATTTATTGGATATTTGGTTAATCCTAATATCTCTTTCACTAAAGTTAAAAATCCATTTCTTGGATTACTAAGTGTAAAACTAGCTAAAAAGAGATAGAAGGCATACCAAAATATTAATCCAACTATTATTCCAACAACACCCAATAATACATTTATAAGAGATAAGGTATTCCACTCTACAAAGAAGTAATAGCCAATAAGTATGAAACCTGAAAATGAAGATATCGCACTATATATTGAGAAATCGTAAAACGATGCAAACCATCCAGAAGACAAAGGTTTTAGAAGTGTAAAATCAAACTCCCCTGTTAAAACTCTTCGTTCTAATTGAGTCAGATTAATTCCAAAAAAAGCCCAACCAAAGTAATTTAGTAGATCCCATATTCCAATCACAAGATATGCCTGAGCTACTGACCAACCTACATAAAATTCTTGGTCTCCAAATACTACTTTTCTAAGAAGTACCTGGGTTGCAAGGATGAAAAAGGTCCGCAATATTCTAACGAAGATCTCTCCCTTGTACGTATTACTTTTTTTAACACTTGCCCTGAAGTTCAATATCCATATTCTCAAATACCTCCATATTGTTGTTCTATATTCCCTCCGCTGCATATTTTTTAATGGATATTTTAAAGAGAATTAAATAGAGAAGATATAAAGCTATTAACCAAACAATACCAATTACAAACCCAATCCCAATATCATAGTTGGTCATTCTTCCTAAAAGTATTTCAATTGGAAAAGATAATGTATATCTCCATGGCAAAACTTGAACAACAAATAACCCTATCAATGGCAAAGCTGCAAAAGGCATGTACTCTCCAGAGAGAAATGCCGCAATATTGTAGTAAAAGATCTTCATTCCTTCCATATTTTTGTTGTAGAAGGCAATTAATGAAAATATGTTTCCAAGTAAAAAATTCACCAAGAAACCAATGATTACTGCAAATAATGCCAAGAACATAAGATAAGGATTAAAATCTGTAATCCAAAATCCCAACCTTATTGCAACATACATCCCTACTCCAAATGCTGGGACTGATACAATTAACCTAAACAGGTTGGAACCGAGGTTACTACCCATGTATTCTGTCAGATAGGAAATTGGCTTTAGAAGAGAATTGGAAAATCTACCTTCTAAAATCTGCCTAACTCCATTTTCAGGAGTAATATCTTGCATTAATTTCCCAACTATGATGATGAATAGGTAGTATGTAATCACATATCCCTGATCCATACTTCCTGTCATTCTCGCAGAAGCACTCCATACAAAGCATAATCCAACAATTTTTATAATATCGGCAATAATCCATACAAGAAGTTGTTCTTTGTGCATAAATTCTTGCGCAAAAAACATCTTTGTTATTCGTTTAAGAATATTTTTGAAATTACTCTTTGGGTTTATTTTTTCTTTCATCTTCTAGTTCTTTTACTTTCCACATAAATATCTTACTTTTATCTCTTGCACTTGGATAGTCTATACAGAAGCTATATGCTGTTTCTAGTATTGCTCTTGGTTTTTCCTTGGCCCATTTGATATACATTGTAGCTCGTTTCTTGTCATCTAATTTGGCTGCTAATCTCAGTCCATACATTTGATATTCAGTGGATATATATTTATGTTTATTATCAAATAGCTTGTTTGGATTGGTTGCTAATTTCTTTGTATCAAAGAGTGTATTTTGTGGTGTAGTTGCTTCATCTGCTTTTTCATCAGCTCCTTGTTTGATTTGTTGTAAGAGATCTTTGATTGATTCCATATGTTAATGATATCAGAAATAGATGTATTGTTTTAGATTGACCGATAGAAATTGTTATATTATAATTTCTTTGTTATTAAATGTAATTGTTCTTTTCAAATTTTGTAGTATATCTACCCAGCTCCCTATGAGCGTGGTTAGATCAAGTAGATATCACTTTATGGTGCAATGTGTAGCCTATGCAATTGGCATCGCTCTCAAGCGGACAACGGAGACGGTAGGGTTCTAATCCCATAACACATGCACCACTTTTTGTTCGGGGGCACGAAGCTCAACTACGGAGCAAGCGACTGATAATCGCCATGTTTAGGTGTAAACCCTATCGTGCCCATCGGATATAGCCCAACTCTAATTCTGCACGTTTGTGCTGTTTTTCTCGAAAGAGATGCACATAAAAGAATTAGATTTGGTTGAAGTTTTGAGCTATTTCTTCTCCTCTTTCTTAACAGTTTCCTTGAATTTGACTTTGTCCTTGTATATCTCCTTTGTAGTATTCTCTACCTCTATTCTCATCTGTGGGAAGAAAGTACCCTCTCTACCAGAAATATCCTCCATAAACCAGAATACTCTTTCACTATGACCCCATCCACTTACAGGAGGCATGCCATATTCCAACATCTCTACAAAATCAATATCTAACATCTGAGCTTCATCATCCCCACTCTCTCTCAAAGCCTGTTGCTCCAAGAACCTATCTAACTGATCTTGAGGATCATTAATCTCAGAATACCCATTACCTAATTCGCTACCAGCTATAACCACTTGGAATCTCTCTGTTAGTTCAGGATTATCCTTATGTGATTTTGCTAAAGGTGAAATAATCTTAGGTTGGTTAACTAAATATGCAGGACCAGATATAGTAGCTCTGATTGATTTCCAAAGCGTATCAATCATTCTATTCCTGTTAACCTCTCCACCCATTTCAATATGATTATCATTAATCGCCTTTAACATCTTCTCATCCGAATCATTAAAGATATCAATATCAAATCTTTCCTTTATAACAGTTGTGTAATCAATCTCCTTCCACTCATCAGCCAAATCAAAAGTGTGACCTCTGGTTGTAAACTTGGTTCTGCCATATACCTTGTTAGCAATCTCCAAGAACAATCTTCTTACCAAATCCATATTGTCTCTGTAGTTTGCATATCCCCAATACCATTCCAACTGGTAGTATTCTTGAAGATGCTCATCATCCATACCCTCATTTCTGAAGTTAGGACCTAATGTATATACCTTCTCAAAACCACCACCTATTAATCTCTTTTGATACAATTCTGTAGAGATTCTAAGGTAGAAATCTTGGTTCAATGCATTGTGATGTGTAATGAAAGGTGCAGCATCAGCTCCACCAGTTACAGCTTCCAATACTGGAACTTCCACTTCCAAGAACCCTTCAGCTCTAAGTAAATCTCTCTGTACCTGCCAGAACTTTGCTTTTCTTTCAAACAACTTTATTCTTTCTGGTTCAACAGTTAAATCTAGGTATCTTCTTCTAAATATCTGTTCTTTATTTTCTAATTTTCGTGGGATTGGTCTTAATGCTTTAGTTAGTAATCTAATGTTTTTAACCATAACAGAGATTTCACCTGTTCGAGTTTTACCAATTGTGCCATATACTTCTACAAAATCTGCTAAATCCAAGAGTGTAAGTTTATCAAATCCCAAATATCCTTTTGCAAGGTCTTCCACCAATTCATTTTCTCTAATCATAATCTGGATAGTTCCAGTTTGATCCATAATATTTCCAAACAAAAGCTGGCCATGCTCTCTCCAAGCTACTACTCTACCATCAAGACAAACTTCTTGCCCTTCATATTTCTCAAAATTGTTTAATATTTCTCCATTGTGGAATTGTTTATATGACTTCGCAGGATATATCTCCACACCTAGCTTCTTGAGTGCTTCGATCTTCTCTAATCTTACTTGTCTTTGCCCGAGCATGTCACTCCTTTGTGTATCCTCCATGGGAACGAATCATATAATTTAAGATAGTAGGATTATATCATATAAATAATCTGTCCTTACACAAGATTTTAAGATATAATCATGAATATTAATTTCATCTTTCGACCTATGGAAGATCTTCTACAAAAAGTCACATCCCTCAGTAAAAGAAGAGGTATTATATTTCAAAACTCTGAAATATATGGCGGTATAGGAGGATTCTATGACTATGGTCCTGTAGGTGTAGAGATGAAAAACAATCTCAAAAGATATTGGTGGAAGAATATGGTCGACAAACGAGAAAATGTCGTCGGTATTGATGGTACCATTATCACCCACCCTAAGGTATGGGAAGCATCTGGTCATGTTCAAAACTTTGCAGATGAATCTATAGAATGTAAAAAATGTCATGCACGATTTAGACCTGAGGATATTGAAGGAAAATGTCCAAAATGTGGTGGTACTGATTTCACAGAACCAAGAAAATATAATATTCTTTTCAAAACAGAAGTTGGTGTCATCGAAGGAGAGAAAGCAACTGCATATTTAAGAGGTGAAGCATGTCAAACAATATATCTTGATTTCAAGAATGTTGTTGATTCTACAAGACAGCAAATTCCTTTTGGTATTGCACAGATTGGTAAAGCTTTTAGAAATGAAATCACTCCTAACAAATTCACATTTAGAACTAGAGAATTTGAACAGTGGGATATGCAGTACTTTGTGCATCCAAATGATATGGAAAAATCTTTTGAATATTGGAAGGAAGAAAGAATGAACTTCTACAAGAAATTGTACCGAAAGCATGAGAATCTTAGATTCTTTGAACATCCTAAGGAGAAATTGGTCTTCTATGCTAAAAAAGCATTTGATGTTGAATATCTAGCACCATGGGGATGGGCAGAAAATGAAGGTATCCACTGGAGAGCTGATTACGATCTCACGCAACACAGTAAGTTCTCTGGGAAAGATCTTTCATATGTTGATCCTCAAACTGGAGAGAAATATATTCCAAATATTGTTGAGACTTCAGGTGGTGTGGATAGGACATTCTTGTTCTTACTCTTGGATTCATACGAGGAAGAGACATTGGAGAATGGTGAAATACGAACAATATTAAAGATTAATCCTGAAATAGCTGCATACAAAGCTGCAGTATTCCCATTGGTCTCTAACAAAGAAGAAATCGTTAACAAAGCTAGAGAAATCTTTGAAAAACTTTCGGATACCAAAAAGGTTGTATGGGATGCAAGAGGAAATATTGGTAAGCGATATCGATATCAGGATGAAATCGGTACACCATACTGTATAACCGTAGATTACCAGACATTAGAAGATAATACTGTAACAGTAAGAGACAGAGATACAATGAAGCAAGAAAGAGTTAAGATTGAAGATTTAGCAAATCTCTAATATCTTGTATTCAAATTTTCTTCCTTTAACCTTAAAGTCTATGGTTTTGCCAACCTGAGCTTTTAACAATGCTTTTCCTAATGGTGAACCCTCAGAAATATATCCCTTAAGAGGATCAGATTCTAATGTAGAAACCAATTTCAGATTCTGCACTTTACCATTGAATTCAGCCTTTATTTCAGTTCCAACACCAACAAAGTTAGGATTGCATGCTTTCTTCTCAATGACTTTCGAATTCGCAATTAATTTTTTTAATTCCTCTATTCTTTCATCTATTGTTTCTTTGTCCTCAAGCATTACGCTTAAATCATCAGTATCTTCACTAAGATCATTTTGCCTAGCTAAGGCTAACGCAGCAGATAGTTCGGGCTTCTTAACTTCAACTAAGTTCTTCAATTCTAATTCTAAGGCTTCTTTCTTTTCTTTGGTCAGTAATATTTTTTCTTTCATAATCTTTGGTCATTAATTTACAACTCTATAGTATATTATATAGTCTATGGAAACATTATGTAATATAGCCCTAATTCTTACCTATTAGAGGCTTTTGAGAGACTCTCCATTTTTTAATTTCTTCATGATTCCCCGAAAGCAAGACATCAGGCACTTTCCAGCCATTAAATTCTATTGGCCTGGTATATTGGGGATAATCCAATGTCTCTCCATCATTAAATGACTCTTCGCTTAAGGATTCTTCATTACCTAATACTCCTGGGAATAACCTTGTAATTCCATCTACTAATACTAAGGATGCTAATTCTCCGCCAGAGAGTACATAATCCCCTATTGAGAATTCATAGTCTACTAGATTGTCATGTATTCTTTGATCAAAGCCTTCATATCTTCCACAGAGTATAATCATGTGTAAATCTGATTGGGTTGAAAAATCTTTCAATTTACTTTGTACTAATTTTTCTCCTTTAGGTGTAGTTATTGCTACGATGGTATTTTCTTGCTTTAAATCCTGTATTGCTCTGTATATGGGTTCTACTTTTAGTACCATTCCTGGTCCACCTCCACATGGGGTATCATCTACTGTCTTATGATTGTCTTCTGTCCAATCTCTTAGGTTATGTACGTTAATTTCTACCAATCCTTTTTCTCTGGCTATACTGACTATTCCTTTGTTTATATATTCTTCTATTATTTCAGGGAAGATTGTTATGATATCGAATTTCATAGATTTTCATTAAACCATTTATAACTTAATTCTATATCAAAATTCTTTTTGAAATATTCTTCGAAAAATTTCTTTGTTACTGGAGTTTTAATATCTCCTAATGCTTTTAAGAATTTTTCCCTACCTATTTTCTTTACTAATATTTCAACTGCAAATCCAGCTTGGCTATATGCTTCATCACCAAGTGTATCAAAGAATTCTAGAAACTTAGAAAATTCCATTGGTTTTTCATATCTCTCTAATTGCCCTGACGTATATACAGCAATACCCTCTGTAAACCAAAGTGGCTCAAAGCTATCAAATAGTATCTGACAAAACAGATGACTTAATTCATGTTTTATTAATCCAAGATATTCTTTATCCGAATATTTATGAATACTGTCCTTCTCATAGACATCAGGAGAGAGAATATACAAAATTCGATTAGTTCCCATTGTATCTCCAACAACCCAATTTTCAGTTTTTTCACCCCATAGATCGTCAAATGTCTTCCTATCCGGCACAATATGAACTAAAGGTGTATTTTCATACCATTGAATATCATAGAATTCGCATAATTCCTTCATTGCCTGGTTGTAGAATCCAATAACCTTTTCATCCTTAGATGTTGTTATATTAAAGACCTTTGCCATTGAGGAAATATTAAAATATTATGGTACCGCTACGGGGAATCGGACCCCGGTTGTATGATTGAGAATCATATGTCCTAACCGTTAGACGATAGCGGCATTTCTGGCTGTAATTCTATCATAAACTGGGTATATTTTGTATCTATTGACTTCTTTCTCCTATAATATTAATATGTTCCGTTACTAAATTAAATACCGGGATATATGAAAGAAAACATATACCAAACAACACTGTCCGGTTTTAAAAAGTTAAAAAATGAGCTCATCAAACGAGAAACTGAGCTTAGAGCAAAGATTGCAGATACAATCAATGAAATGCGCAATCAAGGAGATTTAAAGGAGAACGACGGCTATGCTATGGCTCTTGAAAATCAATATGTAAACGAAGAAAGAATTCTTGAGTTAAAGGAGAAAATTAGAACTGCAAAAGTGGTAAAAGACAAGAACAAGAGTGTCGTTGGACTTGGAGACACTGTAACATTAAAAAATGGGAAATCTGTAAAGTATGAAATCACCGGAGAGGAAGAAGCTAACCCATTAGAAGGGAAGATTTCTCACCTATCTCCAATCGGGCAAGCTATCATGGGTAAAAAATTAAACTCCAAAGTTACAATTACTACCCCTAAGGGTGCAACAGAATATACCATTGAAGCTATTGCTTAATGTATTAATGTCCCTGTTTGAAGAATCTCTTCTACTGTAGACTTTTCTCTTAACGCATCTCCCCCACATATAAAGAATGATATTCCTTTTTTTAAGCAAAACTTTGCGCAAGTTACATCAATTGGAATATTTTTGTTTGCTTCATGATTAACATCATCTGTGATATTGAACAAACCAGAATATTCAACCCACGTTAAATCATCAAATGGCTTCGCATTAGGATTATCTCTCGGATCTACATCATATACATGATCAATATTTGAAATCTTGTATACCGTATCTACATCCAGCATATCTGCGAATATAGCCGCATCCATATCAGTACTCCATCCAATCTTCAATCCACCACTTATCAATGTCCTATTCTTCTCTTCACTTAGGAATTCGTATGCATCTCCTAATCTTTTAGGAATATATGAATCTGTATCCTCAAGATATCCCTGTATTATTGCCGCATTAGTTTGGGTAATGGACATAGCAATATTATGCTGATATTCCTTCTCTGTAATAGATCCTTCAATTTTCTTCTGTATTTCTCTTGAGAGCATTCCTCCACCTGTAACTATAACTATCTTTTCATATTCCTCTTTGTGTTGAATATACCAATCTTTAAATTTCTTTAATACTGAGAAATTGATGTCTAGATTAGCATCGTAAAGTACTGAACCCCCGATCTTCACTACGATTCTTTTTGACATTAAATTGTAAGAATTAAGATTAAAGCTAGAATCACGTACAAAATTGGTAAGAAGTAATCAACCAAATGTATTTTTCCAGAGAATCGGATATTCCATATTGATATGACCAGGTAGAAACCTAATGCTGCAACAAGTGGGATTACGAAGATATTGGTACTCCAGAATATGATTGTAAAACAGGATATGAATACTGAACTTAGTAGGGAAACAAAGATTTCCATTAATCCAAGTTTCCTATGTAGTTTTAATGAGAAGAGGAGGAGTACAAAAGAGGTCACAAATAGTATTAAAGCAAAGATCATCATCGACAACCCTACTCTTACAAAAATATTGGTCAGTAGGTATAGAATGGTTATACAGATGAAATCAAATATTGTTCTTGTTGCATTGGCAACTGAATATATCTTGTTTAAAGAGCTTTTTACATTTAAGAATAGTACTAAGAAAAGTATCATACAGATTCCTAAAACCACATGCCCTAAAAGCAGATTCCTGTTGAAATACAAAAATGCCAAAATTGATATGTAAAATATCAGAGGAAGGACAAAATAGCTAAAGAATCTATCTTTCAATGAAATTCTAACTAAAACATCACTGTATTTTGATATCTTTTTTCCTGAATAGAGGCTAAATGTACGTATGAACCATGTTTCTAAAAGTAGAATTCCTAACCCAGCCGTTATCATTAGTCCAGCGCCTCTTGTATTTAGGACGAGATAGTTAAAAAACTCCGTTATAGCGAGGAGTATAAATAGATATATGATATCGTTTTGTACCTTTAACCTGTATTTTTTCACTGGGCAGTAAATTTTAATTAATTAAACCAGTAAACCCATTAAATATTGCAATTGTTAGTATTAGCCACCATGTTCCAACTGTAAACAAATCCCCAGTTATATCCTTGAGCTTTCCTTTCTTCCAGTATACAAAAATTTCAATACACAACAATACAAAAATTAAAGCCACAATACCAATACTTATCTGATCTCCAATATTTGCATTAGTTAGACTCAAAAATATACTTGCTCCCTTACTACTCGCTTCATCTTTAAAATATTCTGTAATATCCAATTGAGATATGTTGCCCTGTGCATCAGTGGCCATTATAACCACCTTATTTCCTAACCCTTTCACAGGTATCTCTACGGTTATTTCTTTCTTGTTATCTGATGTTACAGTAATTGATGTAGCACCATTAACAACTCTCAGATCTACCCAAGTATCATCTATATTGAATTTCAAAACGTAATTTTCTCCATTTTGTTTAACTGAGATTGAGGCTTTGTCCACAATTGGTGGTGTAGAATCTACAGTAAAAGTTACATTAGGAGATACTGTATTTTCGCCCTTTATCTGAGCTTTTAATACATGAGTTCCTTCAGACCAATCACTTTCTTTGTCAAATTCCCAATTTCCTGTATTTGAAGATGTCTCTCCTACAACATTGGATTGGTCGTATACCTGTACTGTGTACTGTCCATCCGCATTTTTAACCTCACCCGCAACATTTATGCTAGGGTCTGTAGATATTGATGATTGTACTGGTGATGTAATCATTATGCTCTTTATATCCCCATGTTCGGTTCCGATTACAGTACCACCCGAAGTAGTAGTCTTAGATCCCCCTGTAGTGGCACTAGCGACCTCTGTAGTAAGATTTCCGAACATCTGGACTACTAGGGTTGTTTGCTTTCCAAGGAGTGTTCCTTGGACTACAGCGACTCCAATATCCTTGTAATTTGCACTCATAATATTCGCAGCATGGGTTGGACTTGCCATCCATGCTTCATGTACACCTTCAGATGTTTGAAAACCTTTAGCAAGATTTTCTCCCGCATATACATAGTTATATCCTTCAGCACGTATGAATTGCCATGGAGTCTCACCATTAGGACCAAAATGATCCCAATATTGGATCTCAAACATGTTATTTGCCTTTGCTAATGCGGCTGCTGCTAAGCTAGAATTCTCTTTGAGAGTATTAAGTCCATTTGCAGCCCTCTCCTGATTGGTTAATTCAATGATATTACTTGGCGTTATGTTACTCGCCTGTACTTGATTAATACCAAATATTCCTCCAAAGCTATTAACAAAGATTAAAAGTACAGAATATGCAACTAAAGCTATTTTTCGTAGGAGGTATGGTTTGTACTTATTCTTTTCAGTTGGAATAAAGAAGTTCTTCATATTGGGCGTTTATATATCTATCCAGTTTAAGGCATTTAAACTAAATAGTCGAGGATTTTTTTCAGAAAATCCCCTTTACATTTTTGAAGATTGATAAAAAAGATACTGAATTGTAAAATGTCACTGTGAAGAAACCAATAATTACACTTCATTTACAGGATTATAAAACTGATAATCCAAGTTGCTTCCACTCTGCTGGAGAGGCAATAGATAATATCCTAATTCAGAATTTTTCAAATACGGATATCGCTGTTAGAGCACTCTCTTTAAAAGATCATCCTAATCTTACTATTGATCGGCTTATTAAAATAATTTCAGAAACTGGAACCGACCGATATGATCCCAATCGAAAAATGTCTGTTGCCCATGATTTCTATCAGCAAAGAGGCGTAGAGCTTTTTGCTGTACCCATAAAATCGGGGGAAGTGATAAAGATGGGAGAAGAATGCGTAGAAGACTTTGCGGTTGGAGCTATTCAAGATAGAGGCTACGCATTAAGAATTGATTTAATTACTGTTTATGATTTACAGCAATTACAAGATATTCCAATTCAATATGATGAGGGTATTGGAAAAGATGCTTTTTGTTTTAAAGATAAAGATCATAAAAAGAATGCTGTATTAGGATTTATAATAATTGAATAAACTTCCCAATGCTTTTTCAATAACGAAAAAGGACCCATTTTATTGGGTCCCCTTCATCTACCTTATCTGCAAATAAATACCGGCGGTACTTACTTTACTGCAGCTTTCAAAGCCTTTCCAGGTTTGAATGCTGGAACTTTAGTTTCAGGTAATTTGATCTTTGCAAGAGTCTTAGGATTGATTCCTGTTCTTGCTGCTCTTGTTCTTACTTCAAATTTACCGAATCCTGTCAAAAGAACAGCTTCACCGTTCTTTAGAGATCCTGAGATTGCTTCTAGAACTGCGTCTAAAGCATCACCAGCTTGTCTCTTTGTTAAACCTGTTGATGCAATTTTATCAACTAAATCTTTTTTCAACATAATGATGGCCTCCTTTCTTAAGAGATACTATGCCAGATGCCAAATATTAATAGGGTCTCTGTGCATATCCAACTTAAAAATAGGTTATATCAAGCTAATCGTCAAGCGCCTACTTTACTACAGGACCGAGAGCAAGATGTACAAAAACTTTGTTATAACAGGGTTTCTTTATGATTCAAAATTTGAAACAGAAAAGGTATACCTAAATTATTAGAAAATACAAAATTTCGCTGTTTTTGCCTTAAAGAAGGCATTTTCACACATATGGCAGTATGTTTCATTATCTAGAGAAAATTCAGTTAAACATTGATACGGAGAACAAAAAGGGGAAGCATATAATTACGCTTCCCCTATAGCAATTACTACTAGAAGATACTTATCTTGCTACCTCAATTGCCCTTGTTTCTCTAATAACTGTGACTTCAACATTGCCTGGATAGCTTTGAGTTTTCTCAATTGCTTGAGCTATTTGCTTTGCCATAACCTTAGCTTCATCATCTGAAACCATGATTGGCTTAACAATTACTCTCAATTCTCTTCCAGCTCTGATTGCAAATACATCGTCAATCTTGTCTCCTGCAACATCTTTTGCAGCATTTTCGATACCTTCAATTCTCTGTATGTACTGTTCGTAGCTATCTTTTCTTGCACCTGGTCTTGATCCAGAAATTGCGTCAGCAATATATACAAGTACAGCTTCGACAGATGTAGGCTCAATATCCAAGTGATGTGATTCAATTGCATTCACAAGCTTATCGCTCAAAAGATATTTTCTAGCAACCTGACCTGAAATATGGTGGTGAGGAAGATCAACCTTGTGAGTCAACACCTTTCCGACATCATGAAGTAATGCAGCTCGCTTTACTAAGGTAACATCTGCACCAACTTCAGCGGCCAACACCTCTGCAAGCCTTACAACTTCGATTGTATGAGACATCAATGATTGACCATAACTGGTTCGATATTTCATTTTTCCAATTAATTTCAAAAGCCCAATATCAATATCTGGCCATCCTGCTTCTTCAGCAAGAATTTCTCCATTCTTTTTAATTTCTAATGAAATCTCATTCTTAGCTTTTCTTACGCACTCTTCAATAGCTCCTGGGTGGATTCTTCCATCTCCAATGAGTTTGGTCATAGCTACAAAAGCTATCTCCCTTCTCAATGGATCAAATGAAGAAAGACCAATAGATGTAGGAGATTCATCAACGATGACATCCACACCTGTGATTTGTTCAAATGCTCTAATATTTCTTCCTTCTTTTCCAATGATTCTTCCCTTAACCTTTTCATCTTCAACCTTAATACTCTTTGTTGTAGTCTCACCAACATAGTCAGTTGCAACTCTCTGCATAGAATCAACAAGAATATGCTTTGCTTTCTCATCAGCTACAGCTTCAATATTCTTTTCAGCTTGTCTGATCTTCTGAGCTTCAAAACCCTTAAGATCCTCTTCTATCTCCTTCTTAAATTTCTCTGTAGCTTCCTCTCTAGAAAGTCCAGAAATCTTTTCTAATTGAGTTTTAAGTTGAGTTCTTGTATCTTCAATTCGCTTCAAAGCTTCTTTTAGTTCTCCTTCTTTTGATTCTAATTCTCCGCTCTTGTCATCTAAAATTTTAGATCGTTTGTTTAAGGTCTTCTCTCTTTCGATGAGTATTTCTTCATGCTCGGTATTTTCTCTTCGCATATCCTTAAGTCGCTTCTCTTCTCTCTCTCTTAGTTCTGCAAGTTCTTCTTCAGCCTCTTCGAACTTCTTACCCATCATTTTCTTTGCGGCTGCTTCTATCTCTGCCTCTGGGATTTTATTTACATTTACCCACTTAAATACATATTTAAGTACAGCGACAGAGCCTCCAGCACTTGCCAATATGGCAACAATTATAGCTAATGCTTCCATTATGCTCTCTAATTAAAATTTAATATGTCCCCTTAAACGCTTTTGTGAAAAGACACAGCCGTATAGCTGCGTTTTAATGAATTATTCTCTTTAATTTTATTAAAAATCGATTTCATAAAATTAATAATCATTACAAATACATTCAATAGTATAAAAGTGTTTAATCATAGGACTTTTAATCATATCATTTTTAGGGGAATTCCTCAAACTACAATAATTCCTATGATATAATTCAGCCATGATGAATTTGAACATGCAGTTTGAACCCGAGCCAAATGAAGAACCTTTCATAACAGCAGCCAACGAATATACACAAATCTGGAAAGATGATGGAGAAAAAATTGTTGCGAAATTTGAAGAACTTTCTGATTGTAAATTTCATGAAGAAGATATCAAAGCAATTGTCTATGTTGGTATAAGTCGTTCTGGAGTTCTTGGCGATGCAATGCATCTAAGAGCAAGTTATCCTCACAACACTAAGAAAGCTACTCTAATTCATGAGCTTGGACACCGTTTATTTTTTGGTTTCGAGGAATGCCAAAATGAATATGACGCAGAACAAATTAATGATTTAATTATTTTTGACGTCTGGACAGACCTATATGGTAAAAAGTTTGCAGATGAACAAATCCTTGTAGAAAAAGCTCGAAAAGGTGTCTATGATTATGAATCCGCTTGGAATTGGGCATTAAGCCTTGGAAGAGATGGAAGAAAAGAGTTATTTGAGAAAATAAGGGAAGATTTCTTAAGAAATAATTCCTAGTATCTATTTATTTAATTCTTCTATCAACCTTTGGTAATATCTCAAATTGTGTATTGTAGCTAAGGTCATACCTGTAGCTTCGCCCACCTTAAGCATTTGATGTACATATGCCCTACTATGATTCTTACAAGTATAGCAATCACATTTAGAATCAATAGGCCTCTCATCAGTAGCATAATCCTGATTAGTAATCCTTAAAACCTCATCTTCAATATCCGAAGAATACAAAGTACCATGTCTAGCATTCCTAGTAACGAGTACAGTATCAAATACTGTATATCCAATCTTTGCAGCTCTACGAATATCTTCAGGTTTACCCACTCCCATCGCATATTTAAACTTATCCTTTGGCGTATTATCTATAACCGCTTTCATTTCATCAATCACCAACTCTCCCTCTTTATCCACCACAAACCCTCCAAAGTTATATCCATCAAACCCTATCTTAGTTAATTCTTCTGCACACTTCTTTCTTAAATCTGAGAAATTAGCACCTTGTACTACACAACTTAAAAGCTTTCCCGTCTCTTTAGTACCACCATATACATTTTCAAAGTGGTCTTTACATCGCTTCGCCCATTTAATTGTCCTCTCTACAGATTGTTCTGCTTCTTCTCTACTCAAGTCTGTACCTCTACAATCATCTAACGTAACCAAAATATCTGAGTCTATCTTCATTTGGATATCAATTGAACTCTCAGGAGTTAAATCATACCTATCTCCTGTCCAAGGTGAGTAAAAAGTAGCACCATCTTCATGTACCTTACCCTTCCACTTCCCTGAATGTATCAATGAAAATACCTGAAATCCTCCCGAATCTGTTAGAACAACGCCATCCCAATTCATTAGCTTCTTAATACCTCCTAGTTCCTTCATTCTTTCAGGACCAGGATTCATTAACAAATGTAACGTGTTGGTAACAATCGCCTCCGTTTTCGTAGCTTTAAGTTGCTCAGTTGTAAGAAATCTAACCGCACCTCTCGTGGCATCAGGCATGAAGACAAACTTTTTACCAAAATCTTGTATATTCATAGTTAGATTATTAACATGCTATCACCATAGCTTAAAAATTTGTAATCTTTGTCTAATGCTTCTTGATATGCCCTCTTTATGAATTCCGTCCCTGCAAATGAGGAAACTAGCAATATGAGGCTTGAATCTGGCATATGAAAGTTAGTAACCATATGATCTACACATTTCCATGTATATCCTGGATATATGTATAGCTGAGTTTCTCCAGAATATTCTTCAACCAATCCTTTTTCGTTACTTACAGTTTCCAATGTTCTAGCTACTGTAGTTCCAAATGCCCAAACCTTCTTTCCCGTTCTTTTTGCCTGATTAATTATCTCTGCAGACTCCATTGACATGGCAATTTCCTCTTTATGAATATCATGTTCTTCAATATTTTCCTCTCTAATTGGTGCAAATGTACCCCAACCCACTTTTAGCTCCACCTTAACGATTTTAGCGCCTTTTTGTTGTATCTGGGCTAGTATTTCATCTGTGAGGTTTAAACTTGCTGTAGGGGCCGCTACGGAGCCTAGGAGGCGTGCAAATACGGTATTGTATCTTACATAGTCTTCCTTTGTATCAGGTCTTTTCATATATGGTGGAATTGGAGTATGGCCAATCTTGTCAAAAATTTTTTCTCCTTCTTCAGCAACAGGTTCTACAAGGAATCCCATATTGCTTCTTTCACTTATCTTTATCTTAATATTTTCATCTTCCTCGCCTTTTAAGATATCCCCCGGCTTTACATATCTTGATCCTTTTATGAGGCAATACCATCTTCCGTCCCCGATCCTATTTAAGAAAAGTACTTCCAACCTTCTCTCGTTTGCTGTTAAGAAGAATGTTCTTCGCTTTTCAACCTTAGTTTCGTTCAATACCACGACATCTCCTTCTTGGATATATTCAGGGATATTGAAATATTTCTTGTGATCTAAACTTTCATTCTTTCGGTCTAAAACAAGTAGGTTTGTAGTACCTCTGACTTCTGGTGGGTATTTAGCTATCTTCTCATCCGGTAAATTGTATATGAATTCTGACATTTTCATCGCCGTATTATATCAATTTTTTAAAGATTAAGTTAAAATTACCTATATGAGAGATTTAAAGAAAGAACCTGTAAAGACATTATTCCTTGGTACTGGCTGGGAATCTGTTGCAACTTTAAAAGCACTAAATGAAGATGAAAGATTTGATATGGTTGGAGTTATAACTACACCTGATAAGCTGGTCGGAAGAAAACAAGTATCTACTCCATCAGAAGTTAAAGAATATGCATTAGAGAATGGCATTCCAGTATTCCACACAGACAAGAAACCCGAGCTATATCAAAAGGCATTGGACAAATTCAAACCCGAATTAGTTGTATGTAAGGCATTTGGTGAAATCATTCCTAAAGAATTTTTAGAATATCCTAAATACAAATGCATTAATGTTCATTTTTCCATTCTTCCTAAGTACCGAGGCGCAGTCCCTATCCAGAAGGCTATATTGGATGGTCAGAACATGACAGGGATTTCAATCATGCTAATGTCCGAAGGATTAGATGAGGGGGATATATTAGATATATTTGAAGAGGAGATTAGGGAGAATGATACTAATCTTTCCTTAAGACAGAGGTTAGTTAAGAAGAGTGCTGAGATTTTAGGTGATGTTTTAGAGCAATGGATTAATGATGGAATATCAGCAAGAAAGCAGATTGACGAAGAGGCTACATATTGTTGGCAAAAGGATATTTCAAAGGAAAATGCTGAAATTGATTGGCGAAACAAAACGCCTCAAGAGATTGAGCGTATGGTACGTGCTTTCATCCCATGGCCTATTGCTTGGACTAAGCTTTCTACAAACTTAAACAAGAATATATCGGGAAAGATTATGAAGATTTTTAGAGCTGAATTAGTTGAAGTTCCATCTGAAAAGGACCCTGGAGAGATATTCACAAACGATGGGAAAGTGCTATTTGCTACTAGAGATCCACTCATATCCCTAAGGGTTTTTGAATTCCAGATTGAGGGAAGAAACAAGACAAATGAAAGAGAATTTTTGAATGGAATTGGAAGAGATATTACAACATAAATATCTTAGCTTATGCTAATTTTTTTACCTGTCCTGTTTTGAGATCAACTTCCAGCAATCTTATATTAAAAGTTTTAGATATCTTAACGTTTTCTTCTACTCTTTCATTGTCATCCATTCCTTCACTAATTTCATATTGCATATATTCATTATTTAGTAAAAAACCTCTAGGATCTGGTGTTATATATGAGTTTGCAATAGCATATTGCTTTGCCGTTTCTTCTAACGACTGTTTTGGAATAGCAATATATCCTTTTCCATTTCTACATAAAACTATCGATGCGATTTTTTCGTCACTTCGAGAGATTATAGTGTGCCAATCACCTTCATCACCCAATTTAGAAAATCCAGCAGTACCCTTAATGGTATCTAGAATGTGAGTATGAATTGAGATTATTTGTTTATATCCAGGAGGGAAGTCAAAATTAGCAGAAAGATTACCACCTCCTATGGAATACTGATCTCCAACTCGAACGGCCTGATCAAAATACAATCTATCTTCCGTATCCTTAATGAAGTTAAGGCCCATCTCTTTGTTCATAGCTTTGGAAAGTTCTAAAAGACCTTGAAATTCTCCAAGAAGCCAAGGAGATATCTTTGCTTCTTCACCAATCTCTTGATTCGATAATAAAGCTTGGATAAGAGGATCATCCTTATACTCACTTTCTGCAACTTGGATATAAGACTTTTCATCATAACTAACAGGAAGACCATCTGTCGTCGTTTGATTATTATCAACTTTTAATGGCTCGTGTTTTTCCGTTAGAATTTCCTGTACGTCAAGCATAAATCTAATATACCATAATTAGTTAGTAGACCAGCAGTTCACTCATAAAAAGTGCGCAAGCACCCAATAAGCCGAATTCTGTTTATGATGATTATCTATCTAAGCGGTTTTAACCTTGCTCTAGGTGGGGGTTGCCTCGCAATATTGTATTACTACAATACCCGGTGGTCTCTTACACCACCATTTCACCCTTACCTCTTTCGAGGCGGTATAACTTTCTGTTGCCCTTTTAACCAAAAGATCACTCCCTTCCAGCTCACGCTGGCACCTATCTCGAGATATTCGAGACCGACATAGAGTCCGGACTTTCCTCTCTCACCAAAATAGCAAGAGCAATCATCTAGGAATACTTGCGCCCTGTATTATACTATTTTTTTGTCTTTTTAAGTATTAATACAACAGGAACAACCACTGCAGCGATTACTGGTGAAAATACCAATACATAGATTAAGCCTGTTCCTAAGAATTTAGCGAAACCTACTAATGCTCTACCTGCTTCTTTCAATATTCCTAATGGTCTCCATTCATTGTCTGAAAGCTGTGTACCTGTAGAACTTTGAGAGACTGTTAAAGTGATATATGAATAGCTTGTTTGGTTATCAATATTCTTTAATTGAGTTTGTATAGATTCAATTTCAGTTCTTGTGGTTGAAAGTTCTTTCTGTACTGAGAGAATTTCATCAACTGTCTTTGCGGTTTTTAGAATATCATTGTATTGAGTTTCTAACTTTTGTAGATTTGCTAATCTGCTTTCTAAGTCAGTAACACTCTCGGTTACATCACTTGCTCCTATTGAAGAGTAAGTGAACTCTCCTGGGAGTGCCTTTAGTTTGTTGTAAAGTTCTTGGAATTTAGATTCCTCAACCTTAATTGTCATGTAAAGATATCTGTCTACACCTTTTCCTGAGTCTTGGAGATTAGTCGTTGAAGCATTATATTCTGTTTCCAAAGCTTCGACTGATGCCAAAGTCTTGTCCATATCATCTGCAGCCATATTCATTGAAGCTGTTTTTATAATTTCTTGAGAAGTATTCCTAATATACGAACTTCCTATCGAATCCATTCCTACTCCCCCATGATAATTATTTGAGGTCGGGTCATAACTTGGTACCTCAGAAACAGTCTTTGTACCATAGTTCGTTTGCACATATTTGTTAGCGTAGGTGATAATTAGATAACCAATGAACATACCAATTACGGTTAACGGTACTGTTAATGTGATTATCCAAAATTTCTTTGAAGTTTTTTCCATATATGCGAAGTATTAACTTAGATACAGTTAAATACTACGATATTTGAAAATCCAAGGCAAATAGAAAAACTATCTCTTTGAGAACTGAGGTTTCTTTCTTGCTTTGACGTGATGATATTTCTTTCTTTCAACTTCTCTAGGATCTCTAGTAACAAGATTCTCTTTTCTTAAAGCTGGTTTTGCTTCTGGATTCATTTCACAGATTGCTCTAGAAAGACCTAATCTGATCGCATCAACCTGACCAGTTATACCACCACCACTTACTTTAGCAGTAAAGTAATATTGAGTTTCTAATCCTGAGACTGTTAAAGGTCTGATGATGTAAAGTTCTGATTTAGTAAAATCTTTCAAAAAGTCGACTGCTGGAACACCATTAATAGTAGATGCTTTATCACCCTTATATATTCTTACTCTTGCAGTAGATGTTTTTCTTCTTCCGATTCCTTCAAAATATTTCTCCACTATTAATATAATTAAAATTTAATCTCAATAGGCTTTTGACCACTTTGCTTATGATCTGCACCCTTATATATGAACAATCTAGCCATTCTCAATGCTCTATGCTTGTTTTGAGGAAGCATTGTTACTACAGCATCTTTAATAATTTTTGTTGAATCTAATGCCAACTGTTCATCAAATCTTGTTGATTTCAAACCACCTGGAAACCCAGAGTGTCTGTAATACATCTTTTTAGTTTCTTTTTCTCTAGTTAACTTGATGTCATCTGTATTGATTACGATAACATAGTCACCACAGTCAAAATTTGGAACTGCTTCAACTTTATCTTTTCCAATCAAAAGTGATGCAATTTTTGTAGTAGCTCTTCCAAGAATCTGATCTTTAACATCAACTACATACCACTTTCTTTCGATATCTTCTTTTTTTGTCCAAGTTGTCTTGTATTTCATTCTATTTCACTAATTAATTAAAGTCCTGATCTAGAAGTTGCTCTACCAGTTTTCTTAACTGTAGCACTCTTATCTATTCCTTTATCTAAAATATTCTTTGAGACTTTAGCTTTTGGAGCTGCCTTCTCAACTTTGGTTTCTTCTTTCTTCTCTGTTTCAGTTGCTTTCTTTGCAACTTTTCTTATCTTCTTTTCCATTCCGATTAACTCGACTCTTGTCTTTTCACCATTATCTCCAGCTCTAAATCCAATTTTTACACTTCTAACACCTGTAACTTCTTTTTCAACATATTCAATGAATTTCTTTACTAATCCATCTTCTTTTAATGTAACTGCTAATTCTCTTCTCAAAGAGAGCATTCCTTTGTGCTTTTTACCCAATGCTATTAAAGATTGTGCATTGCTTTTCAATACCTTTGCCTTTGGAGATGTAGTTACTACATGACCACTTTCAAACAAAGATCTTATCTGATTTTGCATCAATGCTTTTCTGTTTGATGTTTTTCTACCTAATTTTGATTTCTTTACACCCTTGTACATGTTTTTTAGTTCTTAATATTAACACCGTACTGATTTAAAAGTTCGATAACTTCATTCAATGATTTGTTTCCAAATCCAGGTAAGTTCAATAGTTCAGTTGCTGTTGTATTTCTCAAATCTGCAATAGTCTTGTACCCACCAGCTAATAGACCTGTTTTAGATCTCTTCGAAATTGGCAAATCTTCAACTTTCCATGATCCAATTTCGTCACTCTCTTCAGATGTTGTTTCTGCGACGACTTCTGCTTTATTTGCTTCTTCTGCTAATTCAACTACTTCCTTCTGAGACATTCCCATAGCTACCATTACTTTCCCTGCAAATTCTTGAAGAATCTTTGAAGATTCTACCAATGCATCTTTAGGTGTAATGCTACCATCGGTTGTGACTCCTAGCAATACTGCATCCAAGTCAGTTTCCTGTCCCTTACGAGCTTGTTCTACGCTTAAGCTAATCTTTTCGATTGGTGTGAAATCACAATCCAAAGGAATCAATCCAACTTCTTTTCTTTCTGCATTCTTGACATCTCTGTAACCAACTCCTGATTCTACTGTTAATTCCATTTCTAATTTTGATCCTGCATCAGTCAATGTTGCTAATACCAAATCTTTGTTTACAACTTCCAAATCTCCAGATACTTCTATATCTCCTGCCGTTACAACTTTCTTTCCTTTTACCGAAATCTTACATGTAAATTTCTCATCTACACCTGTTTTGAATTTGATCTGCTTAAGATTCATGATTATATCTACAACATTCTCTTTAACACCGTCCAATGTTGAATATTCATGATCTACACCTTTGACTTTTACACTAGTGATTCCTGTTCCTTTAAGACTGGAGTACAAGATTCTTCTCAATGCATTGCCTAATGTATGACCATATCCTCTTGGGAGAGGAGATATTTCAAACATTCCATAGTTTTCATTCTCTTCTTTAATTACTACTTTAATATCTTTAAAAGCTTCCATGTAGATGTATATATAAAATTATCTAGAGTAGAACTCAATGATTAGGTTTTCTCTAATACCCTCATCAATATCTTCTCTAACAGGCATTCTTGATACCTTACAACTCAAGTCCTTTCTCTCTAACCATGTAGGAGTTGGGAACAATTGCTGTGCTGGTGCAAGTTTTGCCAATTTCAAAGTCACGACATCACCTTCTTTTACTTCATATGAAGGTATAGACATTTTCTTTCCATTTAAAATCATGTTTCCGTGTACAATTGCCTGTCTTGCAGCACCTCTTGAAGGTGTTAATCCTGCCATGTAAACAACATTATCTAATCTCAATTCCAACATCTTTAGAAGCTCCATACCTTTATCTGTATTTCTTGTCTTTGCTCTTCTATCTGCTTCCATGTATACACTCTTCATCTTTCTTTCTCTTAATCCATAGGTTCTCTTAACTTTCTGTTTTTCTCTGAGTTGAATTCCGTAGTTGGATAATCTTGCTTTTCTATCATTACCGTGTTGACCAGGAGCAAAAGGTCTTCTGACTGATCCTGCTTTATCTGAGAATGATCTCTCACCTTTAAGGTGAAGATTCACACCCTCTCTTCTACTTAGTTTTTCTTTTGGTCCGGTATATCTACCCATCTATATATAAATCTAAAAATATTAACTACTTTCTTGGTATTTTTCTTGGTCTGCATCCATTGTGAGGAATAGGTGTTCTGTCTACCAACATTGTGATCTTTATTCCAGCTGCATCCAATCCTTTGATTGAAGCATTTCTGCCTGCTCCAGGTCCAGCTATAAATGCCTTAACTTCTTTTAATCCATATTTCTTAACAACTCTTTCACCTAATTCTGTTGCTGCTTTTGTAGCTGCGAAGGCTGTGCTTCTCTTAGCACCTTTGAATCCAACTGCACTTGGGCTACCCTGTCCTAATACTTCTCCAGCTTCATCTGTTAATGTGATAATTGTATTGTTGAATGTTGATTGAACAAAAGCCATACCTGTGTTTACGCTTTTTTTTGCTTTCTTCTTGATTACCTTTGTTGATTTGGTTGTTTTTGCTGTTTTTGTATCTGCCATTAAAATATTTAAATGATGTTAAGTTTTAGCAAGTACTCTCTTTAAACCACCAACTGCTCTAGTCTTACCTTTTCTAGTATGTGCATTATGTCTTGTTCTCTGACCTCTTACAGGTAATCCTAATTTATGTCGGATTCCTCTGTAACATCTGATATCCTTCAATCTTTTGATATCTCTGAATATGCCTTGTCTTAAAGCTCCCTCTACCTGATACTTCTCTTCGATGTATTTTCTGATTACATCTAATTGAGCTTCGGAGAGATCCTTAACTAAAGTATTTTCATCAATGTTTGTGTCTTTACAAATATCATGTGCTCGCTTTGTACCAATACCGTAAATTCCCATGAGGGAAATCCATATTTTCTTTTCATTTGTTACTTCTATTCCTGCGATTCTTGCCATCTTAAATTTGTAAAAACTAAAAAGTTAAATTAACCTTGTCTTTGTTTATGCTTAGCGTTCTTCTTACAGTAAACGAAAACTCTTCCACCTCTCTTAACGGAATAACAATCTGGACATCTCTTTTTAACAGAAGCTTGGACTTTCATTTTATTTATTCATTGATCTAAAAGTAATTCGACCCTTTTCTTTGTCATAGGGTGTCATTTCTATCTTTACCTTATCTCCTTCGAGAATTCTGATGAAATGCATTCGCATTTTTCCAGAAAGGTACCCTATCACATCGTGCTTAGCTCCATTTACATTGATCTCGACTACGAATTGAGTATTGGGAAGACATTCTTTGACTACCCCTTCGAATTCGTAAACTTTTTTGCTATCGATCATAGTACGGTCTTTCTTCTATGTAAATGAATCTCAGGAATTATATCAGAATAGTGACGTTCTTTCAATACAAAATGCTATTTTGATATACATTCTTGTGATACACAACGGAACAGGGTAAGGATATCAAAAAATGAAGGTATTTACAAGTTCAATTTAGTGATTATTTCCTTCTGTATCTCCTCTATCGATGGACTTGCATCAATTTCAATGAGAATCCCCCTATTTCGATATTCATCCAAGATTGGTTGTATGGTCCTGTTGTACTCTTCCAACCTGCTTTTTATCCTTTCTGGTTGGTCATCTTCGCGTTGGATTAACCTCATACCGCAAGCATCACAAAAGCCTTGGATCCGTTCTTTTTTGTATTTCTCATGATAGATTTGATTACAATTAGGACACACCCATCTCAATGACATTCTTTCAATTGCAGCTTCTTCAGAAAGTTTAAAATGTATAAATGCATCTAAGTTTCTGCTAGATTCTTTCAAGAGATTATCGAACAATGCAATTTGACCCTGGCTTCTTACTACAGACACAAATATCCAGTCCTTAGTGGGATTAAATCTGGTAAGCCATCTTGGGAGCATTCTATAAGTGATATCGTCAGGTACAAATTTTCCCTTTCCCCATGCCTCATGAGCTTTTATTCCATCTATATCAGCCATATCATACATAGTCCTAAACATTTCCCCAGTCACTATCTTTTCAAATCTATAGTTTTTCACTAATAAATCTGCTTGAGTATCTTTACCGCACCCTGAAGGTCCATGAAAAAGTATAGTTTTCATAAAGCTGAATATATCTAGATCAGATTAACTGCAATATTGTAGCATGAAATAGTCTAAGGGCTAAAGATACTTGTCGTATTTTCTCACAACCATCATAGACTCTACCTGCCTCTTCATGTCAAGGATCACTCCTATGACAATCAAAAGCCCTGTACCCGTTATTACGCTTGCTGTAATGAGTCCGAAATGGATCATGAAGCTTGGTAATACAGATACTAAAGCCAGGAATAAGGCACCTACAACGGTTAGTTTTAATGCTGTGGATTTCAAATAGTCAGAGGTGGTATTACCAGGTCTAACACCTTGTATAAAGGCACCTTGTTTTTGAAGATTTTCTGCTAACTCGTCGGTATTGAATACTACGGTTAGGTAGAAGAGTGCGAATGCAATGATGAATATAAAGACCATAGATTCATAGATATAGGTATTGGATAGCCATGTTTGCACATTATTTGCGAAGGTAGTTAAACCTTCAGAGTAATTCTTACTTACCAAAAACTTTGCAATTAATTGAGGGAATGATAATAGTGACATTGCAAAGATTACAGGCATAACTCCAGATTGAGTTAGTTTGATAGGGATATAGCTGTCCATAGCTCCACCCTCTCTTACTCTCCTTGAGTATTGAATTGGGATTCTTCGTTCTGCTTGAGTGATTATAATTGTAGAAACTACCAAAACAATTGCGACTACAAAGAATAATATTTTCTGCGTTGGATCCATAGTTATGAAGTTGGTTCTAACTGTACCTGGGATTCCCGAGAGAATTCCTAACATAATGAGATATGAAGATCCTCCACCAACACCTTGTTCAGATATGAGTTCACTAAACCACATCATAATCATAGATCCTGCGGTTAAAGCAGCAGACATTCCTACTAACTCCAATGTACCTAATGTATCTATTAACCCAAATCCTCTTAGAGTTGAATATATAACAAATGATTGAAGTATAGCCAAAGGTACGGTTGCGATTCTAGTATACATACTAATCTTTCTTCTCCCATCTGCGCCTTCTTTTCTTAATTCTGCGAGTTTTGGAATTACTGTTCCTAAGAGTTGGAATATGATTGATGCGTTAATGTATGGTGTTAATCCGATAGCTACTAATGAAGCGGATTCTAAAACACCGCCTGATACAGTAGATAATACATCCCCTAACTGAGTTCCCTTAAATAGTTGAACTAAGGCTTCTGCTGGTATACCTGAGACTGGGATAGCAGAAAGCACTCTGTATGCAACAAGAATTAATAGTGAAAATATGATTTTATTTCTAATCTCCTTTGTCCTGAAAAGGGACAGGATTTTCTCTTTTAGATTTGTCATTTTTTGAGAGGCTATTTAATAGTTCCCCCGGCTTTCATGATCTTCTCTTTTGCAGCGGCGGAGACTGCAACACCTTCGATATTGAGTTTGATTTTGATTTCACCCTTACCCAAGATTTTTACACCTTGAGAGTTCTTTTTGATAATACCTTTTTCTTTCAATGTATCTACTGACACAACCTCACCTGCTTTAAATTCCTTTTCTAATGTATTTACGTTTACTGCATCATTTTCAATCTTTCTGCTCTGGTTGAAACCTTTGTATTTAGGCATTCTTCTGTAGAAAGCAACATTACCACCTTCAAAGAATTCCAATGATTTGTGTCCTGTTCTTGATTTCTGTCCTTTAGAACCTCTACCAACTGTGTGACCACCAACACCGGATCCATATCCTCTTCCGATTCTCTTTCCCTTCATTGTTCTATTGTTTCTTTTTGGTATGTTTTCTAGATACATTATTTTTTATTACTTACTTTAGGTGTTCTCTTGTTTTCTTTTTTGAATGCTTCTTTTTTAGCTTCATATTTCTTCTGTCTCTTTACATCATCTTTAGCTTTCTTTTCTTTATCCATTTCATTCTTCAAATCAACTCTTGCTCTCATCTTTGTCATTTTTCTTAATACTCTTCCATTTCTCAATGATTTCAAAGCTTCTACAGTACAGTATGCATTTGCATTAACTTCTTGTGTTCCTAATATTTTACCATATACATTTAATACTCCTGCCAATTCTAATACTGTTCTTACTGAAGATCCTGCGATTACACCAGTACCTGGTCTTGCAGGTCTTAACATAACTTCAGCTGCACCATATTTGTAAACAACCTCGTGTGGGATGGTGTCCCCAATCAACTGTATAGCTGTTACAGATTTAGTTGCTAATCTTTCTCCTTTTTCTACTGCGCTTTTAACATCAGCACCTCTTCCAAGTCCAATTCCAACTCGACCATTATGATCTCCAACAATTACAATAGTGCTGAATCGCAATCTTTTACCACCCTTGGTAACTTTAGCGACTCTTCTTATTGCAAGAGACTTCTTATCAAATTCTTTTCTTTCTTTGTTGTTTCTTCTTAGATCTACCATCTCTTTTGTATTAAACTAAATTTTAACTCCGTTTGCTCTTAATTCGTCTGCAAATATCTGGATTAAACCATGATATCTGTAACCACTTCTATCAAATACTGCACTATCAAATTTTGCAACTTCTTTTCCAAATGTTGTAGCCATTCCTTTGATTCCTTCTGCATTCTTCTTACACATTACAGACTTAAGAACAATATTCTTTTCATCATCTGCAATACCTGCATAGAAGAATTTGTTGCTTTTGAATACAAAAATTCTAGGCTTAGTTGCAGTACCATTCACATTCTTTCTTATATGCAATTTTCTTCTTGCTCTTTTTTGTTCTTTAGTATTTTTCATTCTTATTTACCTAAACTAGATTTAGAACTCTTTCTCTTAACATATTCACCCTCATATCTGATTCCTTTTCCTTTATATGGCTCTGGTTTTCTGATTGCTCTTATTTTAGCAGCAAACTCACCAACCTGTTGTTTATCAAATCCTTTTACCGTTATCTTTGTTTCATCAGGTACCTCTAGATCGATTCCTGCTACTGGTTCAACTTTTGTAGGATGGTTCCATCCTAGGCTCATTACTAATGTTAATCCTTCCATTCTCGCTCTGTAACCAACACCTACCAATTCTAATTTCTTTTCAAATCCATTTTTTACACCTTCAACTGCATTTGCGATTAACATTCTAAATGTACCATGGTTAGAGTGAGATTGCTTTGTATCTTCTACTGAAGATAGATATATTACATTCTCTTTAACCTCTACGCTAATATCTTTAGGAAGAGTAAACTTTAATTCACCCTTAGGTCCTGTAACTGTAATATCAGCTCCATTTATTAATACTGTTACTCCATCTTCAATTGTGATTGGTTTTAAACCTATTCTAGACATTTCAATTACCAGATTTTACATATTAATTCACCGCCTAAGCCCTTGCTTTTAGCCATTGCTCCACTCATTAATCCAGAAGGTGTACTGATTATTGCAATACCTCTTCCATTCATAACTGGAGTTATCTCTTTTTTAGACACATAAATTCTTTGACCCAATTTGCTTACTCTTGTGAAGTGAGCAATTACTGGTTCATTTCCATCATATGCTAATTCTACTTCAATGTTCTTATCCTTAGCTTCAAAGCTTTTAATCATCTCTTCTTCCTTAAGTACCCTTAAGAGTTCCATATTCATCTTTGTATTGATTACGTTAACAACTCTTTCTTTTCTCATTATTGAGTTTTGCATTCTTGCTAACAAATCAGCAATTAAATCGTTCATTCTATTTATATATAATTAAATTACCAAATTGACTTTTGAACACCAGGGATTCTTCCCTCACTCGCTAACTGTCTAAAACATATTCTACAAATTCCATAATGTCTGATGTATCCTCTAGATCTTCCACATAACTCACATCTATTGTATACCCTTGTAGTATATTTAGACTTTATTTTTAACTGTCTTGCTTTGTATTCTTTAGCTTCTGTTGACATCTTTTATGAAAGGAAATCCAAATTTATCTAAAAGTAATTTTCCACTCTTCGCATCCTTAGCAGTAGTAACTATTGTTACTTCCAAGCTTCTTATCTTCGTTACATTGTTAGGATCAACTTCAATGAAAATTGTATGATCTTCGATACCTATTGAATAGTTCCCAGCTTTATCAAATGACTTAGTTTTCAATCCTCTAAAGTCCTTGACTCTTGGGAATACAACATTTATCAACTTATCAAAAAATTCCCACATTCTTTCACCTCTCAATGTTACTGATACTCCAATTTCCATACCTTCTCTAAGTTTAAAAGCTGCAATAGCTTTCTTAGATTTGTTTACTACTGGCTTCTGACCTGTTATCAATTCCATCATCTTTACGATTTCATCCAAAGCACCTTTATTAGCGATTGCTTCTCCAGCACCAATGTTTACAACTATTTTCTTAAGAGTAGGAACTTCCATAACATTAGTGAAGTTTCCCTCTTTCATTAGTTCTGCTTTTATTGTTTTGTTATATTCTTCCTGTAATCTAGCCATTTTTATTATTTAGTATTAGTTTTAGATTTTGTAGTTTTCTTAACTGTCTTTTTTGCTTCTGTTTCTTTCTTTACTTCAACTTTCTCTTCTTTCTTATCTGCTATTTCTTTTCCACATTTCTTACATATTCTTGTTACCTTTCCATCTTCTCTCTTTAATCCAACTCTTGTTGTTTTTCCACACAATGGACAAACCAATATCACTTTTGAAACTGCCATTGGTTTTTCTATTGTTAAGATCTCAGATGTTCTAGTTCTACCATCTCCTTTTAAATGTCTTTTTGAAACATTTACTCCACTTACTACAACCATATCGTTTTTAAGATCTACAGCAACAACAGGACCTGTCTTTCCGCTATCCTTACCGTATAATATTTTTACTGTATCACCTTTTTTAATCTTCATTTTCTTATTTCTTAAATTACAATACTTCTGGAGCAAGAGATACTATTTTATCAAATCCCTTCTCTTTTAACTCTCTAGCTACTGGGCCAAATATTCTTGATCCCTTAGGTGCTTTACTCTTTGGATCTATCAATACACCTGCATTATCATCAAATCTAATATATGTTCCATCTTTTCTTCTATATTCTTTATGTACTCTTACTATTACTGCTTTTCCAACTTCGTGTGTTTTTACTCCACTATTTGGCAATGCTTTCTGTACTGCTACATTAACGACATCACCGATGTGTGCATATTTTTTCTTAGATGCTCCTGGAATACCAAATACTTTGGCAATCTTAGCTCCACTGTTATCTGCAATTGTTAATAATGTTTCTCTTTGTACCATATTATTGTTTGCTTACAACTACCCAATTTACATTCTTTGAGAATGGCTTAGATTCTCTAATTGTTACCTTATCTCCAATTTCCAATGGTTCATTTGTATGAGCAAAGAATGTCTTTTGTCTTCTCATGACTTTAGAGTATTCTTTGTGACTGTATATTTCTTCGATTTGAACACGAACTGTACCAGTCATTTTGTTGCTGACTACTACTCCACTTATCTCTCTCTTCTTTGTTATTTTTGCTATTTCTTTTTTCATATTTTTATTTGGTAACGGCTTGTATTCTATCAATTATTTATCTTATTCTCAAGCTATATTGCAGTCTTTGTAACAAACTTAGCTTTGAGAGACAACTTCTGTGCACCAAGTCTCATTGCTTCCTTTGCAGTAGCTTCATCTACACCACTCATTTCAAAAAGTAATGTCCCTGGAACTATTACTGCGACATATCCTTCAATTGCTCCTTTACCACCAATCATCTTACTGTTTACTGTTTTATGTGTGTATGGTTTCTGTGGGAATACCTTGATCCAAACTTTTCCTTTTCTCTTAATATGTCCTGTGATTGCTTTTCTTGCAGACTCTATTTCTCTAGCTTCCAACCAACCATTTTCCATAGCCTTCATTCCATATTCTCCAAAAGCCAACTTGTTGTTAGCAGTAGCTACTCCACCCATTCTTCCTCTAAATTCTTTCCTGTATTTTCTTTTTTTAGGTTGTAAGTTCATAGTAGTCTAATTAAATAGTTTATTCTTCGTCTTGATAGTCTGTCTTAGTTCCTTTGTATATCCATACCTTTACACCCATCAATCCTGCATCCAATGTTTTAGCTGTATCCATTGCAAAATCAATATCTGCTTTCAAAGTTTGAGCTGGAACTGTTCCTGCTGTTACCTTGATTGTTCTTGCTTGACTTGCGTTATTGATTCTTCCTGATATCCAAATTCTCAATCCTTTTGCACCTGCCATCATTGCTTTTTCTTTTGCACTCATCATTAAAAGCTTAGAAGGTTGTCTTCTTTCAATACCTTCAGCTATTGTTCTTGCAATTATTCTTGCAGACATATCTGCTTTCTTAACTTCTTTAATCTTTACTTCTATTTCCATCTTAGTCATGTTCTTCATTTCCTTCTGTAGTTTGTCTATTCCTTCTCCACCTCTTCCAATAGCTACACCAGGTCTAGCAACACTTACCAATACTTCTATCTTGTTTGCAGATCTCATGATTTGAACTTGATCAACTCCTGCATCTTTCAATGTTTTTCTAATCTTTTCTTCAATTTTCAAATCTTGTGCAAAAATCTTAGGGAACTGAGCTTTGTCTGCATACCAGACTGCATCCCAGATTTTATTTATTCCCATTCTTATTGCGTTTGGATTGACCTTTCTTCCCATGTTACTTAACTTTTAATTCTAAATTAAGATGTGATCTTCTTTTATTTAATCTTGACACTCTACCTCTAGATGCAAATTGTGCTCTTTTGAGTATCTTACCTTCATCTACAGATATACTATTTACAATCAAATTTGCTTTGTCAGCACTAAATAAATCTCTTGCACTTGCTACTCCTGATTCCAATGCCTTTTTAACAGTTAATGTACCCTTTTTATTGATCAAAGTAAGTGAGTTCAATGCTTTCTCAACATTCATTCCTCGTACGACATCAGCTACCAATCTCAACTTTGTTGGTGATTCTGCTATGTCTCTTACTTTTACTGTTACTAATTTCTCTTCCATCTTAATATTTTTATTTAATTATTATTCAAATCTTCCACTACTACCGTAAACCTGTGAGAGTTTACCCTTCTTAGCATGTCCTTTAAACTTTCTAGTAGGAGAGAATTCTCCAAGTCTATGTCCTATCATTGATTCAGATACCAATACCTCTTCATGCTTTTTACCGTTGTATACTAAAAATTTCATTCCAACCATTTCAGGTGTAATTGTAGATACTCTAGCCCATGTCTTTATTGGAGAAAGCTTTCCACTTTCCTTGGCCTTAGTTACCTTCTTCATCAATTTTTCGTCTGTATATGGTCCTTTCTTTAATGATCTAGACATATTTCGATTTTTCTAAATTATTTCTTAGCAAAAGGTCTGTTCTTTGACCTTCTTCTCTTAATTATCAACTTTTCAGTTCTCTTGTTATCTCTTGTTCTGGTACCAATTCTATTACCCCACAAGTCCTTAGCAGCGCCACCAATGACACCCTTACCTTCACCACCACCGTGTGGATGCTCTACTGCATGCATTGCCATACCTCTAACTGTTGGTCTCCATCCTAAGTTTCTTCTTCTTCCTGCTTTTCCAAGTTTTACATTTACCTTATCTTCATTTCCAACCTGACCAATTGTTGCCATGCATGTTGCGGATACCAATCTGATTTCTCCTGATGGCATCTTTAACTGTACGAAGTTTCCTGTTGGATCAATACCTTGTACTGTAATTACATTTCCAGCGGATCTGCAGAATGCTGCGCCTCTTCCTGGAATACTTTCTACACAATGTACTTGAGTACCAGAAGGAATATTCTTAAGTTGCATTGCATTACCTGGTAAAACATCAACTTTTTCTCCAGATACCAATGTATCTCCTACATTTACTCCTCGAGGTGCAATTATATATCTTTTATCACCATCTGCATACAACAAAAGTGCTAAGAATGCAGTTCTGTTAGGATCAAAGTAAAAACCTTCAACTTTTGCTGGAACTCCATACTTTTCTCTTTTGTAATCTACAACTCTGATTCTTCTCTTAAACCCACCACCTCTGTGTCTAACAGTTACCTTCCCTTGGCTATTTCTTCCAGAATTTTGATTTTTTGCAATTGTTAAGCTTCTAGGACCTTTTTTCTTCTCCAACATGGATCTATCACCAAGTCTGGTATTCCTCAAGGACGAAGTTGTTGCTTTAAATGTTTTGACTGCCATTGTTATATATTTAAGAATTCATCAATTTTATCACCTTTTTTAAGGGTTACTACGAACTTTACTAAATCAGACTTTCTAAGAGTTCCGTTAGTTTTTGGATTTCTGTGTGACTTTCCTGGTCTTACTACACTGTTTACTTTTTCAACATGTACCTTGTATTTCTTTTCAACTGCTTTTCCAATCTCTATTTTATTATTACCTCTTGTTACTAAGAATGTGTACTTACCACTTGCATTAGCTAAGTTATAGCTCTTCTCGGAAACAACAGGTTGTAATTGTATTTCTTTATTTTCCATCGGATAGTCTTTCTTCAAGAATATTAACTGCATCCTGATCTACAAGAATATTTCTTGCGGATACCAAATGCTTTGTATTTACTTTTTCAGGAGTAATTACAGTTACGTTCTCAACGTTACCCAAACTCTTTTTAACATCAATATTTGCAGTTATGACCAATGCTTTCTTTCCAATCTTTTCTTCCAATGCTTTTCTGACTTCTTCCTTAGGCATAGTTACAAAATTCAATACTTCTTTTCTTAATCTTTCAGACAACATGATACATGTTGCTTTTCTTGCCATCTGTTTGTTAATCTTCTTACTCCAGTTCTTGTCATTAGGTGTGAATGTAACACCACCACCTACCCAAAGTGGAGATCTAGTGGAACCAGATCTCGCTCTTCCAGTACCTTTTTGCTTCCATGGTTTTCTACCACCACCTCTTACATCACCTCTTGTTTTCGCATTAGAAGTACCTTTTCTCTCATTACTCATGTAAACATAGAGAACTTGAGCTACTAAGTCACCATTGTAAGGTGCTTCCCAAACAATTGGATTTAGTTTTACCTCTTGTGCTTTTGGTTTTACTTCTTTAGTTGTTGTAGTTACTTTTGTTTTTTCCATTATTATTCAGTATATATTGCTATTAAATCACCATTAGAACCAGGAACAGGGCCAGATATTAATACATATGTATCTTTAATATCAACTATTTCTTTCTTTTTGATTGTGATTGTATCTTGACCCATTCTTCCACCCATCTTCTTTCCTTTTAATACTCTTCCTGGATCTGTACCAGCACCAATTGATCCTGGATGTCTTTCTCTATCTGACTGTCCACGTGTCTTTGGTCCTCCTGCAAATCTGTATCTCTTAACAACACCTGCGAATCCTTTTCCTTTTGATATTCCAGTTATTCCAACTTTCTCACCTGCTTCAAATATCTCAGCTTTAATTTCATCTCCAATTTTTATATCTGTAATGTCTAATTCACCTTGAAAATATTTTCTTTGTGCTGGAACCTTCTTAGTTTCTTTGTATTTCCCTGTTAAAGCTTTGTTTGAATGCTTTTTCTCTCCAATTCCTAATTCAAAACCCATAGGTTCAACAAATGAAAGCACACAGTCCTTAACATCAACAACTGTTACAGGGACAACTTTCCCCTCCTTGTTGAATATTCTTGTCATTCCTTTTTTAATTCCAATTAACGCTTTCATCTTTTTTATCAAATATATTATTGTATTTCGACACCAACCCCAGCAGGCATCTGTAGATGCTGTAATGCATCTATGGTCTTTGGAGTAGGATCAATGATATCTATTACTCTCTTATGCGTATTTATCTCAAAATGTTCAATTGAGCTCTTGTAAATAAATGGCGATCTGTTAACAGCGATTTTTCTTTTTCTAGTAGGCATAGGGATAGGACCAGCAACTTTAGCACCTGTGCTTATTGCAGTCTCTATGATGCTTCTAGCAGACTTATCTACTACTACTGAATCATAACCTTTCAATTTTACTCTAATTTTTGCAGTACTAGCCATTATTTAAAAGAGCTAAATTAATTACATAGTGAGGCGGGAACTGGGTCCCCGCCTCATTACATTACTTACTTAATAATCTCGGTAACAATACCTTGACCAACTGTTTGACCACCCTCACGGATAGCAAATGTTAATCCCTTTTCAACAACCACTGCAGAAACCAACTTTACAGTGAATTCTGTATGATCGCCTGGTGCTACCATTTCAACACCCTCAGGTAGAGTTACTTCTCCTGTTACATCTGCAGTTCTGATATAGAACTGAGGTTTGTATCCAGATACAAATGGAGTGTGTCGTCCACCCTCTTCTTTGCTCAATACATATACTTCAGTCTTAAATTCAGTATGTGTTTCAACTGTTCCAGTAGCAGCAATAACCTGACCTCTTTCTACATCTTCTCTCTTCAAACCTCTTAGTAATACACCTACATTATCACCTGCTTGAGCTTCTTTCATGCTCTTGTTGAACATTTCGATTCCTGTAGCAGCTGTTTTGATAGGTTTCTTACCCATACCTAATACTTCAACATCTTGTGCTAATTTCAAAATACCTCTTTCAATTCTTCCAGTTACAACTGTTCCTCTACCTTCAATTGAGAATACATCTTCAACAGGTAGCAAGAATGGCTTATCAACATCTCTCTCTGGCATAGGGATATATTCATCAACTGCTTTGATCAACTCTCTGCATGATGCTAATCCTTCTTCTTCTCCCTTTTGTGCTTTCAATGCATCACCTACGATTATTGGAGCATTCTCATCAAATCCATATTTCTTCAATGCATCTTGTACGTCAGCTTTGATCAATTCTAAAATCTCCTCATCTGCTTCACCAAACTTGTTGATGAAAACAACAATCTTAGGAACACCAACCTGCTTTGCAAGTAACAAGTGCTCTTTAGTCTGAGGCATAGCGCCATCATTTGAGGATATAACCAAGATTGCACCATCCATTTGTGCTGCACCTGTGATCATATTCTTAATGTAGTCTTTGTGTCCTGGGCAATCTACCAATGCGTAGTGTCTTGTTTCTGTTTCGAATTCGACATGTGCTACAGCAATAGTTATAGATTTTGCTCTAGAGATTGGATCTTTATCTAATTTATCAATCATTCTTGCCCTATCTGCTTCTGGGTAGAATGCGTTAAGAATACCTCTTACCAAAGTGGTCTTCCCGTGGTCGACGTGACCAATGGTACCGATATTCATGTGTGGCTTTGTTCTATTAAAATCTGCCATGTATATATTGTTAATAAATTATTTATATTATTTCTAATATACCGGTTTGTCATCTTTTGCAAACCTGCAATGGATATTATCAAAAAGTAGCCCGACTTGCAAGTGTTTTGTAGTAATTTAACACAATATCTGGATATACAAAAAGGGCAACCCTAGGGCTGCCCTTCGATTTCCCTGCATTCGAGAATTATCTCCTTACTTTTTACCTGCTACCTCTTCTGCAACATTCTTAGGAACATCTGCATAATGAGATGGTTCGATGTTTGCGCTTCCTCTACCACTAGTGATAGATCTAAGCTCACTAGTGTATCCAAATAGCTCAGAAAGAGGAACAATTGCATCAATCTTGCTGATACCATTTCCTAGACTTTCAGATCCTTGAATCTGACCTCTCTTACTACTTAAAGATCCAGTTACATCTCCCATATATTGGTCTGGCATCTCTACCTCGACTTTCATAACTGGCTCTAATAATACAGGGTTTGCATTTCTACAACCATCTTTAAAAGCCATAGATCCAGCAATTTTAAATGCTGCTTCGGAAGAGTCAACCTCATGGTATGAGCCATCAAATACCGTTACTATTACATCAACCACTGGATATCCAGCAACAACTCCTGATTTCATAGCTTCTTCAACACCCTTCTGTATAGGAGCAATATATTCTTTTGGAATAGAACCACCTTTGATTTCATTTCTGAACTCAAATCCTTTTCCAACTTCATTTGGTTCCAATTTTAACCAACAATGTCCATACTGACCTTTACCACCAGATTGTTTGACGTATCTTCCCTCTGCTCTATCGTTGATCTTTCTAATAGTTTCTCTGTATGCTACTTGTGGTTTTCCAACATTTGCAGCCACATTGAACTCTCGCTTCAATCTATCAACGATGATTTCTAAGTGAAGCTCACCCATTCCAGATATTATTGTCTGACCAGTTTCTTGATTTGTACTCACTCTGAAGGTTGGATCTTCTTTGACTAATCTTGTCAAAGCATCTGTCAACTTTTCTTCATCTGATTTAGTTGCAGGTTCGATAGCTTCTGAAACAACTGGTTCTGCGAATGTAATTCTTTCTAGCACTACTGGTTTTGCCTCATCACAAAGAGTATCCCCTGTTGTAGAGTCCTTTAATCCAACGATAGCTCCAATATCTCCTGCTTTTAAGAATTCAACATCTTCTCTATCATCGGCATGCATCAATACTAACCTACTAACTCTTTCTCTAATATTTCTTGTTGAATTCAATACGTATGTTCCTGCATCTATCTTTCCAGAATATACTCTAAAGTATGAAAGTGTTCCGATATGAGGATCGTTTACAATCTTAAATACTAGAGATGAAAAAGGTTCATCTTCTTTTGCATGTCTTTCAACTTCTTCTCCGGTTTTTGGATGCACTCCTTTTACGGCTGGGATATCAACTGGAGATGGAAGACATATTGTAATGTAATCCAACAAAGTTTTAGCCATTGCAGTTCTAGAGTCTCCACCTAATACTGGGAATACCTTTAATGCTAGAGTTCCTTTTCTTAATGCTGCGTACAATTCATCAGATGTTAATTCTTCTCCTTCAAAATACTTGTTCATCAAAACGTCATCTTGTTCTGCCAAGACTTCGAGTAAGAGTTCTCTGTGACTTGCGACAGAATCTTTCATATCATCAGGGATTGGAACCTCTGTTAAAACAGGATTATCTACTCCATCATATGTGTATGCCTTCATTTTGATCAAGTCTACATATCCATGGAGTTGCTGTTCTTTTCCGATTGGTAATGTAACTGCAACTGCTTTGTTACTTAATCTAGTTCTAATTGTCTGGAAACTATGTTCGAAGTCTCCACCTATTAAGTTAATCTTGTTCATAAAACAGATCCTTGGGACACCATATTTATTTGCTTGTCTCCAAACGGTTTCAGATTGTGGTTCTACACCTTTTCTTCCGTCAAAGATTACAGCTGCACCGTCCAAAACACGAAGAGATCTCTCAACCTCTGCTGTGAAGTCTACGTGACCTGGTGTATCGATGATATTGATTCGGTGTCGTTTGTTGTTGTAATCCCAGAAGCATGTAACTGCAGCGGACATGATTGTGATTCCTCTTTCCTGTTCTTGTACCATGAAGTCGGTAGTTGCAGCACCATCATGCACTTCTCCAATTTTGTGAACCTGCCCAGTGAAATACAAAAGCCTTTCTGTTGTAGTAGTTTTTCCTGCATCAATGTGCGCAATGATTCCGATATTTCGGATTTGTTCCATTGGCATTTTGATATTATATGTAGATTTGTCCATAAAGTTATTAATTAATTTAACAGTTACAAAAAGGAAAGTTTACACTCTCGCAGTTGCGATTATATCAGAACTAATCAACACTAGACAACAGCTTACTTGCTTCTTCTGCAATTGCATAGTCCAAGTCATACTCTAGCGCCTTCTTTAAGGAGTCAGAAGCCGCTGTCGCATTGCCCTGCTCGAATTGTAATCTTCCCAACAAAAAGTAATATTTAGGGTTATATCTATCGATCTCTAACAAGCTATCAAGAACAAGATTTATTTGTGTTATATCTCCATTTTGATCTAACAAAGCTTTTGCTTTGTAATATAAATAGTCTAGTTTATCTTCCCCATCTAATGTAGAAGCATCCAAGAGGGAGATGTAATAGTTGATTTTTTCTACATTACTCAACACATAGTTTATCTTCAAACCATATATATACAGATATGGACTCTTTGAACCTTTCAGAAGACTTTGCAAAAGTTCATCTGCCTTCAAGGTAAAGTTGTTTTCTAACAGAATATCCATATATTCTTTTACTAATTCTTTGGAAGGTTCCTTTCCCTGATACCCTATTGCTTTGCCATAGTTAGTGATTGCATTGTTTAAATCATTTTTCCCTACATACACCCTAGCTTTTGTCCAAAGGATTGTGTCTTCAAGCCCACCTAAAGTAACTGCCTTGTCTAACTCTATTAAGGCTTTATCATATTCTCTCATCTCTAAGTATGCTCTCCCCAAGTAATACATTCCTTCTAAATATTCAGACATGTCCTCTTCTAATGGTTGTAGCATAGCCACAGCTAATACAGGATACCCATTGTTTATATATATCCTCGAGAGTTTTGTTGCATTAAACTTTGTATCTGTATTTAATGATGCTAAAACTGTAGAGAATTCATCATAGTAGGCTTTCCATTTCTCAGTTGAGGATACGCTTCCAAGAGTACTTTTTGCAGAATCTATATCTGAAGTGGATTTAATATATGAAAGAAGAAGCTTAGCTTCAGAAAGGCTATCATCAGTAAATAGATCTTTTTGGAATTGCTTCGCAGCACTATCAATCTCTCCCTTTTTAAGATATGTCTTCCCTATCATTAATTCTAGATCTTGATTGTCTACTCCTACTCCTTGTCCCTTTTTGAATGTCTCAAGTGCTTTATCAAAGTTAGAAACCTTGTAATATGCATTTCCTACCAACGTGTAGAGTATCGCCTGATCTTGGTTATTAATCTTTTGGGCAGACTTCTCCAATATGGAGAGAGCATCATCAGGTCTTCCTTTTTCAATTAATATTGTTAGGATTCCATGAAATGCTTCTACTCGTGAAGGAATCATATCTGCAGCTTCATAGTAGTATGCCATGGATGTAGAATATTCTTTACTGTTATACATTGTCACAGATTCTTTTATCTTTGCATCATACGAGGCATTTTCAGCTGTAGTAACGCGGTTAGCAATGAAATACCAGGCCACAAGACCCCCAATTACAAGAACAAGGATAATCCACGGAAGTAGTTTTTTGAAATTGAAGGCAGTTTTCATTATTTGAATATATCACAGATCATACTTGCCCTCAATTATGTGTTAAAATAGTCCTACCTATGAAACTCGCAAAAGTCTTTGGATTCGTATTAGGAATTGGGATTTTTCTTTTACTTAATAATTTAGATAACCGCTATTACCAAGCCAGTATTCCTGTATTGGATTCAAATTGGACAAAATTAGTCTTTGAAGTTGACGCACAAGAGGCTCAGGCTGAGATTCCCACCAAATTCATAACGGTCGATAATGATGGTGATATACAGCACTTTCTCACCAATGCCCCTACTCCAATGGATGCATTAATTGAGAATGGTTATTCAGTTAGTAATATGAACAGAGTGCTTACGACATCTCCTTTAAATGTGTTAACAAACAATGCATATATTACACTTCAAACATACAGAACCGTGATTGAGGATCTCACGGTTACCTTGCCATACGAGAAGGTTACCCAAGGGAGTTCTCTCTGTCAGAAACTAAGTGAGCAGGTTGTTACCCAAAAAGGTGTATTGGGTGCAATGACTCAGACTTTTAGAAAGACATATCAAGGTGGAGATCTAGTAGCTTCCGAAATAATTAATCAAGATATTATTAAAAATCCAGTTAAAGAGATTGTGGTTTTGGAAGGACCAGATGATAATCCAAATCAAGTTCCACAGATTGGGTATAACTGTTCATATTGGGAATCATATATTGATAATAATGTTTCTGCATCAGATGAAGAAAAACAGTGGCTCAAATTCACTATGAAGTGGGAATCTGGTTGTAATGCAGAAAGCAATAAAGATTACTACAAAGGATTATTCCAATGGGATCCATGTCTTTGGTATGAGCAGTTTCCAAATGACAACATCTTTGATGGAAAGATCCAAATTGCAAAAACTCTGTACAAATTAAGAGCCGGGGCAAGACCTCAATATATGTGGCCTGCCGTATACAAGAAATATGTAGCTACATATGGAGAATTAAGCTGGTTAAGATAGGATTAAGCATTCCAACTGTAATATTCACAAATCTCTTGAGGTATTTCTCCTAAGAATCTCGATGGTATTTGAGATGTAAATCCTTCTCTTGTGAGTCTAGTTTCTGCAAACGTTAATGTTAATTTTCGTTTTGCCCTTGTTATTCCAACATAGCAAAGTCTTCGTTCTTCTTCTAACTCACTTTCATCTGTAAATGCTCTTGAATGTGGAAGCAGTCCCTCCTCCATTCCAATTACAAATACATAGTCAAATTCCAAGCCTTTAGATGAATGAAGTGTCATTAGGTTTACATAGGATCCACTACCGTCTTGGTTTTTATCTTGCTCTTGTTCAATCAAGTTGATTTCATTTAAGAACATTTCTAAGCTTTTATTCGGATATTTTTTTGTATATTGATATGCAACATTTTTCAATTCAGTTACATTTTCTTTCTTCATCTGGGCTTGATCTGTACCATCATCAAACCATTGGATATAGTTGGTCTTTTCTAAAATAATATCTATTATATCCAGTAGATTTTTTCTTCTTGCTTCTACATACAGATATCCAAATGTGGAGATTAATGATGCAAATTTACCTAATTCTCCAGACACCTCATTGATTCGATTTAATAGTCCACCTCCGAGATCAATAGTTTGTTGGCTTTCTGGATGACTTAAGGCATATGCTCCGACTAATAGCTCCCCTATTGCGCAATCTGCTTGTTTCGCCAATTCATGCAGGGATGCCACTGTCTTAGGCCCAATTTTTCTCGTTGGTACATTTATTATTCTTCCTAAGCTAAGCTCATCTTTTATGTTATACAAAAATCTAAGATAGCTGATTACATCTTTGATTTCTTTACGTTCATAGAATCTAAAACCTCCTACCAGTTTGTATGGAACTCCTGTTTTAAGGAGAGCTTCTTCAATTGCACGAGATTGATAGTTGGTTCTATACAATATTGCTATGTTGGAAAGTGGGACATGCATATCACGCATATGATCTATCTTTCCAACGACATATTCTGATTCATCCTCCTGATCTCTCGCTTGGTATACCGAGATATTCTCACCATCCTCATTGTCTGTCCAAAGCTTTTTTCTTACTCTCTTGTTGTTCTGTTGAATTACAGAAACAGCTGCAGAGATGACATTTTTGGTAGAGCGATAGTTTTGTTCAAGTTTGATTACAGTAACTTTTGAAAAATCATCTTCAAAGGATTGAATATTTTTAATATCTGCACCTCTCCATGCATAGATTCCTTGATCATCATCTCCAACTACGCAGATATTTTGGTGTTTTTCAGAAAGTAATCTTGCAAATTTGTATTGTGCCTGATTAGTGTCCTGATACTCATCAATTAGAAGATATTGATATTTTTCTTGGTAGTATTTTCGTACTTCTTCATTTTCTTCTAACATTTTTACTGTTAGATACAGAAGGTCACCGAAATCTACAGAGTTCTGTATCTTAAGCTGTTTCTGATATGCAGGATATATATCTGCAACAATATCTTCTATATATCCTCCATAGTGGGATCCAAATGTTTCTGGGGACACCATTTCATTTTTAGCTGCACTTATGAAATATGATACTGATTGTGGCTTTATCTGTTTTATATCTATCTGTCTTTCTAGCATTAATTCTTTTATGAGGTTTTCACTATCATCAGAATCATAGATGGAAAAATTGTTGGTTAATCCTACTGCCTTAGCGTTATGTCTTAAAAAGAGTGCCCCTATTGAGTGAAAAGTTCCTACTGATGGTAGATCTTCAATATCTGCGCCAATGTCTTGAAGTATATTTTTTATTCTTTCCAACATTTCTCCTGCAGCTTTTTTAGTAAATGTTACTGCAAGGATATTTTCTGGTTTAACATTTTTCTCACTTATGAGGTATGCAATTCTACTTGTGATTACGCGTGTTTTCCCAGATCCAGCTCCAGCAAAAACAAGGAGTGGACCGTCTGTACATTGAACCGCTTTTTTTTGTTCTGGATTTAAACCTCCAAGAATTTTTTCGAGTTTCATAATATGATTTTAGGATTAAATCTTTTTCATGTATCTAGAGAATACCCATCCTACTGTATTTTCAGTGTACTGAATCTTCATCCAACCGTTCTCTTCAGCAAGGAGTATGTATACCACTCCGTTATCTACAGTATCTATTATCTTACAACTATACCATTGGCATTCTCGAATATTTGCAAATCCATATTCGGAAGAAGATACCTGTACTAATGTTTTGTCTCCTTTTACAATATTGAATTTTACTTCAAACTCAGTTTCTGCAAATGGTTGAGCATCAAATTTTTGCACTACGAATTTTTCAAATGTTTCGCCTGGTGCTATTTGAGCTGAAAGATCAAATTCAAATGTAGCTGTTTCTCCGGACTTAATTGCTTTATCCGAGATATGTGTTGGTTTTGTGAAGCTATCCCATACCCCATTTATGGCAAATCTGCTTTGTTTTACGTCTTTGGCTGATATATATATTGGGTTTTTGTCTGTTAACCAGGTGAAATCATTCAGATTTTTTACTTTTACCGTTACATGTAATTTTGACCCTATGGTTACTTCTTTGTTGTAAGTTACTTCCTCTATTTTCGCTTTGTACGTAAGTTTCTCAGTGGTATATCCTGTCCATCCTGAGAATGTATCTAAGACTGATTGTTTAAATTCTCCAGTTAGTTCTTCTGGTACTAATTTGCTTAATTGTCCTTCTTGTTGAGAGATGGTTAGCTTTACTACGGAGAGGTTTGCTATTCCCCAGGTTGAAGCAATTGAATCTACAAGACTTCGAAGTGATGTAGATGCCCTATTGGTTAGTATGGAATCATTGGAGAGGTATCCTATCAAGATGCTTCCTTGAGCATCTCTGAGCTCTGGGTTTGCCCCTATACCTCCACTTCGGCCTTCATATATTGCCCCATTAGTATCAACAAGGTAGTTGTATGGGAGGTCTGCGAAATGTAATCTGGTTATGGAATAGTAATACAAGGTTTTGACCCAAAGCGATGGATTTTTTTGTAGCTCTGGAGAGGTTGTAGTGATTTGGGATATATATATGGTAGTTGGGGTTACATACTTTGTTTGTGTTTGATCCGCAATTGTAGCATCAAACTTTTGATCTGTTACAGTGTTGATTGTGTATGCAAAAATCTTTGCTGGTATTAGCAAAAGAATGAGTGTAAAAATGAGTTTGAAGAGTGATTTCATAGACCTATTGTATCACAGTTTACTCCGCGGTAGATACGTATTTAGGATCAATTGCATTAACGTACCCTATTGCAGGGATTGTATATATCGTATCTTTGTACGTTAGCTCACACTGCAAGTCAAGTTTGTATACAGGGGTTAGATTGCCTTGGTTAAGAGATTTGTAAAGATATATTATGCTAGATGATAAGCTCTTACAATTTGTCATAGATTTCGCTATTGTATCGAAATCTTCGCTTTTGTAATCAACTGCTGATAGTATCGTATTTTGTATTGGACCATATTCTGGATATATTTCCTTAGGGTAGCTTTCAAGGTTGAGGTATTTATCTAAATCTTCTGAACTAATTAATGGAAGTTTGCCTTCTACTTTTACAAAATCTGATAACAGGATTTTACCATATACTATTTTTCCGTTTTTTATAGCCAGATAGTCAGTAGACTGATTGTTTAAAACCATTTCCACATTTATTCCCTCGATCTGTCTTTTTGCATAGTATATTGTTTCTCCACTTGGTTGTTTTTCGCTTTCCGCGGTTGTATATGTCCAGTTTTTTCCAAAGTAATTCTTTGAAAATTGAGTGAATGAGTATCCATTGATACTAGCTTCATTCCAAATTACACCCTGTTTTAAAGCAAAGATAACGGTATTTTGTTCAAGTTCGTAGATTACATAATCCTCTCCATTACGCCATTCATAGTAAGATCCTTTTTCATTGATTGTTTGTATGAGTTTGGGACTAAGGCTGTACGCAAATTCTGCTACTTTTTCAACCATAACGGTTTTGGAGACGGTGTATAGGTAACCATCTGATGATTCAATATCTGTATCCCCCAGGGCAATGGTTTCAGTGGTCGAATTGAGTGATTCTTGTTTAATGGCTTCCTTGGGATATGGATTGGTTTGTGATTTGAACACAAAGTACAAGGCGATAATCAAGGCTATTACAAATATTCCTATGATTACAATTAAGACAATCTTTTTCTTTTTATCCATTATTAATATTTTTCAAATTATGGATCACATACACTTACGCTACATGAGAACCCTCCACTAGAAGTGCTGTTGCTTAATACATCTCTTGGGTTCACAACACTTCCATTCATCTTCGTTTGTAAATGCAGATGCATTCCAGAGGAGCAAGCATTTGTAGTTTCTTGTACAGTCATTACTCTTGCTACACGTTGCCCAGAAGAGAGTGTTGCTCCATTTCCAGCTCCTGGTTGTACGTGTATGAGCTTAAATTCGTATGTATTTCCTCCGTATGAAGCAGTGAATATCATCATTCCTCCTGCATAGCCATTGGTACAGGATGTAGATCCTGAATATGTTACTTTACAATTATTGTTTCCACAGAAAGCTGGGGCATAGAAATAGTTAACACCTGTGACATCTATTGCTGCGACTTTTTGGTGTGAATAACTTCCATATGGTCCTTGAGAACAATGGAAGCTACCGGAGCCCAAGAGACATTTTTCTCCGTCTGGAAGAGTTCCACCTACGAAGTTCCCAATATTACTTGGATCATCGGGTTGAACAATTGGACTAGTTCCTTTGAAGTTTGGATTAGTGACGACTTCGCCAGGTACGACATTAGTGTATGCATAGGTTTGAGAATCAAAGTTTTTCTTGTCATTTGAAAATCCTAATATTATGAACCCTATCATTCCCAAGCCAACTAGTAATATAACTTGAGCAATGATTTTTACAGCTCCATATAGTACGTCTACTACTAGAGCGCTTAATATTGGCACTAGGAATGATCCTAGACCTCCAGTTGCAGCTATTCCTAAGGCATCTAAAATACCTATAACCAAAGCCTTTGCTATAGTCTCGAAGCCTCCTTTCACTAACCATTTCTCTAATAATGCTAAAGCTTCCGTATCTGTTATTTTTTTGATTAGGCTGTTATATATCTTTTGTCTTAATTGTTTAAATAGATGATCATCCATCCAAGTTTTGATCATATCTCTCTTTCGTTGTCCGAATGAAAATATTTGAGCCAATCCGCGGGTTAAATATAAACTATTTGCGTCTACTCCCATAGCCCTTAGTGATTTTCTGTACGCACCATCCTTCATTAATTTGTCAAAATCTAATCCTGCCTTTCCAAGTTTTGCGAGAGCATTTTGTGAGGTTTTATATGATAAATATACAAAGCCTTCTCCATTTACAAATAAAGTTCTCAGAATTGAACGTGGTGTAAGATAATATATATTTGTCATCATCACATTAAAATTGTTTCTCATTGCAGCTTTATTCCTTGCTGCTCCTGTAAGTTTTGATAAATCTGCCAAATCTGCAGTTAATATTGTAATTTCTTCATCATGTTTCTCTAACTTTTTTACTCCTTTTTCATCTTTTAAATACCACGAATACGAACCAAATTTCCCTTTATTTTTATCTGTAACAGGCAAAGCAAATGAGTTCCTATACTTATCATAAAACGAGCCATCCAGAACACTTGTAATCGCATTCGGTGCCAACCCCTCTCCTAATACATCTTTCAACGATCCTGCCAATCCTTCATACTTTCCAATGGTTCCCCAAAAACGCATATTATTTAATTCTCTATCTCCTTCTTTTAGATTACGGATTTGTTCTTTGTAATATTTGATTTGATTTTTATCTCCGGCCTTTTGAGCTGCAGATAGTGAACTTTTGTAACCCGAGATTTTACTTTGTAGTGCAATTTTTGCGGCATTAATATCACCCAAATCTACATGATTCCCAGATACAATTACCAATGCTTGTCCTAATTTATCAATTCCTGCTTCAACTTTAGCTTTATCATTAATACTCATTCCAGGATTTCGACGTAAATACATTCTCATATCTTCAATACGACCTTCGAGATTTCGAGCTTCTAAAGAGTTATACGTTTTGTTATCAAAAACGTCTATTGGTTTATTAAGCGTTTTTGATAATAAATCATATTTCGACAATGCCATTCCTGCTAAGCGAGCACTAGAACCTGTGTATGTTGTCCCAAGGTAATCTTTTACTGCATCCTTTCCTCTAATAATTGCCTTTTGTAATTCTGCCTTTCTTTCTTCACTCATAGATTCCCAACCACTCCTACCAAACATCTCCCTTCCCACTAAAGCCGCACTTCTACTTGCAACATAATTTTTTCTTGAGTTATCGTCTCCTCCACTTATGGCGAATGCAGATGCAGACGCAAAAGCCCTTCCAGCTTCAGCTTCTCTTCCCGAGCTATCTGCCTGGTAATGCATTCGTATTGCCTTTTTAGCATCAAGATCTAAATTATATTTATGTGCCCAAGCATTAGCCACTAACCCTTGATGAACTCTTCCCAAAAAGGCTGCTTTTGTTGCTTCCCTAATCCCCATCTTCGCAGCATTCTTAGGTTTATCAAAAAACTTATTTGGGTCATCAAGAAAACCGATTAAGCTTGTTGTTGTGAGCTTTGCTTTGTTTGTACCACTTTCGTCAGCATTTATTCTCCCAAATTCAATAGTCAAAGCATCATTCATATTTGAGAGTATTTGGTCTGTAACATACATTCCAGGTTGCTCCAAAGCAGCAGCTAATCCATCAACTACCTCCTTAGAAGTAGAAATTCCTGTGAATTTGAGAGGTTTACGTTTATCTGGCTTTTTTTTAGCCTCCTTAAATATGAAGTCAAATATTTGACCTAATACCTCTTCTTCACCTTTTGGCTTCTTACCCTTTCCCATTAGCTATTAAGTCTATATTCAAATTATGCTATTTACCGGCAAATAGGCCACCAATCAAAGGCATCTTTGACATACTCATCTTTGCACTAGCCATAGCCTCTGCAGCAGCCTTATTTGTTTCCATTACAGGTACAATAGCTTCAGCAAATTTTGGAGCCTGACATGCATAGTAAAGAACAAAAACCCTTAATGCAAATGAAATAATCAATCCTATATACCCCTTATCTGAATCCAACACAGCCGCAGTTGTAGCAGCATCCCCTAGGTTAGCTCCTGTAAGTTTATCCGGAAGACTTAATAGGACACCACTTGATTGCATTAAGAATATCGGTATATTGATAATAAAGTAAGCAATTGGAAAAACCAACACATTCCTTACTATACTCGTAAGCCAATTCATCTTCATATTCTCTTTTCCTGGTAATGTACCAAGCATTATGGTTATTGGCCCAACAACCACATTAAGCAGAAGTTCAAAATAAGCTTTGTATAATGTAATCAAAAGCTTTATTGCGCCTACAAATACAACTCCTGCTCCTATTATTGCTGCTAATATTCCAACGATTCCCATTAACATCGTCTTATCCAAAGCCCAAACAAGTTTAAACCATCCACCAACAATACCGGATGAGAAGCTCTGTAGAGCTGTCGAAATATCCGTTGTAACTACATTTGCATATTGTTCAGCCATATCTTTGCTGAAAAGTTGACTAAAGAGAGGACCAAATTTACCGATAGAAATACTCTCCCCTTGAAATATTGAATACAGTAACGCAACTATGACTCCTCCAAAATCAATAATTACACCTGCTATAGCAAAACTAAAGGTTACTAATATCAAACTTACAATAACACTAGGAATCGTATTCCCTATTGATACCATTGTCTGACCTCCAAGTTTGCTTCTAAACATAATCATGAATCCAATTACAATCATTATCACAACAAAAAACACATAGGATATATTTCGCATTTGATTCCAGATTGGTGCTATTCCAGAATCCATCAAACTTTGATAACCACTAACATTTGTTCCATTTGCAGCATAAAGTCCTGTGCTTGATTCTTTATGTCCAGGAACCCACTCATCTTGTAAATGAGCAATCACATCAACATTCGCCTGATTTTCATATACAAAAGCTAAAGCATTATCTGAGAAACCAATCAAACCCATCTTCATATCGGCAGGGATATCTGGATTATTCATAAGGGCATCAGCTCCCTCGGTATATTCAGGTGCCATTGTAGACAATACAACCCATGCAGTATTCAAACCTAGCTGCCCTGAATGACTAGTCATATTATCTTCATCTGCAGTGGTTCCACTAGCTTCATTGTAGAAAGCTTTTGTTCCCTCCCAGTCAGGAGATATTTTGATGTCATCTGTTTGTGCATACACATTCATGACTCCAAAGAACAGGAACATGCTCGAAATTGCTATGAATGCAGTTTTAAACATCTTCCTATTAAAAAGACTTTCAACTTTTCCTAGAAATTCGTAAGTTTTAGATACGTAACTCATATTAAATATTTAATTAATTTAAATTATTACATTGAAACCAGTTTTTCTGATCCTCTTTTGACTGTTTCGGTTTTTAAGTATTCCATGAACTGCTCATCACTCATTGTATCATCTGAGCCTGGATTACTGTCATATGCAGAGGCAGCATTTTCATAAAATAAATATGACATATCCCATACACACTTAACTTTAACGTCAAATGAACTAGATTTTCCCGTTACTCTTGCTATACATGGAGTTAAAACATATATTGGGACATATGATTCCGCAGCTTTAGGGTCCATTGCGGAAGAATTTCTAGCATCCATATATGAATTTGTTTCTTTAAAAATTGGATTCATCTTTACTACTAAATTTTGTGAGCTTACACATCCCGTATCTTTCTCAGGATCACATTGATTCCAATCATGCGATGGAAAAAGTGAGGCAAGAGTCCCCGCTAAAATATTCCATGGATTTGAACAAACTGTTGGGTTGATTATGGATAGCAGACTGAAATCACGATAATCTGGGCACTGACCTTCTATTTCTATCACATTGTCATCCTTTTCCAAGTATCCTGGTGTCTTAAAATTTATTGCCGAGAAAACAGCCGACGTGTCATTTGTTTTCTTCGGGTTAGGATTTGAAATATTCCCACACTCGACACAATCACTTTCAACGTATTTATTAACAACAATATCACCCTGTGGTTCAGAATTGGGCGTATCAGATGTTGTAATAGAATATTCCGTACCAAAGCTTTTCTTTATTGGAGTACTGGCCAATTTTGCCTCAGCCTCATCGTGTCCTTCTCCTGGAGTTGTAACAACATCTGACTGTTTTTTGCTGTACTGTTCTCCAGCAGGTTTATATACGCCTGGGTTATTTCTATTTGAATTCTCAATATCATACTTACTCGATCCTGAAAAGAGGATTAATGGTGCAGTAATTGAATCCAATGTTATGTTAACTTCGGATGCTAGAAATGTTTTACCATTAATACTGAATTGATTATCCTTACTTTTTACACATGCTAAATTTCCCGAATATAGACTATTTGTCGTACATCCACCAGTGGACGTGCCTAAAACAGTGTTTTCAGTTGGAGATTTTACAGGGGTTATATCTGATATCTCTCCACTTTCATCAACTAGAAAGAATTTTGATGTGTAATCAGGACTTTCGTCTGTAATTGTAGCTCCACAGCAAGTTGATACTTCGGCATTATTATCTTTTGCCACAATATCCTTAACCTTAGTATATTTAAACGCCACAAACCCAAATACTCCAAGTACTAATAGTAATAATAACGCTTTCTTGTTTTTCTTTGTTTGGTTATGTTCTGTATACATGCAAGTCCCTGATTATATCAGATATTATAATGGTTTCTAGCAAACTATTAAATAACTCCATAGTTAGATAATTTAGGTATCGTAGTAGTAGTTTCACTTGAGCTTATAGCTATCCCAATATCCTTACTAGTAATACCATTCATAGATACGGCAACAGGTGTAAATGAAGGAATTGTACTCAGAATATCAAAGTACATACTATCTGCAGAAGTGTATTCAAAATACACACTACCATCAGAGGATCTGCTATCTGCTATTGATAATATCCACTTTCCATTTTCGTCTAAGATTGCAGATATAATACCGGCTTGTCCAGTTGTGCCTGTTCCATCTATATCCTTTATATATCCAAATATAATCCCTTCTTCACTCTCTGGCATATTACTTACAGTCCCAGTTATCGATACATATGAAGGTGGCGTACTTAAAGTTGCAAATGTTGATACCGTATATTTCTTTCCGCTGTTGTCATATTTGTTCGTCCCCGAAACAACCTCAAAGTAGTACTTAGTCTCAGGCTGTAATCTAGTCAAAGACACACTATGTATGTAATACTTCCCCCTATTCGTCACCCCATCTCTCTCATCATTACCCTGGCTTGAAAGATCCCTAGAGCTTGTACCATAGTTGAGGTATCCTTGCTCGCTATTCTGTGATGCCCATATGACTGTAAATCCTGTATCAGTAACATTAGTTATCTGTACAGTACTTGCTCCATATGGCCATGTTAAACCTCCGGCAGTAACCATATCTTCCCATGAGAGATCTTTAACCAACCTAAAGGTACGCCCTCCAGTCGTAGGCTCTTCCTCAGTAGGAGTTTCTTCTTCCGGCTCCTCTGGAACAACAACAGGGTCTTTGTCATCATCCTCTTCAACTACAGCATTTTCTGCTAACAACATAGCCGTATTTGGAAAATATGAATACAAATCTGTGTTTTCGCCGATATTAAAAGATTGGGTACTCTTTAATTTACCATTACTATCAAAAAGTTCCGAGTAAGATCCTGAGAACATATCTCCACTTCCAGTAGCAGATATCGCAACAAGTACAAGATTTGTATCACTATTTGATATGACTAATGAATTGTCAGAGACTTTTCTAAAAGCAGAGAGATCCATAATCCAATTGCCTCCACTTGGCATTGTTGCAGAGACTGGATATACCGATTTGTCTTTTAAGACAGCAAATACAATGACATCATCTCCAGATACATCATCTACTGAGCCATGGATAGGATTAGGGGTTGGTGTTTCAGCAGTTATTGTTGCAGTTTTAAATGAAAATTTGTTTCCGCCTGTTGTTGCAGTATATTTTGTTGTATCCGATGTTACGACAAAGCTATATGTTGTATTTGGTTCTAGACCTGTTAATTCTACAAAATGAGTATATCGTTTAGTATTTCCTCTAGTGTCTATTACAGGTGACCCTTCTGTACTATTCTTTACTGTAGCTACAGTTCCTCTGGTTTGAGAATCGGTAGTCCAGGTGATAGTAGCCGAGGAGGTTGTTAGATTACTAATCAAGACATTTTTGGGCTCAGTATCTGCGCTGGCTTTAGTTACCATCTGTACGACTTGATATGATGCATATACTACAAGAGGTAATCCTACAATGAGTATTATTAACGTTATAATATTACGTTTTTTTGATGGTACACGAGCAATCTTCATTAATAACTATAATAGCTAGTAATACGGAGAAATACAACGTTATTCTTCAGTTCTTGATTCTTTTTTCTTTAGACCTCCAAGGAATACAGATGCTGTTAATATCCCACCCGCTATTTTTCTAATTGGAGCCAAGATTGATTGGTTTACCTCTTCTACTGTTCCCCTAATTGTAGATACACTGCTTTGGACATCATTGACTATGAGTTCTAATTGTTGAAGCATCTTGGTTGCCTGTTTCATTGTATCTCTCGCGTCTGCTACAGTCGTTCTAGTCTCTTTTATGAGCATAGCTACATAGTAGAGTATGAGACATACCATTATGGTCAAGACGCTAACAATTATCATCCAAAATACTGGTGGTATTGTATCCATGTTATTTAAATATATTTAATTTAGTTATTTTGTATTTCCACAAGATCCATTTAGGCTTCCACCGGTATTCCAGATCAAAGATTTACACTTGGTATCTGTTGGCGCAAATTTAGATATTCTTACAAAATATCCATTATTTGGACTTATTGAGAAATCTAATCCATATTGTGTTCCATTGTCTACCTCTACTCCTTCGTATTTACTCTTGGATGTAGGCCACCATGACACATTGTTTGCGGTAAGACCATTGATACTATTTATGGAGTCAATAAATGATCGTGCTGTATATGCTGTAGTATATCCGTGTACTCCTACTAGGTTCCATCCAGCTGAGAATGCTATGGGTACTGATGAGGTTAGATTATATCCTGGGATTGTTACTGTTCCATCCTCGGTTGCATATACTAGATATCCTTTACCAGGAACTACGATGAAATTGTTCCCTGTACATGTTCCACTTGAGCATGAATATCCACTATTCCACCTACCTCCTTCAAAGGTTGAGATGTATTGGACTTCTACTCCATTGTCTGATGCTTGAATTATAATATCTTGAGCTGTATAGGCACCGGAATCTATTGATACTGGTACAAAGTCAAAGGAAATAATATTAATTCCTTTTTTAATCTCATACTGCTGGGCTGTAGACTCTTGTTTATAGGTTATTTGATACGAAGCAGAATTCAAAATTATATCTTCCTCAGAAGTTGGATTATCCGGGTCTATCGGTATCTGGAAACCTTCCTTGCCATTAGTCTCAATGTAGAAAAGATATATGGTGTTACCATCCGAGACTTCAGTTGAAACAGTATAATTCCCTAATTGAAAACTATACATCCCATACTCTGGCATATATAAGGTGTATGAATCAGAAGATGAATCCGCAGCATATACTCTAGAAGGTTTAAATGGATTAAGATTCTGAGTTTCTGGTAAAGTACAATTTGTCGGATTATATGAGTTATTAGTTGTTCCTCCAAGTGCATCACAAAGCGCCTTAATTTTATCCGTTATATCTGGCACTGTACCTGCAGTATATTTAGTAACTTCTTCTTCCCAAATGCTTAACTCTTTAATTGCAACTTCTTTCAATGCCAGATTGTCTGATACAATATTCGCGGCATTGGTTCCACCAAATTTAAGGAATTTATTGATATCTATATTGGAAGCCACGATGACACCGTCCCCAGAAGTATATGATTCATTCAATATCTTCTTCATTTGAGTAGATGTTACTGTTACTGTTTGATCTCCAAAGGTTACTGCACACTTTCTGTTTTCATCGCAAGAGAAACTTCCTGCAGTTGTATTACTACCCCCAACACCATCACATGTACCAGTTCCAAAAGCCCAACCAGCAGATGTACAAATTTTATATTGATTCTCTCCAGATTTTTCGCAATGATCTATAGCATAACCTCCACAACTCGTTTGGGTAGCATCTCTTGCAGAAGTACATTTTTTATCAACACATATTTTCCCTGTTCCGCAATCATTAAAGTTACGACTTCTACACTTTAGTCCAATACTATTCTGCTCACTACCAGTTCCTGAGCTGCTACAACTACTATTAGAGTATGACTTAACTACACCATCAACACACATAATGGAAGATGCTTGACCCGTTGGAGTACAAACAATTGGAGAACAAACTGGGGCGTTAGGGGGGGCAACATAACCACACTTACCAGCAATTTCCTCGCAAGAAACAACAATTCCATCCGGATTCTTATGGCATGTAAGCGTATCACTACAATATGAAGAAGATTTATAACAACCAGCCGCTCTACCTCCTCCTGGTATTCCACCAATACAATCTTCCTTTTTTACATCTCCATTTGCACTAGTACTTTCTCCGTGAACATCTGCGTAACGACTCGAAGCATTATCTATCGTTACTTTCGTAGACGTACCATCGAGAGTAGTTCCATACACAGCATTGATGTTTCCCGCTATGGTTATAGGATCAGAGCTACCAAATACTTTTTGTATTGTAGCGTTAGCATCTCCACCATTTTGCACATTTAATAATCTTATTACATTTCCATAACCCAATTTTTTTGTTTCTGCATCTGTAAGATTTGTGAGATCACACTTAGAAGAATCAAGCGCTGGCCCGCCATGGGCAGCAGCATTAACATCCTCATAAGTACATGATGCATACACGCCCATTACTAACCTACCGAATATCCCCATACTAGTAGGAATACTTTTCTTTACCGTTATATCAGGATATGCGCCATTGAAGTATCCTAAAACCCAGATCTGTTCATCACTACTACCATAGTTCTTGTACACCCCTTTGGCTTTAAAGGAATCATTGGTTAACTCAAGTGAAATAACATTCCCATTGGAATCTCTAACACTAGATGCATCCACATACCATCCTCCATCATCATTAGTTGTACTACTGTAAACAATACTGTCCTTGCCTTCGCTACCATCATTGAAAGTAATATATACTAAACCATCTTCAGAAACAGTTTCATCATCACCAACGACTTTCCCAAATATTGGTTTAGGTTCTCCAATGGTTTCTAATACACCAAATGTTTTAACTATTGAAACACTCTCTTTAAAACTCCATATACCATCACCTACTACAAAGTTGTATGTAGAATTCTCATCCAAATCAGTTACTGTTACACTGTGGGTGTAGTAAGATCCCATTTTAGTAACCTTAACATTCTCACAATCAAAGTTACTACCACTTACACTAAATGTTGAATCTTTAGTTTCGGAAGCTTTTTTGTTAAATACATCAACACAAGTCTTCTGAGCATCACTCACATCTCTGTCATCGTATGCCATACTAGATCCTACAATCCCTAGAGGACCAGGAAGTAATCCTTTATCCTTCTTAACATATACAATACCTTTCATAGGGGATGTTGTTGTCCAAGTCACTGTAGCAGAGCCATCTGTGATATTGGTTACTACAACATTTTGAGGTTTAAACGCTATGGATTTGTATACATAGTAGCCAGCAATACCAACTAATCCTACACCCACCAATATCAATATTATCTTTGATATTAGTCTTAATACTTTTTGTGTTTTAATACCCATTTGAGCAGATTGATTAGAATATTAATATATATACATATATCAAACAAAATAATGGGAGATATGTCAAATATAATGATATAATCAGCACATGCAAAAATATTTTGTAAGACACAAATTAAGCGTAGGAGACATAACTCACCTATCCGATTCGGACAGCGAGTTAATACTCTCTCAAGGGAAACTCCAGGTTGAGGATGTAATTGAGGTTGAAACATACCAAAATACATATATTGCACAGATAACAGATATGGAGAAAAATTCTGTAGAAATACAAATTCTAGAAGACAGAGGTGTTAGAGAAAACTCATATGTACCAAGCATTTCCATAATACAATCGTTAAGCAATGATACTAAATTCAATTATTTTGTTGAAAAAAGTGTAGAAATTGGTATTGAAAAAATCATACCTACAGAGACAAGGTATTCCCTCAGAGGTAAGAGCAAAGCAATTAAAGATTACGGTATGTGGAACAAAATTATTAGGGACGCTACAGATCAATCTAGGAATACATTCCCTACTATGATTGAGAAGCCAATTAGAATAAAGGAACTTTTGGAATACAATTTTGAAGAAGATGCGGTTAGGATATGTTTAGCTACAGAAAATGTTGATGCGAAGTTTCTAAGTGAGGTAGATGTAAAAAACAAACCTGTATATATAGCTATTGGTCCTGAAAAAGGGTGGAGTTCTTCGGATATTGAAGTATTTAAGGAATTGAATTTTACATTTGTTAAATTACGAGGCAATATTTTAAGAACAGAGACTACTGGGTTAGTCATTGGAAGTATAGTTAAATATATGAAGGGAGAAATATAATGTTAAAGTCAAAAAGAACAAACTACAAAAAACCTAGAAAAGCTCCTGCTGCTAGAAAAGAATTTTTTACCAAAGAAAATCTTTTCATCTCTCGAATAGCAAGCATTTTAATGGTACCTAAACCTAAGGTTGCAGGTATTTTCTCTTCTCGAGCAATTACGACCATTAGATTAAACCCTCTAAAAGGAGATGTTGATGAAACCAAAAGGGCACTGGAAGAGAAAGAGTACAAATTGCAGGAAATCCCATGGGCAAAGAATTGCTACTATGTATTGAACTATGACAAATCTGAGGTATCTCAATCAACTGAATATCAGGATGGGAAATTCTACATTCAAAACCTATCTAGTATTTTAGATTCATTAGTTTTAGATCCTCAAGAGGGAGAATATGTTTTAGATATGTGTGCAGCTCCTGGTAGTAAGACTACCCATATCGCAGCATTAATGAACAACAAGGGGAAGATATTGGCAAATGATATTGATATGAGCAGAGTTTCTTCTCTAAAGAATGTTTTGTACCAATTTGGTGCAAAGAATGCTAAAGCTACATACAGTGATTCAAGCGAATTTGGGAAGAAATATCCTGAATATTTTGATAGAGTACTTTTAGATGCTCCATGTAGTGGCGAAGGTATGATCTATATGAATAGTCAGAAACCTTTAAGATTCTGGGGATTGGATAAGATAAAGAGAAATTCTTTCTTACAAAAGGATTTAATAATTTCTGCATTTAGAACATTGAAGACTGGTGGTACACTCGTCTACTCTACCTGTACATTAGAACCTGAAGAAAATGAGGGGGTTATAACTTTCCTCTTACAACATTTCCCAAATGCTACTGTAGAAGATATTGATATCGACCTAGCAGGAGAAAAAGGATTTACTTCAAAGGGAATAACTAAATGGAGTGGTAATACCTACGATCCGGCTGTTAAGAAGACTTTGAGAGTCATTCCCAACAGCAAGATGATGGGTTTCTACATCGCTAAGATAAAGAAGAACTAAAGTTCTTCTTCTATCTTTTCAGCTTTCCTTTCTTCGTTCTTGTCCAAACCTTTCATACTCAATTTGATCTTACCCATGTTATCTATACCAACGACTTTGACTTTAACGATGTCACCTTCATTAATGAAGTCATGAACATCCTTAACAAAGTCATCTGATAGTTCAGATACATGTACTAGACCTGAAATACCTGGTGCTAAATCTACAAATGCTCCATATGGCATTATTGATGCAGCTTTACCTTCGTAAATCTCTCCAATAACAGGTTTGAAATCATATCTTCTGATTGCCTTAACAGCTTCATCAAGAGATTCTTGAGATGTGGAATAGATATTAACTGTTCCATCTTCTTCAATTTCAATCTCTGCACCGGTTCTTTCAGAAAGTTCTCTAATGTTCTTTCCTCCTGGCCCGATTATCTCACCAATCTTGTCTGTAGCTACTTTCTCTTGAGCTACTCTTGGTGCATATTCAGACATTGTCTTTCTTGGTTCTGCAATTGTTTTACTCATTGCTTCAAGAATCTTTGCTCTTGCTTCTGTAGATTGTTTGAATGTTTGTTCAACAATTTCCATAGAGAGTCCTTGAGTCTTAGTATCCATCTGTACTGCAGTTACACCATCAGCTGTACCAGCGATCTTGAAGTCCATGTCACCATAGAAATCTTCAACGCCCTGCATATCAGTCAATACTTTAAAACTACCGTCATCAGCTACAACTAATCCACATGCTATACCTGCAACTGGTTTTCTTAGGGGAACACCTGCTGCCATTAATGACATACTAGATCCGCATACTGAAGCCATTGAGCTTGATCCATTTTCACCTTGGATTTCACTCATTACCAACATTGTGTATGGGAATTCTTTTTCTGTAGGTAATACAGGAACAATAGCTTTTTCAGCTAACATTCCGTGACCAATTGCTCTTCTACTTGGAGAGAACTTAATTCTGTCACATATTCCATATGCAAATGGTAAATCATTGTAGAAATGCATGTATCTTTGCTCTCTTTCACCTTCCATATCATCTACCAATCTGACATCTCTCATACTACCTAATGTAGCAATTGTTAATGTCTGAGTTACTCCTCTTGTGAAGAGTGCAGATCCATGAACTCTTGGTAAGAGATCAGCTTCTGTGTAAAGCTCTCGGATTTCATCCATAGCTCTACCATCTACTCTTTTACCTTCTTCAAGCACAATCTTTCTTGCAGCTTTTTTCTGTAAGTAGTCATATGCTTCAGCTAAAACAGATTTAGAAAATTTACCATCAAATTGTGTGAATACTTCTTCTTTGGTAGCTTCATGGACCTTTTCATTTCCCTTTTGAAGATTTTCTTTGATTCTTGCTTCTGTTAAGAATTCTTTTACGCCATCAATTGCTTCTTCTGGAGTTGCATATGAAGTATATGTTTTGTCCTTTACTTCCAATTTTTTGAGGAAATCATTCTGTGCAGCGATCCATGGTTGCATCAAGTTCAAAGATTCTTTCATTGCGGAGAGAATTTCTTCGTTTGTAGATTCATAGCATCCTGCATCAATCATTGTGAATGTTTCGCCATCACCTGCTACTACATAGTTCATCTTTTCTTCTGGGGTTGTTAAATCCATAGACTTGGTTATGTTTGCAGCCTTACCTTCAACCATTCCCATTCTGACACCTGCAATAGGGCCTGAGAAAGGAGCTGAGGAATACACTAATGCTACAGATGCAGCATTGATTGCCAAAAGTACAGGATCACATGAACCATCGTATGACATTACTGTCACGATCAAGTTCAAATCATTTCTGTAGTCTTTAGGGAATCTAGGTCTTACTGCTCTATCTATCATTCTTGCTTTGAGAACAGCATCATCACTTGGGAATCTTTCTCTCTTAACAAATCTAGATCCATTGATCTTTCCAGATGCATAGAATTTTTCTATGTATTCAACTGAAAGTGGAAAAAAATCTGATTCCTGTCTTGGTGTTGCAGTGTTAACATTTACTGTTATTACTGTGTCACCCATTCTTGCCAATATGGCTGATTCTGATCTTAGAGCAAGTTTCCCTGTTTCAAAGGTACATTTCTTTCCCTCTATCTCAAATTCGTGTTTTATTTCGTTTAAAACCATTTTAATTAATTAAAAAATATAATTTAAATATATCGACAACATAATACAGTCATCAATATTATATGTTTTGGAAAGTTTTTACAAAGAAAGAGGAAAAAAGGCTCTTACACCTTTAACTTCTTTGACAATTCGGTATATCTCGCTAATTCGCTATCTTTGAGGTACTGTATCAATCTTCTTCTTTTTCCTACCATTTGGAGCAATCCTCTTCTGGAGTGATTATCCTTCTTATGATCTTTTAGATGTTCGCTTAATTTCTCTATTTGGAGAGTTAACAATGCAATTTGTACTTCTGGAGAACCAGTATCACCTTCGTGAATGGCGTACTTACTTACTGTATTTTGTTTTTCTTCTATAGTTAGTGACATATCTAGTTTAAGATTATCATTATGTATTCTTAATTACAAGCCAAAGCCCAAAATAGGACAGAGATTATTGTATAATTTTATAGGTCATCTGTCAAGTAACTACGCGTCTTTTATACATTTTGGAGAGTATTTGATCCTTGTTTTTCAAATTCAAGCTTAATCATAACTTGAATGGTACAAGAAGGCCTAACATTTTTAGGCGTAAGGCCTTCTTTTAAAACTAGTGTTTTACTTTCTTTTCTTGTTCCTTGCGACAATCCAGATGATAACTCCAACAAGGGCTACTATGGATAGCGCTATTAACACTCTCCATGCCTTGTTTAGAATCATATTAACTGCTACCAAATTCATTGTCGCGGTTGCGGTAGATGTTGATGGAATCGGTGTGGATGTTGCTGTTGGAGGTATAGTAGGAGTTACAGTTAGAGTTGGTGTCACAGTTGCGGTTGGAGTAGATGTCGCTGTCGGGGGGATTTCCAATAAATAGGAAAATCTGTTAAACCCCGGACAGTATCGATCAATAAACACGTTGTTTGTTCCCAAACCGCTGACCCTGATACATGGGCCAGATGGTTTCTCCTCTGTGAATATTACTCCCCCTACGCATACTTCGCTTACGGGTTCAGTAAGATTCCAATGATCCCAGATATCCCGGGCTTGTTCTGGAACAGTAACTTCAATCCAACCTTCATCCGTTCCAGGGCAACCGTCACCTGCGATTGCAGGTTGAGCTATTATTACTAAAAAAATAACTGCCAACACAATTACAAGAGTAATTCTTTTCATATAGTCTCCATTCACTAGTTTTTTAACGATCAAAAATAAGCTTTAAAAGCTAATTCCTAAGATCATTATACCCCTACAACGGCTATAGGTCTAGATATCTAATAAAAGTTGGAATTTTCTTAGGGATTACTTAACTACTTTGAAGCAATAAATTTCGTCTCCCTCTTTAATATCAATATCTGTATCGAATTGTATACCACATTCATACCCCGATTTTGCTTCTGTAACAGTATCTTTATTAATTCTTAGAGACTTAATCTTTGCGCTTCCAAGTATTTCATCTTTTCTAACCACATCGCATCTACAATCTCTTTTCATTATTCCACTTTCCACTTTACTACCAAATACTTTAGTACCATTTGAAAGTACAAAGATTGTTTTAACAATTGCTTTTCCAATTTCTTCTTCAACATCCTTTGGTAAAGACATAAGAGAGACAACATCATTAACCTCTTCGAGAAGTTTGTAGATTATGTCATATGTTCTTACCAAAACTTTGTTATTCTTAGCATACTCATTAACACCATTTTCCATACCTACTTCAAATCCTAAGACGATAGCCTTTGAAAGACTTCCCATTTCGACATCTTGAAGCGTAATATTTCCTACTCCACTCTTTATAATCTTGGCGGAATATCCATCCTCTTCAATCTTGCTGAGAGATTTCTTCAATGCTTCCAATGATCCTTCAGAAGAACTCTTAACGATTACATTAAAGAATTTATCATTACTTACCTGTTGATCTCCGAAGAAATCATCTAATGCCTCTTCCTCTGTAATTGATTCTGTTGATACTTCTTTGTACAAAGATTTAAGGAATTTCTCATCATTCTTTTCTAATACAAATATCTCAGTTCCTAATTCTAATGAATTCGATATACCTAAAATTTTTCCACCACATCCACCACCCAAAAGACATAGGTCTGCATTGTCCTCAGCTATTACTCCCTTTACCTTTTCAATGAAAGATTCCTTCCCTATTCTGTATCCAAAGAAATCTCCTTCGCATATCTGTCCATTAATTAGGGCAATTGAAGAGACATTTCCTTTTGATTGGTCCTTAATTGATTCAAGTACAAAGGCTTTTCCCATAACTCCCTTTGGTAATTCATCTCTTTCTTGTAACCCTTCGACCTCTGCAACGAGTAATATTAAATCCAAGAGTTCAGGAATACCTTTGCCTGTTTTTCCAGATACCTCAATAACTGGAACAGAACCTCCAAGTCCTTCAACCTGCATTCCATTACTTACCAACTCTCTCTTTATCTTAGGAATATCTACATCTGGCAAATCACATTTGTTAATAACTACGATTGGCTTAGCTGTAGATCTATTAATAATCTCTATGGATTCTTTTGTCTGTGGTTGTACACCATCATCAGCTGCAACGATTAGTAAAACAATATCTGCAATGCTTCCACCTCTAGATCTCATTAGATCAAAAGCTTCGTGGCCTGGTGTATCTATGAATGTAATTCTGTTCTCACCCTTAACACATACTGTGAAGACAGATACTTTCTGAGTAATACCACCTACCTCACATCCTTGGACATTACTCTTTCGAATATTATCCAATATTGTTGTCTTACCATGATCAACATGACCTAAGATAGTCACTATTGGTACTCTTGCAATTTCTTGATTTGTATTCTGACTTTTCTTAGACATTATTTAATCCTTTAAGTTATTATTCTTCCTTAGCTGCTTCTTCAACAACTGGTGTCTCTTCTACTACTTCTTCTGGTTTTACATCTTCAACAACTACTTCTTCTGTAGCTGGTACTTCTTCAGTAACAACTTCTTCCTTTGTTTCCTCTACTACTTCCTCAGCTTTTGGCTCTTCCTTCTTAACACCATTTCCAACAATATCAATCTTAAATCCAGTTAACTTCCATGCCAATCTTACATTCTGTCCTTCTCTACCAATAGCCAATGATAGTTGATCTTCATCAACAGTTACAGTAGCTGTATCTTCACTAATATTTACGCCCTCTATCTTTGCTGGGCTTAATGCATTAGCAACAAACTTTCTTGGTTCTTCATTCCATTCAATGATATCAATCTTCTCTTCACCAATCTCGTTCATAACGTTTGCAATACGAATACCTCTCTGACCTACGCATGATCCAATTGGATCTACACCATCCTGATGAGATACTACTGCAATCTTACTTCTAGAACCTGCTTCTCTTGCAACTGCCTTTATTTCAACAACACCTGATTCAATTTCAGGAACTTCTAATTTGAAAAGCTCAATTAAGAATTTCGGATCTGCTCTAGAAACTATAACCTCGGAATCATCAATAGATTTCAACAATACTTTGTATCTTTCACCTAATCTGTAGAATTCATTAGAAATCTGTTCTTCCTGAGGCATTACTGCTGTAGCTTTTCCAATTTCGAAGATTACCTGTCCTTTTTGCATTCTCTGCATCAAAGCACTGAATACTTCTCCTACCTTGTCGCTAAATTCACTTAATACTGCTTCCTTCTCTGATTCTCTCATCTTTTGTAAGATGACCTGCTTTGCAGTCTGTGCAGCAATTCTTCCAAAATCTTCAACAGGCATTTCTAATTGAATTGAGTCTCCAACTTCAACATTTGGAGAGATCATTTCTGCTTCTGCTACTGATATTTGAGTATTGTCGTCAGTTACTTTCTTTACAACTTCTTTTGTAGCTATGAGTTTGAACTCACCAGTCTCTCTATCTAATTCGACAGTTAAGTTACTTCCCATAGATTCTTCCTCTTCTTGAGAGAGGTTTAGATCCATGAATTTTTCTTTTTTGTATGCTACCAATATTGCTGATTCTAAGGCTGTAAAGATTTCTTCTTTTTCAATGCCTCTTTCTGATGCTATTTGATTGATTGCAGAAATGAATTCTGATGTCATTGCCATGGTTTAATTATTATAAAAAATTATATTTAAAATAGTTCTTTCAAAAAAAAAGGTGAGAATTTTCATCCCCACCCTCCTCTTTGTATTACTTTCAATTAGTAGTATATCACAAAGCATAGAGCAGTTCTAGGTCTATCCGTTTATACATTCTTAATCTCGCTATTTATCTCCTGAATTCTTTCCCAGTTATTCGTTAAGAATTCTTTGTCTGTCTCATCAGTCAATTTTTCTACAGCATCTTCGTATGTGAACCATCCTGCCTCTTTGACATTTTTATCTACAGGATGAAGGTCTCCCGTAAAATCAGTTTGAAACAAAAACATATGAATTTCCATAGGATATGCTCCAGGAGTATCTTTTGTAATACCTGATGGATATCTTTCATAAACGCCTAATTCATCAACAGATGTAAATTCTTCTAGTCCAGTTTCTTCTAAAACCTCCCTCTTTGCTGCGGTTATATAATCTTCTTCCTCATCAACACCTCCCCTTGGGAATCCCCACAGATGTTCATTTGCTAATGCAATTTTCCCTTCAGTATTAACAACTATTCCACCAGCTCTGTATGATTTCATAACTATTTCCCAAAGACTTAATTTATTTGCTTTTAGAGATTTTAGAGAGTAGCTTTCCTAGTCTGTTTGGAGTGTTAGGTAGATATGTGGTTTCTAGGATACTTCCAAAGCCTAACATCTTCATTAGGACTCTTTCTGTTCCAATTGCAAAGCCACCATGTGGAGGACATCCATATTCAAAATATTCAAGGTAATCTTTGAGCTGTCCATCTAATGCCATACCTCTTTCTGTTGCATTCTTTTTTAATTCTTCTAATCTATGTTCTCTTTGTGCTCCTGTTGTAATTTCGATACCCTTCCAGAATAGGTCATAGCCTAATGCTAGTTTTGGATTCTCTGCATTCTTCATATGGTAGAAGGCTCTTCTTGCGTGTGGGTAATCTACAACAAAGACAAATTCACATCCGGTTTCCTTCTCCATTATCTCTCCCATTGCTCTTTCTTCTTCTGGTGAGAAGTCTCCTGTATCTTTACTTTCTACTCCTGCTTTTGCTAATTTTTCTTTAGCTTCTGCTACTGAAAGATATGGAAAGTCTCCTTCTGGTACCTTAATATCGATTCCAAATACTTCTTTTACTTTGTCTCCATACTTTGCTTTTACATTTGCAAGCATGTACTTGATCATTTCTTGCTCATATTTACATACATCTTTGAATGAATCGATATATCCTAGTTCTACATCGAAGCTGGTGTATTCGGTTAAGTGTCTGGTTGTGAATGATTTTTCTGCTCTAAATACTGGTCCCATGTTAAAGACTCTTTCCAGGTCTGAAGCTATTCCCATTTGTTTGTGGAACTGTGGTGACTGAGCTAGGTATGCTTTTCTGTCGAAGTATTTTACTTCGAATACGTTTGCTCCTGATTCACTTGCGGCACTGATTATTCTTGGTGCATTGATTTCTACACATCCGTTATCTACACAATATTGTCTGAATGATGCTCCCATTGTGGTAGCTACGTCCATCATAAGCTGGTTCTTCTTACTTCTAAGGTCTACCCATCTTGAGTCTAGTCTTTTGTCTAATGCAGTTACATTGTCTGTATGTTCTGCTTCTATTGCTATTGGTAATGGGGTTTGTGCTAATGAGTCTATGTTTAATGTTTTTATCCCTATTTCATATCCGCATGCTACTTGTTTTGCTTCTTTTACTTCTCCTGTTATGTCTATTACTGATTCTGCGGTTAGGGTTTTTGCGGTTTTGAATACTTCTTCATCTCCAAACCATGCTACTGTTTGTACTATTCCTGATCTGTCTCTTACCATTATGAATATGATTTTGCCTTGATCTCTTATGGTATCTACTCTTCCTCTTATTCTAATGATTTGTCCTATGTGTTGTGCTAATTCCCCTATATGGGTTCTTGTTAGTAATTCCATGAATATGGTTTGATTAAATAATCTATATGTGGAGATTATATCATAATTATATCGTGATATAATTAGATCATGAATGATTACAAGTATGCTCAATTAGCAATTGAAATGGCAAAAAAATCTTTTGACGAAGGCGCTTTTCCCGCAGGAGCTGTAATTGTAAAAAATGATGAAGTTATTGCGCAAAATACTTCTGCAAAATATCCGAAGATAAACTTCCATGCTGAATCAAAAACAATTGATGAAGCTATAAATAAGCTTGATTCCCAGCTTACTGACTGTACTCTATATTGCTCTATGCAACCTTGTTTAATGTGTATTTCAAGAGCATATTGGGCTGGTATTAGAAGAATAGTATATGTAGTTAAAAAAGAGGAAGTTGATACAAAACTTTGTTATGAAAGTCCTCTCAGACATGAACAAATCATCAAAGAGTTCAATGAAGAGATTGAAATTATACAAATACCAGAATTAGAGCAAGAGGCACTTACAACGTATAACGAATGGATGAGTAAGAATGCTAGTTAATTCATAAGTCCTTTTTCTATTCTTCAGTCCAAATTACTTCCCCGCCCAATGCTATAAAATCATTAAATGTAACAGGTATTTTGTCTATTGGTTTTACACTTGTATTACTCTTTACTTGCCAATTGTCTGGTTTATCTGTAGAAAAAGATTCTGGAGGTAAAACATAAAGAGTTCCAATCCCTTTTTCTACTACCTGTCTCCAGGATTTAGGTATCTCAGCAACTAAAAGATCTTTTTCATAACAACCAGCTTTCCAAGTCCCATTAACCTCTTTTTGTTTAACTACACCCATAATACAAACCTGAGGATTAGGTGATGCGTAAATAGCAGTATCGGTGTTGAAAGTATCCCCCGAGACGTCATTTCCTCGTCTAGGTTCTAAAATAGCAATATCTGAGTGTGAAGATCCATGAAAGACATATCCTTGTTCCTTGTACTTCAGAATTTTGGAGATATTGTCCGTTGGTTCGCTACTAGAGGTTGTTAAATCCACAGACTCTACATCAGAAATGATATTTTGTTCTCCTGTATCTGTCATACAAAAAGTATATCACAAGGTAGAATTAAACCTTACTCAACTCCTCCCACAATTCTTTCTCTTTCCTGTTCAATCTAGCAGGTACATGTATATTTATCCTCACATAATGATCCCCTCTCTTACCCTCACCATTCAAAATATATGCACCCTTACCCTTTAATCTAAATATAGACCCAGATTGAGTACCATTAGGAATCTTTAAAACCACATTCCCAGCAACAGTATCAACATCAACCTTGCCACCCAATACCGCCATATGAATAGGAATATCAACATCAGAATAAATATCATTACCTCTTCTCTCAAACTTAGAAGAAGTCTCAACCTCAATCTCTACATACAAATCCCCATGAGCACTACCATTGTTACCCGCATTTCCACCACCTCTAAATCTCAAAATCATACCATCATATGCACCCGCAGGAATCTTCACCTTAACCTTCTCAGAAGTAGCATTAACACCAGAACCGCCACAAACCTTACACTCATTCTTAATGCTCTTACCAGTACCCTTACACTTAGAACACACACCCATAACAGCAATCTGACCTAGTATCGTGTTTCTAACCTGCCTCTCCTGACCAGACCCATGACACGCAGAACAAGTCTCAACCTTACCATCCTCACTACCAGTACCCTCACAATGCTCACAAGTCTCATCCCTCTGAACCTTAATCTCATACTCACCACCCTCCATAGCCTCATCAAATTTCAATCTCACTCTGTAACGAATATCTGCACCACCCTGTGCTTGTCTTCTACCAGAAGAATTACCAAATCCAAAATCAAAACCGCTATTACCTCCACCAAAGAAAGAATTAAAAATATCCCCCATATCAAAAGGAGTATTACCATCAAAACCACTAAAATCAGAATATCCACCAGCCCCAGGATTAAAACCAGCAGTACCCGCATGACCATACTGATCATATGCAGAACGCTTAGACTCATCCGAAAGTACCTCATATGCCTCTTGAACTTCTTTAAACTTTTCTTCAGCGCCATCATCTTTGTTAGAATCAGGATGATATTTCTTAACAAGGTTTCTGTAAGCCTTTTTAAGCTCTGTTTGAGTAGCCTTTTTGTCTACACCTAATACTTCATAGTAATCTCGTTTTTCCATAGCCAAGTATTTTAGCAAACGCCATTTCAATTTGCTAGAGGTGTCCTCCAATTGTCCTTTAAATCTGGTAATATATCGTTATGCAAAATCCCGATTGGAACATACAAACCGAAAGCCAAACCAAAGTAAAAAAAACAAGAATATATATTTCTGTAGTACTAGCTGTAATTGGCCTCATAATCATATTGAGTCAAGTAATCCCTCTAGCAAAGTCATATATCGATGGAATGATTGAACAAGCAAGAGCAGATTCAAAGGTAGAACCAGTCCCCGAATCATACCAAACATATATTGAATCCCAACTCGCCTACTACGATCCCGGCAAAAGCTACTTTGCAAACCTCTCACAACAGTTAGGAAATGTATCAGATTCACAATATTACGATCCAGTAACACAAACACAGAAGGATATTGTTGTTAACAAGGAATATGACAAACCAATGTATATCGATATTGCAAGTATAGGGATAGCGAATATTAAAATATCGGCAAATGTAGATAGCTATAACGAGAAGGTATACAACCAATACCTCAAGCAAGGATTAGCACATTTCAAAGGAACCCCACTTCCAGGAGATGGAGGCAATGCCTTCATATATGGCCATAGTGCGGTAGAAAGCTTCTTTGACAGCCACCAAAACTTACCCGAGACAATCTTCTCTAGATTGGGTAATATAGATATTGGGCAAGAAGTAGATATTAAAAAAGATGAGAAGGTATTAAAATATATCGTAAGAAGTAAAAAGATTGTTTCTCCTGATGATTTTTCCATACTAGAATCACAAAATAACAAAGAAACAATAACAATGATGACATGTTGGCCACTCGGGATTGGGACAAAGAGATTAATAGTAGTCGCTGAAAGACAGATTTAAAATTTTAAATACAAACAATAATGGATTTTAAGACCATAGACCCTAAGAAAAAGACTTTCTTACTACTCGGCTTCATAGCGTTAATTGTAGTTGTAGTTACAACTGTTGTAATACTTCTAGTGAATGCAAATAGCAAGAATAATGATAATACATCGGATGTTGGGACTGGAGAATTGGTATATTGGGGACTTTGGGAACCATCAACAGTAATGCAACCCCTAATAGATGAGTATGAATCAGCCCACAAAGGCGTTACTATCCTCTACTCTCAGCAGACATATACCAATTACGAGAGTAGACTTTACACACGCCTACAACAATCAACTACCTCCTCTGAACCAGCTCCAGATATCTTCAGAATCCATAATACATGGATTCCAAAGTACTACAAATATCTCTACGCGCTACCTTCAACAGTAATGACAAAAGAAAAATATGCCTCAACATTCTACCCAACCGCTACAGCAGATTTAACTGCAAAAGATGGAAACATATATGCAATGCCATTGGAAATAGACGGATTGGTCGTATTCTACAACAAACAACTACTCGCAACCGCAGGTGTAACTACCACTCCAACAGATTGGGATTCATTCGTAGAACTAGCACAAAAATTAACAAAGAAATCTACAACAGGGAAAATCACACAAGCAGGATTGGCTATGGGGACATCTAAAAATGTAAGTCATGCAGCAGAAATACTCTCTTTCTTAATGCTTTCTCAAGGTATCGATATTATTGATGAAACCAAAACCGCTGTAACTTTAAATACCACCAGCGCAGAAAGCGTTATGGATACATATATTAGCTTCGCTTCAGGTAAAGATGCAACCTGGGATTCAAGCCTAGGTACAGATTTAAACATGTTCTTCCAAGGCAAACTCGCAATGTTTATAGCTCCAAGTTGGAGAGCATTTGAGATAATCCAGTCAGCACCAACAATTGAATTTGGAATGGCAACTCTTCCTCAGCTTTCTGCTAATGAGGATCCAATCTACTACTCTACATATTGGGCAGAAGCCGTAAGTAAGAATAGTGCAAATCCAAAAGCGGCTTGGGATTTTGTAGCCTTCTTAGCTCAAAAAGAACAACAAAAAACTTTGTATTCAAATGCTGCAAAGATCAGAGCATTTGGAGAGCCATATTCATTGGTAGAATTAAATGCAGAATTAGCCACAAATTCATACGGCGCTGCACTTGCAACCTCTGCTCCCAAAATGATCTCATGGCAGATGGGTGATGAATCATTCGTAAAGGCTACTTTAAATGAAGCAATAACTAGCATAGTTGAAGATGGTGAAGATACTCAGACTGCATTAAAGAAGGCAGAGACAGATATTAATAATCAACTTGCACAAACCAACAAATAACGCTTATTATATATACAATGAAGATTCGAAATGCCCCACGAAAAACCAAGTCACTTTTTGTAATATATTCCACATTCTTTTTGTTGCTCTCAATACCTTTAGTCACATGGGGAGTCATAAATGGGTCATTTGATATCCGAAATATGGCTTTTGATAGCATTACTGTTAGTGATGAAAACCCTTGCGTCATATCTCTTCCAAATGTTAATCCATATACCTTAGAGGTTGGGAAAGAGATTACAATCCAGGTAGATGCTACGTTAAAAGATGCTGGAATTGCTTCATTAAAAATAACTGACTCGACGGGAAATACAATCCATACTGAAGAATTTACCAAATCCCCTACTTCACTTGCTACTAGCTTCAAATTTACACCAATGAAATCTGGAACTGTAGATATGCTAGGTCTCATCTCTAAAGTTGGAGGTGGAAGTGTAGCATGTAAAATCAGTAGTGAATATGACATTCTAGGTTTGAAAGCTATGACTAGCAACTTGATCCCTGAATTTACATCTGTTCCAGCAGGATCCAAGCCATCACAAGATATCAAGACAGGAATAGTGTATGAATATACCCTTACTGCATTAGATATTGATGGTGACCATATTAACTACAGTTACTCATTCACCCCAGGGGCTACATGGTTAAAACCAACAATCATTGAAGATGGTTCTAATGGTAAATTAACAATCAAATTCCAAGGTTCAACAGATACTCCTGCAAGCTACCTTGCTAATGTATTCATTCATGATGGATACAGTAAGCACTTAGCCTCACAGACTTGGGTAGTAAGTGTAAGTCCTGCAACCAATGATATTCCAAATGTTAAAGTTCTCTCGCCTGTTTCGAGTACAAGAGTAGACAGAGGCCAATCCTTGAAAATATCATGGGAAGCAACTGATTTAAATGAAATAACTAAGTATGAGTTGTATGTAAGTCAAAATCCAACTGATCAAACTGATTGGGTAATGATCAACAACAATATTTCTTCAAAGACGACATCATACATCATAGATACTACTAACTTAGAACCAGGTAATTACAAAGCAATCCTTAGAGCTAGCGACAACCAGAGTCCTTCATTAACAGGTATTGGGCTTTCACCAGAGATAGTTGTAAGTGGAACTTCTACAAAACCAGTTGAGGATGATGTTGTGGTCATAGCTGATCCACAAGTCATAAATATGTCTCCAAACAGTACGGATACTGTTCAGAACAAACAGGTTACAACCAAAGCAACCATAATTGCGGGAACTAATGCAACCATAGATGAGGAAAGTATATTAGTAAAGCTTGATGACAAGGATGTAAGTAGTGATGTAAGCATCAACCAGATCTCTGATCATGAACATACAATCATATATCAACCTTCAGAAGATCTTACTACTGGATTACACAAGATGGAGATATATTTTGAAGATTCCAATGGTAAATCTGTAACTAAGTCTTGGACATTTACAATTCAATCCGATGAAACTGTGGCTGAGGGATATGTAAAGATATTGGGAATGGAGATAAGTCAGAGGACATTAATAATCATTGGTGTTGGAATATTAGTAATCATTGCAGCAATAGTAGCGCCAATAATCATATTTAAGGTCTGGAAAGAAGAGCAGTACAAACAAGAGGATGCTCCACAGAATGGTGGATATATTCCTACTCTTCCTACGGAACCTATTCCTGCATTTACACCGACTGAATCAGAAGTAACAAGTTTAGTAGAGACACCTGTTGAAGAAGCAAAACCAACTACAGATGTTTGGGATAACTATGCTGCTCCTGTTCCAAAGGAATCTACAATGACTATACAAACTCCAATTCCTGTAGAGGAACCAAAGGTTGATCCTATTCCTGAACCAATCGAAGAGGTTGCAGTTGAACCAGAACCAGTTGTTGAAGAAGTTACACCAGAACCAGTGAAAGAGGAAATAGTTCCTGAACCTGTGGTAGAGAAAGAAGTAGTTGTTCCAACACCTACTCCAAAACCAATTCCAGCTGAAGAACCAGCTCCAATCCAAGCAGAAGAAAATATTGCTCCTACTACTCCTGTAGTTGAAAATACTCCTCCTACTCCACCAGAACCAGATCTAAATGTAGATCTAAATGTTGGAGAAGACTTAGCTTCAATATATGAACAAATACAACAGGTAGAACAAGAAGAAGCATCAACAACCAAGGAATAGATTCTGTATGCTTAAATTGATATAATCTCCCTTATGAATACATTTTCATACAAAGAAATAAGGGAAAAATATATTGAATATTTCAAAAAGAATAATCACCAAGAGATACCTAGTGCTCCACTCGTACCAGAGAATGATCCTTCTGTGCTTTTTGTTAATGCTGGAATGTTTCCATTGGTACCATTTTTACAAGGAGAAACTCATCCTAAGGGTACAAGATTAGTAGATTCACAAAGATGTGTTAGAACTATAGATATCGATGGTGTTGGAGATGCATATCACTGTACTACATTTGAAATGTTGGGAAACTGGTCTCTAAATGACTATTTTAAGCAAGAAGCTATTGGTTTAACATTAAGATTTTTTGTTGAAGAATTAGGATTTGATATTAACAGAATATATGCAACTGTTTTCAAAGGTGATGATACTTCTCCAAAGGATACAGAATCCATAGAGATATGGACGAACCTTTTCAAAGAGTATGGTATTGATGCAAAGGTTGGAGAAAAGATATTAGAAAAAGGCAAAGATGATAATTGGTGGGAATTAGCAACTGGTGGGCCATGTGGTCCTGACTCAGAAATCTTCTATGAAATTAATGGTGAGCTAGTTGAAATTGGAAATAATGTGTTCATGGAATATCTTAAGGTTGGAAATGAATACAGACCATTGGGAAGACATAATGTAGATTTTGGTGGAGGATTGGATAGATTGGCTTGTATATCTCAAGGAGTAGATAGCTTCTACGACACAGATATTTACAAACCAATCTTTGATTTAGTTAAATCACTTGGCAAGAATGATATATTAGTTTCTCAAAGAATTATCACTGACCATATTAAGGCTGCTACATGGATGATTATGGATGGTGTAGAACCTAGTAGGAATGAGCAAGGATATATTTTAAGAAGAATTATTAGAAGAGCTATACGACATGGTCGGAAGTTAGGTATTGAGGGATTGTTTACTAGAAAAGTTGGAGAGATAGCTATACAACAGTTCTCACCAATATATTCTCAATTGGAAACAGATAGAGAAAGAATATTAAATATATTGGAAGAAGAAGAGAAGAAATTTAGTAAGACATTGGAGAATGGATTAAAGGAATTGGATAAAAAGCTATCACTAAGAATGGAGCTTTCTGGGGAAGATGCCTTCCAACTTTACGAAACCTATGGAATCCCTGTAGAGATTACATCCGAAGTTTTAAACGAAAAAGGCATTGGATTTAAAGCTGTTGATTTGGAGAAAGAATTCGAAGAGGCTCAGAAAAAGCATCAAGAACTCTCTCGAACCTCATCTGCAGGAATGTTTAAAGGTGGACTCGCAGATACCTCGGATATGTCTACTAAATATCACACAACTACTCACTTACTCCTTGCAACATTAAGAAAGATCTTGGGAGATCAGGTATACCAGAAAGGAAGTAATATTACTCCAGAACGATTAAGATTTGACTATCCATCTGACAACAAACTAACCCCAGAACAAGTAAAACAAGTAGAAGAAATGATAAATGAACAAATACAAAAAGCCTTACCAATAACATATGAAGAGTTACCTAAGAAAGAAGCCTTAAAGATGGTACCATTTGCAGCATTCTCTGAAAAATATGGAGATATCGTAAAGGTATATACCATTGGAGAAAAAACAAACCCCTACTCTGTTGAAATCTGTAACGGACCACACGTATCCAATACCAAGGAACTAGGAAAATTCAAAATCTCCAAACAAGAAAATGTAGCAGCAGGAATTAAAAGAATTAAAGCTGTATTAGAATAATATGATTGAATACCCAATCCTAGCCATAGATTACGGGAAAAAACACTTCGGATTAGCAATATCCGATTCAAAGGGAATCATAGCATCCCCCTTAGAAGTATTATCCATAACCGAACATCATGGACAAACAGATATCATTAAACAGATATTGGAAATCTGTGAAGAATACAGAGTAAAAACAATCCTTTTAGGATACCCACAAGCCTTCATAGAGAAGCACAATACAACTCAAAAACATGTCACCCAATTCGAATATAAACTCAAAGAAAACACTGATCTACCAATCATTCTGTACGACGAAAGTTTTTCTACAACTTCAGCAGAAAATATGTTAATATCTTCAGGACAGAACACAAAAGGATTCAGGAACAAGATAGACAAAATAGCAGCAACAGTATTTTTACAAGAATTTTTAAATTCAAAACACTAGATAAATGAAGAGTATTGTAAGAATTTTTCTCCTCGCATTAATAACCGTAGTCATCGCTGGAGTAATCATCAAGCTTGATTACACACATGCGTTAAAAACAGCAAATAGTGAAAGCTCTGACAAAGTAGTATTAACAATCGCAGATGGTGAATCCGCTCCAGATATATTACAGTCTCTAGTAGATCAAGGATTGATCAATCCTAATTGGGTCAACTATTCCAAAATATATCTTAGATTAAACAAACTTGCTTCCAAATTACAAGCTGGGACATACAATATTCCTAAGAATTTAAATATTATTGAAATCTTCCAAACATTACAAAACGGTAAAGATCAAGAAATATGGGTAACAATACCGGAAGGTTTAAGAAAGGATGAAATTGCAGATATATTAGTAAAGAATATTGGAGCGACATTCTCAAAAGATACATTCTTAGCTTTAACTACAGACCAAACTTTCATAGCTACATTTGGATTAAACTCAGATGTTAAAGATTTGGAAGGATATCTCTTCCCTGACAAATATGCATTTGCATCAGATGTTACTGAAAAAGATATAGCTACTAGACTTGTTGGAACATTTAAGACTAAGGTTGGAGTAAATGACTCATATCAAACAATTATCTTAGCTAGTTTGGCTGAAAAAGAAGGTAGAACAGCAACCGATAGGGCAATGATAACCGGAATAATACTAAAAAGGTACAATGAAGGATGGCAACTAGGGCTAGATACTACAATTCTTTACTATCTTAAGACTTGGGATGAAAGCAAGATTACAGATGCTGACTTGAAAGCTAATAATCCATACAATACTCGAATTGTGGCAGGGTTCCCACCTACTCCTATTTGCAATCCAGGTCTAGAATCCATAAATGCTGCAAGAAATCCTGTAAACTCAACATACTATTACTTCATTAGTGATCTAACTGGGGTTATGCACTATGCCAGAACAGCAGCAGAACATAACAACAATGTAAATCAGTATCTTAGATAATTTTAGTCCTGCCCCGCTATGACTATTGAAATGAATAATATAGATGAAAAGGAGATAACAGCTCCAAAACCAAAGCTTCAGATAGAAGAACCTAAGAAAAAAAAGAAATGGGTTATATTTCTAATCCTAGGAATAGTTGTAGTCATATTAGCAGGAATAATATTCGGAGTATTTAAAGGCTTAGCTATATTTCAAAAGATAGGATTGAAGATAGACTCTGGTTCTTTTTCATTTAATAATGTTGAACCCGAACTTAAAAAAGATTCCTCTGGAAAACAAACTAACTTCTTAATAATTGGAATTGACACAAGACCCGATTCTGGAGGATTAAATACGGACACTATCATCGAAGTTTCTTATAACTATGATACTAACGATATTACTATGATTTCCATTCCAAGAGATTTCAAAGTAGAAATTGGTGACAAATCTAATTGGTATGACAAAATAAATGCGGTATATGCATTTACCAGAGACGGAGACGACACTGCAGGATTAAAAGAGTTACAAAGAACTGTTGAAGAAGTAACAGGAACAGAGATTCAATACTATGCAATGGTAAATTTTGAAGCATTTACAGAAATAATCGATACCCTTGGGGGAATAGATGTAAATGTAGAAACAACATTTACAGATTCATACTATCCTGCTATAAAAGGAGATCCCGCAGGACACACCACTTGTGGCCCAATTGGAATTGGTTGTGGATTTTGGAAAACCGTTTCATTTAAAGCAGGTATTCAACATATGGACGGAATCACAGCATTAGAATATGCTCGCTCTAGACACTCTGCACAAGATGGATTAGATTATGGAAGAGCTAGAAGACAGCAAAATGTAGTTATGGCTGTGAAGAATAAAATCTTAAGTTCCTCTACTCTTACAAGTCCTAAAGCTATAATGGGAATTATTTCTTCAATAGCTGATAATATCAAAGTTTCAGAATTTACAATCAGTGATGTACAAGCCGGACTAAACCTTGCAAAGAAATTTAATGATAATAATGGACATGCCTATTCATTTGTCTTAGACCCCCAAGTTGCAAATTCTCAGATCATTGCCTCCGATGGTTCAGCTCCCACTCTCGGCTTCGGGAAATATACTGATATTAATGAATATATTGATTTTATCTCATCCAATCCTGAGCTCTATAGCGAAGATGCAAGAATATATGTTTACAATACAGGATTAGGAAGTACAGAAGCTTCAAAAAAAGTTCAAGCGCTAAGGATACAGTACCCTTACTTAAATATCATATACAAAGGCACACTCTACTCTGACAAAGAAGAAACATATATATATACCCATACAGAAAATGAGTTCACGGCTACTGTAGATGAATTTGCTACAACATTGAATATTACAAACAAGACTAAACCAGAATTCATCACCAACAATTTAAACGGCGAAGATGTTACAATATTACTTGGAAAAGCAATTCAGTTAGCACAATAAAAAAGTGATATTCAAACTATACCATGGCTCATCGCCATATCTGTCCTTAAGGGCTTTAAAACAAGAGACCTCTCAATTCACTGATATACAATTTCAGATAATTAATGCTGAAACACAAGATGCGCAAACAATCTTTGACAAACTTGGAAGTCAAAATCTCTTCGTTTCCAAAAGAGGAATCATAATCAAACGATTGTACAAGAATAAAGATAAGGACAAACTCATTGAAAGTATCTTAACCTTACTCAAAAAAAATACAGGTACAGATACAATCTTCTTTTGGGAAGATGAAAAAGTCAGAGTAAACACAAGATACTTCAAATTCTTTAAGGAAAATAATGCCTTCGAGCAATATGATGAAATGAACAAACGCTCGTTTGGGGCATGGTTGAAAGAAGAATTAGAGAGCAATGGATTACAACTTGATCCTACAGTCCAAAGATTACTCGCAGAAAGAACTAACTATGATCCTGAAAGATGTGTAAATGAGATTCAAAAATTAAAACTTGATCCAGAAAATGATACGACATACATAGCAGATACATTAGAAAAAGATATTTGGGCATTGATAGATGCCATAAATATAAAGGACAAGGCTAGAAGTATGGAAATATTGGAAAATTTGTACAAACAAAATAATGATCCCAACTATATCCTCTCCATGTTAGCTAGAAATTTAAGAATTTTGACTCTTGTTAAACATTTAAATGATCAGAAGAAATCATTCAAAGAAATATGCTCAATTTTAAGAATTCCACCATTTACCCTCCCCTCAATCTTGGATACTTCTAAAAACTACGAAAACAAACAGTTAATCCAGATATACCGTAAGCTTTCCAATCTTGATCTACAAATTAAAACCGGAAAGATCGATGGACATTTAGGATTGACCCTCATATGCCCATACCTCTAGTTAAAATCACATTGACACCACATAGTTATTAACTTAAACTGAATAGAGAATATTCAAATCTATACCTGCCCTAATGGAAGAAGGAATAAGAGTAACAACACAGAAAAAATCAAAGAAATTACAAACCGTTCTTCTTGTCATAACAGGCATATTTGGCTTAGCACTAATAGGTGTAGCAATATATTTCTACACAATCAAGGATACAAACACCAACACTGATACCACTAACAATGTAACCTGTGGATGTTACTACATAGATCCAGCCGTAACTACAGAATGTGGAGATCCAAGACGAGCTTTCCAATTTGAAGTAGCCACAAATACTAGCACTGAGACATGTAAAGCTGCCTGCGCAACAAACAAACTTTCAACAAATAATCTTAATAGCTCAACTCAACAAGATTTGTACCAAATCTGTCAGTTACAAACCATCGCAGATTCAAGATGTAATGCAATGACCATTACAGACAAAAATGGGAAGATTGTAACTGGAGAAATTTCATCTACTGATCAGCTAACCATAGAAGCTGTCTTTGACAAAGAATATTCTGATTACAAATTCGTCATAAATAACGAGACGGTAGAACCAGATGTCATTACACCTAACAAATTAAGTATAAAGAAAACAATTGCAGATTTAAGTACTGCAACCGCTATAAATATCGTTGCAACAGGCACTACTTCTGACAATCAACAAATCAACTCCCCTATCTGTAGAAGACTGATTGAAGTTACCCAAGCAGGAGAATCAAGTGTCAGTAATCTCCAACTTACAACTCGATTAGACGGTACTACTATGAAAGTTTCTAATGCTAAGATTTCTGCCGGAAATCTTAACTCATCAGATAATATGAAAATTAGCTTCACATTCGAAAATACATATCCTGAATTAGTAATGACCAAAGGATTTACAGTAGATACCACTGCGGGAATCATAGAGATTTTAGAACAAGATCTTTACAGTGCAACAAATTTCTCAAATTCTAAGAGCTTCTCTCAACTCGATAATCATACAGGGACATTAGCTGTTAAATCTGATGTTTACGTTTCAAACGTATCCATTGGCTCCGCTACCAGTAATATCACATTCCCAGATGCACAAGATGAAGATCCTGATAATGGTGGAACTCCAGTAGTCGCTTCAAGCTTCACTGTAGCTAACACATCAAATCTTACATGCGTAGAAAGAGTAGCACCTTCAAATACTGTACAATACACAATCAATGTCACAAACAAGAGTACAACTTCTCAGAAAATTACTTCCATTGTAGATAAGCTACCACTGGGATTTACATATGCAGCAGGAACAACAAAGATTAACGGAGTCTTAGTAACTGATTCAGGCTATGTAACCTCTGCAACAGTTGGAAGCTCACAGCAAATTACCATATCAAAAACAGGAGGTTGGACATTAAGTGCCAACCAATCATTAACCGTATTACTTCAAGCTCAAGCAGGGGCAAGTGCGCTGACAGGAACAAACAAGAATGAGGTGGTCGTAACTCCAGAAGAAGTACCTACCGATCCATCACAATTAAGATCATCCGTTAACATCACTGTATCACAAAATTGTGAAGATCCAAACGCATCAGAAGAAACACCAAATACTCCAAGTACAGGAATATTTGATTCGGTGATATTCAAGGTAATACTTGGAATCGTAGTCATCACAACAGGCTGGTATATTTACAGCAGACCCAAAGGCAGAATATTAGTAGAAAAATTTGTAGATTCAGATGCATACAAATCAACAGAATTAAGCACATGGAAGTTATTCAAACCCAAGAAGTATTTCGAAGAGAGCATCATTAGAAAGACAGAAAAGAGAAGATAGCTAAAGTTCCTTTAGCAAGAAATCCAGTGCTGTGCCGTTATATCCATATGCAGTATTATCCGAATTTACTAGAAAGTAGTATTTTTGTGTAGTCAAAAGCTTTTCCAAAATTACTTCATGCTCCTTTGATTGAACTGAATTCTTTTGATCAATACCAATTGAATTCAAAGTTTCTCTCTGCCCCCCATATTGTACAAATCCCATACACTCTTTTTTAGTACTCCAAGATATTTTAACCGTATATTCCTGATCTGTTTTAGCTACAAAAATATTGTAAGGGACACAATCCTTTTTAGAAGTAGCCAAGATATCAGAACCAAAAGTATTCTTAACAAAGATTAAGGTTGTAGCAATTCCAACTAGAAATAGACCAAAGAACCCTGTAATTATGAACAACCTACTCTTCTTCATTTTCCTGTTTCTCTTGTACTAAAATATAGTTTTCCTGAATGGAAGAATTAACTCCATCAGATATTTTTACATTAAATTTGTATTGGCCCACACTTCCATCGGGAGGAGTACCAAATATATGCAATCCTTCTACACTTAACCATGCAGGTGCATTCTCTAAGGACACTTTTACATCTTCGCCTTTACTATCACTATCCGAATATTTAACATCATATACATATTCAGTACCAATATATCCTACTAAAGGTGGAACACTTGTAATATATGGGACTCCAGAAATATCCGATTGTCCCATTACAACGTCATTCTTTCCTTGTTTCGCTTTATTATTTATAACCGAAAATACAATTCCAACTGTAACCAAAATTAAAACCAATACAAAACTAACAATAATTTTGATTTTTCGGCTTCCTTCCATACTTCAAGTTTAACACAAAAGAATATGTTTACAAACAAAGGAATTATATATATAATACGCTAACTTTAGACAGTTTATATTATTAAAGAAATACAATGCCAAATCTAAAAACATCTATAAAAGACCTAAGAAAAAACAAGAGAAGAGAAATCAACAATGACAGATTAAGAGTCAGAACAAAGAAAGCTATTAAAAAGTTTAAGACTCTTGTTACAGAGAACAATCCAGAAGAGGCAAAGACAACTCTAAAGCATATTTACAAAGTTCTTGACAAAGCAGCTAAGAAAAATGTTATAAAGGATAATAAGGCAGACCGATTAAAAGGTCGTCTTACTAAAAATTTAAACAAACTGACCCAAAATAATGTCCAAACTGCTAAGAAGAGCGCTTAAAATATCAATAGTACCAGCAATTCTTTTAATTGCCGGTAAGTTTATTGGTATTCTCTGCACTAGTGCTATATACAATCTGAATTTCCAGATTAGTAATGATCTTAATGGTCTTTTTTCTGTTCAGATCTACTATTCCGATGCTAGTACTACTCTCTTTGTAAACTCAATTTCCAACCTAGTAATGGTACTTTTTGTAGCCCTACCCCTCGCATATTTCGTAATCAAAACTACTCTTTACCACACCATTGCACACAACCCTCGAACCATCGTAAAGATGACTCGATTCAATATGCTCAAATGGATAACAAGTAAAGATACCTCCTTTTTGACCATGTTCATATGGTGTGCATTCCTCTGGGTAGCCTCAGGAGTATCCATTGCGCATACACTACAAGGTAGTACATACCCATGGGTTGGAATAATCGCTGGCTCCCTTGCTTTCATAGCATCCATGTTCACCATAAAGACATTTGAAACGGAAACTGATAATATATATCCAACAGAACATAAATACTATTAGTCTACTGCAATGCCCAGTCAAAAAGCCCAAAAATTTAAGAAAGTTCTCTCTCTCGTAATCGAACCTATCGCTTTAGGGGTATTAGCATTGCTTTTCATCATCCCTACAATCACCGTTATGAATCTCTCCCCAATCACAAAGAAACTAAAAGATCTAAATGTTTTGGGAGCAAACACTCAATCCTCAGTATCAATAACCTTAGTTGGTGGTAAACATCCAATCCTCACTGAAGAACATTTAAACAAAATTTCAGACACATCATACGATTACTCTACTTTAGTTGCAGGAAGAAATGCAGACAGCTATTCTAAACCAATTGTAGAGATAAAAAACAATACGGACAAGGCACAAAAGATTTCATTCTACGGTCAAACCGCAAACCAGACTCAATCAAACATATATTTAAGAACTGACGATGATAATACTGCAAAGAAATTACAGGATGACAAAGGTCAAACATATATTCAAGAAATCTCTGTAGACCCATCTTCAAAAGTTGTAGTATTTCTTTCTGTAGAGAATCAGAATGGTATAAACTTCTCTACTCAGTTTGATATGCAGATAAAGGTTGTTGAAAACCTTTAGTACCTACTAAAATCCCTTGTAATCATATATAATTCACCTATGTTAGAAAAAATTCGTAACTTTTCAATAATTGCCCATATAGATCATGGGAAGTCTACCTTAGCAGATAGGATGATAGAAGCTACACATACCGATGTATCCCATGAGAAAAATAAGGACAGAGTTCTTGATAGATTGGATCTAGAACAAGAGAAAGGTATAACCATCAAATTACAAGCCTGTACAATGCATTGGAAAGGTTACAAGCTTAACTTAATTGATACCCCAGGACATGTAGATTTCTCCTATGAGGTATCCAGATCATTAGCCGCATGTGAGGCCGCAATCCTACTCGTAGATGCAAGCCAAGGTATACAAGCACAGACACTTTCCAATACTAAAAAGGCTTTAGATTTAGGCTTGAAATTAATCCCTGTATTAAACAAGATTGATTTACCTGGAGTAAAAGTTGAAGAAAGAGAAAAGGAAATTGAAGATCTTTTAGGATTCTCAAGAGATGAAATCATTAAAGTATCTGGAAAAACTGGTGAAAATGTAGACAAACTCCTAAATGCGATTGTCGAAAGAGTACCAAATCCAAAAGGAACTAACGCAGCTCCACTTAAAGCATTAATCTTTGATTCCTTCTACGATGAGCATAGAGGTGTAGTTGTCGCAGTAAGAATCTTCGATGGACATGTTAAACATGTACATGGGAAACCTACTCCATTACACATATTACAAAGAAAAGAGAAATTTAAACCTACAGAGGTTGGATTGTTTACCCCAGATTTGGAAGAAACTGGAGAACTTAATGTTGGAGAAGTAGGATATATTGCTACAGGTTTGAAAGATATCAGTTACTTTACAGTTGGAGATACCATCTCAGATGATCCAGATACTATTCCTCTAGATGGATACAAAGCTCCAAAGCCAAATATCTTTGCAACCTTCTTCCCCATTGATTCTGAGGACTACGACAACCTTAAAACAGGATTAAGTAAATTAGCTTTAAATGATGCTTCATTAACATTCTCAGATCAGAGATCTAACTTACTTGGATCAGGGTTTAGATGTGGCTTCTTGGGGCTCCTACATATGGATATAATTCAAGAAAGATTAGAAAGGGAATATGATGTCAACCTCATAATTACCGCCCCTACAGTCGAGTACGAGGTCACCACTAATACAGGAGAAGAATTGAAGATACAGACACCACAGGAGATGCCGGATACATCATTGGTAAAGGAGATTAGAGAACCATGGGTAAGAATCGAGCTATTAACCCCATCACAATATATGGGAGACTTAATGAAACTTTGCCAGTTTAGAAGGGGTGAATATGTAAATACCAAATATCTAACACATAGTCAGAGTGATATGCAGATGCGAGATCAATATATCATTCTTGAATATGACATTCCCCTAGCCTCTTTGATCTCAAACTTCTTCGATCAGATGAAGAATATCTCAAGTGGATATGCATCAATGGAATATGAATTCATAGATTTCTTCCCTGCAGATATTGTTAAAGTATCAGTATTGGTAAAGTATGAGGAAGTACCAGCATTAAGTTTCTTAGAAGTAAGAGACTATGCTAGAGACAAAGCTGCAAAGCTACTTGAAGAGATGAAGAAAGCTATACCAAGACAACAGTTCCCAATCCCATTACAAGCAGCTATTAACTCCAAGGTCATAGCTAGAGAAGATATTAGTGCATTTAGAAAAGACGTTACCTCCAAACTATATGGTGGTGACTATTCAAGAAAATTAAAACTTCTTAAAAAACAGAAAAAGGGTAAAGCTAGACTAAAAATGATTGGAAAGGTAAACATTCCTCAAGAAGCATTCTTAGCTATATTGAAAACATAATGATTAAAAGCATTAAGTTAACAAATTTCAGAAGGTTTGAAGATGTTCAGATTGATATTGAGAAGGATATTGTTGTGTTGTATGGAAATAATGCGCAAGGGAAAAGTACTATTCTTGAAGCTATATATCTTCTTACTAACGGCAAATCTCCATGGGCCGTATCAGATGAGTTTGTTAACAATACTCAAAATGAGGAGGATAAATTTGCTAGGGTTGAGATTGCTACTGATGAGCATCTGTTTGCGTTTTTCAAAGATCATAGCCGTAGGGTTTGTAAGATAGATAACCAGAATACTACGCCTAAGAAGTTTTTTCAGAGTAATGCTTCTACGATATTTAATCCTGAACAGATTGAGATTTTAATGATTTCTCCATCTAGAAGGAGAGATTTTCTTGATGAGGTTATTTCCCAAATCGACTATGAATACAATGATACTTTGGCTCAATTTAGGAAGGTTTTAAGACAGAGGAATGCATATCTTAAGAAGTTAGCTAAGAAGTTCTATGAACAGGGTATTATCGCGCGTAATGATACTCAACTTAATTTCTGGACTAATGAGTTTGTTAATCTTGCTAAGATTATTCAAACTAAGAGATTGGAATTGGTTGATGAACTTTCTTCAGATGGGTTTGCTTTGGAATATATTAAATCTAATGACAAGGATTTAGAGGAATGTATTGAGGATGCTAAGAAGAGGGATATTGTTACTGGTTGTTCTAATATTGGTCCTCAGAGGGATGATTGGGAGATTATTGTTGAGAAGAATATTAAGAAGTATGGTTCTAGGGGTGAGAAGAGGTTGGCTATTGGGAATTTGATATTTAGAGTTCAAGATGTTTTAAACAAGGAGCTTGGGTTCTACCCTATTCTTTTGTTAGATGATATTGCTTCAGAGTTGGATCCTAAGAATACGCATAAGATATTTGGGGAGGAGAATATTAAGAAGCAACAGACGTTTATAACCATTATTAATAAGGATGAATTACCTAAGGAGATATTGAAACATGCACAGTTGATTGATTTGAATTCTATTTAATAAATATTTTGATATAATTAGCTTCATGGGAATAGTATATGCACTTCTATCTTCAGTCTTTTTTGCATTAGGCTTCACAAGTCTTAAAAAAAGCTTCAAAGAATTCCCTCCTTCTGTCGGATTTTTCTTTGATATGATATTTGGGTTATTAATCTGGATTCCTTTCTCATTAATTATTGGCTTTGATTTTTCCGATATACTTCAAGTTTTGCCATATGCTTTAATCAGTGCAATTCTCTCAGAAGCATTTATCTTCTATATTCTCTCAAAGGGAGAACTGAGTATTACCGGAACAATCTTTGCTTCATATCCTGTATATACAATTCTCTTCGCAGTGATATTACTTGGAGAACGATTACAACTATTACATTGGATATTTATTTTTATAACAATTATTGGAACAACGATTGCATCTCTACCAAAGAAAATTACAAAAGAAGAATTGAAAAGTAAAAAGTATATTCTCTGGGCAATTGCCGGAGCTTTAGCTGTAGGATTATCAGATACTATATCAAAGGGCGTAATAGATAAGACTTCTGCAGCAGCATTTCTTTTCTCACTTGCTTTAATGCAAATACCTATTAGTTTGATATATCTAAGGCTTGAGAAAGAAACTCCTCAACATATTTTTAAATTTGCTAAGAATATTGGGAAATATAAATATGCAATTATGGGATCACTCTTAAATGTGCTTGGATTAGTTGGTCTTTGGTTAGCCTTTGAGAATACTTATGCCTCCATTGCTTCCCCACTTACTGCTGCATATCCTGGGATTATGATTATACTTGCTATTTTATGGTTAAAAGAAAAACCTCGTTTGATTGAAATTATTGGGTTAGGATTGATTATGGTTGGAGTAATTGGAGTAAGTTATTTCTATATCTAGAACAACTGATTTGACTTCTATCTAAATCTTAAATGATATACTTTAGTTATGGATATTCTAGAACTAATAACAGTAATTAAGAAATGTGGCGATATTCTTCTTAAATACAGAAATTCTTCTGACCTTGTAATTGAAACAAAAGAAGATGGTAGCAAGGTAACTAATGTAGATAAGGAAGCAAATGATATCTTACAAAGCTATCTGAAAGAAAAGTATCCAACATATGGGATCATGTCTGAAGAATTGGAAAAAGAATGTAAAGAATATACATGGTACATAGACCCATTAAATGGGACAGGATCATATTTAAGAGGAAGTGATTACTTCAATATACTTGTTGGATTAACAAGAAAAAACAAACCAATCTTAGGGTTAATATATCATCCGTTATATGACAAACTGTATATCGGTGGTGAGAATGAAATCCCAAGAGTAATCACATCAAATGGGGAATCTAATTTAGTAATGTCCTCTACTAAAAAACAAAATCTTCTATTCACTCCTTCGGAGAATTGGGAGAATGTTTTCAAAGAGCTATTTAATGATGATCCTGAATATACACTAGTACATGGGAATGATTTAGGGGAAGAGTTTAAGGATCCAAGAATACATATTATTGAAGGTGGTATTAATTTACAAATAAATAGCAACTTTGGAGCTTGGGGACCATGGGATGTATGTGCTGGGGATGCAATACTTTCTACTCTTGGTGGTGTGATGACTGATTATTATGGCAAAGATATTGATTATTCAAAGACAGAGCTTGATAATGGATTTATAGCTTCTGATAGTATAGAAAGAATTAAGAAGTTACCATGGATAAAGAATATTACGAAATAAACAAACAAAATATTGGGAAATGGGAGAAAGCTCTTAGATATCTAACACAAGAACTTAGTAAGAATAATATCCTCTACTGCCTATCTGCCTCTGGCTTACATTACATACTTGGTGAAGATGTATATCCCTATGACATTGATTTATTTGTTTCAAAAGAAGATATAACGAAGGCATTTAGTTTGTTAAATGAATACAAAATATCTGATATACATAAATGGGAAGATAAATATTTAGAGTTTCAAGGAATGTATAACAATATTCCATTTGAAATATGTGAATGGGAAGAAGAACCAAAGAAACTAGAGATCGTTGAATTCAAGGATTTTAAAGTTTGTATTTCAGATTGAACTCTATATAGCTCTTTCAACCTTCTCAATATTTCCTTTATATAGATTATAACCAAAAAAACTTGATAACCTTTTGTCTATGTCTTCGGAATAACTATTATTTGTTATCTTCCTAAGGATACTCCTTGCAACAATGCTAGTATAAACTCCTTCCTGATTTAAAAATTCTATATCTTCAGGATAAATACTTATTCCTCTATAATTAGCCCTCGTAACAATTGAATCCACATCCAATGGATTAAACTTTAATAAAGTTAAATGTTCATTACTAGAGATTACACCCTCCACAATTGCTCTGTGCCCAGGGGATGCAAGAAAACCAACCCAATCACTTCTATCATCTGCCCTTAAGTCCCCCTCTGATGCTGGATTATAAGAGAAGCCATCCACCATAAGGAATTTCTTTCCTACAGAGTCATAATCCGTCAATGTTGGATGTGTATGAATCATACAAACACTGTGTAATTCTCTATCTATATTTGGTGAAACTGCTTCGTAATTTCCTATTCTAGGAAAAGAATCACAAAGATATCTTCCTGTGTTGTCCTTGTATATCTCGTATTTACATTCCTTCCCAGTTAACAAAGATACTAGCAAAGCTTTTTTTAGATTATTCCCAATTACTCCTACAAATTTATTCATTCCTTCTTCACTTTCAAAAAGCTGCTCGGAGAATTCTGATTCTTTGAACTCTTCAATTCTTAAATTTAAATTGTCAGGTTCTTTCAAGTCTTCATCTAAAATAATCTTTTCTTTTTCATCTAAATTACTCCAAAAAGCTTCAACATAGTGAGCTAATTTTTCTGAATATACATTTTCAGAGGGATCCGTGAATGTGGTATTGGAAGACAGTTTAAGATTCTGTACCGTTTCTTCGTCCAGATCTCCCAAAGACACAACTTTATCTATTAAGAAAGATTCATAATCTATATTCATCGAGCCTTCATATTCAAGACCAATTGCATAGCCTAAAGCGGCATTGGATAATGAAGAGAATCTACTATCTCTTACATCAGATTGATCGTTGTTTTCTCCTGGTAAATCGTTTGGCATTTTTATTTTTTCTTAGTTAATTCATCATACAACCTATACATCTTCTGTACTCCATTCTCTAGTTTGTAGTAATGGAATATATAGAATATTTCTACAATAAATATTAATGCTGTAAATACTACTAATATCCAAGAGAAATATATAAGCATAATAATAAATCCAAACATTAATAATGATGCAAATAACATAGTAACTAATAGATGTATTAGTCTTTCATGTTGCATAAATTGTATATGTTCTATGAGATCTTTTTTAATAGATTCATTTATATTTTCTTTCTTCAATATGGTTTTTATATATTCCATATAGTTATTCATATAATCGATCATAGATATTTAATTGATTAAACTTATTTCTTCTTTCAAATACTCAACAGCATTCTTCCACCCTACCTCATTACCAAAATGCTGACATCCAGAAATATATATACTAGACTCAGGACGAACTTTCTCAATCTCAGGAACAACTTTCTTGTAATCAACAAATGCATCATGATCTCCATATATATATTTAAATCTTATCCTTTTATCAATATCAGTCATGTCTCTTTTAAACAGTTTCTTTGCAAAACGAAATGCATATGGATTTGTACTGACTACATCATTCCAATCCTGCCCCGCTAACTTAATACCAAAGAATGACAGTAATTTTCTTACAAAGGCACTTCTTAAAATCACATTTAGCAATTTCCAAAGCGACATACCCAATTCAGCAATTAATGGCACTGAATCTTTGTGATTTAATTTATGGGAAGTACTCCATACAAACAAGGAACAATCATAGTTTTCTTGTACTAATCTTTCAGCAACCAGCAATCCAATTTCTCCTCCAAGTGAAAAACCTACAATAGCTATTTTCTTAGAATTCAAACTCTTACAAAAATCCGTAATAAAACTTACCCACTTTTCTGGCTGCTTAAGTACCAAATTAAAACTATCCCCATGCCCAGGAAGATCAATATAATACGTTGTAGTATCAGGAAGACTAATATCTACTCCTTTGTAAAATGAACGGCCACTTGAGCCAAGGCCGTGCATAACTATAACTGGAAATTTTCCATTTCCACGAACGTAATAGTGTAAATCATTATTATCTACAGAAAAAATTTCTGATCTAGGTTCCATGATTTATAATAACATTGAAATTACTTTAAGTAATCTTCCATCCTCTTCTCCTTGTAATCCCTAGGAAAAAATTCAATCCTTCCTCTCTTAAAATTTTCTTTTAATCTAGGAATCTCCGGACTATGTTTAGACAAAATCATAAACACTAATTGCAAACAAAAAGCTTTGAAATTTAAAACTTTAAAAAACAAATTCTTTTTCTTACTCACACTCACCCTATTCACCATCAACTCCCCCTTAACCCCATATATTTCTCTTAACCAAACATTCTGAGAATATACAAAGTTCAAATATCTTTCATTAAATATTGGAACCAAATACATTAATTCATGAAAGTTAAACATATCATCCTCAAACACCACATCCCTCTCCTCACATATCAAATTTAAACAAAATTTATCCTTCACCCTCTCCCCATCCCACTTAGTCCTAATCCTGTGATGAAAAATATTCTTAAATACCAACAATGCCCTGTATATCCATGCCGTATCATTTCTAACCACCACAAAAACATCAATATCATCCTCTTCCTTAGCAAAACCCGCAGCTACAGAACCAGAAACACCAATGAACTTAACCAAGTTCCCAACCTGTAAATATTTTACATTCCTCTGAGCAAGCTCAACCTTTGAATTTACATACTCATTTGATTGTTCTTTTCCAAAAGAAATATCTGAATTCTTAACAGAATTCTTACCCCAAATATACCTAGCTTTCTCCTCTGTTAGATTACAACCCATTAATGCTCTAAATTTTGTAAGATCCATAACCACTTTCTTAGGTATATACATAATTCATTATACCATCTAAAAATATTATCAATATTCTGCTAAACTCTTAGTAAGAAATATTGTAAAATCTGCCATATATGAGACAACATCCGATACCGCAAAATATATTAGATGTAGAGTTCAAACTCTTTTCAAAGTTTACTCTGAAAGAATTCGCCTATCTTGCTATCGGGTTGGGATTCGGCGGGTTAATGATATATCTCGTTGTAGCTAAAACGATCCCAGGATTAGTTGGAATCCCAATATGTATCCTCACTTCTGGTGCTGGGATCTTTTTAGGCTTAGTCCCTATCAATGAGCAAGACGCAGATGTGTTCATAAAGAACTATATAGGAGCAATAACCGCACCAACACAAAGAGTATGGATGAACAGTGAAATGCAACAAGCAAGAACAAAGCCAGAATTAAAACCATCTGCAGATGGCAAGTTAGTACAAAAAAGCTTCAAGGAAAAAACAAGCCCCATTATCGGTGGCAACCTTTTGCAAACAACAAATGAAGAGATTCCTGTAGAGAATATTCCTCAGGCCATACCAACTCCAATCGTACAAGACAGATTAATCATCTCAGAAGAAAACCGAAAGAACTATGAATTTACAATCCAAAACTTAGAAAAATTACCTGGGAATATTAACATATGGTTGTATACTGGAGATATGGTATCCGTACCAAATGTCATAACATATATGAAGGGGGAAGATGGAAAAATATTGTATGCTAACCGAACCGGAGCAAGTGGATATTTCTTAACCAACAGAATGTGGACCAAAGGAAGATATACCTTAGAATTCATACACCCACAATACAAGTTCCCTAAGGTAGATTTACTACTCACAGACGAAAGTAACAAGCTACCTATTAAGATTAAAACAATATAACGTGGATAAAAATACAAGAGCTAGAGCAATAGCTTCAACACAAGATGAATTAGAAGTCCGAGATATACGAGAGGACTTAGTCATAACCAAGAGTGGCAGTGTAGCAATGGTAATCCAAACCTCCGCTATCAACTTCGACCTTCTCGCAGAATATGAACAAGACAACAAGATCTATGCATTTGCTGGATTACTTAATGCACTAAACTTCCCCATCCAAATATTAATCAGAACTAAAAGAATAGATATCACAAGCTATGTTGATTACCTCAAATCTCAAAAAGAAAGACAGATGAGTGAAGGGTTGAAAAAACAGTTAGAAATATATACCCAGTTTGTACAAAACCTAATCGTACAAAATGATGTTTTGGACAAAAACTTCTTTGTTGTAATACCTTACAGTCCAGGACTCTCTTTACCAGAAATTGGATTACTCGGTAACAAGAAAAAGAATGAAGATGAAGAGAAATACAGACAGATGGCTATAGATCAGCTATTAGAAAAGGCTAAGATATTCCTGTATCCTAAGAGAGATCAAATTCTTAAGCAACTCTCTCGTATGGGATTAGTTGGGCATCAATTGAACAATACTGAGTTACTCTCCGAATTTTACACAATATATAATCCAGAAGAAGAAGAAAATGTCTGAGGAAATAAATAACTACAATCGAACATTTGAGAACAAAACTACTCAAGAGCTTCAAGCTCAACAGGAGAAGCTTCAATCAGTTGGGGAGAAATATGCAAACTTTAAACAAGATTTGCAGAAAGAAATTGCAAAGAAAGACGAACTTGAGAAAAAGGATAGATTTAATGATCCTGTAGATACAGATGAGGATATCAAACCCAAGAAAAAAAAGAATATACTTTTCAAACTGCTTGATCAGGTTTCTGCCAAAGTTAGTGGAAAACCTGTCAAAGAAGAGCCCGAAGATAGTACTCCTGTCGAAGAAGATGAAATAACCATGTTGGACAAAGATATGTCCATAAAAGATATTGTCGCACCAATAGATATGGAGATAGATTTCAACAATCTTCAAATGGGAGACTATTTCTTCCGTACCTTCAAAGTCACAGGCTATCCACGTATTGTAGGACCTAACTGGCTTTCACCAATCGTAAACTTTGAGCATTCGCTTAGAATTAGCACTTTCTACTATCCTGTTGAATCAAAGGATATTTTGGAAAAGTTAAAGCGAAAAATCGGTGAAATGGAAGCTACACTCTACTCCCAGATGGAAGATAGAAAAGTAGTAGATCCTACATTAAAAGTAGCTCTATCTGATGCTCAACAGTTACAAGATTCAATTGCAGAAGGCTCTGAGAAATACTTCCACTTTGGAATGTATTTAACCATCTATGCCCCTAACAAAGCTCTCCTCGAGAGATATTCTAAGAACATCATCTCTACATTTGCAGCTATGAATGTAACTGCAAAACCAGCAACATTACAGCAAGAGCCTGGATTCATAAGTACACAACCGTTGGGCTTGGACAAACTGTATTTCACTCGAAATATGGATACCACATCCCTTGCTACCACCTTCCCATTTGTAACCTCAGAATTAACAATGGACAAGGGAATTATGTACGGAATAAATATGCATAACAAGAGTTTAGTTATCTTTGATAGATTCCAATTAGAAAATGCTAACACTGTAGTATTTGCAAAATCAGGTGCAGGAAAAAGCTACTTCGTGAAGCTTGAAGCTGTTAGAAGTCTAATGCTTGGAACAGAGGTCATAATCATAGATCCAGAAAGAGAATACGAAGAACTTTCAAAGGCTGTAAATGGTTCTTACATTTCCTTCTCACAAGACAAAGGCAACAAGATGAATCCATTTGAGCTCTCAGGAGTAACCGAAGAAGGAGACGATGAATTAAGAATGAAACTTCTAACTCTTCACGGATTCTTTAAGATCATTTTTGGAGGATTAACTAATGTGGAAGAATCAATATTGGACAAAGCATTAATCCTTACATACCGAGAAAAAGGAATAACTTTTGATCCTACAACCCAGACTAAGAAGCCTCCTCTACTCGAAGATTTGTACAAAGTACTAAAAGGTATGGCAGAGAATGAAGCTCATGATTTAGCCAGAAGAATGGAAAAATATATCATGGGTAGTGCTGCTGGAATATTCAATGAAGAAAGTAATTTTGAGATACAAAATCCATTCACAGTATTCAGTATTAGAGACTTACAGGAAGAACTAAAACCTCTAGCTATGTACTTAATGCTTGATTTCATCTGGACCAAGATTAGAAAAGACAAACGAAAACGATTACTCATCGTTGATGAAGCTTGGTACATGATGCAAAGCCAGGACTCTGCAAACTTCATGTACTCCATCGCAAAGCGAGCGAGAAAATATTACCTTGGGCTTTCAACCATTACTCAAGATGTAGCAGATTTCCTTACAAATGATATGGGAAAAGCCATAATCTCAAACTCTTCAATGCAAATATTGATGAAACAAAGTCCTTCTTCCGTTGAGAAATTACAAACCGTCTTTAATCTCTCTGATGGAGAAAGAAACTTCTTACTAAGTTGCGATCGTGGACAAGGCCTCTTCTTTGCCGGTGCAAATCATGTAGGTATACAGGTAATATCAAGCCAGGCAGAGCATGAACTCATAACCTCAGATCCTAGAGATTTAGAAAAGAAGAAAGCTATGGCAGGGATGACAGATACTCGAACAATGGAAGAAATGGCACAGATATTTGAACAGCCTGCAGACCAACAAACTATGAATAACGTATCCGCTATGAACAGACAACAGCAGGTAATTATGCAAGCAATTGATAAACGAAAAGAAGAAAGAATACAGATAGAGGATGAAAGAAGACAATACCAAAAAGAGTTAGAAGAAAGATTAAGACAACAAGAACTAGATTTGAATCCACAAAAGCAGAAAAGTCAGCAAACTTTTTTAGACGAACTAAAACAAAATACAATTTCTGGTCAAGTGGTGCAATCTAGAGAAGATATACAAAAAGGTAGGACACACATAACCCCACAGGGACCAGTTTCTAGCTATATTAACAATGGACCAAAACAACAATAGTCTGAACAATTTGAATATGTTGCCGGAGTCCAACTACTTGGTTACGAAGGCTGTATCCACTGCGTCAATACCACAACAGAAAATTACCTCAGATCTAGAAAAATTAGAAAAAGCAGAGAAAAGATCAGAGTATAAGGTAAGTGCAATTAAGGGTATCAATAACCCACAAGTATCGATAGCTATGAACGCATTGAGATTATCCAACCCATTTAAGGGATACTAGCAAGTAATACTAACTCAAAGGTCCTTGATCAGGTGGAAGATATTGATTGAGATTCTCAACAGTTATAATAATTGGAATTGGAGTTCCCTCAACTATTCTTCTAGCCGCGGCCCTAACTATTCCTGCAATATTTCTCTCTAACTGTCGAATACCAGCATCAAAACCAACTGGACGTATAATCATTGGCCATGCATTTTCATCAATCTTGATGAATTCTTCCGAAAGATTCAGGCTACTCAATACCCTTGGCAATATGTATTTCTTAGCAATAACGGACTTTTCTTCATCTGAGTAACTAGTAAACCGGATAACCTCAACACGATCAAGAAGTGCTGCAGACAGTCCTCCAAGATTGTTTGCTGTACAGATGAAAAATGCTTTAGACAGATCAACTGGATAATCAATATAGTGGTCTAAGAATGCGTGATTCTGTTCCGGGTCTAATATTTCTAGTAAGGCTGCCATAACATCATTCAGCAAACCATTGTTACCGCTAGCTTTTTCAATCTCGTCCAACAGTATAACTGGGTTCATTGTTCCACTACGAACTAATGCTTTAATAATCTGCCCCGGTTCTGGATCAAGTGCATATCTTGGGGTCCCTCTTAATGTTCTAACATCCCCTATCGCACCTAATGATATTCTTACAAATTTTCTTCCCATTGCATCAGCAATTGATTGTGCAATAGATGTTTTTCCAACACCTTGTAAACCGACAAAAAGAAAAACTGGTGCCTTTATAGATTTTGGCATACCTGCCTGAATATTGGTTGATGGCCTACCATCAGTGCTTCCTAAAGATTGAATCTGTGGTTCAACAGGAGCTGTCATGTTTCGTTCTTGTGTTGCCTCTAATTGCATAGATGCTATGTAATCCAAAATCACATTTTTAACAGGATCCATACCATAATGAGTTGAATCCATTAACTCTTTCGCATGCTTCAAATCAAAATTATCCTGAGAAACTGTATTCCAAGGAATACGTGTAATCCACTGTATATACTTACTTACATTTTCAAATTCTGCGCTATACACACCCTTTCTAGCAATTCTTTCAAGTCTTTCAATATTCGTTAAAGCTTCATTTTTAAGTTCTAAAGGTGTGTTTGAATTAACAAGGGTATTTTTTAATGTTAAAACCTCCGTTATGGAATCATCTGTCACATTGCTATTTTGTTGTACACCCGAATTAATATAGTCCATATTGAGCAGTTAAATATTACATTAGAGTGTATATTCCCAACCCTGGCAAGTCAAATATTTGTATTAAAAATATATTTAAAAAGCCTTGAAATAGATTGATTAGAATGATAGCCTTAATATGTATAAAATTAAACTGTCCAATTGATGAAAAAATCCTTTTTAACCGGAATAACCTTGATTGCTTTGATAATATATCCTTCACAGGTATTTGCAGCAGATACTTCTACGCTTCAAACACAGTTGATGACATATTTACCATACATATTAATCGGTGGAGCAGTAATACTTTTAATCAGTATCGTTGGAATCTTACTAAGTAAAAGAAAAGAAAAAGGAGAAGAGACATCAGAAGTTGCTCCTACAACACCAGTCGTTGAGAATACTCCTCCTACAGTATTTGCACCTGAGGTTGAAACTTCTGTACAACCAGTAAATATGGATAATATTTCTAGTAATTTGTATGCACCTGCGGAAACCAAACCAACTATTCAAGAAACAATGGAATCGACACCAACTCCTGTTGAAGAAATGCCTATGACACAACCTGAATCTACTCCTTCAGAGACTCCTGTTACTGAGGAAACACAGTCGTCTGATCTACAAGCAATATTACAAGGCGAAGCATCAGCATCTCCAATGGGTCCTGTCACCGACCATGTTATGGAACAAGTTCCAACTAAAACACCTGTTGAAACTCCAGCTCCAACATTTACTCCAACACCTATGCCTGAAGTTGCTGAAGCTCCTGCTACTCCAGCAATGGATACACAATTTAATGCGCCTGTAGAAGCACCTGCATTTCCATCATTCAATACATCCGCTCCAGAAGTGGCTCCTGTCATGCCAGACTTACAACAGTTTGTAAATAATCAAGTAGCAGAAGTACCACCAATGGCAACACCAATGATGGAAACACCTTCACCAGTAGCAGCCACCGCTGAAACTCCAATGCCTGACTTCAATCAAGCTCCAACTACAGATACAACTACACCAACACAAACAGGAACAACATTTAGTATTTAATAGGTTGAAAGTACAGCTTCTTTAAGAGATTTAGCAAAATCTTTTACGTCTTTTATATTGTTGTATATTCCAAAGCTTGCTCTCATGGTAGGCCCAACATGAAATGCATCATGCAACGGTTCTGCACAATGAAACCCTTCTCTAACACACATACCTTTTTTGCTAATATATCCAACTATTCCATCTCCTTCCTTGTTATCCTTTTCTTTGTCTTTACAACCCTTAAAACTAAAACCTTTAATATTGAAAGTTAAAACACCATATCGGTTATTGTAATCTGTCTTTCCAAATGGCTTAAACCAATCAATACCATCAAAAGAATCAAACAATTCTTTCATTAAACTTCTTTCATGCTCAATGAGTTTTTCAAACCCACCCATTTCGTCTACCGTTTTCTTAAACCACTGAATAGTTTCTCCAAGAACTATTCCACTTTCAATATCAGGAGTGCCCGCTTCAAATCTCCATGGCAAATCATTCATTTCAAATCCATCCTTAGAAACACTCAATATCATTTCACCACCACCCATATATGGAGGAAGTTTTTCTAAAATATTTTCTTTACAATACAGAACACCATTGCCTGTTGGTCCATATATCTTATGACTCGAAAATACCAAAGCATCACAATCAATATCCTTAACATCTACCTTAACATGCTGGACACTTTGAGCAGCATCAACAATCACAAAGGCCCCTACCCTATGTGCTAATTCAGCAATTTCTTTAACTGGATTTAATGTTCCAAGGACATTAGAAATATGTACAACAGAAACAATTTTAATTCTCTCTCCTTCTTTTTTAATTTCTTCCTCTAACCAATTCATATCTAGATCAAAATTCTCATTTACAGGAATATATCTAATTTCAAAACCAATCTCTTTTTGTAAAATCATCCATGGAACAATATTACTGTGATGTTCCATCTCAGAGATTATGACAATATCCCCTTTAGAGAGATTTGCTTTTCCATATGTATTAACCAAAAGATTTAATCCTTCCGTTGTATTTCTGGTAAACACAATTTCCTTGTAGCTATCTGCATTCAAGAAATCTGCCACTATTTGATGTGCATTCTTCCATCTCTCAGTAGCTTCTTTTGCTAATGCATGGGAACTTCTATGGATATTTGCATTGTACTTAGTATAGTAATCATTGATAGCATCAAGTACAAATTGAGGCTTTTGAGTAGTAGCCGCGTTATCCAGATATACAATTGGATTGCCATTGATCTTGGTTTTAAGTATTGGAAATTGATCTCGGATTGTGTTGTTCATCACCAATTATACTACATTAATCCATTTTTAAAGTTTTTCCAATATTCACTTCCCTTCACAGTCATTGTTCCCACATATTTGTTCCCTAATCCATCACTACCATATTTCCTTTCACATTCCTGATCTAAGAGTTCAAATATGATTTGTGCTATTTTCATCCCTGGATATATTTTAATTGGTAATGGAGAGAGATTAATCATATGTAATGTAAGCCTAAGACTATTTCCAGGATCTAGGAATCCTGCAGTAACATGAATTGCTAACCCTAATCTTCCTAATGAACTCTTCCCTTCTAATCTCGCAATATGTTTTCCATCAACTCCTGTCACTTCTTTTACATTGGCTAGAACAAATTCTCCTGGGTGAAGGATATATCCTTCTTCCTCATCTACTTCTACACTTTGCATGAGGTCTTCGATTGGTTGCTTAACATCTATGATGAAATCTTTCTTTTTGTTAAAAATTAAGAAATGGCTATCTAAATGCAAATCATATGAGGCTGGTTGAAGATATTTTTCATCGAATGGTTCAATCGTTAGTTCACCTGTTTTTAATTTCTCCTTTATGGTCTTGTCTGAGAGTATCATGTCTAGAATGTTTAAATTTTATCTATTCCTGGTATTGGGTAATTTTTTGTAAATTCTTTTACCTCTAACTTAATTTTTTCTAAATTATCATCACTTGGACCCTTTAATGCCCTATCTATGTACTGAGCTACTATTTCCATTTCTCCTTCTTTCATTCCTCTAGTTGTTAATGCTGGTGTTCCAATTCTAATACCTGATGGATTCCATGGTTTTCTTGTATCTTTGGGTACGGTATTTTTGTTAACAGTTATATTTGCTTTTTCTAAAATGTCTGAAGCTTCATTTCCTGATAGATTTACACTTTTTACAGTATCTACTAGAAAGAGATGATTGTCGGTTCCGCCTGAAACTATTACATAACCCAGTCTTTTTAATGATTCAGACAACGTTTTTGCATTTACAATTATTTGCTTAGCATATTGTTTGAACTCTGTTGTAGAAGCTTCGTTAAATGCAACTGCCATGGCGGCGGTGACATGGTTGTGTGGGCCTCCCTGAAGCCCTGGGAACACAGCTTTGTCTATCTGCTCTCCAAGTGATTCTTTGCACATAATTATGGCTCCTCTTGGGCCTCTCAATGTTTTATGCGTTGTGGTAGTTACAACATCTGCAATACCAACGGGAGATGGGTAAAGACCAGAAACAACAAGACCAGCAACATGAGAAATATCTGTGGCTAAGTATGCTCCAACTTCATCAGCAATATCTCTAAATTTTTTCCAATCTATAATTCTAGAATATGCTGAGAATCCTGCCCATATGAGCTTAGGTTGGTGTTCTAGAGCTAATTCCCTAACCTCCTCATAGCTAATATATCCATTTTCATCTACACCATAACTTACTGAATTGTAATATTTCCCCGAAAATGAAACTTTAAATCCATGAGTTAAATGTCCACCCGCATCTAAAGCCATTCCCATTGTTTTATCACCCGGTTGTAGTAATGCAAAATGTACTGCCTGATTTGCAGGAGATCCAGAATATGGTTGAACATTAACATGCTCAGCTCCGAATAGTTTCTTAGCTCTTGAAATTGCCTCTTTCTCTATTTCGTCAATATATTTATTTCCACCATAGTAACGTTTGTCTGGGTAACCTTCCGAATATTTATTGGTTAATATAGAGCCTAAAGCTTCAAGGACATCTCCACTAACATAGTTCTCAGAAGCTATTAATTCTAATCCTTCTTTCTGTCTAAGTGCTTCAGACTGAATACTGTTATATATTTCTAAATCTTTTATCATTTTTCTTGTAGCAGGTCATTAAATTAAGCATGAGTGAGGCTATCGTCATAGGACCAACACCACCAGGAACAGGAGTGATATATGAAGGAATACCTTGAATAGATTCCCAATCCACATCCCCTACTATCTTACCTGTTTCAGGATGTTTGCTTGAACCAACATCTATAACCACAACTCCGGGTTTAAGGAAATTTTTTTTAACAAGCAATGGTTTACCAGTTGCAGAAATTAATATATCTGCCTGTTGAGCCATCTCTTCAATATCTACAGTATGGATATTGCAAATTGTTACAGTAGCATTCTTTTCAAGTAGCATCGCCTCTAGAGGTATTCCAACAATAGTACTAGCACCTAAGATTACAACATGTTTTCCAAAGAGCTTAATATTGTATTCTTCTAATAGCTTCATTATTCCCAAAGGTGTAGCTGGAGCAATTGCTGAAGAATCTTTTTGAAAAAGTTTTCCTAAATTTACTGGTGAAAGCCCATCAACATCCTTTCTTGAATCTATTGCATCTAATACTAAATTTGTATTTATATTATCAGGCAATGGTAACTGAACCATATATCCATCTACATTAAGGTCTTTGTCTAGGGAGTCTATGAGGTTTATGATATCCAAAGTATTTACACTGTTGTCCATTCTGTGAATTACACTCTCTATCCCAATATCTCTAGCAGCTTTCTCTTTCATCTGAACATACTTAATACTTCCGAAATCATCCCCAACCAATATCATATCTAACCTAGGAGTCTTTCCCCCTTTACGTTTAATATCTGCAATTTCTTGAGAGATATCATCTAATATATTTTGTGAGAGTAATTTGCCGTTTAAGAGTTCCATAGCGTCTATTTTACACTCTGTGCATAGGCAATGTATACAGGCTAACTTTCTTTAGCTATCTTGTAGAATTTCTTCTTTTTCTTCATTAGTTCTTTGAAGTTACCAGATTCTACAACCTTACCGTTTTCAAAGAAGTATATTCTATCAAACAGGTCCAAGTCTTCTACACTTCGAGTTATATATATTAATGTTCTTTCAGAACCAACAAAATCCAATATATTATGTAAAATTACTTCTTTAGACTCTGAATCTATGAATGTAAATGATTCATCCATGACAAAGATTCTTCTATTTCGGTAAAGCATTCTAGCAATAGCCAATCTTTGCCAATATCCCGGAGAGAGGTCTTTTCCACCAGGGAATGTCTTACCTAAGATATGGGTATCTTCAAGTTTCTCTTTCTTCATGAAATCATATACCTGAGATGCTTTAGCTACATCGTCATACAAGCGTTTGTTAACATTTTTTCTTTCACCAGATATGACGATATTCTCCCTTAAACTAAAATTGTAATTAATGAAATCTTGGAATGTTACAGCTATTTTTTTCTTTAATTCCCCCCTATCCAAATCTTTTACAGAATAACCATCTACAAGATATTCTCCTAGCTGTATCTGATACAGTCCAGCCAAGATCTTAACCATGCTACTCTTACCTGATCCATCACTACCAAAGAATGCTATTTTCTCTCCTGGTTTAATCTCAATATCGATATGTTTCAAAACCATTGTCTTAGGATCATCTGGGTATGAAAAGCTAAGATTCTTAAGCTCAATAGTTGGAGTACCCTTTTTTAATTTCTTTTCACCATGGGCATGATCTCCAAAGCCTTCGTAGTCCATTAGGTCAAAGAACTTTTCATCATACCCCAGTAATGAAGAAATGTAAGTGATGGAATCAAATACCGTGTAAGCACTTGAATATGTCATATCTACATAGTCATACAAAGCTTTAAAAGTACCTAAGCTTAACTTCTTTATGATGGAGAAGGAAAGGACGTAGATGACATATATAAATTTGAGTGCTTGCCCAATGATTGAGAAGCTCGTCCTGTCTCTGTAAAGCTTCGAATCTGTTTTTAAATATCCATATAAGAATTGATCATATTCCTCTTGGTATCTTCGCTTAGTGTATGCGAATGTATCATTTACTCTTAATTCTGAGAAATTTGCGATTGTTAAAGTCACATTAAGTAAATAGTTAAGGAATTTAAGTTTCCCAACTTTTTCATCCTGATATCCACGAATCTTCTTTCTGCGAATGTGTACAATGACTATCTCTGGTAATACAAACAATATAAGTACTAAAACAGACCAGCTCATTGTTTCAAATATGATTAATCCCGCACTTACAAATCTAACCATGCTGCTCATTATTCCTGCAAAACTGTTGTATGTTTGGATTATTCGATCTATGGAATATGCTGGGGCATATGTAAGCAAATCTTGGAATTTTTCTTGTTCAACATCCTGAAGATTAGATTGCGAGACTTTTGCCACCATCATATATCTGGCATCTTCCCACACTCTTTCATATATTACATTGTAAAGATGCTGTTTTGCTTGATTACATGCTTGTAATATGGACCAAAGTATGAGGATTGTAACGAGATGAATGAAAGCTTGAGTTTGGAAAAATTGAGATATATCAAACTGATTCCAATCTAAGAGTATCTTTGCAACCTCATCAATGAATTTGCCAACTATGGTAATGCTGTATACTTCAGATGCAGTACCTATTACAAAAAGGATATCTCTGGTTACCGCTGTAACTGTATATCGTCCATATATGAACTTAAGAACATTGAGCAAGGTAAGGATTTTTTTCTTGTAATTTTGTAAAATCATTTTAATATAATAGCATGAGAGATAGAAAATATTTAGAAAATTTAATGTATGATTTGTGGGAAGATAATTTCTCCGATATTCCAAGAAAAAACCTTGTCCTAATCAAATTCGGTAAATATTCTAAACGTCAATTAGGTAGTATTAAGATTGCAAATGAATATACAAAGATAAAGAGTTTGTTAAGAAAGAATCAAGATGATTACGAAGTACAAGATGACAAACGGGTGACAGTAATAACTATGACTAAATATTTTCAAAACGAAATGGTCCCTGAATATGTCGTCAAAGGGACTATAGCCCATGAGCTGTGTCACTATGCCCATGGGTTTAGCTCTCCATTGGAAAAACGTTTCGACAAACCACATCAAGGAAATATCATCAACAAAGAACTGGCAAAACGAGGTTTACTTGAGGAACAGAGATTAGCTGATAAATGGTTAAAGGATAATTGGGTTCATGTCGTGTATCCGCTTCGTAAGTTTTTTTAGTATCCTGACGTCTCTTTGAGCCATGTACTTCTTTTTTAGAATTTTTTCATACAGATTGGTTATTTTTTGTAATTCTTCCATATTTAATTATTAAATATATTTCTTTCATTTTTCTTACGATACGGCTTATTAGTTCTTTTAAAAGACTTTCTCTTCTATTCTTTAATCTTCTTGTTATGAATACAATTCTATATATATGAACAACAATTATATCGGTGAAAATATTAAGATATATCGTGAGAGACAAAATCTAACCCAACAACAATTAGCTGACAAGATTGGTAAGACTTGGGAAATGATTTCAAGGTATGAGCGTGGGGTTAGTTCTCCATTAAATCAGTTAGAGTCTTTAGCTAAGGCTTTGAATACTACTCCTTCTGATTTACTAAATGATATTACGGATGGGAGTATTAAGATGAATTTCAGCCGTATTCCACTATTCATTACTGTTCCTAATAACTTTGTTTTTAATAAATCTAATACCTTTTTATTTTACAATGCTCCTGATTGGGTTTTGAGTATTGATCCAGAGGCTTTTGCTTTGGATATGGGTATCACAGATGGAACAAAGGGTATTATATATGTTTCTCCCAATAGCGAGATTAATCTCAATGATATGGTTTTGATTAGGGATAATAATAGTTTAAGGATTGAGAATATTAGGACATTCAAGGGTATGATTATATTGGGGAAAGTATTAGCACAAGAAGTTAGGTATTAAGGGTGATATAATCGAATATGATTACAGAACCAGGAACAACAGATATTGGAAGCACAGATGCTTCACAGACAGAAAAAAACTTCATGCAAGGGTACTATGATGGAAGCACGCAAGAGATAAAATATGCATCATTTATTTCAGATGTTCGCGGTATTTGCGCTATAGACGGGGATAAAATCCTACATTACTTATCAAATGACTTAACCAAGATATACAAATATCCTAACTTTGAAAAACCTATTGGTATCTCTTATGTACTTACGGATGATGAGAATGTTCGATTAATGCAAAACAAACTATTTACACTAGGTGTAATCGAAGATCCTCTAGAGGGACAAAGCTTCTACAACGAACGCTCATATTCTATTTCTACTTTTCGAACTTTATTCGCTGTAGATAAATTAATTCGGGAAATGAATAATGTTGGATTAGAAAATGATGATCATTTAGTTAAATTCCTGCTTGATGAAATAAATAAACAGACAACCTCCGGTGCAGAAGATGATTTTAGAAATCCTGTATATAATAGTCGAGGAATTCTATTATGCAAATCAAAGGATGCAGATATGAGAAAGACTCATGAATATATGAACCCTGAAGGTAAAGTTACAAAGATGGAAATGGCTACAGAGATATTACCAAGGGTTAAGACGATTCTTGAAAATATACAAGGGTAAATCCTACTCCCAAATTCTAACCTTATTTATACCTTTTTTCTAATTTTGATCTTCGTTTTGCCGTTTTCTTTTCATTAGATAATCCAAGTATATTCATTATTCTTGTCGTTTGGGTCGTTAATATTCCTAAAGATATAAACCCTAAGCCAACCAATATGTTTCTTGTCTGATTAGAAAATAGTCCTGTTGATGGTAATTCTTCATTGCTTGTACCTTCTTCATCATTTTGTGCTTCAGCCTCTGTCTTAACAACAAAAGTTATGTATTTTCCAGCAGAATTAAAACACGTGTAAAGAGGAATAGTCGAAAGATGGGTATCACAATCTACATTATTGTAATGAGAGAATGTAAATATATAGTAGGTTCCTGCTACGCTAGGTGTGAAGCTACCTGTTGCGGTACAAAGATAACTAGTACAGTTGCTATCTACACCTGCAGTTTTGAAAGCTAAGTTAGTTGCATTATTAGGAGTTAAGGCATTATTGGTTTGAGCAAGACGAATGCTTGAGATTTCTACACCGGTAATTGAAGAAACAACGGTAGAAAAGCTATATGGTTGGCCTACTATTCCTGTGGTAGGACCTGTAATCGATTCTACTACTGGCTTAGTAGGTGCTGCTGAAGCTACAAAGGTAATATACTTGTTTCCAGAATTCTGACAATCGGTAGTTGCATCTCCTGAATACGAATTACATGTATTTGAATCAGAACCATTTGTATAACCAACCGCAGCATGAATATGAGAAGTACCAATAACAGGCGCAGTGAAGCTTCCCGTAAATGAGCAACTTGTGCCTGTACAGCCACTATCCCCAACTGTTTTACTTGCGATAGTATCACCATCATTTTGCAAATATAATGCTGTAATTGTATAACCACTACCAGATGTAGCAGAAACTGTGAAATCATATGTTTGACCATAATACCCAACATTAGGACCTGTTAATGATGTAACCACAGGTGGATGGGTCAACGCATCCGCATATGATGAGTATGGTTTTACAAAAAACAAGAATAAAAAGGCTACTATGAATAAGATTCCCTTATATCTAATGGACATTTTATTTAGGCATGTAAGTTAGACTACATAATAGAATATATCAACTGAATATATACTGCAAGATAGAAGTACCGATGATTAAAGGCTAGAATTTCTTTTCAAACTTTGATCTTCGACTACCTGCTCTACTTTTATTTAAGAAGTTCAGAATCCTCGTTATTTGAGAAGCTGGCGTTATAAATATTCCCAAAGATATAAATCCTAAGCCAACCAATATGTTTCTTGTTTGATTAAAAAATAGTCCTGTTGATGGTAATTCTTCATTGCTTGTACCTTCTTCATCATTTTGTGCTTCAGCCTCTGTCTTAACAACAAAAGTTATGTATTTTCCAGCAGAATTAAAACACGTGTAAAGAGGAATAGTCGAAAGATGGGTATCACAATCTACATTATTGTAATGAGAGAATGTAAATATATAGTAGGTTCCTGCTACGCTAGGTGTGAAGCTACCTGTTGCGGTACAAAGATAACTAGTACAGTTGCTATCTACACCTGCAGTTTTGAAAGCTAAGTTAGTTGCATTATTAGGAGTTAAGGCATTATTGGTTTGAGCAAGACGAATGCTTGAGATTTCTACACCGGTAATTGAAGAAACAACGGTAGAAAAGCTATATGGTTGGCCTACTATTCCTGTGGTAGGACCTGTAATCGATTCTACTACTGGCTTAGTAGGTGCTGCTGAAACTACGAAGGTTATATATTTATTACTTGAGTTTTGACAGTCTGCATAACCATTAGTTGGAAGAGAATCACAACCCCAGTTTTCAGTTCCAGCATGATAGCCTGTATATGTATAAATATAAAAAGTTCCAGGATCTGCTGGACTAAAGGTAGATGTTACGGTACAACTTGTTTCAGAACAGCCTTCTTCTCCAGCTGTAACATTCTTTATTGTATATCCTTCAATTTTTAGACGTGCATCTATAATTCCATATTCAGAAGTAGACTCCACCGTTGTAGAAAATGTATAAGTTTGTCCAACATAAGCATTAATTGGGCCTGTTATGGAACTTACAGTAGGAGGATGAGTATTTTCTGCGTACAATGGCGTTGAGAAAGGGACTAATAAAAGGAAGAAGCTTATTAACAATAGCACAAGTCTAATACACTTAGACATAAACATAGGTGTAAATTTATAACATACTATAAAATATATCCTAATGTATACATATCTGCAATATCGTGTGTAGAACTTATAGCAAAGAAGAGAGGCTTTCGCCTCCCTTCTCAAATCCAATGTAAAAATATCGAATTACATCATACCACCCATACCCATGTCAGGAGCCATAGGAGCATGACCCTTTTCATCAGGAATATCTGCTACCACTGCTTCAGTAGTAATTAACATAGTACCAACAGAAGCTGCATTAGTTAATGCCAATCTAGTAACCTTAACAGGATCAATAATTCCAGATTTAATCATATCTACATATTCCCCTGTTTTAGCATTGTAACCAATATTACCTGTACATTTGAAAGCTACAACAGCCCCATCCTCACCAGCATTCTCTGCAATCTGCTTTAAAGGTTCACTTAATACAGATTTAAGAATTTCAATACCCATCTGTTCATCCACATCCTCAAGCTGAACATTTTCCAGTGCAATCTTTGCATTATGTAAAGCTAAACCACCACCAGCAACAACACCTTCTTCAAGTGCGGCACGTGTCGCATTTATAGCGTCTGTAACTCTATCCTTCTTCTCCTTCGCCTCTGTTTCAGAAGCAGCACCTACCTGAATTACAGCAACACCACCATCAAGCTTTGCTAATCTTTCCTGTAATTTCTCTCTATCATAGTCTGAAGATGTCTTTTCAATTTGTGCTTTAATTTCTTTAATCCTATTCTTCACTTCTACTTTGAGTCCTTTTCCTTCTACGATTATTGTATTTTCCTTTGTTACCAATACCTTCTTTGCAGAACCCAAATCTGCGAGTTCAACCGAATCTAAAGTATTACCAAGTTCTTCAGAAACAAACTTCGCACCTGTTAAAACTGCAATATCTTTAAGCATTTCCTTCTTTCTATCTCCAAAGCCTGGAGCTTTTACAGCTACAACATCAAGAGTACCTCTTAATTTGTTTACTACCAATGTAGCCAATGCCTGATTTTCAATATCATCAGCAATGATCACCAATGGTCTATCTGCTGCACTCAATACTTTCTCTGCAATTGCCTGTATATCTTGCAAATTGGAAAGTTTCTTGTCAGTAACAAAGATATATGGATTCTCCATATTTGCTTCTAGAGTTTCTCTGTCTGTTACAAAATATGCACTTACATATCCGTTATCAAATTCCATTCCTTCCGTATATTCAACTTCATCTACAAAACCCTTTGCTTCCTCAACAGTTATAACTCCATCTTTACCAACCTTTTCAAATACACCACCAATCATATTTCCAAGTTCTCTGTCACTGTTTGCAGAGATTGTTGCAACTTGAGAGATCTCTTCTTTCTTAGATATCTTTTTTGCAGATTTTTTTAATTCAGCAACTATCATTTCTACACCTTTGTCTAATCCTCTTTTTAAAGCAATTGGATTAGCTCCTGCAGATACATTTCTAAATCCTGCGTTAGCAATAGCCTGTGCAAGTACAGCTACTGTGGTTGTACCATCACCTGCTAATTCATTTACTTTGTTGGATGCCTCTTTTACCATCTCAACACCTACATTTTTAAATGGATCTTTGTCTTCAATTTCTTTTGCAACTGTTACCCCATCTTTTGTAATTACTTGGGAACCAAAACTTTTTGCAATGGCAACATTTCTTCCTTTTGGCCCAAGGGTTACTTTAACAACATTAGCTATGGTATCTACACCTGCTTTGAGAGCTTTTCTAGCTTCTTCATTGTATATTATTGATTTTGACATATGAGTACTGGCTAAAACTTAAGTTATTTTAAAATTGCAAGGATATCATCAGTATCTAGTAAGAAATATTTCTTACCTTCAACTTCTATCTCTTCTGGGGAATATTTTTTGAAATATATTCTGTCTCCAATCTTCACATCAAATTTGATATCGTCTCCGTCATCTTTACCAATACCTAATGTAAGGATTGTACCTGTAGCAGGTCTTTTATCATCGCTTGCGCTTGGTGGTAAGACTAATCCACCTTTGGTTACCTGTTCTAATTCATCAGGTTGTACTAATACTCGTTTTCCGAGGGGCTGTATTGTTTGATTTGTAGTCATAATGATTAGCAGATTAATTTAACGATTGCTAAAATTCTATCATAGCCAGTTGAGAAGTCAAGACTAAAGTGTACCTTTTACAACAATTTTGTCGTTAAGTAACTCAATGTTTTTAATCTTTCTCCCAAGGAAACTGTTTTCATTAACAAGTATCAATGCATCACTAATTCCCTTGTTTAATTGTGTCTTAATATTTTTGGAAAAATTCTCAGGGATTAAGATATTACCTACGTAAATATTTGGTATGTAAAGCTGGGCGGTTTCCATTGTATCTTTTACAATCTCAACCTTAATCCATGGAATATTGATTCCTTGTAAAGAGATATTAGTATATATTTCCCATAGTCCTTTAGATGGTTGAATACAAATATCTTTTACATCTCCTCCACTGATTATGTCTGTACTTTGTAAAAGTGAAAGCACTTCTTCTGAGGAAAGCTCTATGAAGCTAATATTGTCCTCTGACATTACAAATTCTTTAAACTTTTCATCAAGAGGTGGAAGCTCAGTGGTGTTAGATATACAACTCATATTGGGCATTTGAGATTTAAACTGTTTTTGCCATACAAGGTAGGAGATTACAGGATATGCAAATATGCCGATGATTATTAAAAAAATTACTAACAAAACACTAAGTACTTTCTTCATTCTTTTTATTCCCAAATACTTTATTCCATATATTCTTTAATTTCTTTTCAAAGAGATATACCTCCTCTATTTTGAATACTCTAGATCCTACCCAATATGATATTACTCCATATGCGGAGGTAGCAATAGCGAGGAGAATAACATACATGGTTTTACTGGTATCAAGTTTGAAATCAAAGAGTTTGAAAAGCAAATACATACCAATTCCCATTAATACGGTATTTAGGAGTTTGATTAAGAATGGTTTTACAGTATTTGCAAACGTTATCATTTTTGTCTTTGCATTAAGTAGCATGTAAAGTATTACCACTTCGAATACATATGAAATGCCTAAGCCGAGGGAGAGGCCACCTACTGCCATATCTGAATCCCCTCTAGAGGTTGACCATCTCCAGAAGTCTTGGAAGAATGATTTAAGGACATGCCAAAACCCTACTCCATCTGCATTAGATATTTGTGTAAACATCTGTTCTAGTATTGGTCTCCAATCATAGTAATGGCTGAAGAAATTTGTAAGAAGGTATGCAATTACAATATTTACTACAATGCTAATAGCTATTCCAATTAATGGCATCCATGTTTCTTTAAGTGCATAGAAGGCTCTTAGTATGATTTGATCAATAGTCTGACCAAGGATGGAGAATGAGAGAAGGACTAAACACCATGAGGTAAGAATGGTTGCCCTCCAGTCGAAAGCACCAGAACCGTATACTAGACGTACGATTGGAAGTCTTAATACTACGAAGATTGCTATGATTGGTAATACAAGATACAAAGCAAATTGAACTGAAGAGTTAAATATTCTTTTAAATTCTTCTCTATGCTCTGGATCACTGTGTTGTGCTAAATCTGGTAATGCTAACTGTGCTACGGCACTTCCTATGATATTGATTGGAAATTGGTGAAGACTTAATGCATATCTGTATGAACTTAATGCTCCTGCTGCTAGAGAAAAACTTATCAACGTATTTACTACGGTGTTTACCTGTTCTCCTATTATCCCAATCGTTCTTGGAATTGCTAGTTTTACAGCTTTTATAACTTTTGAATCCTTAAATGCTGCTTTTATGGTTCCAATGGAAAGTGAATATCTATTTCCATATCCAGAGATAAATGCAGGTAATTGAACTAAGAGATGTAACAATGACCCTAATACTGCGGAAATTGCGATTCCCTCTACCCCCATCTTTCCAAATACTACAAATATTATTGGACCAATTATTAGTGCTAAGTTGTAGAAAAGTGGAGCTAAAGATGTGGTGAAGAACTGTTTCTTTACTTGAAGGTATGCCGTTACGATGCTACTAAAACCAAGCAATATTGGAGAAAGCAGCATTATTCTGGTCAAAGATACAAACATATTATAGTCAGTAGTATCAATGTTTTGAGAAAAATTGAGTGCACTTTGCAATACAGTTGAATGGATTATGAGGTTGGTAATCTGCGGAGTGAAGACGAAAAATATCAATGCAATTAAAGCACATATACCCGAGATTATGAGACTTAGATGATTGAAGAAATTATCTAGCCTCTCCTTTCCTTCCTTATAGAATACTTCTGAGAATATCGGTATTATTGCGGCATTAATTGAGCCTGCAACTAGTATCGTAAAGAGCATATCAGGAATAGTAAATGCAGCCCAGAAGATATCTAATTCATGGGATACACCGAAGAGTTGAGCAATGGTTCTTAGTTTTATGAATCCTAATATCTTTGTAACAAGCAATATACTCATTACAAAAAAAATCCCATTCTTATTTAAAGCAAGTTTCCTCATTTTGATCTTGTGCAAGTTATGCGACTAATATCATAATTTAAACTGTCTTTTTTATCAATTCATCCATTTTTAATATTCTTACTCTAGTATATATCTATGAATATATCTTTGCTTGATTTTTTCTTTCCTCGTATGTGCTGTATTTGTAAAAGGCATGGTAATTATATCTGTGATGATTGCAAAAAGCTACTTAAACGTAATCTCCCCGAATGTTACCTTTGTAGAAGGCTTTCTCCATTATATGGATCGCATAATTCATGTAAAAGTAGCTATTCTTTAGACAATGTTTTCGTAGGTTGGGAGTACAACAAGATATCTTCAAGCATTTTAAAGTTATACAAATACAAGAATGTAGAAGAAATTTCAAAAATACTTTCAGAAATTTTTATTGCTTCAATTCAAAAGTCTTCATTCGAGACTATTTTAAAGGATGCCTTACTTATTCCTGTTCCCATCTCTACTACTAGAAGAAATGAGCGTGGGTTTAATCAGATGGAATATATTACAAAGGAGATTGGAAAGGAGTTTAAGTTGGATATTAGAAATGATCTCCTCTGTTGTAGAAATTCAAATGTTCATCAAGCAAGTAAGAACAAAATGGAGAGATATGGCTCAAAAGAGAATTTGTTCTACGTAAAGGACCATTACGGGAGAACCTCATTTAAATATCGTAGCATAACCCTTGTTGATGATGTTATTACCACAGGAAATACATTAGAGAAACTTACCGAGGTTATTAAGATTCACTACGGAATGGATACCGTAGTGAATGCATTATGCATGTTTAGAGGAAAACCCTACTATCTTCCTACTTTGCCGTCTCAGTAGTCTTTGAAGCTATCTCGTTAAGTTTGTCCGTTATCTGCTTGTATACATCTGTATTAGTTTGAGATGTAGTTTCAAGAATCTTCTTTGCAGCTTTTAGATATGATTCATATACCGTGGTATTACCCTTTTGGTTATTTATATCTGCAGCCAACATCAAAGATGGAATATGCTGAGCATTAATTCCCAATACTTTGGTCAAAGATGAAAGTGCCGAATCTTTGTCTCCATTTATGAGATATACCTGTGCCTCACTGTAATACAAATCATAGTTTAATGGATTTAGCTCAACAGCTTTATTTAAAGAATACAAAGAATCTGATGCATAGTCTTTAAAGCCCATACCTACAAGTCCCATGTATACCTGAGCTCTAGTTTCCCAGTTTGAATATATTGATGGGTTTACATCAATACTTCTTCTAGTAAAATCCAAAGCATAGTTCTTCCATTTTCCAACATCACTAATCAAAGAGGCATTAGCAGTTGGATCCCCACCATTCTTTGAGTATTTCTCCGCTGCTATTCCTACCAATTCTAAATACATTGCACCAGTTTTTCTGTTCATCAATGGATTCTTTCCATCAAATTTTGAAGCTGTAGCATAGTAGTATGTCATTGAATTAATGAATGTCTGTCGTTGTTCAATTGTTGGAGTAATATCCTTGTATTTGGCATTCTGATCTACAATGTATGATTCAGCTTTTAGAAGATATGCACTTGCAATAGTCTTAGATACCCACATTCCTAATGCGCTCAATCCCAAGCAAGCAGCTACGACTGTAAGTACAATGCTTAAATTGTAAGTCGATTTTCCTGTTTCATTTTCAGGTTTAAGATTTGCAGTCCAAAGTTTAATTACAAATTTCTCTTCTGTTCCCTTACTTAGAATTTCTAAAACTACAGATCTTAGGGCAATTACCGCAAACAAGATTAAGAGTACTAATACGCTGTATACTGCAAAGAATGAAGAAAGGAATATGAACAAGATTACAACATCAAATATGATTAATAACCAACTGTTAGCTATTTCTTCTTTATATATCTTTATCTTTCCTAAATCTCTCCTAATCATTCTAAAAATTATGAATCCAAAGAATCCCCAAGCTAAAAGCCATACTAATCCACCGTTAGCAAATTGTGTGAATACCTCGCTTGCTCCGTAGTAGAAGTTAACACCATTGTACTGAAGAAGGTTTTGATTCAATGGCTTGTAGAGATTGTAAGCAATTGAATATGTATCCATACCCATTCCAAGCAAACCTCTTCCAAATGATGCTACAAATACAGATGCAGCTATGATCCATGACACATCAGAGCCCAAGGATACTTGAGCTACAAGGTTAATACTCTTAGGAATGATTACCTCTCGAAGTGCAGGAATCTGCAAGATGATCGTAGGAATTAGTACAAACAAGACAATTGCAATTCCCATTATGAGGATATCTTTTGAAACTGCAGATACTAATTTCAATCTCTTAACTCCAAAGAACCACAAAGCGACAAGTAGAAGTATGAACAAAATGATCAGACCAATACCTTGATTAATTGAGAAAATCCAAATGTTTATTGCAGATATTACAAAAGCAACAATGGCTATCGTAAACGCTGTCTTCTTTCCTTCTCTGTTTATGAAGAAGTCCGCAATGAATCCAGTAGTTATTAACATCAATATGAAGTTGATGAAAAGATGGGCTTTAGAAGATCTTAATAATGGTAAGCCTGCTTGACTCAAATCTTTGTATACAGGTACAAATCCCCAAACATTTACGCCTAAGAAAGAGAGAATGCTAAAAATATTGGTAATTGTAAATCCAACTACAAAAGCTAGTAATGCAAATTTTACATCCTTAATATTCTTTACAAATGTTCTAGCGCACAAACATACAAGGAGTATAGTTACAAAAACGATTAATCCAGCACCCAACCTTCCATCTGTACCCCATATGCTACTGTTAAAATCTTTCGAAAAAAGAGTTGAGAGAATTAAAGATACTAATATTGCTAGAATTCCGCCATCTAATGCACTCTTTAAAAATGTTACCTTTCCTTCCCATATCAATTTAATAATTTCTAGACTAATTATAATGGTTGAAAGTCCAAGTATAACCAAGGACATGCTTCGTTCTGTCCAATCCCAAGGAAATGGCATTATTGCCAATGGGGCAATGAATAGAATCGCAAAAAATAAATATTTTTGAATTGTAGGAATATTTAATTTCCTCTTTTCTACGGCTTTAGAATCTGTAAGCATATCAAGGCAGTTTGGATAGTTTAGTAATAAATCCTACCATAAAAAAAAGAGGAGACCAACAGTCTCCTCTTCTTATAGTGAAGCCAAGATTTTACTCTACAACTTCGCCTTCTTCAGCCTTCTTTTCCTCATCTTTTTGAGGAGCATCTTTTGACTCTTCCTTTGGAGCTTCTTTTGCTGCTTTTTCGTACATTTTCTTTCCTATTTCTTGCAACTTAGTAGAAAGCTCTTCTGTCTTCTTTTCAACTTCTGTTTCATCGAAGTCGTCCTTTTCGATGAGCTTCTTAAGTTCATCAGACTTTTCGGTTAGTTCCTTTTTGTCGGATTCTTCAACCTTGTCAGCATTTTCTTTGAGAAGTTTTTCTACACTAAAGCATAGAGTATCTGCTTCATTCTTCTTCTCAGCTCTTGCCTTCTTCTTCTTGTCCTCTTCAGCATGCTTTGCTGCTTCTTCAACCATCTTCTCAATCTCTTCATCCTTCAAACCCGTTGTTGCAGTTATAGTTATCTTTTGTTCTTTCATTGTAGCTTTGTCTACAGCTTTAACATTTAAGATACCATTTGCATCAATTGAGAATGAAACCTCAATCTGGGGAACACCTCTTGGTGCAGCTGGAATACCATCAAGTACAAATGTACCCAATGTTTTGTTGTCTGCTGCCATCTCTCTTTCTCCTTGAAGAATATGAATCTCTACTGCTGGTTGGCTATCTGCTGCAGTTGAAAATATCTGCTTCTTTTCTACAGGGATAGTTGTATTTCTTTCAATCAATTTGGTCATAACTCCACCAAGAGTTTCTAGACCAAGTGAAAGAGGTGTTACATCTAAAAGTGTAATATCTTTTACATCTCCACCTAATACACCACCTTGAATTGCAGCACCTACACCTACAACTTCATCAGGATTTACACCCTTGTTTGGTTCTTTTCCGAAGATTTCAATTACCTTTTTGATTACTGCTGGCATTCTTGTCATACCACCAACTAGCAACACTTCATTCACATCTTCAATCTTCAATCCTGCATCCTTAAGTGCTTTCTTACATGGCTCTTCTGTAGAATCAATCAAATCTCCAACTAGTTTCTCTAATTGAGATCTAGTTAAAGTTTCTTTCAAATGCTTTGGACCACTTGCTCCCGCGGTAATGTAAGGAATATTGATCTCTGTCTGTTCAGAACTTGAAAGCTCTACTTTTGCCTTTTCTGCAAATTCTCTCAATCTCTGCAATGCAGTTGGATCTTCTCTAAGATCGATTCCTTCTTTTTTCTTAAATTCATCTGCAAGGAAATCTATAACTCTTTGATCGAAGTCATCTCCACCTAAGTGAGTATTACCATTAGTTGAGAGTACTTCAAATACTCCTTCTCCAATTTCCAATACTGATACATCGAATGTACCACCACCAAGGTCGAATACTACGATCTTTTCATCCTTACCTTTATCGACACCATATGCTAATGCAGCTGCAGTTGGTTCGTTTACTATTCTCTTAACATCTAATCCTGCGATTTTACCTGCATCTTTTGTAGCTTGTCTTTGAGAGTCATCAAAATATGCTGGAACTGTAATTACAGCTTCAGTTACTGGCTCACCTAAGAAATCTTCTGCATCCTTTTTCATTTTTGCAAGAATCTTTGCAGAAATCTCTTGTGGTGTATACCACTTGTCTTTCATTTTAACTTCAACACCACCATTAGATGATTTTCTCATCTCAAATGGTAAGAGCTTGATATCTCTCTGTACCTCAGGATCATCCCATGATCTACCTATTAATCTTTTTACAGAGTAGATGGTTCCTTCCGGATTGGTAACAGATTGATTCTTTGCTAAAACACCAACAAGTGTTTCGCCTTTGTCATCCATAGCTACAACAGATGGGGTTAATCTTCCACCTTGTGCATTAGGGATAACTACGGGTTTTCCACCCTCCATTAAGGACATAACTGAGTTAGTTGTTCCTAAGTCTATACCTATTATTTTTGACATATTATTTATTTAAAAAATTTAATTACTATTTTGAGACAACTACACGTGCGGGACGGATTACTGTGTTGTCTAATATATAGCCTGGTTGAGCCAAGCCATATATTTCACCACTAGTTCCTTCTCCTACCATAGCAACTGCCTCATGTATATTTGGATCAAATTTTGTTCCTTTTTCAGGTAAGTACTGTTTTAAACCAAAATCTTCAAATGATCTGCTCAATGACTGGAAAATTGCAGCTATTCCTGAAAGCCATGACTTTCCATTTTCATCTAAATTCAAATCTTTACTTGCATCGATAGCCAATGTTAAAGAATCTAAAGATGGAATCACAGATTCGGCCAAATTCTTTCTAGTTTGGAAGAACCTTAATTCATTTCTTTTTTCAGAATTGTTAGAAAGATTCTGGTAATCAGCCAATGCTTTCTTTAATTGATTTTCAATGATCAATTTTTCATCCTCAAGCTTTACAACCTTAAGCTCTAATTCTTTGCACTCTTCACATTCAATTTTGTTTTTTACTTCTTTTTTCATTCTTGTATTTGTAATGTTATCTCCATCCGGACATGGATGATTCTAAAGAAGATTTTACTTCTTTAAGGGCTGGGATTACTTTTGAGTAATCCATTCGCTTTGAGCCTAATACTCCTACATATCCAGTATCTCTTCCCCAGAATGGGATCTTGGTAAAAGCCATTGCACAGTCTTGCAATGTACCAACTCCTGATTCACCACCGATTAGGAGTGAGACTCCTGATCCTGAATATTTCTCGGTTATATTTTTTAAGAACACTTCATCTTCTAATATATTTACTACACTTCTAATTTTCTCAATTGATTGGAATTCATCAAATGAAAGAAGGTTTGCTAATCCGTAATATCGTATATCTTCATCTAATATGAGGAAGACTACAGAATCTGTTTCTTTTGAAAGAATATGTAAAACAGATTTAATGACAATATCCTTAGAGAATCTATCTCTGAATATTCCTTGTCTAATTTCAATACTCATTAATGGGTTAATTGTATTTCTTCCCAACATTTCACTAACATAGAGTCTTAATGCTTGGTCAGTTGGTAATCTTCCAGAGGAAGAATGTGTTTGTTCTAGTAATCCTAACTGCATTAATTTAACCATTTCATTTCTAATGGTTGCTGAGCTTACACCTAAATTGTATTTTTCTACCAATGACAATGATCCGACCTCTTCGGCATCTCCCATAAACTCTTTAATTATTGCCATGAGTATGGCTTTTTGTCTTTCTGTTATATCCACTTTAGCAGATACTAAGGTTAGGTGCTAAAGTATATGGTAAGAAATATATAACGTCAAGGGGTATAATTATCCGTATTTATTATTGTCAAAACCCCTATTCTTTGATATACTCCTACTCATCATGGAAACAATAACATTAGAAAAAAGAGAACTCTTAGGAAAGAAAAGCCAGAACCTTTTAGCAAAGGGATTTATCCCAACTGTTGTATACAATGCTAAAGGAGATTCTACAAACCTACAGATAGAAGCATCAGCAGGCAAGAAATTGATTAGAGTTGCGACATCTACAACAATTGTCGATGTAAAGATTGGAGACAAATCAATCAAAGCATTGGTTAAAGATGTTGACTTAAACCCAGTTACAGAAGAAATTAGACATATTGCATTCTTTGAAATAGATGAAAGCAAAGAAATGGTCTTCTCCATTCCTTTCGAAATCATTGGTATATCTCCAGCTGTTAAGAACAATCTTGGTATCTTAGTTAAAGTACTTTCAGATATTGATGTTAGATGTAAGTTATCAAATCTTGTTCCTTCTATCTCTGTAGATATTTCAGGATTAGATCACCCAGGGCAAATCATTGGAGTACACGATATTAAACTTCCTGAAGGTATGGAATTAATAAACAAGGATCTTGAACAAGCTACTATTGTTACTATCACTGAAATCCAAAAGGAAGAAGAAGTTGTTGCAACTCCAGTTGAAGGTGCTCCGGTTGAGGGTGCTGTTGCTACAGAAGCTCCTGTTGAAGAAGCAAAGACCAAATAGTCTTTCCCTATATCTCATAAACATATATAATTACCTATGATTAGTGTAATTATTACCTCATTCAAAGAACCTAAAACTATTGGTAGATGCATTAAATGCATTGCAGAAAGAAAGTATTCTGGTATAACCTCTCCTTTTGAAATTATCCAAGTCTCTCCCGATGAATTAACCCTTAAAGCAGGCAAAAAAGAAGCTAATATTCTAGGTCTCTCAAAGCATGAATACAGGCATGTCATAGATCCGCACAAAGGAAAACCTACTGCCTTAAAAATGGCCTTAGAGAAAGCTAAAGGCGATATCATAATCCTTACTGATGGTGATACCTTTTTTGAAAAGAATGCTGTTGCAGAATTAATAAAACCATTTGAAGACCAGACCGTTGGTGGTGTTAGTGGACGACCAAAATCACAAGATGAGAGGAATAATGCCTTTGGATACTGGGGTCACTTACTCTCTGATGCTGCAGACCACAGGAGAAGCCGTACAATGACCAAAATGGCTGGGAAAGGCTATTATGTGAGTGAAAATACCTTCTTCCCAATGAGTGGATACATTATGGCTATTAGGAACCTCAAATTTGATATCCCAGCTAATGTACTTTCTGATGATGCATATATCTCATATACCTTGAGAAATATGGATATGAATATTGCTTATGCACCTAAGGCTGTATGTTATGTTAAATATCCTATGAACTTAAAAGATTATTACAAGCAAAAGGTTAGATCTTTGGGTGGATTTAAACAGTTAGAAAGCTTTCAAGTATTTAAAAAGGATAAACAAAGTAGAAGTTTTTTAATTGAACTCCCCTACGCTTTTTATGTTTTTAAATATGCTAAAAGTTTTAATGAATTTATATGGTCATTATGTCTATTTCCAATTAGATTGATTACATGGATAAAGATATTGTGGGAAAGAGTGATATTAAGGAAAGATATGGGGAAGAATGGGTGGGAAAGAATAGAGAGTACAAAATAAAAGAGGACCTTTCGGTCCCCTTTCAATTTCAAATCAAAGTTGATTAGACTACCATCTAAAATGTGCAAATGCTTTATTAGCTTCTGCCATTCTTTCAGTATCCATCTTCTTCTTCATTGCTTCTCCTTCACCACCAAATGCTGCTACTAATTCATCCATAAGAATAACATCAAAGTTCTTACCAGATTTCTTTCTAGCACTATCTACAACCCATCTTACTGACAATGTTTCCTGTCTTCTAGGAGATACTGGCATTGGAACGGAATAGTTAGCACCACCTACTCTTCTAGCTTTTATTTCTAATGCAGGTCTGATGTTATCGATAGCCTTGTTGAAGAATGTATTTACATCCTCTTCCTTAACTCTCTTAGCACCATTTTCCAAAGCTGAATATACTAAATCCTCTGCTGTAGATTTTTTACCATCTTGCATTACTTTGTTTATTAATCTAGAGATGACTACGTTACCGTATTTCTTATCTCCGATTTGTATTTTTCTTTTAGCTCTATGTCCTCTACTCATAATTACTTATTATTAATTAAATCTATTCGGAATCTTTACTTCCTTTAGCACCGTACTTGGATCTAGCTTTCTTTCTGCCTTGTACACCTGCTGTATCATACTTACCTCTTACTACTATGTATTTAACACCTGGGAGGTCTCTCTTTCTTCCAGCCTTGACTAAGACCACTGAGTGCTCTTGCAAGTTATGTCCTTCACCTGGAATGTAAGCAGTTATTTCCATTCCATTCGAAAGTCTAACTCTAGTTACTTTTCTCAATGCAGAGTTTGGTTTCTTAGGTGTCATTGTTTTAACCTGTAAACACACTCCTCTCTTAAAAGGATTGTTCTCTACTGAGTATCTATTCTTTAGAGGATTAAAGTTTTTTGCTAATGCAATATACTTTGTCTTCTGAGTTTTAGATTTCCTAGGTTTTCTTATTAATTGGTTTATTGTTGGCATGGTCGGTATTATATAACAAATTCAACTAAAAATTAAGCTCTTCCAAATTTCTTATATCTGGAACTGCTGCGCTCTCACCTGCAGGGATTAATCTACCGATGATTACATTTTCTTTCATTCCTCTCAAGAAGTCCGTTTTACCGAGGATTGCGTTACTTGTCAAAACTCTGACTTGCTCCTGGAAGGAGACTGCAGACAAGAAACTTTCGGTATTTAAGGATGAGGTTTTTATACCTAACATTCTTGGGATTACTAAAGCTTTATTCTTTCCTTGATCAGAAACAAGACTATTCTTTGCTTCTGCGAGGAACCTATTTACCAATGAACCTACTAAGTAATCTGTATCTCCAGAGTCAACTACTTTTCCAAGTCTTGCCATCTGTCTTAAGATTATCTCAATATGTAAGTCATCGATTGATACACCCTGTTCGTTGAATACTTTTTGTACTCCATCTAGGATATATTTCTGTGCAGTCAAAATATCAGATGTATCTGCCAACTTCTTAGGATCAATAGATCCTTCTGTTAACTGTTGTCCAGCTTTTACATTGTCTCCATCTTGAACAAGAATTGCTATACCAGGAAGCACCGTTACAACTTCTTCTGCTTTTGCTCTTCCTTCAAGTGTTAAGATTCCGCTATCTAGTGATATCTTTCCATCAAATGGAGCCTGTTTCTCAACTTCTTCCGCATCTATGAACATCAATTGTCCAGCTTTAACCTCAGTACCATCTTCAACGATTACTTTCTTTGCCTTAGAGATTACATAATATCTAGGTAATTTCTTTTCTCCAACGATTGTAATTGTTGCGGATTCATCTTCAGCAATATCAACATGTACCTTTCCTGTTAAGGAAGATATGTCTGCTTCTGCTTTAGGTGTTCTAGCTTCAAACAATTCTTCAATTCTTGGAAGACCCTGTGTGATATCGACTTTAGCAACACCACCCTTATGGAAGGTCTGCATAGTCATCTGTGTACCTGGTTCTCCGATTGATTGAGCTGCGATTACACCTACTGCTTTACCCATCTCTACTTCCATTCCATTCTCAAGATTGAGTCCGTAACACTTTTTACAAAGTCCCAATGGTGATGTACAAAGCATTGGAGATCTTACGAAGACTTCTTCTACTTTTGATTCATCAATTAATTTTGCAATTGCCTTGGTAATTGATTCATTCTTTTGAGCTACTACTTTTCCATCAATCTCGACATCTTTAGCCAATGTTCTTCCGAACAATCTATCTGTGTAAGAGATTCTTCTGTCATCTGCTCTGTTCATAGCCATACCTTCGCCATCATATCCACAATCGTCTTCTCTGATGATTACATCGTGGGCGACTTCTACCAGTTTTCTAGTTAAGTAACCAGAAGATGAAGTCTTAAGGGATCTATCTGCAATACCTTTTCTACCACCATTTGCAGCTACAAAGTATTCAAATGCTCCAAGACCGTCTCTATAGTTGCTTTTGATTGGCATAGGTACCCAGTTACCTCTTGAGTCTCTAACAACACCCTTGATAGTCAAAACCTGTCTTGCCTGGATCTTACCACCATTTGCACCAGATTCTACCATCTCGTATACAGAGTTATGTTTGTCTAACTTTGTCCATGCCTCATCTGCTAATTCATTTGCGAAGTCATCCCACATAGTTGTTGAGATATTTATCTTCTCAGTCTTAGTCATCAAACCCTGTAAGTAATTTTCTTGTAACTGTTCATCTTTCTCTTCCATCTTCTTCAACTCGCTATCAAGATTGAAATCAAGATTACAATCTTCCATTGCGAATGAGAATCCAAGATCGGTTGCATATTTGAATCCTAACAATTTCATATTGTCTAAGAGTTCAACAACAACTTCCATTGGTTTAGAGTTCTTAATATCATCAATGATATTGTTAACTGTTTTGTTATTTACTCTTTCGTTTACGAATCCGTAATCTTCAGGAAGTATTGTGTTGAAGATAACTCTTCCTACGGAAGTCTTAATATCCTCACCTTTAATTCTTACAATTATTTCTTCGTTGATATCGATTACTGTATCTCTTTCATATGCTCTGATTGCATCTTCTGCACTTGAGTAAATCTTTGGATTCTTAACTTCATACATATCTGTCATTAGGTAGAAACCTAACAACATATCCTTTGCAGGACTTGCTAAGATCTGACCGTTTGAGATGTTTATAATGTTCTTTGAGGACATCATTTCTCTCTCAGCTTCAGCTCTTGCTTCCTCAGTTAAGAGGATATGTACTGCCATTTGGTCACCATCGAAGTCTGCATTAAATGCTTTACATACCAATGGGTGGATTCTAATTGCTTCACCTTCTACCAACTTAGGGTAAAATGCTTGTACACTATATTTGTGTAAAGTTGGAGCACGATTTAGTAATACAGGTTTGTTCTTGATTACTTCTTCTAAGAGATCCCATATGATATCTTCTTGCTCTTCAATCATTTCTTTTGCCATTCTAATATTTGGAGCTATCTCCCTGTCTAATAGTTTTGCAATGACAAATGGTTTGAACATTTCTAAAGCTACTGATTTTGGCAAACCACACTGGTCAAATTTCAAACTTGGGTCTCCATCAATAACTGCACGACCTGAGTAGTCAACACGTTTTCCAAGCAAGTTCTTTCTAAACAATCCCTTCTTACCTCTAAGATCATCTGTTAATGACTGATATGGTAATCGCTTGTTATTCATCATAGCCTTTGAAGGTCTATGTGAGTTATCGATTAATGCATCTACAGATTCCTGTAACATTCTTTTTTCATTTCTCAAGATAACGTCAGGAGCACCTATTTCAATCAATCTTCTCAATCTATTATTTCTGTTGATGATTCTTCTGTACAAGTCATTTAAGTCTGATGTAGCAAATTTACCACCTGATAGAGGGATAATAGGTCTCAACTCTGGAGGAAGAACAGGAAGAATATCAATAATCATCCAACTTGGATCGATTGTATTCTTCTTGAATCCTTCAAGATATTGAATTCTAATAATTGTAGCAGCTTTCTTCTCACCTTTTTCTTTTTCAACTGCTTTTCTTAATTTCTTAATTTCTTTTTCTACATCTAAGTTTTGAAGCATTTTCTTAACAGCTTCTGCACCCATCAATGCTTCAAAGAAAAGAAGATCTCGCTCTTCCATGTTCATATATTCATCCTCACTCAAGACAGTTCCAACTTTCAATTTCTCAATTGTTTGGAAGATCTTTACGTAGAATGCATCTAATTGCTCTTCTTTTTCAGCAAATTCTTTTCTTACCTTTGCCAATGCTTGGTTTCTCTTATGTTCTAATTGACTTACCTTGAATTCATTAGATTTTTCTTTTCCTTTTTTGTTGGATTTAATATCTTCTGTGAACATTGCATCAGTTGCAGTTAATTCTGCTTCTAATTCTGTCTTCAATGCTTCTGCTTCTTGCTTCTGTAGATCTTCAGCTTTGGTTACTATCTCAGCCTTTTTATCCTTATCTACCTCAACAACCATATACCTAGTGTAGTATATAACAGAGAGTAATTTCTTATGTGAGATGTTCAAGACAATGGACATCTTGTTAGGAATACCATATGCAAACCATACGTGTGCAACAGGTACTGCTAATTCTAAATGACCCATTCTTTCTCTTCTTACATCAGAGGTTGTAACTTCTACTCCACACTTATCACAAACAATCCCCTTATACCTAATCTTCTTGTACTTACCGCAATAGCATTCATAGTTTTTGGTAGGACCAAAGATCTTCTCACAGAAGAGACCATCTGGTTCTGCTCTGAAAGTTCTGTAGTTAATTGTCTCAGCTTTTGTAACCTCACCATATGACCAATCTAAGATCTGGTCAGAAGATGCTAGTGTTAATTTTAAGACATCAAAGTCTTTCAATCCCTGTTTGTTATTTAACTTCTTCATTTGTTACCTCCTCAACTTCTCTCGAAGAATTGTTTGAAATTAAGTCTAAGTTCAAGCAAAGTGCGTTTAGCTCTTTGATTAATACTTTGAATGATTCTGGTATGTTTACATTCTCTATCTTGTCCCCATGGATGATAGCTTTGTAAGCTGCAGATCTTCCCTTGATATCGTCTGATTTGATTGTCAACATTTCCTGTAGAGCATAAGGTGCACTGTGTGCTTCTAATGCCCAGACTTCCATTTCTCCAAATCTCTGTCCACCCATTTGTGCTTTTCCACCAAGTGGCTGTTGAGAAACTGCAGTGTATGGTCCTGTTGATCTAGCATGTACCTTCTCATCTGCAATGTGATGTAATTTCAATACATATTTGATACCAACAGTAATCTTGTTTGGGAACTTCTTACCTGTTCTTCCATCAAACAAATCCACCTTCTGAATCATTTCTTTACCTTGTTTTGCTAATTCCTGCTTCAACCATTCTAAGTTCTCACCTTCAAAGATTGGGAATGCTAATTTTTCATTCAACATCTTTGCATATCTACCGAAGTGAATCTCTGCTGCCTGACCCATGTTCATTCTCTTTAGGAATGTTGGTGTCAAAACAATATCAACAGGTTCTCCATCTTCAGTAAATGGCATATCTTCAATAGGTCTAATTGCTGCAATTGTATTTTTGTCTCCGTGTCTTCCTGCTAATTTGTCTCCGAAGTCTACTTTCTTTGTATCTGCAACCCATACCTTAACTTCATGTAATACTCCTGGTTGTAATTTGTCTCCTTTGTCTGCAGAAAGAATCTGACTTCTGACTACGATTCCTTCTTCTCCGTGAGGCATTCTGAGTGAGTTATCTCTAACATCACTTGCTGACTCTCCAAAGATTGCTCTGAGTAATCGCTCTTCTGCTGTCAATTCTTTTTCTCCTCTTGGTGCAACTACACCTACGAGAATATCTCCAGCTTTGACTTTAACACCAGTTCTAACAATACCTTGCATATCCAACTTCTGTAGAATTCTGTCATTTACATGAGGAATATCTGCAGTTATTGTCTCTGCTCCTAGTTCAGTATCTCTAACTTGAACGGTATGCTCTCTAACGTGTATAGAGGTTAGTAAGTCATCTCTTACAATTCTTTCAGAAATGATTACTGAGTCCTCATAGTTATATCCTTCGTAGAACATCAATGCTGCTTTCAAGTTGGTTCCTAATGACAATTCACCATTGATCATTGTAGGGCCATCAACTAATGCATCACCTTTTTTAAATGTAGCTCCTGAGTTCAAGATTGGTTTCTGTGTGAAGCATGTATTGTCATTACTTCTGTAGAATGAGATCAAATCATAGTCTCTCAATCCTAATTTCTTGTATTTAACAGATAGCTTCTTACCATCAACATAGTAAACTTCACCATCATCTTCTGCGAAGACACCCCATGAAGACTGTCTTGCAACTGTTTCTTCCATTCCGGTACCGATCAATGGACTCTCCTGTTTAATCAAAGGCACAGCCTGTCTTTGCTGGTTAGCACCTGTTAACGCTCTCATTGCGTCATTGTGTGACACAAATGGAACCAATGCCATACCTAAACCTGCTTGCTGACCTGCGAGTACATCTACAAAATCAACTGCTGTAACATCTTCTAATACAAAATCTCCCTTGTGTCTTACTGGTACCAATTTGTCTGTGATATTTCCTTGTTCATCAGTCTTAACTGTTGCAGAAGAAATGTAGAATCCTTCCTCGTCCATAGCATCAAAGTAAACAACCTCATCAGAGATGAATGATTTAACTTTAACTTCTTTAATTTCTTTTTCTGCTGAGATCTTTTCTGCCAAAGCTTTATCTATTGTAGTATCTGCTTTTGCAATTGTTTTCTTTCCTGAAACAACATCTTCAGAAAGAATTCTTCCTTCCAATACTGCTTTGTTATTCTTCACAACTTTCAATACTCTTCTGTATGGAGCTTCTAAGAATCCAAATTCATTGATTCTAGCTAACATTGCGAGCTGCGTAACAACACCAATGTTTGCACTTTCTGGACTGGTTACTGGGTCAAACTTTGAGTAGTGTGAGTTATGGACTTCACGAATTGAGAAAGTTGCTCTCTCTTTTGTGATACCACCAGGTCCACCTGCGGTTACTTTTCTCTTGTTCTCTAATTCAGAAAGGATATTGGTCTGATCCATGAAGCTTGATAGTGCATTTGCTCCAAAGAATGATTGAATGGATGCTGCGATTGGTTTGGTTCCAACTAACATAGATGGAGTAACCTTAGCATCTTGTCCATACAAACTCATCTTGTCTTTAATATTCTTTTCTAATCTCCCAATACCTGCAATTAACTGTCTTTCTAAAATTTCACCGACACTTCTGATTCTTCTGTTACATAGGTGATCGATATCATCAGCAGGAATTACTCCATTGTTTGTCTGGATTAATCTCTTAACAATCAAAACGATATCCTTAGGATAAAGCATAACTTCATCAGGATTATTGATGTCATATGATGTACCTAATTTTCTGTTTAATTGGTATCTACCAATTTTTCCAAGATTAAACTTTCTTGCGTTGAAGAAGTTGCTCTTGATATATTTCTCAGCACTATCAATAGTGACTGATTCATCTGGTCTTAATTTGTTGTAAATACTGATTACTGCTTCTTCCTTACTCTTAGTGAAATCTCTTGCTAATGTTGCTTCAATATATTTATTCTCTTCATCTGTATCTACATCTGCAAACAATTTTCTAATTTCATCATCTGTCTCCCATCCGAAGACTCTTAGAAGTTCTGTAATCAAAACCTTAGGTCGCTTTGGCAAAACTCTCATTGAGATAACGTTGTGTCTGTTGGTATCAATTTCATACCATGGACCAATACCAGGCATTAATCTAACCTTGTGCAATGTTCTGTATGGTAATTTTTCGTCTACTTCATACAATACACCTTCTGCTCTAACAATCTGGTGTGTAACGACTCTTCTAACACCATTGAATACAAATACGCCATCTTCAGTCATGATTGGAAGATCAGCAATGAAAATCTCTTGCTCTTTAATCTCTCCCGTCTTGTTGTTTAGAAGTTGAACTTTTGCATATACAGGAACTTCGTAAGAAAGGCCCTTAGCTATTGCCTCTTCTACAGTTCTGTATGCATTACCAAATCTGAAATCTTTGAACTCCAATGTCCACATCTTCTCCATAGTATCCTTAACAGGATTGATCTTTGTGAAGAGTCTTTGGAATCCACTTGCGTAAAAATCATTAAACGAAGCATTTTGAGCTTCAATTAGACTTGGGAAGTCTGTACCTGAGGAATATCCTAGTCCCAAATCTATTCTACCGGACCTATTGCTTTGAGGTTTGATCATAAGACGATTATTTAGTAATGTTATAACATATTACTCTTGCTATAAAGCGGCGGTATGATTCCTGCGAACCAAAAATAAACCGCATTGTAAAGCAAAAACTTAGGAACTCGAAGGATATTACCATAATTAACGGTATTAGTCAAAGGTTTTTAACACTCTTTTCGCTATTCCCTTAAAACCTTCTGTATTGTATGGTATATATGTACTTTGAAATAATCTCAAATTTACTTTATTATATACTACAAATGCCCAGAAGAAAGAAAAAAGAGCCCATCACAATCAAGAGCAGCGAGATTAAGATTCTCATTGGTATAGCACTTTTCCTGCTTGGACTCACTATTGGACTCTCCCCATTCATACATCAGCAATCAGCTCTTTTTGATATCATAACCCTACAGTTAGGATATTCAGCAATTTCATGGGGTATTTTACTCATATATATATCATTCTTTTTACTAACCAAAAGTAAACGATTTAAATCTGTAAGACAGGTTGGCGGTTTGCTTCTTTTCTCAGCATGCTTGAGCACATTACTCTCCTTCTGGCAGACTGCAGAACAGCTAGCAAGTAAAGATGCACTTCGAGGTGCAGGTGGAGAATTAGGAAAAATGATGCATTTAGCATTAAATAGTACCTTTGGGAATTTGTTGGAGATAATAATTGTATTAGTATTCTTAGTAATAGCGTTCTCATTAATAACTGGAACTACATTAGAACAGATACTTGAATTTGTAGAAACTCCTGTCAGAGATGGAGAAAAGAAAAAGTTTAGTTTCGCAAATCTCTTTGGTGGTTTCAAATTAGAAAACGATGAAGCAAAAAATATTGACGGGAGCAATATGAATATCCCAAATTCAGAGATGAATAAAGAACCCGAGATTAGAATGTATGGAGAAGATAATAAAAAAGATGAAGATGTATATGTTGAGCCACAGATAAAGACTCAACAACAAGAAGATGTATTTCCAGATGATATTCCAAACTCTCAAACTAAAACTGATGAGTTAGCTGAGCCGCAAAGACCAAGGTTTACTAACTGGATTTTCCCAAATATTGATGTACTACAAGAAGGTGAAGTACAAAAACAGGATGAAAAACTTTATAGAGCGAAAGCAACTGTCATTGAAACCACACTTAAAAACTTTGGTATCCCTGCAAAAGTAGTAGAAATCGCAGTAGGACCAACTGTTTTGAGATTCTCACTTGCCATAACTGTGGGTATTAAAGTTTCTAGAATTAAAAACTTAAGCAATGATTTAGCGTTAGCATTGGCTTCACAATCATCATGTGTAAGAGTTGAAGCTCCAATCCCAGGAACATCATTCGTTGGTGTAGAAATTCCAAATCCAACACCAAACTATGTATATACCCGAGATATGATTAAGAAACTCAGACAAGAAGCAGAGAAATATGAATTGCCTTTGATTTTAGGTAAGGATATTACTGGAAAGACTACAATTAGAGATCTAAACAAAATCCCACATCTACTAGTCGCAGGTGCCACTGGTACTGGTAAGTCTGTAGCTATTAACTCCTTAATTACTGGTCTTCTGATGACTAAAACCCCTGATGAGGTTAAATTCATAATGATTGATCCTAAAATGGGTGTAGAGATGGCAGCATATAACGGAATCCCTCATTTACTAAATCCGGTGATTACCGATATGGAACTCGTTGTTAATGCGCTTCAATGGACAATTGATGAAATGATGCGAAGATATAGACAGTTAAAACAGGTACACGTTAAGAAATTAACTGAATACAATAAAGCGCTCGGATATACAGCCATGCCATATATCGTAGTAGTAATTGATGAAATGGCAGATCTCATGCTTACCTCTGGAGTAGATGTAGAAGCAAAGATACAGAGACTTGCTCAAATGGGAAGAGCCGTTGGTGTCCACTTAATTCTTGCTACACAAAGACCTACTGTAAACGTAATCACTGGTTTAATCAAAGCTAATGTACCAGGAAGAATGGCATTTGCAGTAGCTACAGCTATGGATTCCAGAGTTATCCTTGACGATACAGGTGCAGAGACATTACTTGGGAATGGAGATATGTTGTTTAAAGATCAAAGTACTCCAAAGGCAATCCGAATCCAAGGAACGTATACTTCAACAGAAGATAGTGAAAATGTCATAAACGCAGTAAAAGAACAAGTTAGCGAAGAAGATATTGAATATTCTGAAGATCTAGCACAAGCAATTGAAAGAGGAGGAATAGCGGCAACTTCAGGAGGCAGTTCAGACAGAGATCCAGATTTCCCAGTTGCTTTAGAAATTGTCATAAACAATCAAAAAGCATCATCATCATTCCTACAAAGAAAGATGAAGATTGGATACAACAAAGCCGCAAGATTAATAGATGAACTGTATGATGCAGGTGCCATTGGTCCCCAAGATGGTAGTAAACCAAGACAAGTATTAGTATCTTCTTCCAATCAAATCTTACACAACGAAGATAGTAGTGACGGATTTGATGAATAAGTAGTACAATTGCCAGTATGATAACAGCTGGAGAAGTACTAAAAAAGAAAAGAGAAACCCTTGGACGCTCAATTGAGCTTGTCTCTCACGAGACTAAGATACAAAGGCGCTTCATAACATATATTGAGGATAACGACTTTGATAAGTTTGACTCAGAAGTATTCCTAACTGGATTCATAAAAATATATTCCCACTACCTAGGTTTAGACACTGAAAAAGTCTTAGCACTATACCGAAGAAGCAAACCACAGAAGAAATCTATAAAAGGAAAATCCATTGAACCAATATGGACTAAATACAAAAAGGTCATATTAACTCCTAAAAGCTTGATAACAATCCTTTCTGTAGTGTTTTTTGTATTAATTCTTGGATATATTGGATTACAGATCTACAAGTTCCAGAGTCCACCTAGATTAGAAATAACCGCGCCAATTGATGCAATCGCTGTTTCAGCGGAAAAACTCTCTGTAGAGGGCATTACACAGCCTGGAGCAACAGTTGAAATCAACTCTTCACTTGTCACAATTGATAATCAGGGAAATTTCAAGTATGAAATTACACTTAAGGAAGGAATTAACATCATTACTGTAAAATCTAGAAAGAATAGTAACAATATATTGGAAACCGTAGAAACAAGAAAAGTTACATACACGAAGCCAACACAAACTGAAACTCCAGTTGAGACAGTAAAAACTTTTACATTAACCGTAGAAGTTAAAACTACAGCCTCATGGATTAAATTAGATATTGATGGACAAAACAAGGTGTCTAAGGTTACAGAACCATCGAAACAAACGTATGAAGTAAAAGACAAATTCTATATAATTACCGGCAAAGCAGCCAATACACACATCTCAATGAACGATGAACCATTAGCTTGGAAAACTAACAGTACTACTGGCGTAGCTGAGATAACATGTACAATAGTTAACAATGCGTTGAGTTGCGAATAAAACTTCCCCTAGTAAGATGCTATAATCAATCATAGTATGGATGATTCTAATCAAATAGAAGAGATAAAAAACAGGCTCGACATTGCCCAGGTAATAGAAAAATATGTACCCTTAAGACAAGCAGGAAAAAACTACTCTGGACTATGTCCATTTCATCACGAAAAGACCCCATCATTCATTGTTAGCCCTGATATTCAAAGATACAAATGCTTTGGGTGTGGAGAGACAGGAGATATCTTTAATTTTGTACAAAAGATTGAAAGTATCGACTTCCCAGAAGCATTAGGAAAACTTGCTAAAGAAGCTGGAGTTGAACTAAAAAAACAGAACAAAAATCCTAAATATTCGAAGCTTGAGGAAATTAATTATCTTGCCACCAAATACTATTACAAGGAATTTAAAAACAACCCAACTGCGAGTAACTATATAAAACAAAGAGGTTTCAACGATGAATCCATAAAACAGTTCGGTATTGGCTATGCACCCCGATATCCAAAGCTACTAGAATATGTCACAAAGAATAGCTCTAAGCTTTCAAACCAAGAGTTAGTAGACTCAGGACTATTTGTAAACAAGGAAGGAAAGATAAGAGAGAAGTTTTACGACAGGATAATGTTCCCAATCCGTTCTACCAAAGGCTCCGTTATCGGTTTCACAGGAAGAGTTTTACCAGGAAATGATTACGGACCTAAATATATGAACTCTCCAGATACTCAAATTTTTCATAAAAAAGACAATCTCTTTGGGCAATACGAATCTAGACAAGAAATAAGGAAACTGGACCTTGCAATATTGTGTGAAGGCTCACCAGAAGTGATATTCGCACATCAACACGGTATTAAAAATATTGTAGCGCCACTTGGTACAGGTTTAACAAAAGAACAGTTAGAGCATCTCTCAAAGCTTTCAAAGAATATTCTCTTCTTCTTCAATAGTGATACTGCCGGACAAAGTGCAGTAATCAGAGCTTTTAAGATAGCTTCAGAGCTAAATCTCTACCCATATGCAGCCACACCTACACCATACAAAGATATAGACGAAATGATTCAAAAGGAGCCAGGAAAAATGGAAAAGCTAGTTGAACAGAAACAAGAAGCATTTTCATACATTTTTTCTAACTTCATAAAAGACAAGGATTTAACAGAGTTAGCCGACCTAACCAATACCAAAAATTTTGTGAAAGAATTACTCTCACATGTTACAGACCAATTCCTACAAAAACATTACATAGAGAAAATTAAGCAGATTGGAAAGATTGAGCTTGTAGAAAGTATTCTTCCTGTATCCGATAGCAATTTTTCACAAAAAAATACTAGAAGTCTTCCCGTGAAAGAGAATATATGCTTACTTGAAAAAACCTATTTGCAACTATTAATTTTTAGCAAAGACCGATCTGAAGAAATTTTCATTCCTAGCAGATATTTTTCGTCACCTATCCTTGGAGAAATGTACTTAACTATTAAGCACTCTGACAAAATAGAATTAACTGATATTGTTAAACTATTTGAAAATGATGAAAATAAAAAACTCTTCATGGAGGATATCGTTTTCAGATCAACTGAAATAGATGAAGATTCTAAGAAACAGTTAGAGAAATTAACACGCAGACTAAAGAAACAATATCTTACAAGACAACAGAAAGCATTAAGTGTTAAAATAGCCATAGCTGAAGAAAGCAACAACTCCACTGATATGGAGAAGCTTCTGGCAAAAATGCAACACTTAACTAAGCTTTTGAAGAAAGTAACTGATGATTGAAGTCTCAAACTATGATTTCTTTGATTATGACTATGCACAGTATTGGAAAGTTAGACAATACGAGGATTGTGCAGAGAAACATCTCTTAGAAAAGATTTTTAGCAACAAAAAAGGCAAATGGTTCATAGATATTGGTGGATCGTATGGAAGATTAACTCCTACCTACTACAATAGCTATACCAACCCCCTCGTTCTAGACTATTCACTTAAAACACTTCAGAAGAACTATTCCACGATTAAAAAACAGTTTCCAAATGTCGAAATGATTGCAGCTAATGCATATCATATGCCATTTAAAGAGAATATGTTTGATGGCGGATTAATGGTAAGAGTTTTACATCACATCTCAGAGCCTGTGGTGTACTTTAATGAATTGAAACGAATAATGCACAATGATTCTACATATGTGCAAGAATTTGCGAATAAGGTCAACCTGAAGGCCTCATTAAGAGCAATATTCCATCTTAATTTTAGATTTTTCTCAAAAGAACCATACCAGCAACCTACTTCAAAGAACTTCGAGGGTACAAAAGCTGGAGAAGAAGCACTTTTCTTCAACTATCACCCATCATTTGTATCAGGAGCATTAAGTAATATTGGATTTGATATACAGAATAAATATGGATGTTCATACCTCCGCTTCCCAGCATTAAAAAAGCTCCTTGGGGATAAAAATATGTTAAAAATTGAATATACTCTTCAAAAAGTATTCAAGACCTCAAACATTCCCCCTAGTGTAGTATTTGAAACAAAATTGAAGAAAGCGGATAGTTCAAAGGCTATCCAAACCGACGAATTAAGAGATATTTTAGTATGCCCCAAATGCTTTGGTGAGCTATCATTCAAAGACACCTCTGCACATTGTAAATGTTGTGATAGCACATACAAAAAGAAAGAAAATATTTGGGATTTTAGAATAGATTAATGATTAAAAAATCACTGGGTCAAAACTTTTTTGTAAATGAAAACCTTGGTGAAAAAATCATCAACTTTGTTAAGGAAGAAAGCCCCGAAATTGTGGTTGAAATCGGTCCTGGTAGAGGGTTTTTTACACAAAAGCTAGCTTCATTTGCACAAGATTTGGTATTAGTGGAAAAAGACGATTTACTTGCAAACGAACTTAAAAATTCATTTTCCAAGGCAACTATTCTAAATGTCGACTTTCTAGATTGGGATTTCAAAGAATTAGAGCAATTTAGAGACAGAAAGCTCGTTTTCTATGGCTCCCTTCCGTACAATGTTAGCAAGCCAATTATTCACAAGATACTATCATCACAATTCTTTTTTAATAACTGTTATTTCATAATTCAGAAAGAAGTTGCAGAAAAATATGTAGCAAAAGAACCGGATAATAATATTCTTTCCTTAAGAACACAACTATACGCCAAGCCTAAGAAACTTATGGATATTAACCCTGGAGCCTTTATGCCACGCCCAAAGGTAACCAGTAGTGTTATTAAGTTTTCTCCGATTGCAAAGCAAGAAATAAATATTAATGAGGATAAATTTGTTAAATTCATAGAGAATTGTTTTAGATCCCCAAGGAAAACATTAAGAAACAATCTGAAAAACATCTCTTCTCGCTTACAATCAGAAGAATTATTAGACAAACGTCCACAAGAACTCACTCTAGAACAATATATACAGATATTTACTAACTTGGTCTAGACTTTGATATAATTCAACCATGAAGCGAGTCAAAAAGCAGAAAACTCCCAAACAAGAGGAAAAACAGTTGGACCTCGGGATTAAAGATCCTTTTAAAAACAAGATCTTTAAGATTAAGGGTAAGACTGATGCTATGATCTTACAATTCGAAGTTAAGAAGTTTCTTAAGGATAGCTTTTTCTGGTTTGTTATCGTTTCAGACGCTATAATGCTTGCACAGCAAGGACTTTGGCTATATAACAACGTAGAGAAATTCCCATCACTCACACCAATCCTAAACTACAATCTCTCAGCTGAGAATCGCGTTGCGGATAAATACCTTTTGTTAATATTTCCAATAATCTCTCTACTTAGTATAATTATTGGCATAATAGTTACAATGAAATATTACAACAAAGAGAAGATGTTAACTAAATTCATTTTGCTCTGCACGTTACTTGCATCACTTTCAGGTTCGATAATATTAATTCAACTTACACTTAATTACTAATGGATCTATCTATCGCATCAGATCTTCTAAATAAAATACTATCCCTACCACTGTTTACCGTGATAAGCGGAAGTGATTACTACAAATATCTCCAATATCTTCCATTATTCTTAATTGGCGTCATACTTGCTTTAATCCTAACCCCCATCATTGGCAAAATTGCTCTAAAGCATGATATTACATACAAACCTGGTATCAGGAAAAATCATAAAGACTTTGATAATCCTGAGAAAGCCCTTCACCAAGGGATTACTCCTGCATTGGGAGGATTGGCAGTAACAATTCCAATCCTAGTTGCGATTTTTGTGTTCTTTAAACTAGATAGTTTTACAATACCTATTATTGTAGCCATATTAGTACTAATGGTTGGTTCTACACTAGATGATATTTTTAACCTTCCCGCCAAGACACAGCTTGCATATCAAATACTCGCCGCATTAATAATTGCATTCTCAGTTATAAATCTTACGAACCTTTCCTTCTTTAATTTAAATCTTGATCTTTTAACTTGGAATTTCTCTCTGTTTGGACTACAACAATCTCTCGCACTACCTGGTGATATCATTCTTTTTGGTTGGATACTCGTATGTATAAATGCATTTAAGTGGACCGCAGGTTCTCCTGGCATTATTGAAGCCAACTCATTTACCATATTTTCATTGATCTTCATAATAGCAGTAAGATACTCCTCAATCTTTTCCTCTACTATTGGTATAGTAGCTGCTGGTGCACTATTAATCTTCCTTGTGTTCGCATTTCCACCACAAAAGATTATGTCTGGCTCTACAGGCAAAACATTGTACGGCTTCCTCATTTGCATCTTTGCAATTGTTGCTGATGCTAAGCTCTCAACAACAATAATGCTCCTTCTAATTCCTCTCATAGACTTTGCTTACGTCATAGTTAAACGATTCATAACCTACAAGCCGAAAAATTTGATTGAATTGCTAAGAATCAATGATACAAGTCACTTACATCATCAGTTATTAAAACTAAATCTAACCAGAGCTCAAATTGTATTACTTGAAATGGCAATGACCTTACTAATCGGCTCCCTGGCCATATTAAGTACTGGTGCAATTAGATATTTTGCTCTCATCTTTGGAGCAGCTTTAGGTATAGCTTTCATAGTTCTTGCGAATATTAGAGCCGCAAAACAAAAAATAAAAGACGAGAAGGAAGAGTCTCCAGAGTCAAAATACTCGTACTAATTTCTAGACAAATATTGTCACTACGAATATAATCTAGATAATGAAAAATCGAAAAACTACCCTAATCATAGTAATAGCTATTATTACCATATCCATTATTCTCTACTTTCTTCCACTTGGAAAGATTTTAAGCAATCTTCCACTCATAAAAAGCTTTTACAACAACACTTCGATTGAAATAATTACTGAGAAAGGAAAAGCGTTTGTCGCTATTAACGGTAAAGATTATGGTCAAACACCAACTACTATAGAAAATCTCCCAGAAGGGAAATATACAATTGAGTTAAAAAAGATTGCAGATGATAATACTTTCTATGAAAAGCAAATCTTTGAGGTAGAATTGGCAAAAAATACCTCTGCTAGAATAGACCTTGAAATAGGACCTGCCAATATCTTAAACGGAACAATTCTTTACTATACTTCCGTTCCACATACCACTTCTGGCAAGGGATTAATTTCTGTTACAAGTTCAGCAACAGACGCCAAGGTATATATTGATAAAGAATATATTGGAAACGCTCCCATAAATAATCTCGAAGAAAAGGATAATCAATATCAAATCAAAGTTTCCGCAAATGGATACGAGGATATTGAAATTCCAGTCTTTGTACGCGCAGGTTACCAATTAAACTTAAAAACATATCATTTCCCAATCCCTGTTAATTTTGATACAGTAAGTAATTAGTATGGGTAATTCAAAGTTAGAAAAAATAAAAGCACAAACACCTGTATCCATATTAATCCATGGTGGAAATCGCCAGGGCTATTTGATTACAAAAACATTGATAGAACAAGGCTGTCACGTAATCATCATTGATAATTACAATTCCCAAACTAACAAATATATTTCTGAGTTTAAGGGATCTCCATTAGTTGATTTCTTTGAATTTAAAGGCTTAGACGGAGTATTTAAAAACATTAAAAGATATGACTATCTTTTTTACCTCCTAAATAATGCCTTAGTCTCAAAAGAATATGATAGCAAGGAGTTCATCCGAGAAGCAGGATATCTAGAAGAATCACTTAAGAGTGCAAAGAAAAACAATGCAAAAGTAGCACTCATCACCTCACTCTCTTTAAACAGAGAATTGGCGAATCGAGTTAATAACCTAAAGCTTGCTTCTCCATCACCATATTCAAATATTGAATTACAAAAATATTGCGAGACCCTCTCAGCAGAATTTAGAGACAAAACAAACTTAAATATTAGGATCTTAAGATTAGGTTCAATTGTGGGAAAAGGTGTGTTGAAAATTGATAACGAAATTATACATAACATCGTTAAGGACGCTACTCAAAAGCCACAGATTACCATAAAAGGGGAGGGGCTAGACATACACAATATAATTGATGAAAAAGACGCAGTATATGGAATACTCAAATTAACATTTTCGGATAAAACAAAAGGAGAGGTCATAACACTCGCAAACAAAAATAATTACACCACTCTTTCAATTGCATACAAATTACTAGAACTCAATACCGAAGCTCAGTCCATTAAGTTTGTAGAGAACCCAGATATGGATTTTGTCATGCAAGACCTCTATGTGCCAGCGCCACATGCTTCTAAATATGGTTGGACTCAACAGATAACGCTTGAGGAATCATTCATTGACCAAGTACATACCTACTATGATGACATCAGTAAGACATGGGACTATGCCGACAAACCTCAAAAGAAGGCGGTGGAAAGCATAAAAACATCTAAAACCAAACTTGGCGAATTCTTCGATAATCTTCTTGATCCTTTTACGCGACTCATTCAAAGAACAAGCAGTAAGCGAGAGAAGAAAGAAATCAGCTGGAAACAGATAATTAAAACTTCTACCATAACCATTGTTGCTATATTAGTAACATACTTCTTAATATATCCAATTATTGGTACAACATTAGGGATCATAATTGTTTCGAGTACAGCAAAGGATCTGCAAAGCTCAGTCTTTAGCATGGACTCAAAAACAAGTGAAAAGAAAATTCAAATAATCGAGGATAATGTTGGACGAATTACAAATAGCATGAATAATCTCCAATGGGCTTTCAAACTATTTGGAGGAGAAAAACTCTACGCGAATACAACACAACTTCTTCTCAGTGCACAATATGCTACAGATGGGGCTACAAATATGCTTGGTGCAATTGCCCCTTTGTCAGAATACATACAAACCTTTGAGCCATCCATAGACTTTCAATCAACTACACCAAAGACAACAAGGGAATATACTCAGGATTTAAATGAAATCTCAGATAACAGTTACAAAGTTAAAGAAGCTGCATACAAAATATCCTTAGCAAATGGAATCATAAATCAGGTCAATATTAATGAATTTCCATCATTTACAAGAAATAGCATTGCTTCTGTCAAAGACCTCATTACGCAACTAACTAATGGTACCGAAATATTCCAAAAGGTCGTGGTATTTCTTCCTGACCTACTTGGGGTAACTGAAAGACAAAGGTACTTAGTATTACTTCAAAATGAGTCTGAACTTAGAAGTACAGGTGGCTGGTTAACAAGCTATGGCATAGTTGGAATCGAAGGAGGACAAATTAGAGAACTCTTTGTCGATGATATCTACAATGCAGATGGGACTCTTAAAGTTCAAGGCAAATCATTTACAGCTCCTAAGTCTATGCAGCAGGCGTTGGGTATAACCAATTGGCCATTTGCATTAATAAACTGGTACCCAGATCTTACAGAGACTGAGGTATCCGCAGAACCATACATTGAAGCACTAGGAAAAGGCAATGATTTAGATGGAGTAATTACAATCGACATAGCCTTCATGCAAAAACTTTTGGACAAATGGGGAGGAATAGAAGTTCCAGGCGAAACTGAGATTGTAACCAGTTCAAATCTCTACTCAAAAATCTTCCAAATGCACGAAGATTTCGTTCCAGGGTCAACACAGAAAACAACTTTCTTAGCAGATCTTGCTAATCAAATCATTACCAAACTCCTTTCGATGAATATTAAAGATATGATTGGATTAGGAAGCGTGTTTGAAGAATCATTAGATGAAAAGCACTTACAAGCCACATTTAAAAATACTGATGCGTTTGATTTCTTTAATGATCGTTCATGGGCAGGTGCATTAGACTCTCGATACAATGAGGCCCCAATTGCAGTAGATTGGAACTGGGGCGGAAACAAAGCAAATCTTTACCTGAGTAAGAATTACAATCTAGCCGTAAACATCCAAAATGAGGATATCATTGATTTTACATATACCATATCGACTGAGAATAGTTCAAAGACTACAACATATCCAGAGGGAGACTATATTAACTATCAAAGAATATACATACCTTCCAGCGCAACGGTCCTCTCCGTAAAGGGTATGAAGGACAATAAGTTTGATACATTTAAAGAAAGTGGGTTTAAGATAATAGGGGGGTGGTTTAATGTCCCCGCAAATAGCACTAATACATTAGAAATATCATATCGTATATCAAGATCATCCAATTTATTAAATTTCCCACTTGAAGTTAACGGAAAGAATATTTTCTTAAATTTGGATATATTTAAACAGGCAGGGGAGACATCTCATGCATACAAATTAGATATATCATACCCAGAAGGTTGGAATGTTGAATCCAATGCAAATCTAAATAGCATTAAAAATCAGCTATCAAGCCGATTTGAACTATCTACAGACCAAGAATACAACATCGTTTGGAATACAAACAATTAAACAACCACCTTAGGATTATTCTTTAAACAGGTATATATTTCTAAAATATCCTGAGTAGAGATTTCTTTCTCACTCGTAAAGGCTTTTATCTCTTTTACATCTAAATCTGTATTAACCGATACTCTGTTACTAATACCAAGTGGAACAATCAATGTAGCAATGTGTTTAGATTTACAATTATGACAAGAAAAGTGTATAATGCTTGATACTCCGGTGTTCTGGATGATGTTTACATCACCAAGTGAATACTGGGTACCGCACTTATCACAAAACCTGGCAACTGTGTCCAGAAAGAATTGTTTTTTTTCAAGTAAAATATCTTTTTTACTGTCCATATCTAAAATTATATCACAAAATTTTCTATGACAGACAAAGAGAAAGCAGTCAAAGTCTTAATCGACAAAGGCAAAGATCAAGGATTCCTTACTCAAGAGGACTTGTTAGATGTATTTCCAACCATAGAAGAAGATGTAGATCTCTTAGATGACATCTTTGCGTCTCTCCAAGAGAACGAAATTGAGGTATTAGAACCAGAAGAGAACATAGATGTTCCTGTAAAAGAAGAACTCACATTAGAAAAGAAGATTCGTATTCTTAAAACTATACAATCCAGCCTTTCAACCGATGCTATTAGATCCTACCTTTACGAAATCGGTAGAATTCCTCTTCTAACCGGTGAGGAAGAAAAGATTTTAGCAAAACGAATAGAGAAAGGAGATGAAGAAGCTACTCAATTACTAATCACCGCAAACTTAAGACTCGTTGTAAGCATTGCAAAGAAATACAGTAAGAGTGGTCTTGAACTTTTAGACTTAATCCAAGAAGGCAATATTGGCTTGATGAGAGCAGTTGAGAAATTTGATTACACCAAGGGATTCAAATTCTCTACATATGCTACATGGTGGATTAGACAAGCAATTACTAGAGCCATTGCAGATCAAGCTAGAACTATCCGTGTTCCTGTACACATGATTGAAACCATCAACAAATTTAACAAGGTAAACAATTCCTTGACCACAAGATTAGGCAGACCTCCTAAGGATGAAGAAATTGCAAAAGAAATGGATATCGAACTAGAGAAAGTTGCTGAAATCAGGAAGATCAAACAAAATCCTACATCACTCTCAACACCAATAGGTGAGGAGAAGGATAGTAAACTTCAAGATGTTATAGCTGATGACTGGTCTCAGTCTCCAGAAGAATTTGCAACCTCAGAATACCTTAAGAATCAATTAAAAGATATCTTGGATACACTTCAGGATAGAGAAAGAAGAGTCCTCTCTTTGAGATTTGGTCTTGATGATGGAGTCTCAAGGACTCTAGAGGAAGTGGGAAAGGAATTTGGAGTCACAAGAGAAAGAATCAGACAGATTGAAGCTAAAGCATTAAAAAAGCTAAAGGAGAAATCTACTCAACAGAAACTTGATGATTATATCGACTAGTTTGAACCTTCAGTAAGATTTAGAAATTCAGAAGGAGAAACTGAAAAACTTTTTGTCGTTCTTTCGGTTACAGCTTCTAATTCATTGGCATCAAAAGCACTTTTTATTTGCTTAGTATATGATGCCGCATTTGGATTTACATCTACGGCTGTCTGTTTAAAGTATATCGATGCTCCAACCCAAGCAACTACTACAACTAGTAGTAATACAATTGCTATTAACGATCTTTTTAATATATCCATATATTACTATTCGTAAAAGTTAGCATTATCTATCTTATATATTCGCATATTTATACTGTAATTGGTCAAACCGCTCTCATCCTTCTGATCGGTGTACGAGAAGCTTTCGATAACTGGGAACATTGGCATCGCCTCGAGATCCTTTAAGAGGTTAATCACATTAGCGGTTTTACCTTTGGTAGAAATCTTCACAGACCATGGTACAAGGACTTTGGGTGTGAAAGATATATTCTTATCACTATATTTATCAAAACTAATACCATTTAGGAAGAACCCATTCCTCGAGAGAATAGGGTTGATATTGGCAAGTAGAAGACTGAAATTTCCATCCGCAGGATATATTAGCTTAAGATCATTAAGATCTGTACCTATATCCTGAAATTGTTTGTCTAGTTTGTTAAGTGTACTTATCTTTGCATCTAATGCTGTATTCAATCGATTTTTCTCCTTTATTGAAGCATTTATACCCGTTATAGTAATAATGGTTGGTCTTATTGCGAAGATTATTAAGAGTATAGATACAAAAATCGTTACTCCAGAAAACATATAACCTCGCTTCTTTCCAGGAGATTCTTTTATTAATTTGATATATTCTTCTGTATTTAATCGTTTCCTTTCCATATTTAATCAAGTACAAAAGCAAAATTAACGCTCACATTTATTTCATCATCATTTTTATCAATTGAGAATACAACATTTGAATAGTTCGGGTTATTTTTCAATGCAGATTCATAATCTTTTATAGAATTTAAACTATTCGATGTTAGTCTTAATGTAATCTTGTTTGCAGAAAATCCAAAAGATGATAGATGCAACGAAGAGGGAATACCACTAATTAGTTCACTTATTTTGACAGAATTAATAATCTGTTTATCCTTTACAGTTTTGATATCGCTTAATAGATACTGGTAATTCTCGTACACAGCAGCGTTTTTCTGCCAGCTTTCATTTGAAAGGAGAGTAACCTTTGCATTTACCTCTTCAGTAAGGTCATTGTTCTGTCTGTCCAGTATGAATCTTGAAAAAAATACTCCTAAAACTAATACCTCAACAGCAATTAACAGATATTTACCGACATTGGTAAGCCAAATATATGCGGTAGACCAAACGTCCGTTGGGGAATATGACGGCTGTAAAAAATCAATCGATTGTGACTGTTTTCCAAACTTGAACATTAGGCAGTTCTAAATTTTTATATTTTTAGTATAGCATATTATGCTTCCAATTTAGGGAACAGAATAAGCTTCTCTCTCTTGTCTAAAGCTTCGGATGCTTTTGTGCTACTAACGGGAAGAATGGGGGAATACCCAGCAGTTACATACTTTAAAAGATAGCTCAGATTGTTTAATATTTTTTCTGCTTCTGGTTTCTCCTTAGACCATGGTTCTTCCTTGGTTATATATTTGTTTCCGTAATCTGCAAGTTGATCAATCTTCTCGCCAGCGAGATAGATTTCATAATCTTCATAAAGACTATTTATTTCTTTAACATATGTATCTACTGTTGCCTTAAATTCTTCCTCTACAGTAGCTTCGTTGTTCATCTCGGCTTCTTTTGCATTAGCCAAATGAATAACACGATTTAAAAGGTTTCCAAAATTATTCGCCAATCTCGAGTTATATTCATTCACCAAATCATCTTCCTTGTACGCTGCATCATCATATGTAGGAATACCTGTTAAAAGATAGAATCTTACTACTTCGGCACCATATTTTTGTTCTTGTTCAAATGGAGAAACGATATTTCCCACAGTCTTAGACATCTTGGTTCCATCAGGGCCTAATACCATTCCATGCACAAGCAATTTCTCTGAATGTGGTAATCCTGCAGAAGCTAACATTCCCTGCCATATTGCACCTTGGAATCTTAGATTGTCTGGACCACATGTCTGTACAGGACCCCACCATTGTTTAAATCTTTCCTCATCACTTCCATATCCAACTGCAATTGCATAGTTAGTTAATGCATCAAACCATACATACATCATCTGGGTAGGATCATTTGGTACTTCAATTCCCCATGGGAGATTTTCTTTTAATCTTGAAATACTAATATCTTCCATCTCTGATATGAATTTTTTCAATTCATCCATCTTGTATGCTGGTTTTACAAATGCTTTCTCTTCATCCAACCATTTGAGTAGGGGTTCTCTGTATTTTGATAGTCTGAAGAAATAGTTTTCCTCCGTTTTTAACTCGGGTACGGTATGGTGATCTGGGCATTTTCCTTCTACGAGTTCTTTGTCTGTTAGATATCTCTCACATCCTACGCAATATTGTCCTGAATATTGTTTTTTGTATATATCTCCATTCTCATTACATTTATTCCAGAATACTTGCGCTAACTCATGATGTTTTGGATCTGAGGTTCTGTAGAAATTGTCATATTCAACATTAAAGAGTTTACAGAAATCCATTACTCTTTGCGCGTATTTGTCTACAAATGGTTTTAATTCTAATCCTTCTTCTTGCGCTTTGTTGTATATTTTTTGTCCGTGTTCGTCTGTTCCTACATTAAAGAATACATTTTCTCTTCCTAATTTGTTTCTAAAATATCTTACAATTGTATCTGATTGTACAAACTCTAAGGCATGTCCTATATGTAGTTCTGCATTTACGTAGGGGAGGGTTGTTGTTAGGTAAAATTTTTGTTTATCCATTATATATTCTCTTTTAATTATTACTGTAGATGATATCAAATATTGGTAAATTAGTGAATTATGGAAATGCAAAGCCTGTAGTAGTATAATAAAATGTTGTTTAAAAACTGAATGGAGGAAAAAATGGAGTTCTTATATGGAATTGAAGTTAATAAAGGAATGCTAGATTGCATTCCGACGTGGAAATTAACTTTCCAGGACGACCGGATTTCTTTTGTTTCTGGACCTCTCGCCGATAAGCTTCCCCGAGATATTGGCATTTTATACCATAAAGCAGCATTGATTGTTTTGGTATTACGTCGGACCCAAGATCGCATTCAAACCAAGATTCAATTTAGTCCTCACACGACTCTTTTGGGTCAACAGTATGATTTGTCAGACACAAGCGATCCACTTGTAGTACAAGGCAGAGTTATCATAAACAATATAAAAGCAATTCTAAGAGATTTCCAAAATACGTTTGACCTGTAAGGCTTCCTCCATTAGAAAACCCTGTGCATTATGCACTATGTTGTCGCGCAGGGTTTTCTCTTGGTTAAATCTGTTCAACCATTAATACACCCTCAGCTAATCCCAATTTTACTAATTCTTGCCATACAGCCTCAGTAACAAAAGGAACAAAAGGATGCATAATCTTTAAGTTCTCTTTTAACAACCAAAGCAATTCAGAAAGTTTCTCAATTCTTAAATCACTCCCAATAGGTTGGTCTTTAATTTCAGTTTTAATCTCCTCAATCCATTTGTCACACAACTCATGCCAGAAGAACTCCCTAATAGCTTCTGCACCTAGATTCAATTGATACTTCTCAATATATTTCCCAACCTTCTCAATATGCTCCTTAGTAGCTTTAACTCTCTCAGTATCTGCAACATCCTTACCCTGTATCTTCTCAATCTCCTCATCCTCAATATTCATCAATATGAATCTACTCGCATTCCAAATCTTGTTAACAAAGTTTCTATTACCCTTAATCTTTTCTTCTCTAAGAGGAGCATTAGAACCAGGTAAAGCATCGGAATAGTACCAAAGTCTCAAAGCATCGGCACCATATTTCTGAAAAACATCATTCGGTTCAATACCATTGCCCTTAGATTTAGACATCTTAGAACCATCAGCAGCAAGAATCATACCCGTAAGTAATACAGTAGAGTAGGGAACTTCACCAGTTCTGTAGAGACCAAACATAATCATACGTGCAGTCCACCAGAAAAGAATATCTCTAGCATGGATCATCATCTGAGTAGGATAGTACTTCTTGTAATCATCACCATCTGGACCACCTAAGGTAGAGAAAGGAACCTGACCCGAACTAAACCAAGTATCAAACATATCTGTCTCTTGTTCCCATATACCCTCGGGGCTATCTTCACCCAATTTAATCTCACCAGTACCATTGGCTTTTGTATGGAATTCTTCCTCGAACTCCTGAATCAGGGCTGCCCTAGGGCTGCCCTCGTTTGAATGTTCATTCAACCAATCATGAAGCTTCTTACTACCTGAATACCAAACGGGAATTCTCTGACCCCACCAAAGTTGTCTAGAAATACACCATGGTTGGATATTTTCATAGAAGAATTCTAAGGCTTTTTGTTGACCCTCAGGTATAACCTTAACATCACCATTATGTAGAGCTTCCAAAGCTTTCTTTGCCAAAGGTTCTACATTTGCATACCATTGATTAGATATGACCGGTTCAATTGGAGTCCCACATCTCTCACATACAGCTACTTCATGATGGATAGTTTCTATTTTAAACAAGAGTCCAAGCTTATCCAATTCTGCACACAAAGCTTTCGAACACTCAGTTGTACCCATACCTTTAAATCTATCTGGAATATTTCCAGTCATTTTACCTTCCTCATCTATGACATTAATAATCTCTAACCCTTGTCGTTTACCAATTTCGAAGTCGATGGGGGAATGAGCAGGCGTAACCTTCAAAGCTCCTGTACCCGTTTCCATATCAACCTCTTCTTCCGCTATTATTGGAATTTCTCTATTGGCAATTGGAATTAACACCTTATGCCCTATAACCGACTGAAATCGTTCATCCTTAGGATTTACAGCAACTGCAGAATCTCCTAACATTGTTTCCGGTCTTGTTGTCGCAACAGTAATACCAGCAGATCCAAAGAGTTTTTCATCTTCCTTCTCAACAAATGGATAGGTGATGTATGCGAAAATCCCTCTTCGATCCTCATGATCAGTATCGATATCTGCTAGTGCCGTTTTACAGTTAGGACATATATTTACAATACGTTTATCCCTGTAAATCATTCCCTCGTTATACATCTTGTAGAAGGTTTCGTAGATGATTTTTGTAAGTTTAGGATCAAGAGTAAAGAATTCACGATTGTAATCCGCAGAAAGTCCAATGTTCTTTTCTTGAGTTCTAGCATTGTCTGCATTTTGCATACAGAATTCATAGCATCGTTTGTAAAATTCATCTCTTCCCATTTCCCATTTGTCCTCGCCATTATTTTGTAACACTTTTGTAAAGGCGCTCTCGGTTTGGATACCAGCATGATCTTTTCCAGGAACTAAGAGAGAAGGGTGACCTGTCATTCTATTGAATCTTGCGAAAGCATCATGGAACGAATAGCCACACATATGGCCTAGGTGTAAATTTCCATTTGCATTTGGAGGTGGGAGAGTAATGGTGAATGGTTTTTCAACATTCAAACCTTTCTCTCTTAAATATTCTTCTACTTTTTCAGGAGTAGAGTAGCCAGATGATTCCCAGAGTTTGTATATCTCTAGTTCTGATGTAGTAGATTCAAATGCTTTAGGTATATTGCGTTCCATATATAGTGATTAGATGTGTGCTAACAATTCCATTATTATATCACACCCATATCTGGTATAATCTCAAATCATGTTTACAAATAGAAAAGAATTGTTAAAGCTCTGCACGCTTTCAGGAACTACAGAAATCGGAAGAAATTGTAATTTCGTTGAGTACGGAGATGAAATAGTAATGATAGATGCAGGATATTCATTCCCAGGACAAGAAATGTACGGAATAGATTACCTAATCCCTAACGTTAGCTATCTCAAAAAGAATAAAGAAAAAATCAAAGCCATATTAATAACCCACGGTCACTTAGATCATACTGGCGCATTAAAGTGGATTTTACCAGAGCTTGGATACCCTCCAATCTATGCTGGAGGTTTTGCTAAAGCCCTCATCGAAGAGAAGATGAAGGAATACAATATGCTCAGTAAGGTAAAGATCTATGGCGTAGATAGAAAATCACAATTGAAAATTGGAAGAAATTTCCAAGCAACATTCATCGGTATTAATCACAGTATTCCAGATGCATTTTCAATATTTTTAGAAACACCAAATGGAAATGTATTCTTCTCTGGAGACTACAAAATTGATTTAACTCCTGCAAACGAACCTCAAACAGACTATGAGAAATTAAGACAGTTAAGAGGAAGAATAGACGTTGCATTAATGGAAAGTACTAATGCTACCAACCCTGGGAAAGCACCTTCAGAGAAAGAAATTTTTGAGAATCTTGCAGACCTCATTGGAAGACAGAAGGGCAGAGTAGTAGTCGCAGCCTTTTCTTCTTTAATTACTCGTTTGTATTCATTAATTGAAGTAGCAAAGATTACCAAACGAAAGATTGTACTTTCTGGAAGAAGTCTTGATCAGGCTATAGATATTGCTAGAAGAAAAAGATATATAACCGCGGAAGATTCTCTTTTCATAAAAGAAAAAGATATTAACAAATATGCAGATAATGAGTTGCTTTTACTCTGTACAGGAAGCCAGGGAGAAAGATTCGCAGCATTAAATAGAATTTCGTTGAATGAGCACAAGTTCATAAAGATACACAAAGGAGATTTAATCATAATGTCTTCTTCAGAAATTCCTGAAAACATCAGTACCATTGGAAGAATGACAGACAGAATCATTGGATTGGGTGCCGATTTAGTAAAAGATACCATTGATTTAAAGATTCACTCCACAGGCCACGGCAACCAAGAAGATATGAAGATGATGTATGACCTCATACAACCAAGAACTGTTATGCCAATTCATGGGCCTTTAACATTTAGATATTTCAACAAGCAAAACTTCCTTAAATGGGGTATGAGAGATGAAGATATTCTCTTAACCGATGATGGGCAAGTCTGGATGTTAGACGGACATAAATGGGTTAAGGGAAAGAAAGTAGAATCAAAACCAATCCTCATAGATGGACTCGGAGTAGGAGATACTGGAGATATTGTATTGAAAGATAGAAAGCAGCTCTCAGAATTTGGAATGTTTGTAACAGTATTAAATATGAATCTTAAATCAAAGAAGATTATTGGCAGGCCAAGATTCATCTCCAGAGGTTTTGTATATATGAAAGGCTCACAAGAGTTACTAAAAGAGATTGAAAACCTCATCTTCGATATACATCATGATTGGGAGAGGCAGGCACAAGATAACAAGAATATAAATATTGACAACTTTAAAGATGCAATCGAAAAAGAGCTCAGCAAGCTCATTTACAAGAAGACAGAGAGAGAACCAATTATCCTCACGGTGATTATCTAATTCCTCAAATGTGCTATACTTTCGTATGCTAAACTTGCCTTTTTTAAGAAACTTTTCTGAAAACAATTCATTGTTAGATTCTAACAAAAACGTCATTGCGTTAGACATCGGGACAGAGAAACTTAAGAGCATTCTTTTCTCGATGGAGAGTACAGGAATCAAGATTAAAAAAATCTCACGTATTGAACAACAGCAAAATGCAATGCGAAGTGGAATAATTACAAACCTCGATACGGTACTTGCTAACTGCAGACTTTCAATTTCAGAACTCACAAGCCGACTGTCAGATGATGAAATGCCAAAGCATGTTGTTATGGGCATAGCAGGAGAATACATCCAAGGGGTATCAATTGTGATTAATTACCAAAGAGAAGAGAATTTTGACAAAGAGGTAACTACAAAAGAACAGGATAATATCATAAAGCAGATTAAAGAGAAGATTGAAGTGAATGGTAAAGAAGACTTAGGCGCAAGAACTGGATTACAAAATGATGATATTGAAATATTACATATAACCAAGACTGGATTAGAGATAGGTGGAATGCCTGTTGATTCACTCGTTGGATATAAAGGAAGAGAAGTCAAACTTAACTTCTATGCTTCCTTTGCACCTAAAACATATGTTGAAGCTTTGAGAAAAGTAGCCGCAGAGTTAAATCTCACAATATTAGGAATCGTTTCCCAGCCATTTGCAGTAGCTAGAGCATTTAATGGTTCTTCAAACAAAGATTTTTCTGCAATATTCATAGATATCGGCGGAGGAACATCAGATGTCGCAGTAGTAGAGAAAGGGAACATCATAGAGACCAAGATGTTTGCATTTGGAGGAAGAACATTCACCAAAGAAGTAGCCAATACACTCTTCATAGATTACCGCCATGCTGAACAACGAAAAATTAAATACGCAGAAAAGGATCTAGGAAAAGATCTTGCAAGAGAAGTCCAAAAAATTGTATATCCTGTCGCTAATCTTTGGATGAAGACACTAAAAACAGCGTTTTACAGTTGCGATGATATAGATACATTTCCTGGGCAGATATACCTCTGCGGTGGTGGAGCATTACTGCCGGAAATTAAGGAAGTAATGCTTGAGTTCCCATGGAAAAAATATCTTCCATTTCCAGTAGTACCACGTATAGAATATTTCACTCCACAGAAGCTAGATAATATAGTAGACTTGAGTGGGGATCTAAAATATATATTTGATATTACCCCTGCAGCTTTAGCAAAATTTGCATATGATAACGAAGTAAATAGATCAAAAAATATACCAACATAATGGAAGAAAATAGCAAAATAACAAAGATTGTCATAGGAAAAGAAGATGAGCTCACAGATGTTGTCAGCGGTATCATAAGCGCAAAGACAGATCGTATAATCCTTACTTTCGCAGAAGAATCAGATATATTAATTAGTTCCATCAATCTTTCAGTAATAAAAGAAACCGCAGACGAAGAAAACAAGATTCTTGTCTGTCAGATTATCAAGAATCCAACCGGAGAAAGAAATTCAAAAATAGCAGGAATAACTACAATCGATACTCCAAACAATCCTACCGAGGATATATGGGAAAAAGCACAAGCTCAAGAAGAAAAGGCTACTGCTGTGATTGAGAAAATCGAAATAGAGAAAGAGGTTTTAGAAACTCCAACACAAGATATGAAAAATCAGAAAACAAGTTTTGAAACTCGCGTAAATGAAGCGATCCAAAAAAGTAGAACAGATATTGAGAATAAGAAAGATGTAAAAACAATACACCAAGATGGCATCATTATATCGGTGGGTGAGGATCTTCCAACAGCAGAAGCTCCAATAATTCAAAACCCTAATCTTTCAAATATTGATTTTAAAGATATAGCTAGAGGAGAACAACATACACAAATTAAACAATCATGGTTTAAATGGCCTGATTCTCTTAAATTCAAACCAAAATCTTCACTTCCCACTGGTCCACAAACTCCACTTGTTAGGAAATTTAAGAAACTCCTCCCAATCTTGTTAATATCCCTCGTTTCTGTTGCTGCTTTAGTCATTGTGATATATCTAAACACCGGCCCATTCGTTAAAGTAAGAGTCTTTGTCAAAGCACAAGATGTTAGTATTGAAAAAACTTTTACTGGGGATTCAAATATAAAAGAGGTTAATTTTGCTGAATTAAAAATTCCAATTAAAACTGAATCCATTGAAGAATCTCGCTCAGCTTCCGTTACAGCAACTGGAAAAGCATATAAAGGGGAGAAGGCTACAGGTGCAGTTAGACTCATACACGGTGGAATGGATTGTGCGGCAGCACTTTCATTAGCTGCAGGTCAGGTTGTCACATCTACGCCAGATGGGAAAACATATACATTGGATAGTGCGGTTACTTTAGAATGCGACACGCCAGCAACAGTACCAGTACACGCAACAGATATAGGGGAGGAATATAATACTCCAGAAACTAACTTCACCGTTAAAAATCATTCCACCGACGAGGTATATGGAAAGAAATCCGGGACATTTACAGGTGGAACAAAAACAGAATATACAGTGCTTTCCCTTTCAGATGTAAATACAGCAAGCGAGGAATTAAAGACCGCCTCCATTAGTGAGGCAGAACAAACCCTAAAGGAAAAACAGGGCGACTGGGCTTTGGTTTTGGACAGTATAAAGAGTGAAATCAAAAAGGATAGTATAAAGACAGATATTGCAGTAGGAGCAGCTACTACACAAGCAAACCTTTCCCTTACCGTTACAAGTTCTGGAACTTATTACTACAACAAAGGTTTTGATGATGGAGTAGAGACCTTGCTTACAAGTGAGGCTCAAGCAAAGAATCTTTTCAAAACTGATCAGAATTTAGAATTGACTTTAGGAGATGATATTAAGAAAGAGGTTTCTGTAATACAAAATACTGATAGCTCAGTATTAATCAAACTTACCGCTAGTGGTTCAGTACAACCTAAAGTAGACAAGACCGAGATTGTTAACAATCTAAAAGGGAAGAAATGGAAAGAGGGGGGAGCATATTTAGATAGTCTCAAGTATTCAGACAAAGCAACTATGTACGAATTTAATCCTGTGAATTTTCCACAATCACTTTACTACTTCCCAAAGAGACAGGGTGGTATTCTTGTTGAGATCGTAGATATATAAAAATAGGATTCTTTGTGATAAAATACCCCAAGAATATGTACCTGTAGCTCAATTGGATAGAGCAATTGCCTTCTAAGCAGTAGGTCGTCGGTTCGAATCCGGCCAGGTACGCCATCGTTTCAATATGGAGAGATGCCTGAGTGGCCTAAAGGAAACGCTTGGAAAGCGTTCGTACGAGTAATCGTACCGTGGGTTCGAATCCCTCTCTCTCCGCCATATATACACTAATGAA